>OY970226.1:1512500-2095873 GCA_963714065.1 uncultured Alphaproteobacteria bacterium | reverse complement strand
CCGGCGTGATCGTGATGTTCGCCTTAGCGATGTCAACGGTCACATCCGTCGGCTGCACGATCGAGTAGTTCGACGCCGCTGACCCGGACAGCGCATAACCCAACACCGTCACCGCCTTGTCGTCGCCGATATGCTTGCTCGCCATTAACCCGGACGCAGAGCCGCTCTCCAGATCAACATTGCTCTCGTCCCCAGACACAATCCCAACCAGCTCCGCCCCAGAACTGTTCAGCGCAACCGTCAGCAACCCGTTATACGCACGGTTCACACCAAGCGCACCCGTCACCGTCAACGCTTTGGCCGTGATCGCAAAGTTGACGCCAGAGGTGAAGCTCACATTGTAATTGTTGCCGGAGTTGCCGTCAGAGATGCCGAGCGTCCCGATGTTGATCGCATAATTGCCGACGTTCTCGCCCGCCGCTCGCGCCAGCGCCCCGCTGAAGCTGTCCGTGCTGTACAGGCCGATCGACGGCGTATACGCATAAGCCGGATTGGCCGCACCATAAACCTTGCTCTGGCCCGCATCCGGCGTGATCGTGATGTTCGCCTTAGCGATGTCAACGGTCACATCCGTCGGCTGCACGATCGAGTAGTTCGACGCCGCTGACCCGGACAGCGCATAACCCAACACCGTCACCGCCTTGTCGTCGCCGATATGCTTGCTCGCCATTAACCCGGACGCAGAGCCGCTCTCCAGATCAACATTGCTCTCGTCCCCAGACACAATCCCAACCAGCTCCGCCCCAGAACTGTTCAGCGCAACCGTCAGCAACCCGTTATACGCACGGTTCACACCAAGCGCACCCGTCACCGTCAACGCTTTGGCCGTGATCGCAAAGTTGACGCCAGAGGTGAAGCTCACATTGTAATTGTTGCCGGAGTTGCCGTCAGAGATGCCGAGCGTCCCGATGTTGATCGCATAATTGCCGACGTTCTCGCCCGCCGCTCGCGCCAGCGCCCCGCTGAAGCTGTCCGTGCTGTACAGGCCGATCGACGGCGTATACGCATAAGCCGGATTGGCCGCACCATAAACCTTGCTCTGGCCCGCATCCGGCGTGATCGTGATGTTCGCCTTAGCGATGTCAACGGTCACATCCGTCGGCTGCACGATCGAGTAGTTCGACGCCGCTGACCCGGACAGCGCATAACCCAACACCGTCACCGCCTTGTCGTCGCCGATATGCTTGCTCGCCATTAACCCGGACGCAGAGCCGCTCTCCAGATCAACATTGCTCTCGTCCCCAGACACAATCCCAACCAGCTCCGCCCCAGAACTGTTCAGCGCAACCGTCAGCAACCCGTTATACGCACGGTTCACACCAAGCGCACCCGTCACCGTCAACGCTTTGGCCGTGATCGCAAAGTTGACGCCAGAGGTGAAGCTCACATTGTAATTGTTGCCGGAGTTGCCGTCAGAGATGCCGAGCGTCCCGATGTTGATCGCATAATTGCCGACGTTCTCGCCCGCCGCTCGCGCCAGCGCCCCGCTGAAGCTGTCCGTGCTGTACAGGCCGATCGACGGCGTATACGCATAAGCCGGATTGGCCGCACCATAAACCTTGCTCTGGCCCGCATCCGGCGTGATCGTGATGTTCGCCTTAGCGATGTCAACGGTCACATCCGTCGGCTGCACGATCGAGTAGTTCGACGCCGCTGACCCGGACAGCGCATAACCCAACACCGTCACCGCCTTGTCGTCGCCGATATGCTTGCTCGCCATTAACCCGGACGCAGAGCCGCTCTCCAGATCAACATTGCTCTCGTCCCCAGACACAATCCCAACCAGCTCCGCCCCAGAACTGTTCAGCGCAACCGTCAGCAACCCGTTATACGCACGGTTCACACCAAGCGCACCCGTCACCGTCAACGCTTTGGCCGTGATCGCAAAGTTGACGCCAGAGGTGAAGCTCACATTGTAATTGTTGCCGGAGTTGCCGTCAGAGATGCCGAGCGTCCCGATGTTGATCGCATAATTGCCGACGTTCTCGCCCGCCGCTCGCGCCAGCGCCCCGCTGAAGCTGTCCGTGCTGTACAGGCCGATCGACGGCGTATACGCATAAGCCGGATTGGCCGCACCATAAACCTTGCTCTGGCCCGCATCCGGCGTGATCGTGATGTTCGCCTTAGCGATGTCAACGGTCACATCCGTCGGCTGCACGATCGAGTAGTTCGACGCCGCTGACCCGGACAGCGCATAACCCAACACCGTCACCGCCTTGTCGTCGCCGATATGCTTGCTCGCCATTAACCCGGACGCAGAGCCGCTCTCCAGATCAACATTGCTCTCGTCCCCAGACACAATCCCAACCAGCTCCGCCCCAGAACTGTTCAGCGCAACCGTCAGCAACCCGTTATACGCACGGTTCACACCAAGCGCACCCGTCACCGTCAACGCTTTGGCCGTGATCGCAAAGTTGACGCCAGAGGTGAAGCTCACATTGTAATTGTTGCCGGAGTTGCCGTCAGAGATGCCGAGCGTCCCGATGTTGATCGCATAATTGCCGACGTTCTCGCCCGCCGCTCGCGCCAGCGCCCCGCTGAAGCTGTCCGTGCTGTACAGGCCGATCGACGGCGTATACGCATAAGCCGGATTGGCCGCACCATAAACCTTGCTCTGGCCCGCATCCGGCGTGATCGTGATGTTCGCCTTAGCGATGTCAACGGTCACATCCGTCGGCTGCACGATCGAGTAGTTCGACGCCGCTGACCCGGACAGCGCATAACCCAACACCGTCACCGCCTTGTCGTCGCCGATATGCTTGCTCGCCATTAACCCGGACGCAGAGCCGCTCTCCAGATCAACATTGCTCTCGTCCCCAGACACAATCCCAACCAGCTCCGCCCCAGAACTGTTCAGCGCAACCGTCAGCAACCCGTTATACGCACGGTTCACACCAAGCGCACCCGTCACCGTCAACGCTTTGGCCGTGATCGCAAAGTTGACGCCAGAGGTGAAGCTCACATTGTAATTGTTGCCGGAGTTGCCGTCAGAGATGCCGAGCGTCCCGATGTTGATCGCATAATTGCCGACGTTCTCGCCCGCCGCTCGCGCCAGCGCCCCGCTGAAGCTGTCCGTGCTGTACAGGCCGATCGACGGCGTATACGCATAAGCCGGATTGGCCGCACCATAAACCTTGCTCTGGCCCGCATCCGGCGTGATCGTGATGTTCGCCTTAGCGATGTCAACGGTCACATCCGTCGGCTGCACGATCGAGTAGTTCGACGCCGCTGACCCGGACAGCGCATAACCCAACACCGTCACCGCCTTGTCGTCGCCGATATGCTTGCTCGCCATTAACCCGGACGCAGAGCCGCTCTCCAGATCAACATTGCTCTCGTCCCCAGACACAATCCCAACCAGCTCCGCCCCAGAACTGTTCAGCGCAACCGTCAGCAACCCGTTATACGCACGGTTCACACCAAGCGCACCCGTCACCGTCAACGCTTTGGCCGTGATCGCAAAGTTGTTGTCCTGATCAGAAGCGGAACTAGAAGCAAGCGTATAATTACCTGCCTTAGTACCGGCGAGGACCAAACTATTGACTGTGACGGTTTTGTTACTTGCTGCGTTTTCATTATTATAATTGCCGGCAGTATTACTGACATAGACGTCGTCGCTATTCACAATGCCGGTATAGCTGTAATTGTTGGCCGCCAGTGTTGCATCGGCATTACCATTATAAATTTTCGTGATTGTACCCGTAAGATTGACGGTCAGGGTTTTTGCATCGACAACTAATCCTGAAGCATTATTTGCATAAGTGAAGCCGTAGCCCAGATCGCTACTCAGGGACCCACTGGCATAATTGATGTTGTATGTGCCTACATTGCTGTATTGTGTGTAAGTCGTACTGCCAGTGAGAGTGCCATTGAGTGCATCATCTGCTTCATCTGAACCGAGATAGCCAGAAACCGAATAACTATACCCAACGAGACTTGGAACTGCAGCGCCATAAGTTATATGCACAACTGTTGGCGTAATCGTCAGCTGAGGTGTGCTGGCATAGAGCACGCCATTACCTGTCTCGGAAGCGAAGCTTGGGCAGGAGCCGCCATAGGTGCAGCTGAAGCGGCGGAAATCCGGGCTTAAACTACCAAGTCCGATATCATCAGGATTGTTGCTGTAAATCAGCCAGCGGCCATTATTGGCCGTCAGCGGAACAAGATTATCAATTGAAAAATCGCCGCCGGCAACAAGGGTAATAGCGGTGCCTGATGCTGACGAAGAAATCTCATCTAGAACAGTAATATTGGCAACGGCTCGCGCAAGCAACGTATTGTTTCCAAGAAATTGAGCGGATTGAAATGAAATGCTACCTCCGCTTAAAAGCGTAAGCGGATCATTCCAGGCTGCCGCATCTACATTCATACTACCGGAATTTAAGCTACCAATCGTTATGCCCGAGAATCCGTTCTGAAGTCGGCCAAGTTCAGCTGTAGTCAGATTAAATTGACCGGAACTATTAAGACCAATTGTTCGGCCTGCCGTGTAAGGCGCCAGCGTCAACGTGCTACCGCCGCTGATATTGTCATTGATAGCAATGCTATCCGCAATGATTGAGAGTGCATTGGCATTTGCAGATATAGTCGCATGGTTCGTAAATATCGCTGTACCGGCATTGATCGTGCTGGCGCCGTCCAATGTCGTAGTGCCGTTAAGTGTGATGTTCTGGTTCGCGGTCGTCAGGTTCGCACCCAGTGTCAGCGGACCATCGATATAAAACGATGCGTTGCCCGCGCCTGTCTGCGCGCCATTCACCTCGATCAGACCGCTGCCGCCTGTCGCCAGGATCAGCGGATCGTTCCATGTCACGGCATCGGCTGTGATTGTTCCCGTGCCGTCGGCGCGGCCGATGACAATTGCTGTCCAGCCATTCTGAATGTGAGCCAGCTCAGCCGCATCGAGATTTAATGTGCCTGTAGCGCCGCCAAGGCCAATCGATGTACCGACCGATGTCGGCGTTATGGATAAGATACCGCCATTGCTGGTCAGATTGGCGCCAATGGCGAGGTTACCATTGGTTTGCAGGGTAAGATTGTTCGCGCCCATATCTTGCGCGCCGCTGATCGTGATGACACCGCTGCCTGTCGTCAGAACGACGGCATCGCTCCACGTCGCAGCACCGACAGTCATCGTACCGCTGCCGTCAGAGCGGCCAATGCCGATGCCCGAGAATCCATTTTGGATATAGCCGAGCTCGTTGGCGCTCAGGTTGAAATCGCCTGTGGCGTTAAGACCGATTGTCGTGCTTGCTGTAGTAGGCGCGAGCGTCAAACTGCTGGAGCCGCTGACATTGCCGCCCAATGCGATGGCATCCGTGAGGATTAACAGCGCATTTGCGCCAGCATTAATCGTGCTGTTGGCCGTAAATGTACCGCCGCCACCAGCATTAATGATGCTGGCGCCATTTAGGACTAATGCATAGTTGAAAGTGACGTTATGGGCTGTGAGGTTGTCGGAGAGCTTCGTCTGGCCGTTGAAAGTAAGCGACGATGTATTCGTCTGCGCGCCGCTGACAACGATCTTGTCGGGAGCATTGTTGACGGTGAGGAAGGTGACGGGATCACTCCAGGAAGCATAGGTATCCAACGTCATCACGCCTGTTCCGTCAGAACGGCCGATAGTAATACCGCTCCAACTGCCTGCGCCGATATAATCAAGCTCGGCATCTGTCAGGTTCAAGCCGCCTGTGCCGCCGCCAAGGCCGATGGTCGTGCCAACTGAATTAGGTTTAATAACCAGTCTGACTACTGCCTGTCAGGTTTGCCAAAATTGCCAGAGCATCAGTTTGAAGCGTGAGATTATTGCTTAATGTCTGCGCTCCATTAATATTGATGACAGGACCAATCAATGTAAGCGGGAAATTATTCCAGGTTAATGCATAAACGCCCATACCGCCATCTGCATTAATGGTGACGCTCGAGAATCCGCTCTGAATGTATCCAATTTCAGTCGCGCTTAAATTATAATCCTGATTGGTATTACCAACTGACATAACGCTTCCGCCCGCAGACGATAACGTCAGCGCACCGCCGGTGCTGGTTAGATTACCACCCAGCGTAATATCGCTTGAAACTGTGCTTAAATTATAAGTACTGGCATCGACAGTTGAGGCGAACGATATGTAGCCCGTACCTACATTAAGCGTAACATTCCCGCTAAGCGTCACGGCGCTGTTGAAGGTAGCGCCAATTGACGTTATATTCGCACTCAGCGTTGTTGGGCCTGTGACATTTAGCAACCTAATCGGCGTGACACCGCCCACCACGCCACTAAATGTCGTCGTGCCAGCGCCAGAATTGGTGGTGAGGTTATAGAATCCATTCAATGTGCTGCCAAAGGTGATATTGCCGCCAGTGGAATTGATCGTAAGGTTTGCGCCCAAGGTCAGCGGGCTGTTGAAAACGATCGCCGCATTGTTCGTCGTCACATTGGCGCTCAGCGTCGTATTGCCGGTGACGGTGAGCGCGCCGATCGGTGTTGTGCCGCCAATCACGCCACCTAATGTTACGGCACCTCCAGTCGCATTGATGGTCAGGGCTTGCGCGCCGTTAATCGTGCTAGCGAAATTAATGGTGCCGGTACCGGCAGTCACGGACCTTGCAGCAGTACTTAACGTTACCGCGCTGTTGAATGTGACATTCTGATTGGTTGTGGCGATGTTGCCAGCAAGCGTGACAGGCCCGCCCGTAAATGTGAGCGATGCATTGCCCGCACCCGTCTGGTTCCCATTCACCGCAATGCTGCCGCCAACAGCGGTTAGGAATGTTACAGGATCGTTCCATGTGGCGGCCCTGATATCCATCGCGCCTACGCCATCGCTCCGGCCGATGGTGATGCCGCTCCAGCCTTCGATGATCTTGCCGAGTTCGGCATCGGTGAGATTCAACGTGCCGGTAGCGCTATCACCGAGGCCGATCGTAGTGCTGTCTGTTAAAGACTTAATCGTCAGCGCGCCATTGCCGGTGAGATTGGCGCCTAAATTCAGGCCATCGGTTTGCAAGGTAAGACTATTGCTCAATACCTGCGCGCCATTGATACCGATGATCGGGCCCTTTAGCGTGAGCGGAAAATTATTCCATGTCAGCGCGGAAACCACCAACAGATCGCCTTCAATGGTGACATTAGAGAATCCGCTCTGGATACGCCCGATTTCTGTCGCGCTTAGATTATAATCCTGATTGGTATTGCCGACTGCCACAACGCAGCCGCCGCAGACAGCATTTATGGTCAGCGCGCCGCCTGTGCTCGACATATTGTCATTGATAGTGAGGTCTGAAGATAAAACTGTTAAATTATAATTTCCGGCCGCAACTGTCGACCCAAATACAAGTCCACCAGCGCCATTAATAGTGACACTGGCATTCAATGTCAGCGCGCTGTTGAAGCTAATATAATCTGAAGTCATATTGGCCCATAGCGCGGTTGGGCCAGTGATATTTACAGTACCGAGCGGCGTCACACCGCCCACCACGCCACCAAACGTCGTCGTGCTCCCGCTAGAATTGGTGGTCAGATTATAGGCGCCATTTACCGTGCTGCCGAAGGTGATGGCGCCACCATCCGTCGTGATGGTAAGGTCCTCAAGTAAGGTCACGGCACTATTGAAGATAACGGTTCCGGCATCTGTCAGAATGCTTCCGGCATTCATGAGTGTAGGACCGGTGACGGTCAACGAGTTGAGACCCCCGTCCGTACCAATGTCATCGCCAAAGCTTACTGTGCCGTTACCCGCATTGACGGTGAAGCGCCAGCCGCCGCCGACATAACTGTTGAATGTGATATTGCCATTGTTCGAAGTGATGGTGCTGTTGGCGCCCAAGGACACGTTATCAAATTCGATTGCCTGTCCCGCCGTTGAAACATTGGCATTAAGTAATGTGAGACCGTTAAATGTGATCGACGCATTGCCAGCACCTGTCTGAGCGCCATTCACCGTGATATAGCCGCCATCGGCGGTAATGAATGTCACCGGATCGTTCCACGATGCATAGGCATTCATCGCAATCACGCCGGTGCCGTCGGAGCGGCCAAAAGTGATGGACGACCAGCCGTTGGCAATATGACCGAGAGAATTTGAACTGATAATCAAATCGCCGGCAGCACCGGCAAGACCCATCGAGACGCCGGAGGCTGATGTCGTCTTGATAGTCAGCGCGCCGTTGCCGCCGACATCAGCATTCAAGGAGATCTCAAAATCGGATACCAAGGTCAGCGCGTTCGCGCCCATGGTTTGCGCGCCATTGATGGTGATCGTCCCCACGCCGCCCAGCAAGGTGAGCGGCGCATTCCAGGCCGCCGCACCGGCCGTTATGGTGCCTTCGTAATTGGACCAGAACGTTTCGTCTCTTCCAATAATGACATTTGCAAAGCCCTGGATGTAACCGATTTCTGCTGTCGTCAGGCTGAAGCCGCCAGCGCCATTGTTAAGATTGATCGCCCGGCTGCTTGTATAGGGCGCCAAGGTTAGCGTATCGCTGCCGCTGACAATGCCGCCAAGGGCGATGCTGTCTGCGAAAATCATCAGCGGATTTGCCCCGGCACTGATAGCCGCGCTGGACGTAAATGTTCCTGCTCCAGCCTGGAATGTAGTGCCATTCGTATTGACCGTGCTGCCGGCACCGACAAAAGTAATATTCTGGCCATTAGTTACCACCGTTCCGCCGATGAAGACGGAAGGCCCCGTAACCTGGAACGCACCGATATTCGCTTCATCGAAGTTAAATGTGATGAGGCCCGCGCCTGAATTGAGCGTGAAGGCATATACGCCGCTCACTTGCTGGAAGTTCATGGCGCCGCCATTGGACGTTACGGATAAAGATGCATTTAAGTACAGATTATTATCAAATGTAACGGTGCCGTTATCCGTAGCGATGGTCGAGCCATACCAGGCAATCGACCCTCCGCTTACATATAGATCGCCAAGCGGCGTCGCAGAACCGATATTGTCATGGAAGGCCGCACTTCCATTGATAGTCAGATTGTAGCCGCCGTCGATCGTCTCGCTGAAAATTACGTCGTCGCCATTCGAATTAATGCTGACATTGGCACCCAATGTAACGTCATTATTGAATTCGATTGCTCCGCTCGCGGTCGTAATATCGGCGTTCAGGAACGTCGATCCGCTGCCGTCAAATGTAATCGACGCATCGTCGGTTCCTGTCTGCTCCCCATTGACGACAATATCGCCGCTGGAAATAAATGTGACGGGATCGTTCCATGTGGCGGCCTGAATATCAATCTCGCCTGTGCCGTCACTGCGGCCGATGGTGATGGACGACCAGCCATTGACGATCTTGCCGAGCGCAGCATCATCCAGATTTAAATCTCCGGTGGCGCTGTTGCCGAGGCCGATGGTGGTGCCGGCTGTCAGCGGTTTAATGGTCAACTGACTATTGCCTGTTAGATTAGCGCTTAATGCAAAAATCGCATCTGTCTGTATCGTCAGAGGATTCGACCCCATTGTTTGCTCGGCGGTAATATAAATTGCTGCTCCAAGTAGCGTCAGCGGGTTATTCCAGGTCAATGCTGACCCAACAATAAGTGTAACCCCATTACTGCCGATCGTTACGTTTGAAAAGCCGCTCTGTATGTAACCAATTTCGGTTTCGCTTAATTGATAAGTGGCAGCAGCACCAATGCCCATCTCGTCATACGGAGCAGTTAAAGTAAGGGTGCCGCCTGTACTAGAGATATTGCCACCAATCGTGATATCATGTGAAATTGTATGCAGATTAAAGTTACCGGCCGCAACGGTCGATCCAAATGTAAGATCGCCAGAATTGGTGTTCAGCGTCACGTTCGCTCCGAGTGCGACGGCGCTATTGAAAGTCGTATTATAGGCCGTGACATTCGCGCTCAGCGTCGTCGGACCGCTGAAGGTGAAGGAAGCCGTGTTGGTCTGCGCACCGTTCACGGCGATGTTGCCGGAACTGCTCAGAACGGTAAGAGGATCGTTCCAGTCATAGGAACTGCTGAAGGTAATCGCGCCCGTTCCATCGGCGCGGCCGATGGTGATGCTGCTCCAGCTGGCATTGCTGATATTATCGAGCTCGCCTGTGCTAAGCGCCAGCGTGCCGCCGGAGCCGCCAAGGTCTACCGTCGTCGCGATCGCACCAGGCTTGATCGTCAGCGCGCCGGTGCCGGTGAAACCGCTATTCAGGACAAGGTTGTTCGCGGTTAGCGTAAGATTGTTCGCGCCGGCAGTAACAGTTGACAAGGTAATGGTGCCCGTGCCCGCGTCGATCGTGCTCGCCCCTTGCAGCGTCATAGTATTATTAAAGCTAATATTCTGATTATTCGTTTTGATATCGGCGTATATATTAGATAACCCGGAAACAGTGAACGTGCCCAATCGCGTTGTGCCGCCAACGGTATCATAGAAGTCACTGTGAGTGCCTGAACTGACGGCGAGATTATATCCGCCGTCAACCGTGCTATAGAAAATAAGATTTCCCCCAGGAGCAACGATCGAGGCATTGGCAGCCAAGGTCAGTGCGCTGTTGAAGATGATATATCCGCCACCGCCGCTCTGCGTGATATTGCCGGCAATCGTCGTCGCACCTGTAACAATAAGAGAGTTGATCGCCACCGAATTGCCGATTGCACCGTTGAAGGTCACCGTACCGGCCCCCGCATTAGCGTTAAGGCCGCCTGCTCCATTAATCGTGCTTCCAAAAACAATGTTGCCGCCGCTAGAGCTGACGGTGCTAAAGCCCAGCGTAACAGCGCTATTAAATGTGATATTCGAGTTGTTCGTCGTCACGTTGGCGTTTAGCACCGTCGGGCCCGTGACAGTGAGGGCATGAAGAGCGCTGCTGCCGCCAACCGCGCCGTTAAACGTCACCGTGCCGGCGCCGGAATTGATAGTGAGATCGTAAGGTCCGTTCACCGTGCTGGCGAAGGTGATATTACCGCCGCTAGAAGCAATTGCCGTGTTGGCACCCAAGACCAATGCATAGTTGAAGATAATGTTGGCATTGCTTGTCGTCAGATTATTTGAAAGCAGCGTCCGGCCGTTAAAGGTAAGGCTCGCGCTGCTCGTCTGCGCGCCGCTGACGACGATCTTGTCGGCGACGTTGTTGACTGTCAGGAAGGTGACGGGATCATTCCATGAGGCATAAGCGCCGACTGTGATCACGCCCGTGCCCGTGCTCTGGCCGATGGTGATGCCGGACCATGTACCGTTGCCGATAAATCCAAGCTCGGTCGCGTCGATTGCAAGCGCGCCCGTTCCGCCGGCAAGACCGATCGTGGTGGAATCCGTGGCGGCTTTGATTATCAGCGCGCCTGTGCCCGTAATATTTGCGCCAATGGCAAGAGTGCTGTCCGTTTGCAACGTCAGGGCATTAGCACTCATCGCCTGCGCGCCGGCAATCGTCATCAGGCCGGAGCCGGTGATCAATGTGAGCGGATCCGACCATGACGAATAGGCATTCAAGGTCATCGCCGCAGTACCATCAGTGCGGCCGATGGTGATGCTGCTCCAGCTTGCGTTACCGATGTAACCGAGTTCGGCGCTGGTCAATTCCAAACCGCCCGCGCTTGTTGTTGCGAGATTGACCGCCGTATTGGTCGCGCCGGGATTGATTGTCAACGAGCCCGTGCCAGTAAAATTATTGCTCAGCACGAGGTCGCCGGCCGTCAGCGTCAGATTGTTGCTGCTTGCTGCCACAGTCGATGCGGTTGTGATTGTACCTGTGCCAGCATTAATAGTGGCTGTCGCATTCAAAGCCAAAGCATAATTGAACGTGATGGCTGCGTTGGTTGTCGTAACGTTGGCGCCCAACAGCGTCTGGCCGTTAAAGATGAACGACGATGTATTCGTCTGCGCGCCGCTGATGACGATTTTGTCGGCCAGGCTGTTGTCGGCGAGGAACGTAATCGGGTCGGACCATGAGGCATAAGTGCTGGCAGTAATCACGCCTGTACCATCTGAACGGCCGATGGTGATGCCGCTCCAGCTGCCATTGCCGATGAAGCCAAGCTCAGTGTTGTCAAGCGCCAGCGCGCCTGCTCCACCAGCAAGACCGATGGCGGTTCCAACCGAAGCGGCTTTAATTACCAGCGCGCCTGTGCCCGTAATATTTGCGCCAACGGCAAGATCGCTGTTGGTGATCAGCGTCAGGTTATTCGCGCTCATTGCCTGCGCACCGGCGATCGTCATCGTGCCGGAGCCGGTCTGGAGCGTGAGCGGATCGCTCCACGAAGAGTAGGCATTCACGGTGAGCGCAGCCGAGCTATCGGTGCGGCCGATGGTGATGCCGCTCCAGGTGGCGTTGCCAATATAGCCGAGCTCGGTGGTGGTGAGTTCCAGGCCTCCCGACGAGTCGTTGATTGCAACATAGACCGCCCGGTTCGTTGCATATGGCGTGATCGTCAGCGTACCACCGCTACCGCTGTAATTGCCGCCGAACGTTAAATCGTTCGCTGTCAATGTCAGATTATAGCTGCTGCCCGCTACTGTTGAGAAGGTCGCAACCGTGCCGCCGCCAGCATTGATGCCAACGTTTGCGCCAAGCGTAAGAGTATCATAGAAGTAGACGCCGTCGGCAGCTAGATTTGCGCTCAGCGTTGTCGGTCCGAGGAAGTTAAAGGATGAACTGTTGGTTTGAGCGCCGTTGATGGCAATACTGCCCCCGGCCGCAGCCCGGAACGTAACCGGATCCGACCAAGAAGCATAAGCATTGACCGTGATCACGCCCGTGCCGGTGTTCTGACCAAAGGTGATGGAGCTCCAGCCGTCGATAATCTTGCCAAGCTCGGTGGTATCAAGGTTCAATGCGCCCGCACCATCGGCAAGACCGATGGTTGTGCTCACTGTGATCGGCTTGATTGTCAACGCACCGTTGCCGGTGAGGTTGCCCAGGAGAGAAAGACTATCGGCCTGCAGAGTCAGAGCCAGGCTCGAGCCCATAGTCTGCGGCGCACTGATTGTGAGGCTGGAGCCTATTAATGTCAGCGGGCTTGTCCACGTTGTTGTGTCCAATACCTGTGTAACGGCTGCCGAACTGCCGATGATGATATTCGAAAATCCACCCTGAAGATAACCAATCTCAGTTGTAGAGAGATCAAACAGAGTATTCAGGCCAATACCGAGCCTTACTCCATTCGAGACAGACGATAAGGTCAGCGTGCCGCTACCTGTAAGATTACCGCCAAGGAAAATTTTCTCAGATGTTAAAGTAAGGTTGTTACTACCGGCACTTATCGTCGAGCTGGTCGTCAGATTGCCAGTTACACTCACTATGGCATTGGCGCTCAATGTTACAGCATTGCTAAAGGTAATTGCTGTGTTGGCTGTGACATTGGCGCCGAGCTGCGTCTGGCCGTTAAAGGTGAAAGAGGACGTAGTGCTCTGCGCACCGCCGATCACGATCTTGTTGGCAAGGCTGTTATCCGTTACGAAAGTAACCGGATCGTTCCACGAGGCATAAGCATTGGCCGTGATTACGCCTGTGCCGGTGCTTTGACCAATCGTAATGCCGCTCCAGCTGCCGTTGCCGATGAAGCCGAGATCGGTCGTCGTCAGCTCGAGCGCGCCCGCACTGGAGGTTGCGATATTGATCGCCGTGCCAAGAGATATCGTCTTGATCGTCAGCGCGCCGCTGCCGGAAAGATTGGACGAAAGCGCTATATCGCCGTCGGTTTGCAGGGTCAGCGCATTGGAACCCATTGTCTGAATGCTGCTCGCGTTCAATGTGATGCTGGAGCCGATGAGCGTGAGCGGATCGTTCCATGTGTGCGTATTGTTCAACGTGATTGCGCCAGCATTGTTTGCGCCAATAATGATGCTCGTCCAGCCGTTGGCCAGATAACCAAGCTCGGTCGTATCCAGGGCCAATGCGCCGGACGCACCAGTGCCGAGGCCGATGGCTGTGCTGGCCGTGAGCGGCTTGATGGTGAGCGTTCCGGAACCTCCCAGATTGGCGGCCAGATCAAGAGCATCCGTATGCAGCGTGAGCGCATTCGTGCCCATTGTCTGTGCGCCAAAAATCTCAAGACTGGCGCCCATTAATGTCAGCGGGCTGGCCCAAGTCGCGAAATCGACGTAGAGGGTGCCTGTTGTGCTGGAACCGATAGTTACGTTTGAGAAGCCGCTTTGGATATAGAAATCCATGTAAGTCAAGAAAAGGGCGCCGCTACCTAGTTCCTCACCGATAAAAACATCGTAACCATTTGTAGAAGGCGCAAGCGTCAGCGTACCGCCGCTGGCGGTGAAATTGCCGTCAAAACTCATGCTATCCGCGATAAAGGTGAGCGAATAAGCGCCGACAGCGGCGGTCCCGCCTAGATAGATGTTGCCGGTGCCGGCATCGACCGTGGCGTTGCCGTTTAAAGTCAAGCCATTTTCAAAGAAAATGCCCAAGCCGGTCGATGTCATATTGGCGCCCAGGGTGACCGGCGCATAGATGTCAAAAAACCCAGTATTCGTCTGCGCGCCGTTGATAATGACATTATCGGCTGAAAGGACGAGATCGCTCTGCCAGGCCAGGGCAGCCAGCGTCATATCCGCGCCACTGGTGTTTATCTCGATATTAGCCCAGTTGACGAGACGTCCGATGCTTGCGGTACTGATGCTTAGCGTGCCGGAAGCGCCGTCGCCGAGACCGATCGACGTCCCCGTCGAACCTGAGATATACAGCGAGCCTCCGCTGCTGCTCAGATTGGAATTGAGGACGATATCGTCGCCGCTCTGGAGATTGAGAGTATTACCGCCAAATGTCTGGTTGCTGCTTGAATTCAGTGTGATGCCCGCGCCGCTGATCAGTATCAGAGAATCGTTCCATGTCACAGCGCCGCCGATCGTGATCGCTCCTGCCGTGGAAGAACCAATCGTGATGCTTGAAAAGCCGTTCTGGTTGATGCGGGTGACTTCGGCTGCGCTTAAGTTAAACGCACCAGTACCGCCAGCCAAACCAATGGTCGTGCCCGCCGTATAAGGCTGCAGCGACAACGTGTTGCTGCCCGTCACATTGCCGCCGAAAGCGATACCATTCGCTATGATGGAAATTGCATTGGCGCCTGCAGAGAAGGTCGAATTTGTCGTGATAGTGCCAGCGCCCGCATTAAGAGTAACGGCCGCATTCTGGGTAACGGTGCCGTTGAAAGAAAGATTAGCGCCACCAGTGGTAATGTTGGCCAAAAGCGTTACCGGCCCATTGAACTCAAAGCCTGAGCTTGTCTGCACGCCATTAATGGTGATGGTGCCAGTTGTTGCTATATGTACATAATCATTCCATGTCAGCGCTCTCATATCGACAGCACTAGTGGCGCCGCCGCCTATATGAATATAGGCCCAACCATCGCCAAACTTGCTGATTTTCGCAGCGTTCAGACTCAAAGTTCCTGAAGCGCTGTCACCCAAGCCGATAGTGGTAGATGCAACGTTCGGTGCAATAACCAGAGCACCCGTGCCGGGACCAACGCCGCCGCAAGTGCCCGGGCAAAGATTACCGGTGATGACAGGGCTCGCATCCGTATAAAGATACAGATGGTTCCCATTCATCGTCTGATTGCCGCTGATGGTGATAATGCCCTGCGTTGCGAAAGCAATGTTATCGTTCCAGCTTGCGGCTATTACTTCCATGGCGCTTGAACCATTTCCGGCGCCGAACTGGACTTGCGTAAAGCCATTCTGAATATAACCAACTTCTGTGGAATTCAGACTCAGCGTGCCAGATGCGCCGGTGCCAATACCAAATGATAGGCTGGATGTAGCTGGATAAAAATATAAATTGCCTGTTCCAGAAATATTGCCGCCCAGCGTCATGCCATTGGCGATTAAGTGCAGGTTGTTGTTACCGGCCGAAATCGTCGAATTGGTTATAATCGTGTTGCCTTGTGCATTTATGACTCTGGTGTCGGCATTGCCATTAATCGTCACAGGACTATTAAAAGTGATATTGCCGGTACCATCGGTAATGGTGATGTGCGAGTTGATGAAGGTGTTGCCGGTCACAGTCAGCGCGCTTATGTAATTCCCAGCGGCAGCGTTAATTTCGCCATTGAAGGTCGTGGTGCCAGCGCCCGAATTGATAGTCAGGGCTCTGCCGCTGCCTGCATTAGAACTTATCGTGCTGTTGAACGTGATGTTGCCGCTGGTAGCTATGGACATCGTGCTGTTGCCGGTCAGCGTCACGGCGCTGTTGAATGTAGTGCCGTAATGAGTCGTGACGTTTCCGGCAATCGACGTCGCGCCGGTAACGGTGAGGCTTCCCAGCGGATAGGTGACGCCGATCGCGGTCGCAAACGTCGTCGTACCGGAACCTGAATTGATGTTTAGAGCAAATCCGTTATTAACATTGCCGTTGAATGTAATATTGCCGTTAGTTGATGCTATAGTGAGATTGCCATTAATCTGTAACGCGTCATTGAAAATGATGGCCGCATTATTGGTCGTAATATTTCCGGAAAGGTACGTAACATTATTAGCCGTAAAAGCTTTGATCGGCGTAGTGTTGCCGATAACACTATAAAAGTTTATTCCCCCGGCAGCTGCCACTGTCAGATTATAAGCGCCGTTGACTGTATCATAAATATGAAGTTCGCCGGCGCTCGATGTAATCGTGCTGTTGCCGGTGAGAGTGATGGCACCGACCAGATGAATGTGACTGGCAGTGGTGATATTACCGGAAATAACTGTTGGACTCCAAGCTTGCAAACCATTGAGACTTGAAGTGCCGCCTACGACGCCATTAAATGAAATCGTGCCCGCTGTTCCTGCATAGACCAACAGGTCGTAAGCGCCGTTGACCGTGCTACCGAAGGTAACGTTGGCGCCACTGCCGCTTGAATTGGAATTGAGAGTAACGCTGGCGCCCAATGTTACCGCATTGTTAAAAACGATAGCCTGGCTCGCTGTCGTTATGTTGGAACTCAGCGTTGTAGCGCCATTAAACGTCAGGGATGCATTGCCTGCCCCGGTCTGCGCGCTGGCGGCGCTCACAGTAATGCCGGAACCGCCGATCAAAGTGAGCGGATCGTTCCATGTGATGGCGCCGCCGACAGTGACCGCGCCGGCATCGCTTGCGCCGATTACAATAGAAGACCAGCCGTCCACCAGTTGCGTCAGCTCGGTGGCATTCACGGTAATCGTACCAGAGCCGCTGCCGACGCCAATCGTGGTGCTGGCTGATGTATTCTTGATTGCCAGCGTGCCGGAACCGGAAAGATTGGCCGCAATGACAGGATCAACATTGCTTTGTATCGTGAGGTTGTTAGCCCCCATCGTCTGCGCGCCGTTAATCGTAATAACGCCGGAGTTTGTCAGGAAGGTGACGGGATCGTTCCACGTTGTGGCATTGATTGTGTAGGCGCCTGTGATGTCAGTGGCGCCAATCACGATACTGGCCCAGCCATCGGTAATACGAGTCAGATCTGTTGTATCTAGATTTACCGTTCCGGCGCCGCCAGCAATGCCAAGTGTCGTGCCAGTCCCGTTACCTCTGATGGTCAATATGCCGGTGCCGGTCAAATTGGCATTAAAAATCATATCCAGAGTGCTGCGCAATGTGAGATTATTGCTCCCCATCGTCTGCGTACCGTTGATGGTGAGAGTGTTACTTGTTTGCAGGACAGTCGGATTGTTCCAGGTGACCGCACCAACGACCGTAGCGCCACCTCCCGTACCAATAGTCACGAGTGAAAAGCCGCTCTGGATATAGCCCAATTCCGTCGTGGTCAGATTAAAGGTGCCGCTGGCGTCGTTCAAACCCACAGTAGTGCTACTATTTACGGGACGGATAAGCAAAGTGCCGGTGCCGGTAATATTGCCACCCAGCGCTATGGTAGATGCATTCAAAGTTAAATTATTGCTACCTGCAATTATCGTCGAACCAAAAGTCAGGGAGCTACCAGAATTTATGCTCAGAGCTGCATTTATGGTCACCCCACTGTTAAAAGTTATATTGTTTGTTACAAAGGTTCCGTTGAGTATTGTCGCCCCTGTAACCGTGATAGCAGCAGAACTACTAACGGTTGAGAAGGTTACTGTTCCATTTCCGGAATTGATGACGTAAGCAGTGCTGGAACTAATAGCAGCCAAATCAATATTACCATTGCCGGAATTAATTGTTGTCGTCAGACCACCGACAGAGGCACTCAACGTACCGATGAACGCAATTGCGCCGCCGTTCGAATTGAATGTATATGAATGGCTGAACCGAACTCCACTTGCTCCATTAAGGGTAATAGCACCATTCGTCGTTGTTATTGTACCCGCAGACGCGCTGATAACCTGGTTACCTGCCACTAGAGTCAAACTGCGGCCTGAAGTAGCAAACGTCATCGTGTCGGTCGCGAGATTGAGCGTAATGTTATTGGTTGCACTCAACGATACGTTCGAGCCGACACTGATCGCCTCAAGCTGCGCAGTCGTATAAGTGTTCACCTGGTCGCAGCTACCGCCGCAACTGCTTGAGCGATCATAGATCTGGATATCCGTCGGATCGAGCAGCCAGGTACCAGCGCCACCTGCAAGCTCCGTCAGATCCGCAGTACCCCGCATCAACAAATTCTGGTGGCCCGAGGTTTCGAGGAAGCCGCCATATCCCTCGTTACCGAGTGCGCGCGCATAAACGCTGCCGAAATATTTCGTTGTATCATCCGACCAAAGAATGGTGCGGCCCGCATCGCCGGAGTTCAGCGAGTCGTTGAGGATCAGCGCGCTCGCATCGACATAAAGAAGTTTTGCCGTCGACGTATCGCCGCCGCCTTTGTAATCGCCGCCGATGCGAATATCGCCGCCTGCTGAACCCTCGCGCACGGCCGAAACAGCTAAACCAGTTGTTGTACCGCTTCTTCCGGTAAAGCCGGAAGCATCGATCTTTGCTCCCGCAAGCAATGAAATATCATCGCCGGTGATGACGATGCTGCCGCCGCTCTCGCCCGGATTGCGGCCGGAAGCGCTGACGAGGCCAGAAACAAGAACGGTGCTCGCGCCGGTTTTCTTGCCCTTGTCGGCTGTGACGTTTTTCTTCACCGCGTTCGCGCCTTCGGCGTAGATCGTCACCTGCCCTTTTTTGCCGCCGACGCTCTTCGCGCTGACTTCGCCGCCGACTTCGATCAGGCTGTTGACGATGTGCTTGCCGGCCGCCGCCGTGAGCGCGACCTTGCCGCCGTCGGCGCTGATCTTGCCGCTATTGCCGACGAACTGCGATTTCACCTTTTTGCTGACCGCAACCTCAAGCAGGCCGTCGCCGTATAGATCCACGGTCATCCTGTCGCCGGAGGCAAGATGCACGCGGCCGAGCTTTGCCGTGATCGTGCCCCTGTTGACGACGTTCGGCGCAACGAGGCCTACGAGGCCCGCATCCTTCGCGGTGATGGTGCCTTCGTTGATGATTGCCGCGTCCGGGTTGCCGGGTTTGTTGAACTTCATCTTGCCGCGCATGAAGTTCCGGTTCGAGATGTTGGATGTCGTGGCGATCAGCCCGTTGACATCGACCTGCGAACCGCGGCCGAAGACGAGACCGTTCTGGTTGACGATGACGACGTAACCGTTCGCCGAAAGTTTTCCGTCGATACGGCTCGCGCGATTTGTGTTGACGCGGTTGAGAATAACGCTGCTCGCGTTCGGCTGGTAGAACTGCGTGTGCTCGTCCGGCGCAATATCGAAACCGCGCCAGTCGATGACGGCGCGGTCGCTGTGCTGCTGGATGTCGAGCTTCTGCGGTGTTGTCTGCGTGATTGTCGCCTGGCCGGCGCTCACCGTGCCATCAAGCGGATTTGAAAATGCAGGCAAGGCGCGCCACAGCATTCCGCCTGCAAGGCAGAATAGCGAAACTGAGATGAGTTGACGGCGCGAAACGTACAAACCCATTTTTCCTTTTTCTAAGATAAAACAATGGGCTATGGGCCTAAATAAGGCCTTAATATGCACTCATAATTTACAGGCAGCTGGGGCTTTCCCAAATCACCGTTAAGCAGTGCTGGCAAGGCATCCTAAACAACGGTTTAAAACTGGTGCGAAATATTCAGGAAAATGCGCGGATTGCCTGCTTCGCCATTGATTGGCGTCGATGGTTGCCGCCCAAGCGGCCAGGCAAGGCCGACATTTCCTAACAATCCGTTTACGACATTCACACGCATGCCCAAACCGGTCGAAGCACCGGTCGACTGTTGTTCCTGCGTCGTATCCCGGTTCCAGACGATACCGGCATCGAAGAATGCATATGGCGAGAAGGTGAAGCTTTGCCATTCGGGTACACCGCCATACCGAACCTCCAGCGATGCGTTGAGGCCGCTGTCGCCGGTTATCTCCGACGAGTCGTAAGCACGGCCGAACGATTGTCCGCCGTACCCGAATTCTTCGGAAGACAGCAACGGCGCCGATGACCATTGCGCCGACAGCGCGCCAAGCACCGACCATTCCTCGTTCAACACCTGCAGGCGCGAAGCTTGCGCATCGACCTTGACGAAGTCAGGGATAGCTTCTGCGCGCGACAGATTCGGATCGCCCTCCCCGCTCGCGCCCATGATCCTCAGGCCTTTGCTCAACGTGAAGCTCAGTATGTTGGAACCGTTCCAGTCGTCCACCACGTCGTATGTCAGGCCGGCGCGCAAGACGCGCAGGCGGTCGCGTGACAGCGGCAAACCACCCAAGATATCGCCATCGGTATCTCGCGTGTCGAAGCTCACGAACACGTTGAGATTTTTCTGCCGCTGGCGGATCCACTGATAACTCAGCCTGGTGCTGAGCGACGTGGAAACGCTTTCCATCTCGAGCGGGCTGAGCGTGTAGCCGGGATAGGCCAATGTCCGGCCTGCGCTGAACTGCAACGTGTAATTCGGCGCCACGGCGATCGAGTGGGAAATTGTGCCATACTGCATTTCATTCGTCGGCAGGCTCATCATGGCGCTCAATGTCGTCAGATGGCCCGGACGGAAGCTTGTCGTATAGCCGGCCTGCATTTCGTACGGCCCAAGGAAGCGCGACCCGAAGTTGTCGAAACTGATATTCCTTTCGCTTGGTTTCGCCTCGGGTACGAGAGAGAGCTGCACGGCGCCTTCCGGCGCCCGCTCCTCCTCGATTTGCGACAGAACGCTGCGGAACGACAGGCCGGGATAGTCGTTGAGCCGCAGCAATATGCTTTCAAGATAGTCGGACTTGATGGGCTTCTTCGAGAGCAGGCGTTGCCTGAAGGCTTGCAAGACGATGTTATCCGAGTATTCGGGGGGGAGATCGATCTTGCCGATATAGCCTTCTACAACCTTGATCAGGATCAAGCCCTTGCGTCCTTTCTGGGCAGGAACGTAAGCGCGCGACAGGAAGAATCCCTGATCGCGGTAACGCTGGGTGATGGCGTTGGCCACCTGCCACGCAAGTTCGAGGCTGACGGTTTTTCCGAGATACGGTTTGTAGAGATCCACAAAATCGCTCTGCGGAAAAACCGTCATGCCTTCGATGCGCACGCTTTTCAAAACGAAACGAACACGCTTCGCACCGTCTGGTATGTCAGATGGGGGTGGCGCTGAAGGTGCTGCATTCGGTTTGAGGCGTGGCTGGTCCGGGGGTAGCTTGTCTTCTTGACGCACACGTCCAGCGTCGGCGGGGCCCGGCACTTGGGCAAACACCACCGTTGTCGAACCTGCAAGCAGGACGACGGCCAAAAGAATGACGTGTTTCATTGCTGCTGACACAGCTAAAACCACCCCCATCGCGCAGAATAAGGGGGCCGGGTTTAACGTAAGCCTAACAAATATAAGGCTCTTTTGCCTCCGAAGGGCCGCGCCGGATGTAGGCAATAAGCAAGTCAAAAACCGTTAAGCATACAAATAAAGTTACCCAATCCTTAATAACCAATCCGGCAAATGCTTTACTTACTTAATGCACCCTTATCAATAAAGAAAAGTTCATAATTATACGATGATTTGAATCAATTGATACGTTTTTAACTATCACATCCGATTTTATTACTATCTGCTTTTAATCGCTAAAATCGACTCAGATCACACGAATGACCTTACTGATTCCCTATTTTACAGGGTTTATGCCATTCCGCCCGCTTCGCCGGTAACGGGAAAGTGTTAAATAGAACGGGAAAGATAACGAGATGGACGGCAAAATTTTCGCAAATAATCCCGATTTGTGGCTCAAGTATTTTCCGTCTCCATCTGCAGAAGATAACAAATATGATCGTGGACATGTTCTTTGCTTATCTGGCGGCATGTCGTCGACCGGCGCCGCGCGTCTTGCCGCGCGAGGTGCATTGCATACAGGCGCCGGGCTCGTCACGCTGGCATCGCCGAAAGAGGCATTGCTGATCAACGCAATTTCCTCGCTGTCGATCATGGTGCGCGGCTTTGCCGACATTGCGGATTTTTCTGCCTCGCTGTATGAGCGGCATGTCAATACAGTCGTCCTGGGGCCGGGCGGCGGTGTCGGCGAGCACATGCGGCAACTTGTTTTGACGACGCTTGCAAGTCCTGTCGCTGCCATTCTGGATGCCGATGCGCTGACAAGTTTTGCCGACGATTTGGCATCGCTCAAAGGCGCAATTATATCGCGGAAAAACGCACCGACAATTCTCACGCCGCATGAAGGCGAATTCGCGCGGCTGTTTCAAGGCAAAGCGTTTTCCGAATGCCGCTCCAAAAACGAACGCGCGGCAGCCGCTGCGGAAGATACAGGCGCCATCATGGTTTTAAAGGGCGCAAACACGGTTGTGGCTTCTCCTGAAGGAGAAATTTCGGTTGCCGAAAATGCGCCGCCATGGCTTGCCACTGCCGGTTCCGGCGATGTGCTCGCAGGAATTATTGCCGGCCTGCTTGCGCAGAAAATGCCCGGTTTCATGGCCGCTGCGGCCGGCGTGTGGCTGCACGGCGAAGCGGCAAATTTATTCGGACGAGGTCTGATTGCGGAAGATCTTCCCGACATGCTTCCAAAAATTTATCAACGCCTGTTCGCCAAAAATTAGATATCCGGAAGCGGAACCTTGTTCCGTACAAACGTCATCAAGCCTGCATGGAAATTTTTGCACCGGAATTGTTATCCGTATCGTTATTCAGCGCCGCATAACGCAATTTCCTAAGCTGCTCGAGCGCTTTCTTGGCCAGAGTTTCATGCGCCAAAATCATGGCAGGCAAGCCGTCTCCGCCGTCGCTATTGACGACATGCAGCGTACCTTTACGTAATTCGCACGCCATATAAGTTTCGGTGTCGTAGACATTTTGCCAATAATCGACAGAATTCATGGGATCTTCCATTTGCTTCTCTTTTCATTCGAAAAAGACTGCCGAAGATTCTTGCCCTGAGTAAGGAAATAACAATTACATGGGTTATAGCGCAAATCCCCTCGGGCACCATGATCCAAATATTTTAAGCGGACAAAATAACATAAGTTATTTTTTCCAATTTCCCTTTAAATCGCAATGCGTTTGGTCATAGGAAATTCGATGTTGCAATGCAGCCCGTCGGGCTTGAACATGAGCGATGTCTTGGCACCTATCTCGTAATTGAGGGTGCGCTCCAGAAGTTCCGTGCCGAAACCACGTCGCCGCGGCTGCCTCGGAAACTGGCGGGGCGAACCGGATTCGATCCATTCGAACAATAAATGCGGAGGTGCGCCGATATGTCCGTCGCGTATGCACCATGTTACGGCAATTTGCCCCGAAGGCGAGGACAGCGCGCCGTGCTTGACGGCATTGGTTGCAAGCTCGTGAACCGCAAGACCGAACGTTTCCGCAGCCTTGGATTGCAGCCGCACGGATGGGCCCGCGATATACAATTGCTCACCTTCGCGTGCGCGATAGGCCAGCAATTCTTCCGTAACCAGCTGCGCAAGATCGACGCCTCCTGCGGGATTGCTGGTCACGATCGTCTGCGTTCTGGCAAAAGCGTTCAGGCGCCCGTCGAAATGCGCGACATATTCTTCCATGTTTGCGCTTGTTTCCGCCGTCCGGCGCGCAATGGCGCGAATGACGGCAAGCGTGTTGCGAACGCGATGTTGCAGTTCGGCAATCAACAAAGCCTTGGTCCGCTCCGCACGTTTGCGTTCTGTGACATCGAGTGCGGTACCAATAAATCTTTCGGGAACGCCCTTGTCGAAAAACGTCTGGCCGCGCGTCGAAACCCAGCGCTCGGTTCCATCGTTCAGGCTGACGACACGGTATTCGGCCTCGTATACGCCATCGCCTCCCGGATTTATGCAATTTGCGATCGCCGCTTCGACGCGCGGACGATCATCGGAATGAATACCGGCAAAAAACAGCTCATCGTCGACCATCGCTTCCGGCGGCAGGCCCCACATGGCCTTGAGGCGGGCATCCCAGTCGCGCTCGCCGGTTTTGCGGATTCCAGGCATAAGGCACGAGGCCGACAAGGTCGACGGCGATTTTCAGGCGCGCTTCGCTATTACGCAATGCCTGCTGCGCGCGTTTCTCCTTGTCGATATCCTGCACGACGGCAACCGCGCCTACAATTTCACCGTTCTCTCCGCGAAAAGGTGCGGCGCCGACACGCATCCAGCGCTGCTCTTCCTCGTCGGCCGTATATATAAAATCCACTCCCGGCGTAATTGTGTCGCCGCGAATGGCGCGCGCGCCTGGCCATTCCGATTTGGGAAGCGGGTGACCATCTGCATCATATGCCTGCCAGCGCGTATCTGCCTGGTTCGATGAGGGAATGATCTCTCCCCACAGCTGCCGCAACGGCCCGTTGCGCGCGAGATATCGCCCGCTGCAATCGAACAGCCCCACACCGACAGGAAGCTGCTCGAGAATGGCGGAAAACCGGGCTTCGCTTTCGCGCAAGGCCTTTTCTATACGCACGCGCTCCGTAATATCGCGGAGTATGATCTGATAGGCTCGGCCATCCTCGTAATCGACCGGTGAAGCGATGGATTCCATCGGCACCTCGCGTCCATCCAGGCGCAGGATATGGCCTTCGCGCAAAGGCAGCGTATATCCTTCCTGCACCTGCCGCATGCGAACGGCGGCGATGCCTTTTTCCCGGTCGGGCACAAGATCCATAATATTATGCATGGCAAGTTGCTCGATGCTTCGCGCGCCATAGAGTTCCAGTGCCGCCGGGTTGGCATAGAGCACATTACCGTCCCGGTGCACCACAATGGCATCGGGAGAAGCGTTGACCAGATTGCGATATCTCTCCTCGCTTGCGCGCAAGGCATTTTCCGCGCGCACATATCCCGTCATATCCCGGAATATGACCTGAACCGCCTTTTTTCCTTCATAATCGACGGGCGACGCAATAGATTCAATCGAGACCTCGCGGCCATCCAGCCTGAGAATGCTGCCGCTTCGCAGAGGAACCGTTTGCCCCGCCTGGGCCTGTTGCATGCGCTCGAAAGCATCGGCTTTTTCTTTTTCCGGCACCAGAACCGTGACGATATTATGGGCCGCGAGCTGCTCGAAATTCCTGGCGCCATATAATTTTATTGCTGCCGGATTTGCATAGAGAATCTGCCCGTCGCGGTGAACGACCAGCGCATCCGGCGATGCCATAACGAGGTTACGATATCTTTCCTCGCTTTCGTGCAGGCGCGATTCAGCCTGCTTATGCTGGGTGATATCGAATATAAATTCCGTACTTTCCTTGCCGTTGAGATGAACGGCCGCAACCAAACCGCACCAGCGCGAACCATCTTTGCGGATATATTCCCCTTCAAAAGGAGTTGTGTGTTTTTTGGCTTTGGTCTCTTTGGCAGCATGTTTCGATTTTGCCCGTTTCGAAAGCTCAAAATCATTCCGGTGCAGTTTTCCTTCTTCGATATCGCGATGGCTGAAACCGCTCATATGAAGAAAAGCATCATTGGCCTGCGTGATTTTTCCGTCGGCGTCGAAATGCACGATGCCCACCGTTTCGATCGGCAAGGCGCAAAGTTCCGCAAGCCGCGCGGATGCTTTCGAGTGATGGGATTGCGTCATGCGCCGGAATCCCTCGCATGATCGAAATGCAGATAGTTGGAATTGAACAAGGCTGCCCTTTGCAGCGCATCGAAATCGGGAATGCAGAGCTGCTTGCCGCGCAGGCTGGATTAAATTAGCCGCCCGCAACTCCTGAAGCGTGCGATTCACATGCACGGTCGAAAGCCCGGCCGCATCGGCAAGATCGACCTGCGTAAGCGCAAGTTCGCAGGAATTGCCGCTCGTCAGGCCGACTGCGCGTAGGCGCAGAAACAACTCGCATATCAGATGGCCGACGCGCTCGAACGCGGTGCGCTGGCCGAGATTGATGATCCATTCGCGATGAATGGCAGCATTGGCAAGCATATCCCACAATAACGCTTCCCGGATCTGCGGACAATTCATGGCCGTTTGTATCGCACCTGGCGAAATCTCGGCAAAAACAACGTCTGTCAGCGTTGCGACCGAATGATCCATTTCGCGCAGGATATACACATACTGATCGCAAATATCCCCTGCCACGAAAAAGCCGGTAATTTGCCGCCGCCCGTCCTCGAGCGTTTTGTAACGGCAGGCCATGCCGCTTAGAATGAGATTGACATATTTCGGCTTGTCGCCTTCCTGGATCAGGTCTTCATGTGCACCAAGGCGGCGCACGCGTTCCTGCGCCAGCTGTTCGGTGACATGTTTGTCCTCCACCGAAAGCGGTGTAAATTGCTCCCATTTGCGGATCAGCGGAATATCTGTGTGCTGATCCGCATCCGACAGCCGTGCCGATGAAACCTGATGCATCATCCCGATTTGACGTCTTGCCCCCCGGCAAAATCATTATCTGGCTGCCCAATGCTATGTTTTGGCCAGCTTTTCTGATTTAACCTATGTTATATTATAGTCAAAAAATATATCTATCCTATTATGGGAAATATCGGAAGATTCGTGGCGAAGTTGAAGCAAATGAAAGATCTTAGGGATTGCAGGGTTCTTGTGGTCGAGGACGAATATTTCATTGCCGACGAAATATCCCGTGCGCTTGAAAGCGATGGCGCAAAAGTCTTAGGCCCCATTGCAACCCTAAAGGACGCACTCGCCTTCGTTGCCGACGATAACAAAATCGACGCCGCTATTCTGGATGTCAACCTGCAGGGCCAGATGGTATTCCCTTTGGCCGACGATTTGCAGTCGCGCGGCGTGCCTTTTGTTTTTGCCACAGGTTATGATCTCTCAATCATGCCGAGCCGCTATCGTTCCGTTCCGCATTTCGAAAAGCCGTTCAGTTTCGAAAAACTTATCAACGCCCTGCCCGACCTCGCCTGCGGCTCGAATTAATCTCCATATTTGGGGCGATATTCGCCTTTGCCGGTTTTTTATTTTTTGAAAAGCCTGCCCTTTCGCTTTCTTATTTTTGAAAGTGCTAACAAAGGTCGGTACGGGAGATCGCTATGCGCCTTGATTGCAAATCGCCGGAACGGAACATTCTCGATGAAACCGATTTATCGACAAATCACGAGTTCGTTTCATTATTGAAATCCCCATAATTCACGCACACAAAAAACAAATAAAAAAGGAACTGCAACGCGCAATTCCTTTTCTTGATATTTTTCTATTCTTTTGTGGCAGGTGTTTGAAATCTTCGGCGTTTCTATTTTGATATCCGTGCCTGCCCTGTCGCCGGTAAGAATGCCACTGGAGAAAAGAACAAGAAATACCAGCAGTGCTGCGACGATAATGCCGAGGATCAATCCCATGCTCGCGCCGCCATCCGTATTATTCGTAACATTAGCCATTGCAAACTCCTTTTGAAAAAGGCGGAAAAGCGAGGTTTGGCCTCGCTTTTTAACCGCCCGCTAAATTAACGGTTGCTACCTGAAGAGCCGCCGCCGCTGCGTCCGGCCGATTTATTGTCGCTCGAACGGTCGGTCCCCGTTTTGTTATTGGAACCGCTCTGGTTGCTGCTGCCCTTGTTGGTTTGATTTGTCATAATCCGTCTCCTTGTTTTGTTGAAACGCCCTGAAGCGCGACGTCATCATCATAAGGGAATGAAAACAAAATTATCATCTTCAGGTTTGGCGTCAGATGTAAAAAATAAATAAAGACATACTTTTGCCGTAGAACCCTGCTGTCTTCGCATCTGAAATTTTTTCATTCGAAAGGAGACTTCAATGCGCAATACATTTCTCGCCGCAGGCGCGGCACTCACACTTCTCACCACCTCGGTTTTCGCCCAGGAAACCACCGTCACCGGCACATTAGGCGGCGCCGCTATTGGCGCTGTCGTTGCCGGACCCGCCGGCGCACTGATCGGCGCCGGAATTGGCGGCGCGGCTGGTGCCGCATCGGAACCGCGTTACGTTTATTCCGACGGCATCATTACGACGCGTTCCGTCGCCCTGCCGCCGGATAAAGTGCGTTATGTGACACTGGAAGACAGATATTATTTGCCGACCTACAAGGGCAAACGTAATCTCAAATATGCCGTCATCGACGATGCGGGACCGACCGACAAGGTCATTATTGTCGATCCGAACGAGCATTACAAAATCGTTCAGGTTGTAGAGTAATCTTTTTTTGCTAGAGCAGAAAGGCGGCCTTCGGGCCGTCTTTTTTACATTTTCTAACGGTTGCCTTGCTGATCCCTAAGCTGACGTGACTTAGCTTGCGCAGCGGTAATTTCCGATGGACTTAAAAACGCCTTAAGTTCAGTTATTCTTCCAGCTAATTCTATTACTCTTTCGCCAGCGCCGGCGACACCATTGCGCTGATCATTCACGGCATTAAAATAGTCAAGAGAAACCTGAGCGAGATCGTCAATCAGAAATTGACGGCTTGCTTCATCGACATGAGTGTCAAATCGAACCGCAGAGCTTTGATTACCGTAGTTATTTATATCTAGCGTGTTCGCATTTTTAATACCGGTCATTCTCTCTTCCTCCGCCGGCTGCCGGGCTTTAAGCCCATGTCGTTTCCGGCATTACTGTTCAACTCAACCCTACTGATTTGAAGCCAAATTTCTGAAGGATGCGTAAAACATCTTGGTCAAAAGTGTTTTAGAAAATCATGTAAAATTCGATCCAATATATTCAGTTTCTGTTAAGGCATACACCGCATCCTTCATTCATGCCGATCCTGGAACGGGCATTCGCGTGCCTTGCATTATTCGCACTGCTTTATGCCTCTCCCGCCCATGCGGCGGATTTGCAGGGCATCTGGCGCGACGAGACGGGGTCCATGCGCGTGAGGATTGCGCCCTGCGGCGCGGCCCTGTGCGGCAGCCTTGTCTGGCTTCAGGAGCCGCATGCGGACGAATACAATCCGGACCCCACCAAACGCAGTCAGCCGCTTCTGGGTTTGCGGATTTTTTCGGGCCTTGCGCCTACCGACAATGCCGGGGAATGGAAAGGTAGTGTCTATAATCCCGAAGACGGGCGTACCTATTTGGAAACCATAACGGTAAATGACAAGCAGATGACGGAACAGGGATGCGTCAATGCCGGTCTGATCTGCCGCAGTATCCGCTGGACAAAAGTCAACTGAATTTTCCCAAATCGATAAAAATTATCTTTTTGCCTTGGTTATTTGCCTTGGCTATGCAGAAGTTGTAAGGCTTCGCCGTCATCAGAAAGGACCCTCCCTTATGTCGAAACATCTATTTTCCGCACTCGCGGTTTTTGCCGTGCTCAGCTTAACTCCCGCCTATGCGGCGAATGCGCCCAGCACATCCGAAAAGAAAGCGGAAGCTACAACCACCGAAGCTAAAAAGCCGAAGCGCGAATTATCGGAGAAGCAGAAGCATAACATCGCCGTCATGCGCGAATGCGGCTCCGAATGGCGCACAGCCAAGGCCGCCGGCGAAACCAAGGGCAAAAAATGGCGCGATTATCTGAAAGATTGCCGCGTCAGAAAGAAAACGGCTTAAATTATAAATGTCATTCTGAGGCGGAGCCGAAGAATCTCACACGAGCGATCCTTCGCGGAGTTTACACTCGGACATGCCGGAGGCATGATCCGGGTGCTCAGGATGACAAGATTATCACTTCCTCGCCGGTATCGGGCAGGCATCGTTATTGTTCGTATTGTTGAACAGAACGGCCTGCACGTTTTTGTCTTTCATATCGACAGGCACGGCTTTAAGCGCGCTACCTGCGCTTAAGCCCTTTTGCACCGCAGGGCGCGCCTGAACGCGCTCGAACCATTTTTTCACATTCGAATAATCGCTTAAATCGATGCCCTGCCTTTCCCAGGAATTGATCCAGGGGAAAGAAGCGATGTCGGCAATCGAATAATCGCCTGCGATGAAATCGCGCTTACCAAGCTGCTTGTCCAGCACACCATATAGGCGTTGCGCTTCGTTCGTGTAGCGGTTGATCGCGTAGGGAATTTGCTCCGGCGCATAATTGCGGAAATGATGCGTCTGCCCGAGCATGGGGCCAAGACCGCCCATCTGCCACATCAGCCATTGCTCGACTTCCACGCGGCCGCGCTCAATCTGCGGAAGAAATTTTCCTGCCTTGCGGGCCAGATACGACAGGATGGCGCCCGACTCGAAAATTGAAATAGGTTTATTGTCCGGACCATCATGATCCACCAATGCCGGCATTTTATTGTTGGGAGAAATATTGAGAAAATCGGGCTTGAACTGGTCGCCCTTGGTGATATCGACCGGAACGATCCTGTAGGCCAGCCCGCATTCCTCGAGCATGATGCTGATTTTGTAACCGTTCGGCGTAGGCCAGAAATAGAGGTCCATAGGCTTTGTCATGAGAGGTCTCCTTAAGTTATTCTATCGACTGGGGATTTTAAGGCAAACTGATTATTGTGCCTGTGTTTTACGCTTCTTTTAGGCTTTGCTTTTAAGACCAAATGCGCTAGTGCATATTGCACCGCAACATAAGAGCGTAACAGGTTCATAACGCTTCAAAAATCACAAAACAGATTTTTGAAGGTTTAAACATACTGCATGGCTTCAGCAACCGAATATTCCGACGGCAAGACGCACAGCCCGCGCAATCTCGCGGGGCTAACGGTCGGCGCGATCGGCGTTGTCTATGGCGATATCGGCACGAGCCCTCTTTATGCCTTGCGCGAGTCCCTTGCGCATGTGGTGCAGGACGGGCTGACGCGCAGCGAAGTCATCGGCACCGTATCGCTGCTGCTCTGGTCGCTGATCATTATCGTGACGCTGAAATACATCGTGCTGATCATGCGCGCCGACAACAAGGGCGAAGGCGGCACACTTTCATTGGTAGCGCTGGCGCAAAAAGGCATGGGCCGGCGCACAAGACCCATCCTTATGCTGGGACTTATCGGCGCCGCACTGTTTTATGGCGACTCGGCCATAACGCCCGCCATTTCCGTGATGTCGGCTGTCGAAGGCCTGAAACTCGTTACGCCAGTTTTCACACCTTATGTCATTCCGTTGACGATCATCATCATCGCGATCCTGTTCGCAATGCAGGGGCGCGGCACGGCAAAAATGTCTGCCTTTTTCGGGCCGGTCACAACGGTTTGGTTTCTGGCGATTGCCGTAACCGGTCTTATACATCTGGTCGACGATCTGGAGGTATTTAAAGCGCTCAATCCCTATTTCGGCGTCCGCTTCCTGAGCGAACATGGCCTGTTTGGCTTTATTGTTCTTGGCTCCGTTTTTCTCGCCGTTACCGGCGCGGAAGCCGTTTATGCCGACATGGGCCATTTCGGCAAAAAGCCGATACGCCTCGGTTGGGTGCTGCTGGTGTTTCCGGCCCTTACCCTCAACTATCTCGGCCAGGGCGCTTATGTGCTGGCCCATCCCGAAGGCGCGGCTGACCCGTTTTATATGATGACGCCGGAATGGGCACTCATTCCGATGATCGCGCTGGCAACCGCAGCAACGATTATCGCCAGCCAGGCAGTTATTACGGGCGCATTTTCGCTGACGCAACAGGCCATTCAGCTTGGCCTTTTCCCTCGCATGGAAATCCGCTTCACTTCGGAAACGGAAGCCGGCCAGATTTATCTGCCGGCGGTAAACAGGATTCTTCTTTTCGGCGTTTTGTTTCTTGTTTTAATGTTCCGCAATTCCAGCAGTCTCGCCTCGGCTTACGGCATTGCCGTTTCCGGCACAATGGTTGTCACTACTGCGCTGTTTTTCATTGTTGCCAGCAAAGTATGGCGCTGGAAACTCTGGCAAATCGGCCTCGTTGTTGTTCCTTTCGTAATCATCGATCTCACCTTCTTCGGCGCCAACATGCTTAAAATCGCCGATGGCGGCTGGGTGCCGCTTGTGATGGCCGCAGCACTGATCGTCGTCATGAACACATGGGTGCGCGGCACGCAGATCGTTTACGAGAAAACCCGCAACGATACGCTGCCGCTTTCCACCCTGCTCAGCACCCTGCATAACGTACAGCGCGTGCCGGGCACCGCGGTGTTCCTGACCAGCGATCCGGACGCCGCGCCGCACGCGCTTTTGCATAACCTCAAACACAACAAGGTGCTGCATCAGAAGAATATCATCCTGACCGTGCGCACGCTGGCGCAGCCGCGCGTCGACGGAAAAGAGCGCACCGAAGTCAACCCGCTGACCGAGGATTTCTGGCAGGTCATTCTCACTTACGGCTACATGGAAACGCCGAATATACCGCATGCGCTCACGCAATGCCGCAAGATGGGGATTGCTTTCGATATCATGTCGACCTCCTTTTTCCTCGGGCGGCGCAGTTTCAAAATGAGCCCGACGCCGCGCATGGCCGCCTGGCGCGAGAAGCTTTATTTCTCGCTGGCAAAAAGCGCCACCAATGCCACGGAATTTTTCGGCATTCCCGCCGGCCGCGTCGTCGAGCTCGGCGCGCAGATTCTCGTCTGATGTCCGCACCGGATTTTCTGAACACGATCGTCGAATTCGTTCGCCAGCATCAGGTCTGGGGACCGCTTCTGATAGGCCTGCTGGCATTCGGAGAAAGCATTGCCGTCATCTCCCTGTTCATACCGGCGACTATTGTGATCATAACGACCGGCGGGCTGATCGGGCTTGGCGAATTGCCGCTCTGGCCCTTTTGCGCGGGTGCCGCCATCGGCGCAGCTCTCGGCGATATCCTGTCTTATGAGCTCGGCCGCTATTACGGTCCGGCCGTGCTGAAACTCTGGCCATTTTGCAATTATCCGAAACTGATTGAACGCAGCGAAATATTTTTCGGGCGCTACGGTGTTCTGGGCGTGGCACTCGGCCGCTTCCTTGGCCCGCTGCGCGCTTTCGTACCGCTCTGCGCCGGTATCGCAAAAATGAAGAGAACGCTTTACCTGCCGGCGAATTTCTTTTCCGCGCCTGTCTGGGCTTTCTTTCTGCTGGCGCCGGGCGCATTGGGTTTGCCTGCCCTTTTTCATTAAATTTATCCGAATTTAAATTGATAAATATATTTTCGATAAAATTCAGCTATGTCGAATAACAAAATTTGTCCCTATTTTTGCCACGTATTTGTTCTATGAATTTTTATGGATTCACAGGGAGATTTATGATGGCAAAGAAAATTACCTTGGCTTTAGGAATTTTATCTCTCATTGCGACTATGCCAAACGCAGGTTTCGCGCAAGCTCCGGCAAAAAATATGACCGTCAAGGTCAGCGAATCCAAAAACGGCAGAGGAACTTATAGCAAACTAAAAGATGTTCTGCAGACAGCAGGCTTCGGAAATGCGCTTGGCGAGGGCCGTTATACGATTTTTGCGCCCACCAACAGCGCTTTTGCAAGACTTTCCCAGGACAGGCTGAGCGATCTTCTGCGTCCTGAAAACAGGAACCAGTTGAAATCGATTATGGCGCGCCACGTGGTAGCCGGTAATGTCAGCTTCGATGAATTGAAGCAGGCGATCAACGATGGCAACGGTTCCACTACATTGAAGACCTTGGCAGGCGACAGTCTCACTTTCCGGCAAACCGGCAGTCGCATTCTGGTAAGCGATCAAAGAGGACACGTTTCGGCCGTGACGAATTCGAATCTGCATCAGGGCAGCAGCACCATTTACTCGGTCGACACCATTCTTCTTTAGGTTGCCGCTCAATCGAGCTGTAACCGCTTTTTCAGGATTTCGTTCACTGCTTGCGGGTTAGCCTTGCCGCCTGTGTTTTTCAGCACCTGGCCAACAAACCAGCCGAGCATGCTCGGCTTGTCCTTCACCTGTGCAACCTTGTCGGGATTGGCGGCAATAACCTCGTCGACTGCTTTCTCGATGGCGCCGAAATCCGTCACCTGTTTCAGTCCGCGCTGCTCGACGATCTGCTTCGGGTCTCCACCCTCCGTCCAGACGATCTCAAACACATCCTTGGCGATTTTTCCTGAAATGGTTTGATCGGAAATCAGGTCGATCAACGAGCCAAGCTGCACGCTGGAAACGGGCGAGCTTTCGATCCCCTTGTCTTCCTTGTTCAGGCGGCCGAACAATTCGTTGATCACCCAGTTGGCGGCCATTTTCGCATCGCGACTTTTAGCCACAGCTTCGAAATAATCGGCCGAGGCGCGCTCGGCAGTCAGCACCTGTGCGTCATAAGGACTAAGGCCAAAACTGTCGATAAAGCGGGCTTTTTTTGCATCCGGAAGTTCGGGAAGCGCATTTTTCAGCTCGTCCACCTTGGCCTGCTCAAGCACCAGCGGCAGGAGATCGGGATCCGGAAAATAGCGGTAATCATGCGCTTCCTCTTTCGAGCGCATGGAACGGGTCTCATTTTTATTCGCATCGAACAACCGCGTTTCCTGTTTGATGCTGCCGCCCTCTTCCAGAATTTCCACCTGCCTGCGCGCCTCGTAATCGATCGCCTGTCCGACAAAGCGGATGGAATTGACATTTTTGATTTCGCAGCGCGTGCCGAGCTTGGGATCGTTCTTGCGGCGCACGGAGACATTCACATCGGCCCGCATGCTGCCCTTGTCCATATCACCGTCGCATGTGCCGAGATAACGCAGGATGGTGCGCAGTTTGCCCAAATAAGCCTTGGCCTCGTCGGCAGAGCGTAGATCGGGCTTCGAGACGATTTCCATCAGCGCCACGCCTGCACGGTTGAGATCGACGAACGACATTTGCGGATGCTGGTCGTGCAGCGATTTGCCCGCATCCTGTTCCAGATGCAGCCGCTCGATGCCGACCTTCACAACGCGCCCATCGGCCATATCCAGCGTGATTTCACCCTCGCCCACGATGGGCGATTTGTATTGGCTGATCTGATAGCCCTGCGGCAAATCGGGATAAAAATAATTCTTGCGATCGAATGTAGAACGAAGATTGATTTTCGCGTTCAGGCCCAGCCCCGTGCGCACGGCCTGCCAGACGCATTCTTTATTGATGACAGGCAGCATGCCGGGCATGCCCGCATCGATAAAGGACACATTGGAATTCGGCTCCGCGCCGAACGCCGTGGAAGCGCCGGAAAACAGTTTGGCATTGCTCGTCACCTGCGCATGAACTTCCATGCCGATAACGATTTCCCAATCCCCTGTTGCGCCTTGAATAATCTGCGTCATTTGTCCAGTTTCTCTGTTTCGAAATTTACCGCCCAGTCAATAATAATGTTCCAGATTTTTTCAGCCAACACCGGATCCAAATTCTCCTGCGCCGCTTTTTCCTTCACGCGATTCACCACGGCCTGAACACGTTCGGGAATAAAAGCGGGAAGTTTTTCGGCATGTTTTATTTTCACAGCGCGCTTCACGTAAGTCATGCGCTCGGCCAGAAGTTTCACAAGATGCTCGTCGATACGATCGATTTCCTTGCGCAGCTCGGTCATGTCACGGCAATCTTCAGGCGCGCGCATCAGGCAGCCTTCCACCACTGGCTGGCTGGCGCAAAACGCCCCGCCGCCTTCTCGATCACATGCGCACCGCGAAATAGTCCTGCCTCGTCGAAGGGTTTTCCGATCAATTGCAAGCCTAACGGTAAACCTTTCGCATCCAACCCGGCAGGCACGGCGATGCCAGGAAGTCCGGCCATATTTACAGTGACTGTGAAAATATCGTTCAGGTACATTTCGACAGGATCGCCGCTGCCTTTCTCGCCAAGCCCGAAGGCGGCGGAAGGTGTCGCGGGTGTCAGGATCAGATCCACACCCGCATCGAAAGCAATTTCAAAATCGCGCTTGATCAATGTGCGGATTTTCTGCGCGCGTACGTAATAGGCATCGTAATAACCGGCGGAAAGAACGTAAGTTCCGATCAGCACGCGCCGCTTCACTTCCTTGCCGAAACCTTTGGCGCGCGTTTTTTCGTACATATCGATAATATCGTCACCCGGCACGCGCAGGCCATAACGCACACCGTCATAACGCGCGAGGTTGGATGAGGCTTCCGCCGGCGCGACAATATAATAGGCAGGCAGCGCCGTATTGGTATGCGGCAGTGAAATGTCCCTGATTGTAGCGCCCGCCTCTTTCAGCCAGGCAATGCCTTTTTGCCAGAGATCCTCGATCTCGCGCGGCATGCCGTCGAGCCGGTATTCTTTCGGAATGCCGACGGTAAGGCCCTTCACTCCGCCTGTGAGTGCTTTCTCATAATCCGGCACGGGCATATCCACGCATGTACTGTCGCTCGGATCATGCCCCGCCATCGAGCGCAGCAAAATCGCGGCATCGCGCACATCACGCGCGATCGGTCCCGCCTGGTCGAGCGAGGACGCGAAAGCGACAATGCCGAAGCGCGAGCAGCGCCCATAGGTCGGCTTGATGCCGACAGTTCCCGTGAATGCCGCAGGCTGGCGAATGGAGCCGCCCGTATCCGTGGCGGTTGCGCCCGCGCAAAGATAGGCAGCCGTCGCCGCAGCCGAGCCGCCACTGGAACCACCTGGTACCAGTGCCTGATTGGAACCTTTCGCCTGCCACGGATTGATGACGGGGCCGAAACAGCTCGTCTCGTTCGACGAACCCATGGCGCAATCGTCATTATTCAGCTTGCCCAGCATGACCGCGCCATCGCGCCAGAGCTGCGAGGTAATAGTGGATTCATATTGCGGCACGAAATTATACAGAATGCCCGAGCAGGCCGTGCTACGCACGCCTTTCGTGCAGAAAAGATCCTTGATGCCGAGGGGAATGCCTTCCAGCGCGCCTGCCTTGCCGCTTTGCAGGCGCCCGTCGCTGGCCTTCGCCATGGCCAGCGCATGCTCGGGCGTTTCCAGAACATAGGCGTTGAGCGTACGTGCCTTTTCCATATTGGAGAGATAGGCTTTCGTCACGTCGGTGGGCGTGAATTTCTTCTGCGCATAGCCGTCGCGCAATTCGGCAATAGTAAGATGGGTGAGATCGCTCATTCCATCACCTGGGGCACGAGGAAATAATTGTCTTCGCAGGCCGGCGCATTTTTTGTAACGGCTTCCGCTTCACCACCCTCGGTGATCACATCCTCCCGCATTTTCAGCGGCATGGGGAGAACGGAGGTCATCGGCTCGACGCCTTCGATATCGACGGCATTCAGCTGCTCGATAAAGGCGAGGATGCCGTTCAGCTCCTTTTGCAGGGCGGGCACCTCATCCTCCTCCACCTTGATACGGGCGAGATGCGCCACGCGTTTTACTGTTTCCTCGTCGACCGCCATGATTCCCCTTCGCTTCGAAATAAGATATAGGACATAAGCCCAAGGATGCTCAATATGCCTTACGACGCAAACAATATCTTCGCCAAAATACTGGCAGGCGCCCTGCCCTGCCATAAAATCTGCGAGGACGAAAAAACCCTTGTTTTTCTCGATATCATGCCGCGTTCAGACGGGCATACGCTGGTGATACCGAAAAGCCCGGTGCGCAATATTTTCGATTGCCCGGCAGACTTGCTGTGCACGCTTGCCACAACCGCACAGCGCATTGCCCAGGCTTCGCTGAAGGCCTTTGCGGCAGACGGCATCACCATCCAGCAGTTCAACGAGGTTGCCGGCGGGCAGGAAGTCTTTCACCTGCATTTTCATGTGCTGCCGCGTTTTGAAGGCCAGCCGCTAAGGCCGCCGGGAAAAATGGCGGATCAGGCCTTGCTGGCCAAACACGCGGAAATATTGCGGGAGGCTTTATAGATAGATGAATGAAATAATCGGCCCTTTTTATTTTCCGTCATCCCCGCGAATGCGGGGATCTCAGAATAAATTTTGAGATGCCCGCCTGCGCGGGCACGACGTTGACGGGATAGCAATCAATCCTTCGGCTCTTCTACAATATCGCTTGCGCGCAGGTTAAGGAAAATCAGCACCGGCGCCGCGATGAAGATCGACGAATAGGTGCCGACCACGACACCCCAGATCATCGTCAGCGTGAAGGGGCGGATCACTTCGCCACCGAAGATGGCAAGCGCGATCAGCGCCAGCAGCGCCGTGAATGATACAAGAATGGTACGACCCAGCATCTCGTTGATCGAGAGGTTGAGGATTTCGGAGATTTTCATTTTCTTGTAGCGCCGCAAGGTTTCGCGAATGCGGTCGAACACGACCACCGTATCGTTCAGCGAATAGCCGATAAGGGTGAGGATCGCGGCAATCGAGGTGAGATTGAAATCGAGCCGCAACAGCGCGAGGAAACCAATGGTCAGCACCAGGTCATGCAGGGTTGCGATGATCGCAGCCACCGCGAATTGCCACTCAAAGCGCGCCCAGAGATAGATCAGGATCGACAGCACCGAAAGCACGACGGCGATAATGCCCGCCTGGATTAGTTCGCCCGAAACCTGCGGCCCGACGACTTCGACACGGCGAATATCGTAATGCGGGGCAAGTGTGGCGCGTGCGCGGTCATTGGCGGCGCGCTGCGCTTCCTCACTGCCCTTCTGCTGCTCCAGCCGGATCAGCAATTCGCTGCTTGAGCCGAATTCCTGCACCTGCACTTCGCCGAGATGCAGGTTATCCATGAGCAGGCGCACTTCGGCGATATCGGCGGCACCTTCATGCGTCTTGATCTCGATCAGCGTACCACCCTTGAAATCGATGCCGTAATTTAGGCCGATCAGAAAGAACAGTGCAATCGACAAAACCGAAGCCGCTGCCGAAAACATGAAGGTCAGAGGCCTGAACTGCATGAAGCCGATTTTCGTATTGTCCGGAACCAGGCGGAGATGGCGCATCGCTTTTCCTACAGCTTAATCTTGCTCGGGCGGGCCACGCGCACCCAGGTCGAAACCATCAGGCGCACCATTGTCACGGCGGTGAACACGGTGGTGAGAATGCCGAGTCCCAGCGTGATGGCAAAGCCGCGCACCGGCCCGGTGCCGACGAAGAACAGCACCACGGTCGCGATGAATTGCGTGATATTCGCATCCCAGATCGTGCCGAGCGCACGCGTAAAGCCTGCCTCGATGGCGGAGACGGCGCTGCGCCCTGCCCGCGCCTCTTCGCGAATGCGCTCATAGATCAGCACGTTCGAATCTACCGCCATGCCGATGGTCAGCACGATACCGGCGATGCCGGGCAGCGTCAGCGTGGCACCAAGCAATGACAGGCCCGCGAATATGAAGGCGACATGGATCAGCAGCGCGATGTTGGCAAGCAGGCCCAGAAAGCCGTAAGTCAGTATCATGAATGTGCCGACAAGCAGGGTTGCGATAATGGCCGCGTGCTTGCCCGCATGAATGGAATCCGCGCCGAGCCCTGGGCCCACCGTGCGCTCCTCGAGCGGGATCAGCGGCGCCGGCAGCGCGCCTGCGCGCAGCAGCACGGCCAGCTCGTTGGCGCTCTGCGGCGTGAAATGGCCGGAGATCTGGCCCGAGCCGCCCGTAATGGGCTCTCTGATCACGGGCGCGGAGATGACCTTGTTGTCGAGCACGATGGCAAAAGGCTTGCCGACATTTTCGGTCGTCACGGCGGCAAAGCGGCGCGCACCGTTGAGATTGAAGCGGAAGGAAACGATGGCCTCGCTCGTGCGTTGGTCGAAGCCCGGCTGCGCGTCGATTAGATCTTCGCCTGAAATAATGGCGCGCTTCTCGATCAGTATGCTGCCGCCTTCGCTCATGGGCAGGATTTCGCTATCCGGCGGCGGGCGCCCTTGCGTCGCCTGCTGCACCGTCATGTTCTGGTCGACGAGGCGGAATGCCAGCTTGGCGGTCTGCCCCAGAATACGCCGCAACTGCTCGGGGTCCTGCAGGCCCGGCACCTGCACGAGAATGCGATCGCGGCCCTGGCGCTGGATGGAAGGCTCCGTCGTCCCGAGCTGGTCGATGCGCCGTCGCACGATTTCGATGGACTGGTCGACGGCCGTACGAATACGTTCGTTCAGGCCTTCTTCCGTTTTCTTCAATACGAAGAAACCGGACTGAGGCTCCTCGATCGTCACGTCGCGCACGGCACCCTGCAGCGACAGGCCACCACCGCCCGTAGTATAGGCGAGTTGGGAAAGCCGCTCGGAGGCACGCTTTGCATCCTCCGGCTGGCGCAACCGCACCTCGACCGCATCCTTGTTCACGACAAGACCTGAGAATGTAATACGCGGCTGCTCGACCAGCACGCGCCGCACATCGTCGCGCAACGCCTCGACGCGATCCTTGCGCACCGCATCGGCATCGACTGCCAGCAGCATGTGCGAGCCGCCCTGCAAATCGAGGCCGAGCACGATGCGCGGTATGGGGAAAGGCAGGCGCGCCGTCACGCTTTCCGGCAGGAAATTGCCAAGCGCCAGCAAAACGCCGAGCAGCGTCACCGCAAGGATAAAAATCACATATGATTTTGGAAAACGAAGCATAAGGAAGTTCTTTAAGCAGGAATTATCATTTTCGTCATTCCCACGAAAGCGGGAATCCAGCAAATAATACGCGCACGCAGCGCGCCCTTATTTAGTTTCTGGATCCCGTGTCTGATCCTCACGCCTATCGGCGCTCGGGCACGGGATGACGGCATCATTGGTTTAACCAAATCAGGCGCTCTTTTTTGCTTTTCCGTCTCCGGAGGGCTTCTCGTCATTGGCGGCCTTGATGGGTTCGCTTTTGCTGCGCACCTCGCTGATCAGGCTGCGCAGCACGCGCACCTTGACGCCCTCGCCCAGCTCCAGCACGGCCTCGCTCTCGTCCACCAGCTTGTCGATCTTGCCGATCAGGCCTCCAGCCGTGATCACAACATCGCCGCGGCGCAGATTGGCGATCAGGGCCCGATGCTCCTTCACGCGCCGTTGTTGCGGGCGGATCATCAGGAAATAAAGAATGGCAAAGATGGCGGCAAAGAACGGCAGGGATTCCACCAGACTGCCAAATCCCTGTGTCTGCGTGGCCGCGTCCTGCGCAAAGGCCGAAGTAATGAACATGGAGACCCCCGTAAAGTTACGGGGACTATAGACAGACATTCAGTAAAAGCAAGGATTTCTAATGGCTTATTACAAGCTGCTCAGATGCGTCAGCGGGTCCACGGGGCTTGCGCCCTTGCGGATCTCGAAATGCACCTGCGGTTGCGTGACATTACCGGTCTGGCCTGCCGTGGCTATCACCTGCCCGCGCGTGACCTTGTCGCCGCGCTTGACGTTCAGATCGCTGTTATGGGCATAGGCCGTCACGTAATCGTTGTCGTGGCGGATCAGGACGAGCTTGCCATAACCCTTCAGCTCCGAGCCCGCATAGACCACCACGCCATTCTCGGCGGCCTTGACGGACGTGCCGGCGGGCACGGCGATGTTGATGCCGTCATTGCGGCCTCCGCCCTGCTGCGAGCCATAGTTCAGCACCACGCGGCCGCGCACCGGCCAGCGGAATTCGACGGAATTCATCGGCCCAGGTTCCGGCAGCGAGGCGGTTGTTTCCGGCTCGATGGCTTTCGGTGCAGGAACTTCCACTTTCGCAATGATTTCAGGTTTGGCTTTTGCGACGATCTCCGGCTTTGCCTTCGGCGCTTCGGCCGTTTTGATAACAGGTGCCGTGCCGGCCGGTATGATCAGCTTTTGCCCAGCCTTGACGGAATCCTGTGGTTTGAAATTATTTGCGCGTGCAAGCTCGCCTGGTGCTACCTTGTAATGACGCGCAATCGAGGTGAGCGTATCGTTTGAGCCGACGACATGTTCCTGCGTATTCGTCACGGGTGCTGCAGGCGCGCTCACCATGAATTGCGTGGAAGCGACGCGCACGGGCGCGGGCTGCGCCATCGCACCCGGCAAAACCAGTCTCTGGCCGACCTTGATGCTGTTGGCATCGTAAATCCGGTTCGCCGCCATAAGCTGGCTTGCGGGAACGTGATAGCGCTGCGCGATCGTGTAGAGCGTATCGCCCTGGTTGACGATCACCTCGTTCGAAGAAAACGGCTGCACGGCAGGCACGCTCGCCGACGCGACGGGCGGCAGGGCCTGCGATGTCGCCCTCACCGGGCCGATGGAACCTGTCGTATCGTTGGAAAAATCGGAGGGTTGCTGGCTGGATGCGACCGGCACGCTCCAGGGCATCTCGACGCGGTGCGCCTCTGAACTGCAACCGCCCAAAGCCACAAGCGCAGCGAGCATTGCTGCGCGAGACATGGCGAATGACGGACTGGTCACAGATACGCAACGCATGACAAAAACTTAAAACCCCAACGCAACTTTTGAGCAAAATTGATTAAACTCTATTTACGTAAAAGCGAGATTAACAAGGCCGGTAAATGCTTATTTACACCCTGCGTTTCAAAGCGCGAGGCTTGTGCCCACCTCAAGCGGCGTAAAGCGTACGGGGAAAAGGGTCTCGGCCTTAATATCCTTCATGGACTTGGAAAAGCAGGTGAATTGCTGAATTGCTTCCGCCCGGCCAATGGCGGCAAACAGGCGGCCGCCCTCTTTTAGAGACTTCGTTAACCCTGTGGGAAGACTTTCAAACGAAGCGTTAAGAAAAATGATGTCGAAAGTTTTACTCGGCTGCGCTCCCATGCCATCGCCGTGTATGACATCGGCATTGGCAATGCCGAGTTCGTGCAGCACATCACCGGCCTGCCGCGCAAGTTTTGAATAACGCTCGAACGCCGTCACCCTGGCCGCAAGCTGCGCGAGCACGCCCGTCAGCCAGCCGCTTCCCGCGCCGATTTCAAGCACATGATGATGATCCTGCACACGCATCGTTTCGATCAGGCGCGCGGCATGGCTCGGCCTCTCCATCGTCTGCCCGCAAGGCAAAGGCAGAGGGCTGTCGCGGTCGGCAACCGGCACGAGTTTTTCGACAAGAAAATGGCGGCGCGGCATGCGCTCGAACGCATTCAGCACGCGGATATCGCGCACGCCGCGCGAGCGAAGCATCATGACATGTGCGGCGCGCTGCTCCTGCTCCCTGTTCATGAAAGCTCCGCCTGAAGTTTTTCCAGCGCCTGTTTGTCCGTCAGATCGAGTTGCAGCGGTGTCACCGAAATATAGCCTTCGATCACGGCCTTGAGGTCCGTGCCGTCAACGAGTTCGTGCTGTTGTGGCTTGAACGCGATCCAGAAATAGGGAAAACCGCGGCCGTCATTGCGTTTGTCGATGTGTAAAAGATCCGGCAGGCGCTTGCCCTGTCTGGTAAGCCGCACGCCGCGCACATCGTCCGGCGCGCGATCGGGAAAATTGAGATTCATCAGCACATGCGCGGGCCAGGAGCTTTCGATCAGCCTGCCGATCAGCGCCGGTGCGTGCTGCTCCGCCGTCTCGTAACGGCAGGCATCGCGCGCACCGAAGCCGTAAGCCTGCGACAGGGCAATAGAGCGAATGCCGAGCAACGTACCCTCGATCGCGCCCGCAACGGTTCCCGAATAAGTCACGTCGTCGGCAAGATTTTGCCCGCGATTGACACCGGAGAGCACGATATCGGGCGGTGCATCCTGCATCAGATATTTCACGCCCATGATCACGCAATCGGTCGGCGTGCCTTTCAGCGCGAAATGGCGCGGCGCGATTTCGCGCAGACGTAACGGGTCGGACAATGTCAGCGAATGCGAAACGCCGGACTGGTCCATTTCCGGCGCGATGATCCAGACATCGTCGCTTAAAGCCTGCGCGATGCGCACCAGCGTCTGCAAACCTTCCGCGTGAATACCGTCGTCATTGGTGACCAGAATGCGCATTAACGTCCCCTCCCTCCTTGCGGGGGAGGGTTAGGGTGGGGGGTATGCTGCAAGGCGTTATAAATTTTCTCTAAGATGCTTTCGAAGTTATGCAGGATTTCGTTATTCCAAAACCGTAATACGCGAAACCCAAATCGTTCCATATATTTTGTACGAACTTCATCTTTTTTATTCTCGCAATGCTGTCCGCCATCCAACTCAATAACGAGTTTATGCTCTAAACAAACAAAGTCGACAATGTAATGATCAATTGGCTGCTGTCGTCTGAATTTAACCCCGAATTGATTTAGCCTTAACGCTCGCCAAAGTTTAAATTCGACGCCGGTTTGATGACTTCTCAAATAACGTGCATTTTTGATAATATATTGTTTTCCCCCACGGCTTAGCGCTACGCGCTTCGCCTGCTCCCCCGCAAGGGGGGAGCGAAGATTCTTTTCTTTTTGGCCTCTCATACGCGTACAATCTCCGTCATGCCATCCATATAAGGCCGCAGCGCCTGCGGGATCGTCACGCTGCCATCCTCGTTCTGGAAATTTTCCAGAATGGCGATCAGGCAGCGGCCTACCGCGACGCCGGAGCCGTTCAGCGTGTGCACGAAATTCGTGCCCTTGCTATTTGCGTTCTTGAAGCGCGCGTTCATGCGCCGCGCCTGGAAATCGCCGCAGTTCGAACAGGAGGAAATTTCGCGATAGGAATTCTGCCCCGGCAGCCAGACTTCGATATCGTAGGTCTTGCGCGCGGCAAAACCCATATCGCCCGCGCATAATGTGACGGTGCGGAAAGGCAGTTCGAGACGTTTCAAAACTTCCTCGGCGCTTTTCAGCATGCGCTCGTGCTCGGCCTCGGACTGCTCGGGCGTCGTGATCGAAACGAGTTCCACTTTCATGAACTGGTGCTGGCGCACCATGCCGCGCGTGTCTTTCCCCGCAGCACCCGCCTCGGCGCGGAAGCATGGCGTGAAAGCGGTGTAGCGTTGCGGCAGCTTTTGCTCGTCCTGAATGCTTTCGCGCACGAGATTGGTGAGCGGCACTTCGGAGGTGGGGATGAGCCACATTTCGTTATTCGTCTTGAACAGATCCTCGGCAAATTTGGGCAATTGCGCCGTGCCGTAAGCCGTGTGCGAATGCACCAACAACGGCGGGTTCACTTCGGTATAGCCATGCTCCTTGGTGTGCAGGTCGAGCATGAATTGCCCGAGCGAGCGCTCAAGACGCGCCAGCGCGCCTTTCAGGATCACGAAACGCGCGCCGGAAATTTTTGCGGCCGTTTCGAAATCCATCAGGCCAAGCGCTTCGCCAATTTCGAAATGCTGCTTCGGCGTGAAATCGAATTTGCGCGGCGAGCCTGTGCGGTGCCGCTCGATATTGCCCGTCTCGTCCTTGCCTTCCGGCACGTCGGAGGCAGGGATGTTCGGCAGTTCGGCAAGAAAATTGTTCAACTTCTCTTCAAGTTGCTGCTGCATATTCTCGGCGGTCGCCATCGACGCCTTCAGCAGGTTGACTTCGGCCATCAATCCTTCGACGGAAGCATTGCCCTGCCTTTTCAACTCGCCGATCTGCTTCGAGAGCGCATTGCGCCGCTCCTGCCCGCCCTGCACGCGGACGATCAGGTCACGCCGTTGCGCATCGAGCTCCAGCAGCGTTGCGCTGATGGGCGCAAGCCCGCGCCGGGCCAGGCCCTTGTCGAAAGCGGCGGGATCGTCGCGAATGATTTTGATATCGTGCATGAAATCCGGAAGGCTGGAATCGTACCTGCTTTTTTACGCCGATTTGCCCGCCTGTGAAGCCTTTTCGCAAATGTTTTTCCGGTTCTCGACCCATTTCACCGCGAAAATCGAAAATTCGTATAAAAGCAGCGTGGGAACGGCGAGCATGAACTGGCTTGCGATATCCGGCGGCGTCAGGAAAGCCGCGATCAAAAAGACGATCACGATGGCATGGCGCCTTTTCCTGCGCAGGGTTTCGGCCGTGACCAGACCAAGCTGCGCAAGCAAAGTGAGAATGACGGGAAGCTGGAAACAGATGCCGAAGCCCAAAGTAAACGCCATGATGAAACTGAGATAGCGTTCCGTGGTCGGCAGCATTTCGATGCTCACGCCGCTGAAGCTTTTCGACTGCATACTCGCGAAATATTGCAGCGCCGTGGGTGCTGCAATAAAATAGACCATCAGCGCACCGCATAAAAAGAAAACCGGCGTGGCGATCAGATAAGGCAAAAGCGCGCGGCGCTCCCGCCGGTAAAGGCCGGGCGCCGTGAAGAGATAAATCTGCGCGAACAGGTATGGGCAACTCAGAAACAGCGCGCCGAAGAAACCGACCTGCAATTGCGTGAACAGATATTCCGCAGGTCCCGTAAATACGACACGCGCCACCTGGTCGGCCGGCAGCGCCATTCTATAGGGATAGAGCAGGACATTGAAAATCACATCCGCGAACGCAAAGCAAAGGCAGAAGGCGGTCGCAAAAACGATCAGGCTATACAATACGCGTTTGCGCAGTTCGAGGAAATGTTCCAGCAGCGGCGCACGGCTTTTTTCGATGTGATCTTGGTCTTGCGTCATAATCAATTGTCATGGCCGGACTTGGTCCGGCCATCCACGAATTTGGAAGTCAAGTCGTGGATGCCCGGGCTAAACCCGGGCATGACGAATAGAGATTTACAAATCATCTGATTTCACATCCCGCTCGAGCTCAGTTTTGACATCGCCCAGCGCTTTCGAAATCTGGCTGCGCGGCGAAAGAGAGCGCAGATCGCTCATATCCTCGATCGCCTTATGCACATCATGAAGATCGGCCTCATGCATGGCCGTTTTGAACTGCTCCTGCAGATCGTAAATCGTGCGCTTCAGTTTGGCAGCGCCACGGCCCAGCGCACGCATTACATCGGGCAAGTCGGCCGGACGGAATAAAACGATGGCGAGAATGCCGACGAGAAGAAGCTCGGACCAACCGATTTCGAACATCAGCCCGTTTCAGTCTTCTTGCGCTTTTTCGGCTTTGCGGCTGCAACCTTTTTGGCTTCCGCCTTGTCTTCGTCGCTTAAGCCCTTCTTGAAATTCTTGATGCCGGCTGCGACATCGCCCATCAGATCTGAAATCTTGCCGCGACCGAACAGCAGCACCAGCAGCAAAACGACGACAAGAATATGTAACAGGCTCGGCTGCATGGTTCAGTCTTCCTTTTCCTCGAACGCAGGTTTGTTTTCGTTGGCGCCTTCGTTATGCTCGATATCCTCGGCCTGCAGCGGCTCGCTCAGATCCTCGAGCGGATCCTCGTCTTCCTGTAGCGTGTCTTCGTCATTGGGCGAAGGAATGGAGAAGCCCGTGGGCAGGCGCGTATCGAGCAGGCCCGCGCCGCGCAGCTCGTCCAGCCCCGGCAGATCCTTGATGCTGTCGAGCCCGAAATGCTGCAGGAAATCTTCCGTCGTGCCGTAGGTGACGGGGCGGCCCGGCGCCTTGCGGCGGCCGCGCATGCGGATCCAACCCGTCGCCAGCAGGATATCCAGCGTGCCTTTCGAGGTGGTGACGCCGCGGATCTCCTCGATCTCGGCGCGCGTCACCGGCTGGTGATAGACGACGATGGCAAGCGTTTCGAGTTGCGCGCGCGTGAGATTGCGGCGCTCCGTTTTTTCGTCGCGCAGATAATCGCCGAGATCCTCGGCGGTGCGGAACATCCATTTGCCGGCGACGCGCTTTAAGGTCACGCCGCGCTGCGCATAATCTTCCGCCAGCGTTTCGAGAATGGCACGCGCATTCACATCCTTGCCGAGCTTTGCGGCAATCGCTTCCTCGGCGAGCGGCTCGGAGCTTGCAAACAGCAAGGCTTCGGCAATGCGCAAAGCCTGGGCTTCCACCTGCTCGTCCAGCACGGGTTCGAACAGGTCGCGTGCCGGTTTCCTGATCTGGTTGCTCTCCGCCATGTGTATTAAAGTCTCCAATTTCACTCCGCTCTTGCCTGGCCGCGCCGCAAATAGATCGGTGCGAATGCCTGCTCCTGCCGCATTTCCAGAACGCCCTCGCGGGCAAGTTCCAAGGTCGCGGTAAAGCCGGAGGCAAGCGCGCTGACACGCCTTTCAGGATCGTTGAGTTCGGCCAAAAGCGCAAGATCGAAACGGAACCAGTCCAGATTTAAACCGGTCAACCGCTCCAGCGCCTCGCGCGCCTCGACCAGCGACCAGACGGGACGGGTTTTGAGAGTGACCCGCGCCAGTTCCTGCCGCGAGCGCTGCCCGGCATAGGCCTGCAAAAGCTGGGTATAATCGGCAAGCCAGACCACTTTGCAATCGGCCGGTGGCGCATCGGAAAAGCCGCGTGGAAACACATCCTGCCCCAGACGCGGGCCTTGAGTGAAACTTTCTCCCGCTTTCTGCATCAAAGCGAGGCGCTTGAGGCGCTCCGTGAGAGCTTCCGCGAGATCTAGGCCGCTCGGGATATCGTCGCGCGGCGGCTCGGGCAGGAGAAGCCTGCTCTTGAGATAGGCGAGCCATGCCGCCATCAGCAAATAGTCGGCCGCGATCTCGAGCCGCAGCTTTCGCGCTTCCTCGATGAAAGAGAGATATTGCTCGGCCAGCGCCAGCACGGAAATCTTCGACAGGTCGACTTTCTGTTGCCGCGCCAGCGTCAGCAAAAGATCGAGCGGACCTTCGAAACCGTCGACATCGACGACAAGCTGCAGCTCCGGGGCGCCGCCGTGCTCGTCCATCAGATCGGATGGAATATCGTCGATGCTCATCATGCCACCAGCTCGAAGCTCGAAGCGGCACCCGCCTCGGCCAGAAGATCTTTCAATTCCGATTCCGCTTCGCGGCGGTTGAACGGTTCGGGCTTGCGGCGCATGGCCAGCGCCCGCTCGTAGCGCGCGAGGCTTTTGCCCGCAAGTTCGGGCGCGGCGCGCGCCACATCGCGCATCTCGTCGAGATCGCCGGAGCAATGCAGCGCGATATCGCAACCCGCTTCTAACGCGCGCATGGTGCGGACCGCGAAACTGCCCGAGAGCGCCTTCATGCCGAGATCGTCGGTAAACAGGAGCCCGTCGAAACCGATCTCGCCGCGGATGATCTCCTGCACGACTTTTTTCGACGTCGTTGCGGGCGCTGCCGGATCGATATCGGTATAGACGACATGCGCGCTCATGGCGAAGGGTGCATCATTTAGCGCCTTGAAGGGCGCGAAATCGGTTGCAGACAATTCGGCGTGTTTGGTATCGACCTGCGGCAGCTCGTGGTGGCTATCGGCCTTGGCGCGGCCATGGCCCGGAATATGCTTGATCACTGGCAGCACGCCGGCTGCAAACAGCCCTTCCATTTTTGCCTTGGCGAGTGCCACGACCGTGTCGACCGTCTCCCCATAGGCGCGCGAGCCGATGACATCATGCGCACCGGAAACGCGCAGATCGGTGACGGGATCGAAATCGACATCGATGCCGAGCGGGTACAAATCGTCGCCGATCAAACGGCCTGCGAGCCAGCCGGCGCGCTGCCCTTTTTTTGTATCCTTCAGATAAACATCGCCGATCGCCTGCGCGGAGGGATAGTTCGGCGCAAGCGGCGGACGCAAGCGCTGCACGCGCCCTCCTTCCTGATCGACCAGCACGGATGCGCCGGGATCGCCAAGCATGTCGCGAAAATCGCGTATCAGCGCGCAAACCTGATGATGGCTGGAAATATTGCGTGCAAACAGAATAAGGCCTGCTGGCCTCATGGAGCGGATGAACGCCCTTTCATTCTCCGTCAGCACCTGGGCGCCGACACCTATCATAAAAGCGCGCTTCATGTTCCTTCGCAGTCCACCCGTTCAGTTGGGCGTCACAACACAATCGCCGCCCGCCGCCTTGAGGCGCGAGCAGAGCGCGCCCGCATCCTCGCGGCTCGTGACCGGGCCGACACGCACGCGATAATAAGTGCCGCGGTCGCCGAGCGTCACCGCCTTGATCGAAGCCTGATGCCCGGAAAGCACTTGCGGGAAACGCGCCTGCAAACTCGAGAAGGTCGCGCGTGCTGCGGCTTCGTTCTTCTGCGACGAGAGCTGGACGACAAAGCCGCTGCCGCCTGAAGGCGCTTCGGCAGGCTGGGCGGCTGCGGTCGCAGGAGCGCTGGCCACGCGCTGCGGCTGCTGTTTCGGTTGCGGCGGCGTTTTGACGGCCGTCCTGGCAGGCGTTGGCATTTGCGGAACGCTTGCCACTTCTTCGGCTGCGGGTGCTACGGATTCAGGCTGCGCCTGCGCTTCGGAAGCTTCGGGCTCCTCTTCGGCCTTTGCCGGTTTCGTTTCAACTTTGGGCGAAACCGTAATGTTCGGGACCACAGGTTGCGCCGCAGCCACAGCCGGAGCAGGCGAAACAGGTTTCGGCACCGATGCCGTAACCGCCGCAGTGTTGGAAGGAATGCTTTCCATCGTTCCGTCCGGCCGCACGCGGATCGTGGTTGTCGCAACCTGACGCGGCGCGTTCAGCGGTCCCGAATTCTGCGCAGCGGAAGGATTGGGGAGAATGATGCGCGGCGAAGTGCCGTTCTGTTGCGGCACATTGCCCGCATTCAGATTTTCGACGGGCTGCTCTTCGCGCGAAACGAGTTTCTCGCTCTCGTTGTCTTCCGAATTGCCGAGACGGTCGTAAATCAGTTTGCTGGAAGAAGCAGGCTGTTCGGTTTCGGCTTCCGCCATTTTCTTGACAGGCGAACTATCGGCCTTGATGACGATCGGCTCTCCCGTACTCGGCGAGCCCACCCAGTTATAGATCAGGGCGCCGATGACGCCGACGAAAACAAGGCCGGTGACGGAAACGACCGTGACCAGGCCGCTGCGCGATTTGCTTTCGCCATAACGATAAGCCGGCTCGATCGTGTCGAAGCTATCGCCGATATCCTGTACGTCGAAATCGTCCTGCGTTTCTTCTATGGCGCTTGTATCGAAATCGAAAGCATCGGCGCGCTTTTCGAATTCCTGCCTGGCCGGATTGGGCTGGCCGGTATTTCCTTCTTCTTCAAAAGTCTGCGCAAAGGATTTCGAAAAATCTGCCGGACGCTGTTCCGAAAAAACAGGTTCCTTTTTGAAAATCGTGCTCTCGCGCAGCGGCGGCGAGACGGGCGCACGTCCTTCCAGCGAGCGGAAGGCCGCCATGAATTCGTCTTCGCTGAAACCGAGGAAGTCGTCTTTCCTTACCGGCGCAGGCGTCGGAATTGTCACGGGCGCAGGCGCAGCAGCAATAGTTACAGGCGCCGGCTCCGGCGCAATCGGATTGCCGCTGCGGCTGACGATCCTCTCCAGCTCCGCCAAAGGATCGTTGCTGTCACTGCCCTGACTTGCGGCCCAATTCGTGCGGCGGACTGGCGGCTCACTCATAGATACCCCTTATGCAACATTTGAGCGTGTTTAGCGCATTTCCTGCGGGGCCGAGACCCCTAAAATCTGTAATCCCGAAGCTATCACGATTTCCACGGCTCTAAGCAAGGCCAAATGCGCATTTGTCGACGTCACATTATCTTGATGAATAAAGCGTAATTGTGGCACGTCTTTACCTTTATTCCAAAGACTATGAAAAGCACTCGCAAGCTCAAAAAGATAAAAAGCGATCCTATGCGGCTCTTTTGCCGCCGCTGCACTTGCCAGTTGGCGCGGATAAGCTGCCAATAACTTGATAATATCGATTTCTGCGATATCGCCCAAGCAATCGAGGCTCGTTTTTGGCTCCAAAATCTGCGGATTTAAATGGGGAAAAGCCTGTTTTGCCTGCCTGTAAACCGAATGAATCCGCGCATGCGCATATTGAACATAAAAGACAGGGTTGTCCTTCGATTGTTCCACAACTTTTGCGAGATCGAAATCGAGCGTCGCATCGCTTGAGCGCATCAGCATCATAAAGCGAATCGCATCGCACCCGACTTCGTCGATCACTTCGCGCAGGGTGACAAAATCGCCGGACCGTTTGCTCATTTTCACAAGCTCGCCGTTGCGAAGAAGACGCACGAGCTGCACGATACGCACATCGAGCGTGGCCTTGCCTTCCGTGATTGCTTTCACCGCAGCCGTCATACGCTTGACATAACCGCCGTGATCGGCGCCCCACACGTTGATGAGCGTGTTCGCGCCGCGCGAATATTTTTCGAGATGATAGGCGATATCGGATGCAAAATAGGTGTATGAGCCGTCCGACTTCATCAACGGGCGGTCGACATCATCGCCAAAATCGGTTGCGCGGAACAAGGTTTGCGTACGCTCTTCCCAGTCGTCGTCGGCGCCACCCTTGGGGCGCGGCAGCACGCCTTCATAGATCTCGCCCATCCTGCGTAAAGTCTCGATGACAGCCGCAACCTTGCCTTCTTCCACAAGCTTGCGTTCGGAGAAGAAAATATCGTGCTTGATGCCGATGGCGGCCAGATCCTCGCGGATCATGTCCATCATCGCCGTGATTACAAAACTGCGCACAAGCGGAAGACGTTCGGCTTCAGGCTTATCAAGCAGGCCACGGCCGTGCTGTTTTGCCAGCGCCTCGCCGGCCGGTTTCAGATAATCGCCGGGATAGAGGCCGGATGGAATTTCGATTTTCTCGCCAAGCGCCTCGCGATAGCGCAACAATGCCGATTGTGCGAGAACGTCGACCTGCCCGCCTGCGTCATTGATGTAATATTCGCGAACAACGTTATGGCCTGCCGCCTGAAGCAAGCTCGCGAGCGCATCGCCCACGACCGCGCCGCGACCATGCGCAACATGCAGCGGACCTGTCGGATTCGTGGAAACGTATTCAATGTTAATCGTGTTTTCGGGCGATACGCCTCGTGACGGAATAGGGCCATAAGTTTCGCCCGCCTCCACGATCTTGCGCAGCGTTTTCTGCCAGAAAACAGGTGAAAGCGACCAGTTGACGAAACCCGGGCCTGCGACATCCGCTTTCACGACATCGGGGTCTTGTCGCAAATGTGTTGCGATATGTTCGGCGATTTCGCGCGGCGGTTTGCCTAGAGTTTTAGCGGCAACCAGCGCGGCATTGGTGGCAAGATCGCCATGCGCGGGATCGCGCGGCGCTTCCACCGTGATCGGCGACGACGCATTCAGCAGAACGCCGATGCGTTGCGCGAATTCCGAAAAAATATCCATGTTCAAATCTATATCCGCAAATCCGTTTCAGCATTAGTCAGCCGCTTCAATTCATGCAACGCGAAACGGTCGGTCATCCCGGCGATAAAATCGCAGACGCGCCGGGCGGCACGCGGCTTGTCGTTCAGGTCGAGATTGCGCAGCCATTCGGACGGCATTTTTGTTAAGTCGTTGATATATATATCGAATAGCCTGCAAACCACATCCTGCGCCCGCTTCATTACTGTCATCACGCGTTCATGGCGATACATGTTTTGCTGCAAAAACAGTTTGAGCGCCTGCTCATTATTCGCCATCGCTCTCGAGAAAGAGACGACCTGCATCTTGGCGTGGCGGACGGCATCGGCCCCCTCGCCTGCAAGTTTTTGCAGGCGCGCGGTACTTTCGAAAATTACATCCTCGATCAGCCTGGTGATGAACCGCCGCGCAATCTCGTGATGCCGCCGCGAAGTTTCGAGATGGGGATGAAGACGATCGACTTCCTGCAGGATTTCGTTTGCAAGTTTTACATTGCGCAAATCCTCGATCGAAAACAGGCCGGCGCGCAAACCGTCGTCGATATCATGCGCATCATAGGCGATGTCGTCGGCAATCGCAGCCGCCTGTGCTTCCGCCGAGGCATAAGACCACAGCCACAGATCGTGCTTTTGCGAATAGGTGCTGATTGCCTGCGGCGCATCTTCGCCCAAGGGGCCGTTGTGTTTGACAAGACCTTCCAGCGTTTCCCAGGTCAGATTCAGCCCGTCGAAAGCAGCATAGGAATGTTCGAGCTTCGTTACCATGCGCAGCGATTGCGCGTTGTGATCGAAGCCGCCGAAATCGCGCATGCAATCGTTCAGCGCGCGCTCGCCCGCATGGCCGAAAGGCGGATGGCCGAGATCGTGCGAGAGCGCCAGCGCCTCGGCGAGATCCTCGTTCAATCCCAAGGCGCGCGAAATGGAACGCGCGATCTGCGCCACTTCTATTGTGTGCGTCAGACGCGTGCGGAAATGATCGCCCTCATCGTAAATGAAAACCTGCGTTTTGTCTTTCAGGCGGCGAAAGGCGCGGGAATGAATAATACGGTCGCGGTCGCGCTGGAAATCGTCGCGCGTGCGGCTGGCAGTTTCCGCAATCAGCCGCCCGCGGCTTTGCGCCGGGTTTGAGGCAAAAGGCGAAATATTGCGCCTTGTTATTTCATGTATTTTGCTTTTAGAAATCGCCGGCATGTTTTACTTATAGACAGATAGATAGAATTTCATCTAATATATTATTTTTGGAAATATGATCTTTAGAACTTAAGTTCGCCCTTTAAGGTATTGACTAAAACATATGGAGATAAACATGATTGGAATTAACGCGCACAAACGTTCTGAACAGGAATTCATCAGCATATTAAATAGGCCGGCTATAACCAGAGCCATGAACAAATACTTGGCTGAACATGAGCAAGGAAACCTTGAATTCTATCCGCATTATGTTTTTCATGAATATCACGATCTCACTATCCTGAAAACGGCTTTCCATTATAGCAATCGAACGGCATCACAATTAAATGACGCTGATTACCATGTGAAAGATATCGTGACTCAATATTATTTGGTCGACAAATGGGGCGGGTTGCGAGAAATCGCACAAAAGAATCTGGAAGCAATGAATCCTGATGAGCTATTCAATAAATATAATACCCTCGATGAGGACCTTGCTCCCGCGATTGCTTGGGGTAATGATCGAAAGACTCTGATTTTCAACCAAAACTAATTCGCAAAGCGGAAATGCATCACGTCGCCTTTTATTCGTCATGCTCGGACTTGTTCCGAGCATCTGGTGAGATCCTCGCGTCAAGCGCGAGGATGACGTTCTATGTAGCAAAGCGAAAATGCATCACGTCGCCGTCGGCGACGATGTAATCCTTACCCTCCAGCCGCAGTTTGCCCGCATCGCGCGCGCCGACCTCGCCGTTCAGCGCAACATAATCCTGATAGGCAATAGTTTCGGCGCGAATGAATCCCTTTTCGAAATCGGTATGGATAACGCCTGCCGCGGCCGGCGCGCGCGTGCCTTTCGTGACGGTCCAGGCGCGTGCTTCTTTCGGCCCCGCCGTGAAATAGGTAATCAGGCCCAATAGCGCATAGCCCGCGCGGATGACGCGGTTTAGCCCTGCTTCTTTCAGGCCGACGGCATCGAGATAGGATTTCTGCTCCCCGGGCGGCAGCACGGCGATCTCGGATTCGATCTTGGCGGACACCACCACTGCCTGCGCGCCTTCGGATTTTGCGAAGCCGAAGATTTTTTCGGAAAACGCATTGCCCGCATCGGCGCTGCCTTCTTCGACATTGCAGACATAGAGAACGGGCTTGGCCGTCATCAGGCCCAGTTCGCGGAATTGCTTCTCCTGTTCAACCGTACGTTTGGCCAGCCGCGCGGGTTTGCCGTCGCGCAGCACAATGAGCGCTGCGTTCATGACATCGAGCAGTTCTTTCGCTTCCTTGTCCTGCCCGCCCTTGGTTTTTTTCTCGAGCGCGGGAAGACGCTTCTCTAAACTGTCGAGATCGGCCAGCATCAGCTCGGTGTTGATGGTATCGATATCGGAAAGCGGATCGATCTTGCCTTCCACATGCGTGATATCATTATCCTCGAAACAGCGCACCACATGCGCGATCGCATCCACTTCGCGGATATTGGCGAGAAACTGGTTGCCAAGCCCCTCGCCTTTCGCAGCCCCTTTCACAAGGCCCGCAATATCGACAAAGGTCAGGCGCGTGGGGATGATCTGCGCGGAACCCGCGATCTGCGCGAGCTTGTCCAGACGCTCGTCGAGCACTGCGACATCGCCGACATTCGGCTCGATGGTGCAGAAGGGATAATTTGCCGCCTGCGCCGCCGCAGTCTGCGTCAACGCATTGAACAGGGTCGATTTGCCGACATTCGGCAGGCCGACGATCCCGCATTTGAAACCCATTTAGATCTCCTACCATCTCGTCATGGCCGGACTTGGTCCGGCCATCTACGACTTAAATTCAGAACTCGTGGATGCCCGCACCAAGTGCGGGCATGACGGTGTTTATTCGATATTCTCTCTCGGCACTTTGTCCTGTACGGCAAGCTGAATTTTATTCATCAGCGATGCATCTTCGTTCGCAAACAACAGGGCAAAGTTTTTCACCAAAGCCTCGTCCAGCGCATTCAGCCACGCTTCGTCTTCCTTCGCAAAATCCTGCAGGACATGGCCGTGCACCGCGCCCTTGTCGCCCGGATGGCCGATGCCGATACGCACACGCTTATAATCGACGCCGCAATGCGCGGTGATGGATTTAAGGCCGTTGTGCCCCGCATCGCCGCCGCCGGCCTTGATGCGTAGTTTGCCTGCCGCCAAATCCATCTCATCATGCAGCACGATGAGATGCTCCAAAGGTATTTTCAAATAGCGCATGGCTTCGCCAATGGCCTGGCCGCTGTCGTTCATATAGGTCATGGGTTTCATCAGCAGCACCCGCTCGCCGGAAATCTCTGCATCCATGGTTTCGGCGATAAAACGCGCGCGCCAGGGCGGGCGGCCATAGGCGGCTGCCAGCCCGTCGAGCAGCATGAAGCCGATATTGTGGCGGTGATTGGCATAGCGGGAGCCGGGATTGCCCAGCCCCGCAACGAGCCATGTCATGTTTCGTTACTTCTTGTCGCCCTTGGCCCCGCCCTTGTCGCCGCCTTTGGCGGCATCCGAGGCAGGGGCAGCCGCAGCACCTGGTGCGGCTGCCGTCGCACCGGCAGCAGGTTCGCCACCTTCGGCCGAAGGCACGGCGGCAGTGGCTGGTGCCGCTGTCGGAATGACTTCTTCCTTGATGGGTGCTGCGATAGTCGCAACGGTGAAGTTGGAACGGTCACGCAGGGTGACACTTTCCGGCAATTTTATATCCTTGATGTGCACGCTGTCGCCGATTTCGAGACCGGTCAGGTCGACCATGACTTCCTGCGGAATATCGTCCGGCGGACACAGGAGTTCGATCGTATGTGCGACGATGTTCAGCACACCACCTGCCTTGAGGCCGGGGCTTTCAAGATTGTTCTTGAAATGCACCGGCACGCCGACGCGGATTTTCGAGCCCGCGACAATGCGCAGAAAATCGACATGCACCGGGAAATCGCGCACCTTGTCGAGCTGGTAGTCGCGCGGGATCACGCGCACGCTCTTGCCGTCGACATCGATGTTGAACACCGTCGACAGAAAATGGCCTGCGAAAATGGTCTTCTCGACATCCGTATAATCGAGGGTAATGGGGAGCGGCGGCTCGTTGCCGCCATAAATCACACCGGGCACTCGGCCCTGCCGACGATCAGCCCGCGCGGCCCCCTTGCCCGACCGCGGACGCGCCGTCGCTTTCAATTGCTTCTGCGCACTCATTTTGGTTTCCTTCCGGTTTAAAAGCTAAGGCCGCAAAAGCGGCCTTCCCCGCTTCCTCCAAGGGTGAAGCGATAGGGGTGATTTAGCGGAAAATGAGGCTAAAGTCTAGGGTTTAATGGCACTTGGAGGGCACGCGCTCAATAGAACCCAACTTGGGGTATACGAAGTTGTTTTGCCGGTCTTTTCTATCCGGGGGCTCAAACTTTGAGAGGCAGGATCAGAAGCATCCTGACTAGGGTTTGATGCCGTATCAACCGAAGCCGGGTTAAAAGGAATAATGTTTACTATGCCACCGATCACATCGGTTGTAATCAAAAACTCTTTTTCTTTTTCCAAACTTTCAAGTTCAATTTTATCGCCGCTTTGAGCCTTCAGCGCAGGAACAACGGTCACCAAAAGATGGAATTTCCTGTTGCCGTTAGGATCATTGGCTGTCGTTGCCGTCAGCGCATAATTAAAATCGATCTTACCATTTGAAAACACAGGTCTGTTTTTAAGTTTGTTTTTTTCTTCTTCAGTGGCATTTCTTCCCTGAATGTTCATTCCGCCGCCGTATTGTTTCTTGAGCTCCTCTTGAGCCTTTTCTCTTATTTCCTTCTCCCATTGCTTCAGCACCTGCGAAGCGGCGGCATCCTGGATAATTTGATTGGGATCGACTTTAAATACTATCGGCTTCGATTTTTGCGGCACCAGTCCAGCGGCGAAATTTTCGCCGCGACCGATATTTACCGGGGAAGAAACCAGGCCCGATTTTTCAATGTAAGCCATGACAAAATCTTTCAAATTTTAAATAACAGGCAGTCTTATAAAGATACAATAAGATATGTTAAGCCGCAATCTTCAATCGAACAGGCTGGAGACGGATTCTTCCTTGGATATCCGCGCGATAGCTTCCGCAATCAACGGCGCCACCGTCAGCACGCGGATATTGCGCGCCACCCTGATCGCCTCGGAAGGCATGATGCTGTCGGTGATGACAAGCTCCTGCAGCCTCGATGATGTGATGCGCGCCACCGCCCCGCCCGACAAAACGCCATGCGTCAGATAGGCGCAGACGCTCGCTGCACCCGCTTTCAGCAGCGCCTCGGCGGCATTACACAGCGTGCCGCCTGAATCGACGATATCGTCGACCAGCACGCACTCGCGCCCTTCCACTTCGCCGATGATGTTCATGACTTCGGATTCGCCCGCGCGCTCGCGGCGTTTATCGATAATCGCCAGCGGCACGCCGATACGTTTGGCGAGCGAGCGGGCACGCACCACGCCGCCGACATCCGGCGAAACCACGGTGATGTTTTCGCAATTCTTGCGCTCCTTGATATCGCGCACCAGCACAGGCCCCGCGAACAAATGGTCGAGCGGAATATCGAAAAAGCCCTGGATCTGCCCAGCATGCAGATCGACCGTCAAAACACGGTCGGCACCCGCACGCGTGATCAGGTTCGCAACGAGTTTTGCGGAAATCGGCGTACGCGGGCCGGGCTTTCTGTCCTGCCGCGCATAACCGTAATAGGGGATCACCGCCGTGATGCGGCGCGCGGAAGCCCGGCGCAGCGCATCGATGATGATCAGCAATTCCATCACATGGTCGTTTGCCGGAAAACTGGTGGACTGCACGACGAACACGTCTTCGCCGCGCACATTTTCTAGGATCTCGACGAATGCTTCCATGTCTGCAAAACGCCGCACGGTCGCCTTGGCAAGCGGCAGGTTCAGATAGGCGGCGATATCCTCCGCCAGGGGTCGGTTGGAATTTCCGGCCACGAGTTTCATTGTCCAAACCCTCGCATTAACATGCTTTTTTGCTAGCCTGCCGCTCTTCAATCTTCAAGCACAATCGCATGCAGATGGCGGCCATAATCGGGCTCGCTCCTGTGCGTCATGCGGCGATAGCTGAAAAAGAGGTCTTCTTCCGTATAGGTATCGCGCTTCAGGTCTTCGATATTCGTCACGCCCGCCTTTTGCAGCTCGGCTGCAACCAGGCCGGGAAGATCGAACATGGCATGACCGGATTTTTGAGCAGGCTTGAAAAAACGCTCATAAGTTTTATCGCGCGTAGTGCAGGCTAAGATCACATCCTGCCCCACCTCGTAACTGGCTTGGCGAATGACGGGGCCGATGGCGGCCACGATATTTTCCGCCTTCGCACCCTGCCCGCACATTTTCTCGATCGTCGCAGGAAGGATGCCGGCAATCGCGCCGCGCCAGCCGGCATGCACGGCGCCGATCACGCGCGCTTGCGGATCTGCCAGAAAAATCGGCGTACAGTCGGCCGTGGAAATGCCGAGACAGAGATGCGGCGTGCGTGTCACCAGCGCATCGGCATGTGATGGCGGCTCAGAGAAGGGTTTGTCGACGACAAGACATTCGATGGTGTGCGCCTGATATAGGGTAACGAGACGGCTTGCAGGCACATTCATCACGCCCGCAACATAGGCGCGATTTTGCAGCACGCGCGCGCGCTCGTCCTTCGAGCCAAGCCCGCAATTGAGGCTGTCATAGACATCTTTCGAAACACCGCCGCGGCGCGTGAAAAAAGCATGTTCGATGCCGGGAAGCTGCGCGAGATTGGATGCCTGCAGGAACGCCGTCATGACAGCTCACGCTGATAACGTATTACACCTTCTTCCGAACCCTCCCCTAAAAAACGCAGTCCATTTTTTTCCATCACGCCGATGGAAGCGATCAGATCGGGGAAAGTTTCCGCCGCGACGATCCTGGCACCGTTTGCCTCTGCCCATTCGATCAGCCCCGCCGCTGCCTCAGTGGCAAAGCCTTGCCGCTGGGAATTGGGAACAATCGAATAACCGATTTCGGTCATGCCCGCCGCATCTGGCCTGCCCTTGAAGCCGCAAAGACCGACAAGGCCACCGGTTTTTTCAAAAACATACCATAAGCCCCAGCCATCAGCACAGGAACCGCTGTCCAGCGTGCGCAGGAAATAACGATAGCTGTCGTCGTCGTTCAGCGGCGGCGGCCAGCTTTCCGGCGCCGGAACATTAAGCAGGGCAAACAGACCCGGCCTGTCGTTCAGCTCCAGTTCGACCATTTGCCTGTCCGCTTCCAGCAGCCGCAGGCGCGCGGTTTCGATCACCCGGTTTTTCATGATGAAACGACCATCACCTTGAATAATTTTCCCATTTGCTCTGCGCCGATCAGTCTTTGCAGCGCCGCATTTATATTCGCACCGGGATTTTTCTGTTGCAGGATTGCGGCGCGCGCCTCAATGCCGAGCGACATCAGGAATTCGCCCTGCGTTGCGATCATACAATTACATCCCTGTGCCAACGTAATCTGTTCCAGCGCGGCGAAATCGACATGTGAGGTGAGATCGCATTCGCCGGGCGCCTCAAACACATCTACATATTTGTGCGAGCGCACCGCTTGCAATGTGTCACCGATGCCTGCCCGCACCGCGCCGTAGTCGATAAGCAAGGCAAAGCCTCTATCCCGTTTCAGGCGCGCGCAAAGCTGCCGCATGACATATTCTCTTGCAGGCGAGCGTTCGAACACGTCGCCCTCTTTTGCCTGAATATTCAAAGGCACAACGTCACCAAGCACAAAAACCAGCGCGCCGTTTTGAAGGCCAATGCACCGCTCGTGCCATTGTCCCTGCACGAATATAAATTGCTCGATGGGCAACGCATCGAGAAACTCGTTGGCAATAAGAGCGAATGCGCCTTGCGGCACAGTATCAAGCGTTTCATGCCAGGCGATTTCTGCATTTTGCAGCGCGGCCTTCTGAATCTCCCGCAATACCGGCGACGTCTCGACAAGATGGACCTGCGCCCTGAAATTAGGCACGCGCTGCATCACCCGCAACATATCCTTCATTAGCGTGCCGCGGCCGGGCCCGCATTCGACAAGATGAAAATCCCTTGGCGCGCCCATTGTATGCCATTGCTGCGCGACATAGGCGCCGATCACTTCGCCGAACATTTGCGAGATTTCCGGCGCGGTGGTGAAATCGCCGCGCGTGCCGAGCGGATCGCGCGTCATGTAATAGCCGTATTGCGGATGCGACAGGCAAAGATCCATATAACGCACGACATTCATGGGACCGTTCCGCGCAATCTCTGTCTGCAGAAGCTCGGAAAGCGGCGTTTGCCTAATTACCGCGTGCGCAAGCAGGCTCATATGCGCGCCTCGCGCCAGGCATAGACGACAAGTGCGGCACCCGCGGCGATCATCGGCAGCGATAAAAATTGACCCATGGTCGCATGCGCAAACAGGAAGCCAAGCTGCGCATCGGGCTCACGGAAAAATTCGACCGTAAAACGGGCGATGCCGTAACCTGTCAGGAACAAGCCCGTCGTCAGCCCCGGCTTTTTCAAGGCGCGGAATTTCCACACAGCCAGCATCAGCAACATGAACAGCAAAATTCCTTCCAGCCCCGCTTCGTAAAGCTGGCTCGGATGGCGCGGCACATTTCCGCCGCGCGGAAACATCACCGCCCACGATATATTGCTGGCGCGGCCATAGAGTTCCCCATTCACGAAATTGGCGATGCGGCCGAAGAAAAGCCCCACCGGCGCCACGGCGGCGATAATGTCCATCAGCGTCAGGAATACGATGCCGCGTTTGCGCGCGAACAGCCAGGTCGCAAGCGCAAGACCGGCCATGCCGCCGTGAAACGACATGCCGCCGTGCCAGACCTGAAAAATCTGCAACGGCTCGCGCACATAATAAGACAGGTTGTAGAACAACACGAAACCGATCCGCCCGCCCGCAACGATGCCGAGCATGGCCCAGACGAGAAAATCGTCGAGTTCGCGCGTGGTCGGCGGCTTCAGCGGCCTGAACAGTTCGGCATGCCTGACCATGCTGAGCGCCAGCCACCAGCCGAAAAGCACGCCTGCGATATAGGCCAGCGCATACCAGCGAATGGTCAGCGGTCCCCATTCGATAAATACCGGATCGATGGCGGGAAACGGCAAGGCAAAGAACATGGACATGGCATGCCACCGCATAACCGGGCTTGCAAGCCAAAGCCTGCCTGCTTACATACGGGTTATGACCCAGACCAAGAACCCGTTTTTCGACCAGATGGCGGAAGCCTTCAACAGCGCCGCAGGTTTCACGCAGGGCATATGGCAGGAAATGGAGACATTCTTCAAACTGCAGGCCGAGCGTATTTTGACCGATATGAACCTCGTGCGCCGCGAGGAGTTCGACGTGGCGAAAGAAATGGCCGCCAAATCGCTCGATAAAATTGCAGAGCTGGAAACCCGTCTGGATGCGCTGGAAGCAAAGACCCGGAAACAGATCTGACCAGCAAACAGAATTGCCTGGAATAGTTTTATTTTATTGAAAACAAACTGAGTTTGAATTTATCGGAGACATTGATGCCTATTACACCGCTTTTCATACAAGGGCTGGACTACAGGGCTTACTGCAAGCGAAGTTTTGAAGTCTTTGCCAAAACGCTCGTCGACGAGTTCGCAAAATCCCGACGGTACGGAAAGCGGAAAACCCTTGCTTATTCAGGATGACGAATTCGAGACCAAAATTCTTGCGCTTTTGGAAGTTTTCCGGCCCGCAAGCGGCGGTCGGCAAGGACTGAAAAGTATCAACAGAAATGAATTCGTTGTCTTGAGAGAACTTCTCAAATTGCCTTTTGCTTCCGCGCAACTCGGATATGCGGATCAAGAAATCAGGCGCAGCAAAAAAGGATCTGGCCTGCCAGAATGCGCAACCGTCCTGGAGATTCCTATCGAAGAAGTGGAGATCACGGATTATGTAGCTTCGCTGAAGCGGGAGATAAAAAGAATTTCCCGCGAGAATATCTCAAAAGGCGTCACCGAATCGGCTTTCTGCAAATATTACACAGGAAGGCTCAATGAAGGCTTATCAAAACCTGTTTACGAACTGACGAAACAGGACGCCCAATATAATTATTATGCGACGAAGCCTTACGACGTGGAGATCGGGCGCGGTAGCGGCGTTTATGTGAAGTGCAACTGAATTTGGTTGCCCCAGCCCCCTCCGCAAAATTTGATATCCTCTTTACCTTTTGCGCGATACCATTGGTGTGAAGGCTCGATTCAATTCTGGGCCGGGACATCAAGAGTGACGAAGAAAAACGATCAGTTTTCGCCTCACCTCCTGCCTCAAAAGGCTTTAGCGCCTTTCATTGCGCCTTCATTTTCAAGCCAGTCTAGAAACCAGCCCAAAAAACAACCTAAGAACCAGTCAAGGAAATCGCCATGTCATTCATCGATCTTGAAATTTCCTCTTCAGCCGGTAACCCTGTCGACACAATCGAACAATTCGCCGAACGCAATGACTGGATCTTCGACCGCTCGGGCGACGACGAGATCACAATCTCGATGCCCGGCGCTTATGCCGATTACCATGTCTCCTTTACCTGGCTCGAGGAGATGGGCGGGCTGCATCTCGCCTGCGCCTTCGACTTCAAGGTAGTTGATCGCCGCCGCGGCGAAATCCTCGAACTGATGAGCCGCATCAACGAGCAGCTCTGGCTCGGCCATTTCGATATCTGGGCGAAGGAAGGCATCCTGATGTTCCGCCAGACGCTTCTGCTCGGCAAGGATGCAGAGATGAACCCCATGCAGGTGGAAACGCTGGTGAAAACCGCCGTCGATACATCCGAGCGCTACTTTCCCGCTTTCCAGTTCGTCGTCTGGGCAGGGAAAACCGCGCAGGAAGCGCTCGATGCCGTAATCCTGGAAACGGCGGGAGAAGCTTAGGCAACCACCGGATTTAACGGAATGCCTTTGGTGTTCGATTCGGGGCTAATGGGTTCGCCATGCGCATCAATATAGGTATTTAGATCGTCGCGCGAGATTTCGCCATCGGTACCTGCAATTTCATCGAACAGGTCTTCGTTCAATCCATATTGCGCAACAAGCTTCGCGTAATCATCCTTGTCGACCTTTCGGTCCGTTATACCGACGACGCGAGCGCGCAATGCTCCGTCGACAACTTCCTGGGTGGTCACAAAACCGTCATGCGACGTATCCAGCTTTGCCGCCAGTTCCGGATCCCGGATGATGAACGCAGGCCTGACAGGCACCTCTGCTTTACGAGGCGTTTCCGGCTCGGTAACGGGCGTCGGATTTTCAACCGTACGCGCAGATTTTTCTTGCTCTTGATTGTCTTTCAGATGGCAATCGAAAGCCTTCGCAATGCCGATGACAGCTTCGATAGGTCTGACGACGGCTTCGAGAACCGGCACCGCCACATGTACAACCAGAGAAAATAGACTGCATGGACCTGACATTTTAAACCTCCTGAAAATACACACATTAAAAATTACTATAGTTGCATAGGCGGGCACGATAACGTATCCATTAGGCTTGAGCAATAGTCCGGAAAACCTGCTTCTTGTCGGCTGCGGCAATCTCGGCCGCTCCATGCTTGCCGCATGGCTGAGGATGGACGCGCAATCCCGTTTCACCCTGCTCGAAAAAGAACCAAGCATCGAACTGTTCGATCTGGTGACGCCGCACGGGCACCGCCTTGCCATCAACCCTACAATGCCGTTCAAGGCCGATGTCGCCGTGCTGGCGGTCAAGCCGCAAAATGTGGAAGAGGCTCTGAAAACCTTGGGACCCGCCCTGCCCCCGACATCGCTGGTGATTTCGGTGGCGGCAGGAAAGCGTATCGAAACGCTGACGCAGCTTTTGCATTCCGATCAACCTGTCGTGCGTGTCATGCCGAATATGGCGGCAAGCGTGAACGAGGCCATGAGCGTATGCATCGCCAATAAACATGTTTCGGCGCAGCAGCGCGAAACGGCGCATAAACTGTTCGAGGCCATCGGCAAGGTGGAATGGATTACGGACGAAACCCTGCTGGATGTGATCGGCTCCGTTGTCGGCTGCGGCCCGGCCTACGTATTCCTGCTGACGGAAGAACTCGCGCGCGCCGGAGCAAAGGCCGGCATTCCGCCTGAACTTGCACAAAGCCTGGCGCGGCAGACCGTTATTGGCGCGGGCGCGTTGCTGAAACAGTCTTCACACACGCCCGAGGATTTGCGCATGCAGGTGACCTCGAAGGGCGGCATGACGGAAGCCGCAATGAAAATCCTTGGTGGTAAAGAAGGGTTGGAAGCCCTGCTCAGTGAGGCTGTAAAAGCCGCGACCGAACGGTCAAAACAATTAAGCTAAGAACTTCAGTTCGGCGCGCAGAAATTCGCCTCTAGCCGCGCCAGCAGTGGGTTGACCGGGCTTTCGACGACCATGATCATATCGCCCTGATACAACAGGCGGTCGATATGCAGCACGCGATCCTGCAGGCGCAGGCTGCGCGCGATCAGCTCGCGCAAGGTTGCGGGAAGTTCCTCGATGGCGGGTGTCATTTCGCCGGCAGACATCGATTCCAGCTTGAATTTGCTCTTGTCGATCTTCGCCTGCTCCTTCGAAATCTCGCCTTCGTTCACGGCGCGGTAGAGCAGCAGCCAGGAGGCAAGCTGCATCAGCCTTGTCGTCAGCCGCATGCTTTCGGTGGCATAAGCCAGCGTGCCGGAGCGGGAGAGAGATTTGCTTTCGATACGGCCGGGGCCGTCCAGATAATTGGCGGATTCCTCGATCAAACCCATACCGCCCTGAAACAGGGCCATGAACATATTGGAAGCGACGAGCCTGTCGCCGAAAGCTACGGTTTCTGCATCGATGAAGGCCAGGTCGTCTTGCATGTCGTCTCGCGGATCTATTGTCATTTATAATGCTCTTTTTTAACTCTTCTTTGGCTGCGCTTTAACTATTAGTTAACTGAAGTTTAGCTCGCCTTGCGTCGCTTGGAAAGAAAAAGGCTAAAACATGATAAATCCCGCCCGCACCCCCAGCAAAACCGCAAAAAAAAAGCCGCCCGAAGGCGGCTTAAAAGTTGAAACAGGGAGGCGTTCAAAGGAATGCAATGAACGATAGGTTATTAATAACCTGGAACCCTTAAGGTTTGGTAAAATTTTAGAAAAATTTGAGCAAAAGCGCTCACGCTTCGTTCACGTTAACATATGTTAACGATTTTTACGGCCTATATTCCCAGGATTCCAGAAAGTATCGGCTGGAGCATCCGGCGCTTCCGCATCTTCAATCGCCTGCTCTGCGGCCTGTTTATTACTCTCGGTTGGATTGTCACGTACCGCTGCGAGCTTTTTCTCGAGATCTTTTGATTTGGGAGATGATTTGCCAAAACTATTTATGAGCGCCATAGCCTTGCTGTAAACACTACCTATAAATTTTCTCGCCCATTGAATAGTAACGAGTGCCACGCCCATGCCGGCCTTCCACCACCTGTCGAACCGGCTCCACACTGCACTTTCATTGCCCTGCTTTGATTGAGAAGATTTTGATTGAGGTGTTCTACCTAGCCCAAACTGATGTATTCGATCTACCTTCTTAGGTGAATTTGGCTTTTCCGATTGCTGCACCGAATTTGCATCGGCAAGCTCTGCATCGAAACTTTTTTCGCGCGCCAAAGAGAGCGTATCGGAACGCATGGAACTGGAAATAGTCTTCGCTGCCGTCATCTGAAATACCATAATTAAATCCCGAACATTCTAGCGGGGCATTGAGGGATGTCAAAGAAAGATATCAGACCACGGTCAATAATTAAAATTTTACCGGTTTGTACGGCTAGCGAAAAAGCGCCTCGGCCGCATTGCGAACATTCCCCTTGGCTGCCCTTGCCGCCTCCAGCCGCGCGATTTCTTCCTTGAGAATCGCAATACGTTCCGTCAGTTCCGCCACCGAAAGCAGCGTCAGATCCTGGCCGATTTCATGCGGTTTAGACTTCGGTTTTGGTTCATCCTCGGACATGGCATTTCTCCTATCCGTCATACGCGGGCTTGACCCGCGTATCCATCATAAAAATAAAGATGGATCGCCGGATCAAGTCCGGCGATGACGGTTGAATTTCATGAATAATTCCAAACACTTAAATTTATACTTGGCGCGGGCGGCGTCATCCATTATAGTGGCTCCATCTCCTGTCATCATGACTGATGACGCCTCTCGGCTAGCCCGGCAGGCTAGGGAAACACTATTGTTTGGAGCAGGTTATGAGTCAGGCCCCGTTAATGCCGAAAGCCACCGCCGTGTGGCTCGTCGACAATACGTCGCTATCCTTTCAGCAGATCGCCGATTTCTGCAAGCTGCACCCGCTTGAGGTGAAGGCGATTGCCGACGGCGAAGCGGCGCTGGGCATCAAGGGGCTCGATCCCATCAATTCCGGCCAGTTGACACGCGAGCAAATCGCCAATGCCGAAAAAGACCATGATTTCAAGCTGGAGCTTGCCGAAAGCAAATTCGTGGCGCCGCCCGAGAAGAAGAAAAAAGGCCCGCGCTACACGCCCGTCTCGCGCCGTCACGACCGCCCGAATGCGATCCTGTGGATTGTGCGCAATCATCCCGAGCTGAAAGACGCGCAGATCATGCGCCTTGTCGGCACCACAAAAAACACGATCGCGCAGATCCGCGACCGCACACACTGGAACATCCAGAGTCTCGCACCGCAGGACCCGGTGATCCTCGGCCTGTGCTCGCAGATCGATCTCGATTTCGAAGTGGCGCGCGCTGCACCCAAGAACAAAACCAAACAGGCCGAGGAAGAAACTTCCACTCTCCTGCCCGCCGAAGTCACGACGGCAAAACCGCAGCCGTCAACGGAGGACGGCGCCGAGCCCAAGGAAGGCAAGGAATCCGTGGATCTTTCCAAGGTGTTCGAGCGCTTCACGAAAAGCGCCGGCTGATTATTAACGAAGTATTAAAATAGAGCCGGAATGGTATAGACACCATAGTTAATAAAGATATAATAAGCCGTAAAATATAAGTTTTATTCTATATTGTTAAATGACTGGAATCACTGCTTTTTACTCATATTGACGCTACATTTGACGAAGGTAAAAATATGACACATCTCGCTGGGACAGCTCAATCTCCATCTCTTTCAACGCAGGCATTCAATACGGATTTGAATGCGGCGGGGTTTGCTGTTGCCCTGGATCAACAAAGTCCAAAGCCAACGGTTGAACAACAAGCATGTGCAGATACAATTTTCTCTAAGCAAGGCCGGTTAGATGATCTTATGAATACCTTAGGCTATCTTCTTGGCCTAAAGGATTCCTCAAAACAAGATTCCATAAATAAGTTAGTGGGAGAAATTTTAGAGCTTCAAAGAGAATTAGACGAACTTAAAACAAAATGCTTTGGAAGCCCTAACGCTGTTCCAGCATGGGCTCGCGTGCGGCAGGACGGCCCTGTTATGGGCCCCGCACCGAAAGGCCCTACTGCGCCGATACACAGCACTCCACCACGGCAGGTGCAACCGCCATTACCTTCACCAAAATCTGAAAATTTCATTCCAGCCTGGTTAATGCTTCTTTTAATGGCAACACCTTTCGGTCCAAAAATACCAAAGGGAATTTCGCCTTCAGTTATTGGTGTTCCCAATAATAAACCGGACCGCATCGATAGCTAAATTAAAATTGTCATCCTCGCACAGTGAAGAGCTTTTCATAGTTGTCATACGCGGGCTTGACCCGCGTATCCATCATTAAAAATAAAGATGGATTGCACAGGAACTTGGGCTTTGTTCAAGTTCCGTGTTTTTCGATGCCATAAGTCGGATATATCCGACTTAATGGTGTCAAGTCCGCGCGTAACGATGATGAAGATTTTCGCTCAGATAATATATATCTGGATTCCCGCTTTGGCGGGAGTGAGCGGGAGGGCTACCGCCTTCTGTAACGCGGGGGCGGAAGCGGACGCAGTTCCAGGCTGCCGACACCGGCTGCGAAATTGAGCCCCGTCTGCGCGGAAACCGACAAGGGTTGCAGCGAAATCGTATCTTCCGAACCGCCAACCAGTATGTTAGCGCCAACGCCCGCGCCTACTGTCGCCTCGGCTGTGCCGCCGACATAATTGCCGGCAAGGCCATAGGGCGGATAATTCGTCGGCGCGTAAACGGCCCAGAGCAGGCGCCCGCGTTGCGTCACGCCGACATCGAGACCGAATTTGCTCACCCAGGCTTCGTAAACCTCATGCGCACCGCGGTTCGAAACATAGACGCAGCGCGCAGGCTTTTGCGAGCCGATGATGAAGCCGATGCCGCCCGCGACATCGCAATCGAGCGTGCCCGCCTTCACGGCTCTTTGCGCAGCGGCGGGGTTGGCAAACATTGCAGCGCTAACCAATGACAAAACTAACAGACAGATGCGGTTCATGAGGGATCTCCTGGAAAGATGAAAAATGACGGTATGGCAGGTGGTATAAAAAATACATGCGGAAATGAGGTTTTAGCTAACTTAGCTTCCCGTGACAATGCTTGTATTTTTTCCCCGAGCCGCAGGGGCAGACATCGTTACGGCCGACCTTGCCCCAGCTTAAAGGGTCTTTCGGGTCTGCCGCAGCGCCCGGGCGCGTGTTGCGGATCGGCCCGCGCGGCAGATCGGGTGGCGGCGCATCGGTGTCTTCGGCCCCACCGCGCCGTAGATGCATTTCCGGCAGATCCGGCGTTTCCGGCTCCTGCACCACTTCGACGCGCATGAGCTGGCCTGTGACATTTTCGCGTAGCCGCGCGAGCAGCGCCGAAAACAGCTCGAAAGCTTCGGACTTGTATTCGTTGAGCGGATCGCGCTGCGCATAGCCACGCCAGCCGATCACCTGTCTCAAATGATCCAATGTCACGAGATGTTCGCGCCAGAGCGCATCCAGCGTTTGCAGCAGCACGGCCTTCTCGATGCGGCGAAAAATTTCGGGGCCGATACGGGCGACACGTGCCGCCTGTACCTCGTCCGCCGCTTTCAGGATGCGCTCGCGCACTTCCTCGTCGGCAATGCCCTCTTCCTTCGCCCAGTCGTGAACGGGAAGCTGCAAGTTGAGCACGCGCTCTATTTCCTGCTCCAGTTTCTGTGTGTCCCACTGCTCGGCATAAGCCGCTTCAGGAATATGGAATTTAACGAGATCGGTAATGATTTCCTCGCGCATGCCGTTCACGGTGTCGGACACGTCGACCTCGGCCATCAATTCCTTGCGCTGCTCGAAGATGACCTTGCGCTGATCGTTCATCACATTGTCGTATTTGAGCAGGTTCTTGCGCATGTCGAAATTGCGCGCTTCCACCTTTTGTTGCGCTTTTTCCAGCGCCTTGTTGATCCATGGGTGAACGATGGCCTCGTTCTCCTGCAGGCCAAGCCGCACCAGCATCGCATCCATGCGCTCGGAGCCGAAGATGCGCATCAGATCGTCCTGCAGCGAGAGGAAGAATTTCGAACGGCCGGGGTCGCCCTGGCGGCCCGAGCGGCCGCGCAGCTGGTTGTCGATGCGCCGGGATTCGTGGCGTTCCGTGCCGAGCACATATAGCCCGCCCGCTTCCAGCGCTTTTTCTTTCAGTTTTGCGACTTCATCGCGAATGGCCTGTTCGCGGCGTACGCGCTCAGACGCGTCGGAAATTTCGGACAACTCCTGCTTGATGCGCATGTCGGGGTTACCGCCAAGCTGGATATCGGTGCCGCGGCCCGCCATATTGGTGGCGATCGTTACCGCGCCCGGTACGCCGGCCTGCGAGACGATGAACGCTTCCTGTTCGTGATAGCGCGCGTTCAGCACGGCGAACACCTTCTCGCGTTTCTTTTCGGAAGTGTCGTAGAGAGAGCGGAACGGCATCGGATCGGCAAAATCGATCTGGCGATAGCCTTCCTTCTTCAGGAGTGCTGCCAGCGTTTCCGATTTTTCGATGGATGTGGTGCCGACAAGGATCGGCTGGCTTTTTTCGTGCGCTTCCTCGATATCGCGCAGGATGGCGCGGAATTTTTCTTCCGTGGTGCGGTAAACCTCGTCGTCCTCATCCTTGCGTGAGATCAGCACATTGGTCGGGATCTCGATGACCTCGAGCTTGTAAATATCGTAGAACTCGTCGGCTTCGGTCGCGGCCGTGCCAGTCATGCCGGCAAGCTTGCCGTAAAGGCGGAAGTAATTCTGGAAAGTAATGCTTGCCAGCGTCTGGTTCTCGGGCTGGATGGTGACTTTTTCCTTCGCTTCCAGCGCCTGATGCAGGCCTTCCGAATAGCGACGGCCCGGCATCATGCGGCCCGTGAATTCGTCGATGATCACCACCTCGTCGTTGCGGACGATATAATCCTTGTCGCGCTGGAACAGTTTATGCGCACGCAGCGCCTGGTTGATGTGATGCACAAGCGTCGTGTTCTCGACATCGTAAAGATCTTCGCCCTTCAGCATGCCCGCCTGTTTCAGAAGCTGCTCGATCTTCTCGGTACCGTCTTCCGTGAAGACGGAGCTGCGCTGTTTTTCGTCGATCTCGTAATCCTCGGGCGCGAGCGAAGGAATAATACCGTTGATCGAGTTGTAAAGCTCGGAGCGATCGTCGAGCGGGCCGGAAATGATCAGCGGCGTGCGCGCCTCGTCGATCAGGATTGAATCCACCTCGTCGACGATCGCGTAATAATGCTCGCGCTGCACCATATGCGCGCGTTCGTATTTCATGTTGTCGCGCAGGTAATCGAAGCCGAATTCGTTATTGGTGCCGTAAGTGATATCGCAGGCATAAGCGGCGCGGCGCTCGTTATCCTCCAGCCCGTGCACGATCACACCGACGCTAAGCCCCAGAAAATTGTAGATCTGCCCCATCCATTCGGCGTCGCGCGAAGCTAGATAATCGTTGACGGTAACGACATGCACGCCTTTTCCGGCAAGCGCGTTGAGATAGACAGGAAGGGTTGCCACCAGCGTTTTGCCTTCGCCGGTTTTCATTTCGGAGATCGCGCCCTCAAACAGCACCATGCCGCCGATCAGCTGCACGTCGAAATGCCGCTGCTTCAGCGTTCGCTTTGCCGCCTCGCGCACGACCGCGAAGGCCTCGATCAGAAGATCGTCGATTTTTTTGCCCTTGCCGAGCTGCTCGCGAAACGCCTGCGTCTTGCCGCGCAAGTCTTCATCGCTCAGACGCGCAATTTCCGGCTCCAGCGCGTTGATTGCTTGCACTTTCGGATCATAGCTTTTGATGCGCCGATCATTGCTTGAACCAAAAACCAGCCTCGCTACCGCGCTGAACGCCGCCATCTGCCAAATTCCCCGGAAAAACCCCTTATACCATAGCAATTATGGTCATTTCATGGGGAAGAGATAGGGTGCGCCTCTTGCCATTGTCAATTGCGCGGTGTGTATTTAATCCTTTTTGGCTTCAGCAGAAACAGGAACCGCCATGCTTATTCGTTGGATTGCCCTCGCCCTCGTTCTCCTAGGCTTGTCGGGCATCACTCCGGCGCGGGCCGAAAATAAGCCTTCCGCCGTCGTTGCGACGGTGAACGGCAAGCCCATCACCGAGGCCGATCTTGTCATTGCCAAAACCCTGCTTGCACAAGAGCTGGAAGCATTGCCGGAAGCCTCGCGGCGCGACCAGCTGATCGAATATCTGATCACTTTCAAACTGGCGGTCGAGGAAGCGCATAAGCAAAAGATCGATGCCGCGCCGGATTATGTGGCCCAGCTCGCTTTCGTGAACGACAAGCTTTTAATGGACACGCTGCTGCAGCGCGAGGCGATCAAGGCAGTAACACCCGCCACCGTCGATGCTTTTTACAAGGATCGCGTCAAGGATATGAAGTCCGAAATGGAGATCCGTGCGCGGCATATACTTCTGCCGACAGAAGAGGCGGCCAAGGCAGCACTTGCCGAACTCAAGAAGGGCGCCGATTTTGCGGAACTTGCAAAAAAACTGTCGAAAGATCCGGGCTCGGCGCAGCAGGGGGGCGATCTCGGCGGCTATTTCACCAAGGACCGCATGGTGCCGGAATTTTCCGAAGCCGCGTTCAAGGCGCCGGTCGGCAAGCTTCTGCCTGACCCGGTGAAAAGCCCGCTCGGCTGGCATGTGATCAAGGTCGAAGACAAGCGGCCGCAGAAAGCGCCGGAGCTTGCCAGCGTCGAGCCGCAGATCCGCGCTTTCCTGGCACGCAAGGCGCAAGCAGATTATGTGAGCAATCTTCGCAAAAACGCGAAAGTCGAAAAGACCGATGCGCCGAAGGCTGCAGCTCCAACTCCCGATAAAACAAAGAGCAATTAATCACTCTGTCGATTAGAGCAAAAATAAAATTGTAGGATGGGTTGAACGAAGTGAAATCCGCCATAATTATGCGTCTTGCCGGCGGGTTTCAGTTTCAGACAGCTATTCAAAACCGCTTCTTGATCATCTCGTCTTTTTGCGGGTCGGGAGGCGGCATGGGAAAGCAATCGTCGCAGACTTTCTTTAGTATGTCCTCAGGCGTGTTTCCCACCCTGTAGGCGATCGGCATATCGGGGCGGATGAAGCCTTGCACGCGCATATGTTCGAGCAATTGCAGCAAGGGCTGCCAGAAGCCGTTGATATCGCCGAAGACGATGGGCTTGCCGTGACGGCCGAGCTGCGCCCAGGTCATCACCTCGATAATCTCCTCCAGCGTGCCGACGCCGCCGGGCAGCGCCACGAAAGCGTCCGACCGCTCGAACATCATCATCTTGCGCTTGTGCATGTCCGGCACGACATGCTGCTCGGTCACCTCGCGGAAATTGCCTTCCTTGATCAGCAGGAAATCGGGGATAATGCCGGTCACATGCCCGCCGTTTTCGAGAACCGCGCGCGCCACCGCTCCCATGATGCCGACACCGCCACCGCCATAGACGAGCTCGATATTATGTCTGGCCAGCAGTGCGCCGAAGGTTTTTGCAGCTTCGATATAGACCGGATTCGTGCCCGGCGAGGAGCCGCAATAAACGCAAATACTTTTGATTTTTTGCAGGTTTTTGATGCCCATTGTCGTTTTTTGTTTGTTCAATACCGCATCGAAATCGGGGCTTTTTGATGGAAGCGGAGTGGGTTTGCGGAGTTTACCTTCATCGAGCGAAACAGGGCGTATATCGTTATCCGCGATAATTGCAAAGTCATTGTCCAGATCTGTCATGGCATTACGTCTCTTTTTTCTGTTCTTTTGGGGGAACGCCCCCTTTTTTCGGGACAGACCGATTATCATCGCACAGAGTCGGATGATAGAGAGTTAACAGTTTTTAACGAATGCGTGAGAGATGGGTAATAAACTGGACGCCAAAAAGATCAGCGCCGACCGGGCATCGTTGACGACGACGCTCGTACATCTGTGGCCCTATATCTGGCCGGGCGGCAGGCGCGATCTGCAATGGCGCCTTTTCTGGTGCTTAATTCTCATCATCGTCTCCAAGCTGGCGCTGCTGGCCGTGCCTTATACTTTCAAATGGGCAACGGATGCGCTGGTCGGCGTTTCCGACGGCAAAATCATCCTAAAAAACGTACCGCCTTTTGTCATCTTGAGCATTCCGCTGGTCGCCACGCTTCTTTACGGCGGCATGCGCATTCTGCAGGCGGTTCTCACGCAATTGCGCGACGGCGTGTTCGCGAAAGTGATGATGCATGCGGTGCGCCGTCTTGCTTACATGACGTTCGAACACATGCACAAACTGTCGTTGCGCTTTCATCTGGAAAAGCGCATGGGCGGGCTGTCGCGCATTCTCGAGCGCGGACGCAACGGCATTGAATCGCTCTCGCGCATGGCGATCCTCACGCTGTTTCCGACCATTATCGAATTCGCGCTTGTGCTCGCGGTGCTCTCCTTGCAGTTCAGCTGGAAATACACGGCGGTTACCTGCGTGATGGTGGTGATCTATCTCACCTACACCGTGACGGCGACGAACTGGCGCATCAAGATCCGCAGGCAGATGATCGATAGCGAAATCGAAAGCAATGCCAAGGCGGTCGACAGTTTGCTGAATTACGAGACGGTGAAATATTTCAACGCGGAACAGCGCGAGGCCGCGCGTTACGACGCCTCCACCGCCGTATATGAGCGCGCCAGCGTGAAATCCTACTCGTCGCTCGCCGTGCTGAACGCGGGACAGGCTATCATCTTCACGCTGGGAATGACGGCCTGCATGGCGCTGAATGTGCAGGAGATCCTGAACGGTACCGCAACCATAGGCGATTTTGTCATGATCAACGCATTGCTTACGCAGCTTTACATGCCGCTGAACTTCATGGGCACCACCTATCGCGAGATCAAGCAATCCATCGTCGATATCGAGAAAATGTTCGGCATTCTGGCAACGAAGCCGGAAGTGCCGGATATGCCGAATGCCGGGCCGCTGCAAGTCAGTGAAGGCGCCATACGGTTCAAGGGCGTATCGTTCCACTACGATCCGGCAAGGCAAATCCTGAAAAATATCAGTTTCGAAGTCCCGGCCGGAAAGACGACCGCGATTGTAGGACCGAGCGGCGCCGGCAAATCGACGATTTCGCGCATTCTCTTTCGCTTCTACGATATTGCGGAAGGCAGCGTGACCATCGACGGACAAGACATTCGCGCCGTGATGCAGGACAGCCTGCGGCGTGCCATCGGCATGGTGCCGCAGGACACGGTGCTGTTCAACGATACGATCAGATACAATATCGCCTATGGTTGCGACGGCTGCAGCGATGCGGATATTGAAAATGCCGCGCGCATGGCGCAAATCGAAAATTTTATCAAAGCCCTGCCCGAAGGTTATGACACCATGGTCGGCGAGCGGGGCCTGAAGCTTTCGGGCGGCGAGAAGCAGCGTGTGGCGATTGCGCGCACCATTCTCAAAAGCCCGCCCATCCTCATTCTGGACGAGGCCACTTCGGCGCTCGATAGCCATACCGAGCGCGATATCCAGAGCGCGCTCGACACAGCCTCGCAAAACCGTACCACGCTGATCATCGCCCACAGGCTTTCGACCGTGGTCAAGGCCGAGCAAATCATCGTTCTCGATAAAGGCGAAATCGTCGAGCGCGGCACGCATCTTGAGCTTTTGGCCAAAAAAGGGCTTTATGCCAGCCTGTGGAACCGCCAGAAGGAAGCGGCGGAAGCCGAAGAGATATTGGAGCGCACGCGCGCGGAAGGACTGATAAAGCCCCATGTTGCCGCCTGACAGTTCGGAAATAAAAAATACGCTGCGTGCACTCTGGGCCTCGATCAAAAAAGCCGTGCCGCCCATCCACCCGGAAGGCCATGTCTTCATCGCCATTTTCGGCTTCGTCACATTATTTCTCGCCTGGCTCGGCGTAACCTTCCTGTTCGTGCTCTCATTCGTATTGACGATATGGTGCGTGGCATTTTTCCGCGATCCGCCGCGCATCACCCCCGTCGATCCCGATCTCGTGATCAGCCCGGCCGACGGCACGGTGGAAAGCATCAGCGATGTCCTGCCGCCCGTGGAAATGGGTTTGAGCGACCTGCCGATGACACGTATCTCCATTTTCATGAGCGTGTTCGACGGCCATGTGAACCGCGCGCCGGTGGCAGGAAAGGTGACGACGATTGCCTATAGCCCCGGCCTCTTCCTGAATGCCGAACTCGACAAGGCCTCCGAGGATAACGAGCGCAACGCGCTGGTGATCGAAACTCCCGCATGCAAGATCGGCGTTGTGCAGATCGCGGGCTTCATTGCGCGGCGCATTGTCTGCTTCGCGCAGGAAGGCGATGAGCTGCACGCCGGACAGCGCTTCGGCCTGATACGCTTCGGCAGCCGTGTCGATGTTTATATGCCCGTCGGCATGCGTCTTCTGGTGGCACCTGGGCAAAAGACGGTCGCAGGCGAAACCGTGCTGGCCAGTTTCGAGCCGGGCCAGCCGCAACAATTTCAGGTGAACTGATGCCCCGTTTTCGCCGCGATGGGCACCAGAAATTCCGTTTGCCGCGCGTTGCGGTGCCGCTGCGCATCTTGCTGCCGAACCTTATCACCATGCTGGCGATTTGCGCCGGGCTCACGGGCATCAGGCTTGCCGTGGAAGGACGCATGGAATCGGCGCTGATCGCCATCCTGTTCGCAAGCGTGCTCGACGGTATGGACGGGCGCATCGCCCGCTTCCTGAAAGGCACGTCGCGCTTTGGCGCCGAGCTCGACAGCCTCGCCGATTTCGTCAATTTCGGCGTCGCACCGGGGATCATTCTTTATATCACCTTTCTGAAGGACTATAATTCGCTGGGCTGGATCGTGGCGCTCATTTTCGCGATCTCGACCTCGCTGCGTCTCGCCCGTTTCAACATCGAATCCGACAATGATGAACGGCCCACATGGGAAGCGCGGTTTTTCTCAGGCGTGCCGGCGCCGGCCGGTGCGCTCTGCGCACTCTTGCCGCTTTATCTCGAACATACGGGCATTGCGCATGAAACGGTCCCCTCCCTTCTCGTGCTTGTCTACACGCTCTGCATCGCGCTGCTGATGGCAAGCCGCGTGCCGACCTTTTCCGGCAAGAGCCTGCACATACAGGTGAAGCGCGAATATGTGGCTCTGCTGATCATCACGGTCATTGCGCTGATCAGCCTCCTCGTCGCCTACACATTCGAGGCCTTGAGCGTGCTGACGCTGGTTTATCTCGGCTTTCTGCCCATCGGCTGGCGTGCCTACGGGCGCATGAAACGAAACGCGCTCGTCATAAAATGAGTGGCGTCAAATTGTTTTCCTCCCCCCTGAAAGGGGGGAGGTCAGGAGGGGGGTCCAGCTTTCCATTACGAAAATATTTGACCCCCACCCTAACCCTCCCCCTTTCAGGGGGAGGAGAGATAAGGCACGCGCAGGCCATTTTCGTTCTTGCTATCATTAGCCTGCTGCTTTTCCTTCCTGGATTTTTCTCTCTACCGCCGACCGATCGCGACGAAAGCCGTTTCGCACAGGCGACGAAGCAGATGGTGCAGAGCGGCGACTACATCAACATCCGTTTCCAGAACGAGGCACGCAACAAGAAGCCCATCGGCATTTACTGGCTGCAAGCTGCGGCTGTGAAACTATCGGGATATGGCGAGAACGCGCCGATCTGGGTTTACCGCCTGCCCTCTTTATTGGGCGCGATTGCAGCCGTCGCGCTGACCTATTGGGCCCTGCTGCCGCTGATGCGGCGCGAGGAAGCCTTTTATGCCGCACTTTTGTTCAGTGCCTGCATTCTCCTTGGCGTCGAGGCACGGCTGGCCAAAACCGATGCCGTCTTGCTGGCAACGGTCACGGCGTCCATGGGTGCATTGCTGCGTGTATTTATCTTTCGGGAAAAAATAAAACGGCATATCGCACCGCTTTTCTGGATCTCTTTTGCATGCGGTGTGTTGATCAAGGGTCCGCTGATCCTGCTGGTTGATGGCGGTGCCGCTGCTGCACTATGCCTGCACCGGAAATCATATGACTGGCTGAAACATCTTCGCCCCGTTTACGGCCTGATTGTCTTAACGCTGATCGTCGCACCTTGGCTGATCGCGATTATTTACGAAACCGGCGGCACATTTCTCAGAGAAAGCCTCGGGCAGGATATGTTCGCAAAAGTGGCAAGCGCGCAGGAAATGCATGGGGCTCCACCCGGCACCTATCTCGTGCTTGTATGGTTCACCTTCTTTCCCGGTGCTTGCCTGTTTGCCGCGAATATTCCCTACATCTTTTGCAACTGGCGGCAGCAGAATTTCATATTGCTGTTCTTATGGATCCTGCCTGCCTGGCTGGTTTTCGAACTCATACCCACCAAGCTGCCGCATTACGTGCTGCCGCTTTATCCCGCGCTGGCTGGCATTATTATATTGGCATTGGCGGGGCAGGACTGGCGCATGACAACACGCTGGCAACGCTTCTGCATGAGCGCGCTATTCGTCGTACCACCGCTGTTATTATTTGCAGCTTTCATTCAGCTATTGCGGGAGGAAGAAGGACGAGCGGAGTGGCTTTTTCTTCTGCTTGTGCCGCTTGCGGCCTGGCTCGGCTGGCTTGCGTTTATGGCCAGCAAAACAAACGCGCGCCGTGCAATTGCTTTAACCGTTACCGGCACATTCGTTATCTATGCCGGCATTTTTGAACGCGTCGCGTCGCGTAGCATAATGTTCATGCTCTCGCCGGATCTCGCAAGCGTCATCCATGAAAATACGCCTTGCAATAATCCTTATCTTGCCAGCGCCGGCTATCACGAGCCAAGTCTGATTTTCCTGACCAATAAAGATATTTTTCTGACCGACGGCAAGGGCGCCGCCGATTTCTTAATGCAAAAGGGTTGCCGTATCGCACTGGTCGAGGAAAATTTTGAATTCAAGGCTTTCACCCAGCGTCTACGCAAAGAAGGGATGGAAGCCCGTCATTTGGCCCTTGTCGTGGGGCGTAATATGAATGGCGGGCAGTTGCGCCGTATCGGTTTATGGGTTTTGAAGCCGTAAAAAACACCGTAAAAAACTTGGCGGACGCATAATCGCCCGCTATAGATTTCCCATGCCTGAAGAAATTCTTCCCAATGTGTCCATCGTCATCCCGCTCAAAAACGAGGAAGGGAATATCGGCCTGCTGATCGCGGAGATCGAGGTGGCGCTGGCCGTGCATGCGCCCTTCGAAATCATCGCCGTCGACGATGGCTCGGCCGACAATACGCCCGGCATACTGACGAAATTGCAGACGGACAAGCCATGGCTGCATATCGTCACGCATCGTGCAAGCGGCGGACAAAGTGCTGCCATACGTTCCGGCATTCGTATCGCCAAGGCTCCCGTCATCGCCACGCTGGATGGCGACGGCCAGAACAATCCCGCTTTTCTGAAAGACATGATCGCGCTGCTGAAAACGAGCGGCATCGGCACCGGCCTTGTACAGGGGCAGCGCATCGGCCGCAAGGATACGGGCTTCAAACGCTGGCAATCGCGCACCGCGAACGGGATCCGCGGTTTTGTGCTGAAGGATAAAACGCGCGACACGGGTTGCGGGCTGAAAGTGTTCTGGCGCGAACTTTACTGGCAGCTTCCCTATTTCGATGCCCTGCACCGTTTCATGCCGGCGCTGGTGCGGCGCGAATGTAAAGAAGTAAAAACTTTCGATGTCGTCGATCGCCCGCGTTATTCCGGCACGTCGAACTATGGTTTTTTCGACCGCCTATGGGTGGGCGCGCTTGATCTTTTCGGCGTATGGTGGTTGATCAGGCGCAGGCGCAAACCGCCGGAAATTATGTAAACGTCATCCCCGCGAAAGCGGGGATCTCGTATAAGATGCCCGCCGGAGTTTACACTCGGACATGCCCGGAGGCATAATCCGGGTGCGGGCATGACGAATGGGAGTAAAATAATGATCGATCTCTCTCATATTACCGAATACCTGCATTTCGTTTTCATCGAGCAGTTCGATTCATGGATCGTGCTCGGCTTCGTTGCGCAGGGATTTTTTACCATGCGTTTCGTAGTGCAATGGCTGGCCTCGGAAAAAGCAAAACGCAGCACGGTGCCCTTGTCTTTCTGGTTTCTGTCCGTTATTGGCGGCTTCCTGCTGCTGATCTATGCCATCCATCGCCACGACCCGGTGATTATTGCCGGGCAAGCGCTGGGCCTCGTGGTTTACATCCGCAATCTGATGCTGATTTATAAAGGCAATGAAGCTGTCTAGGCAGCAAGTCTTGCAAATCCCGCTTCCAGATCCGCAATCAGATCCTCTTCGTCCTCAAACCCGATCTGCAAACGCAGACCCGGCCCTTTGAGCGGCGGCGGCTGGCGATAATTGCAATTGAACGGGATGATCAGGCTCTCATAGCCGCCCCAGGACACGCCGATGCCGAACAATTCAAGCCCGTCCACCATTGCGGCGATGGCTTTTTGCGGCACCTCTTTCAGCTCGATCGAGAACACGCCCGAAGAGCCTGAAAAATCGCGCTTCCAGATGTCATGGCCGGGGCACGAAGGCAGCGCGGGATGAAGCACACGCGCCACTTCCGGGCGCGTGGAAAGCCAGCGTGCGATATGCATTGCGCTTGCCTCATGCTGCTTCAACCGCACCGGCAATGTGCGCAGGCCCCGCAGGGCAAGTGCCATATCCTCGGGTCCCGCGCATATGCCGAAAAGCTGAAATGCTTCCTGAATTTTCGGCCATGCTTTTTCATTGGCCGACACCAGGCCTATCAGACTGTCCGAATGACCGTTCAGATATTTCGTGCCCGCCTCGATCACAATATCGACGCCATGTTCATGCGCCGGGAAAAACAGCGGCGTCGCCCAGGTATTGTCCATCAGCACGAGCATGTCCTGCGCATGCGCGGCTGTGACGATGGCCGGAATATCCTGCACCTCGAAAGTCAACGAGCCGGGCGATTCCGTATAAACCGCACGTGTATTCTTTTTGTACAAGGATTTGATCGCGCCGCCGACGAGTGGATCGTAATAGTCCGTCTCGATCCCGAAATCTTCAAGGAATTTATCGCAGAGCGGCCGCGCGCGGAAATAGACGCTGTCCGGCACCAGCAGGTGATCGCCGGGTTTCAGGCAGGACAAGAGGGCAAGCATCATCGCTGCCACACCCGAGGGCGTGGAAACGGCGCCCGCCGCACCCGCAAATTCCGCCCAGGCCTTGTGCAAGGCCTCGCTGGTGGGCGTACCGAGCCGGCCATATTCGTAACGCCCGCGCTTGTGGATATAATCGTCCATATTTTCGAAAAGCACGGTCGAGCCGCGATAGGCCGGGATATTGACGAAGCCATAATGTTCCTGCGGCGCGCTGCCGAGATGCGCGAGCTGTGTCCGGGCTCGAAAAACTTTTGTTTTTTTCATGGCTTTTTTCATGGCTTGGGCCTGTTGGTTCTCAAAATAGCCTGCTATCAATCTCTATCCGCAATTTGCTTTATATCAAGCTATTAGATGGAGTTCGGATCTTATGAAACGCCTTCTTTTCTTCTTCCTCTCCACCGGTTTCATGTTGATGGGACCCGGGGCACAGGCGCAAACGCTGGATGCGATCAAGGCAAAAGGCGCGCTCACCTGCGGCGTGAATATCGGCGTTGCCGGTTTTTCGATGCCGGACGAGAAAGGCGCGTGGACGGGGCTCGATGTCGATTATTGCCGTGCGCTCGCCGCCGCGATTTTCGGCGACCCCACCAAGACGAAATTCGTGGCCCTGAATGCAAAGGACCGCTTCACGGCGCTTCAGTCCGGCGAGGTCGATGTGCTGACGCGCAATTCCACATTCACGATGTCGCGCGACACGCAGCTCGGCCTCGATTTTCCGGCCATCAACTATTATGACGGCCAGGGCTTCCTGGTGCGCAAATCGCTCAACATCAAATCCGCGAAGGAGCTGAACGGCGCATCCGTCTGCACGCAGACCGGAACGACGACCGAACTCAACGCCGCCGATTTCTTCCGCGCCAATAACCTGAAATACGAGATCGTCGTCTTCGTGACGAATGACGACGTCATCAAGGCCTATGATTCAGGCCGTTGCGACGCCTATACGACGGATTCGAGCGGGCTGTCTTCAGAGCGTCTCAAGCTCACCAATCCCAACGATCACATGATCCTGCCTGAAATCATTTCCAAGGAACCGCTGGGCATCGCCGTGCGTCATGGCGACAACCAGTGGGCGGATATCGTGCGCTGGACGCATTATGCTCTCATCACTGCCGAGGAACTCGAGATCACGCAGGCAAATGTGGAAGAGAAAATGAAAACCGACGAGCGCCCCGACGCCAAGCGCTTGCTCGGCACCGAAGGCAGCTATGGCGAGGCGCTGGGCCTGACGAAAGACTGGGCGGTGCGCGTTATCAAGGCCGTCGGCAATTACGGCGAGGCCTTCGAGCGCAATGTCGGCGAAAAAAGCAGGCTCGGCCTCAAGCGCGGCCTGAACGCTTTGTGGACGCAGGGCGGCCTGCAATACGCGCCGCCGATCCGCTAAAGATCGAGAGCGGGAATGCCGGATATCCATCGATGGCGGAATATCGTTTGGCAATTATGCGCGCTGCTTGTCGTTGTCCTCATAATCTACACGGCTACGACAAACGCTTATGAAAATCTCCAGCGCCAGCACATTGCCGCGGGCTGGGCTTTTCTGAACAACACGGCCGGCTTTGCCATTTCGCAAACGCTGATTGCCTATTCCGAAGTTTCGACTTACGGCCGGGCTTTTGTCGCCGGACTTTTAAACACGCTACTCGTGTCTTCGCTCGGCATTATTCTTGCCACCCTGCTCGGCTTTGCGGTCGGCCTGGCGCGGCTGTCGCATAACTGGCTCCTGAGCAAGCTTGCGCTCTGTTATGTCGAGACGCTCCGCAACATACCTCTCGTCCTGCAATTGATGTTCTGGTACAGCGCCGTTCTGGTACCGCTACCGCCGCCACGCGACTCTTTTTCCCTTGCGGGAATGATTTACCTGAACGGCCGCGGGCTGTTTATACCGGCGCCGGTGCCGCATGAAAATTTCTCCTATGTTCTCTGGGCGCTGGCAGCAGGGCTGTTTTTAACTGTCGCGCTGTGGCGGATTTCGAAAATCCGCCAGAAGGAAACGGGCCGCGCGCTTCCTGTCGGGATATGGGCGCCAGTTTTGATCGTGGGCCTGCCCGCACTGGCTTATTATCTTGCAGGGCAACCGCTGGAATGGAATCTTCCGCATTTGTCCGGCTTCAATTTCACCGGCGGCTCGCGCATCATTCCCGAATTCGTGGCACTGCTTTTGGGATTGGTGCTCTATACGGCGGCGTTCATTGCCGAGGTCGTGCGTGCCGGTATTCAGGCCGTGCCTCATGGCCAGAAGGAAGCGGCGCGTGCCTTGAACTTGCCGCAAGCTGTCGTCACCCGCACTGTTGTTATGCCGCAGGCCCTGCGCGTGATCATACCGCCGCTCGCCAATCAATATCTGAACCTGACCAAGAATTCCTCGCTCGCCGTCGCCATCGGCTATCCCGAATTGTTCACCGTCGCGGGCACCATCAACAACCAGACGGGACAGGCGATCGAGGTGATCGCGATCACCATGGCCGTCTATCTGACCTTAAGCCTGTCGATTGTCGGCATCACAAATGCGGCCAATGCGCGCTTCAAACTGGTGGAGCGATAAGAAATGAGTGCCGGGGATTTTTATAAACCCTTCGTGCAGGCCCCCGTGCAAAGCCGGCCGCCGCCTGTAAGCGAATACGGCATTATCGGCTGGCTGCATAAGCGCCTGTTCTCAAACACCGCCGATACGATCATCACCGTTCTTATCGGTGCCCTTCTCGCTTATGTCGCATTATCGCTCTGGGATTTCTTCGTAACCCATGCGACCTATTCTGGCAGCGCGCGCGAAGACTGCTTGCCCAATCCCGGCGCCTGCTATCCTTATCTGCACGCCAATCTCGGTTTCTTCGTCTACGGCTTTTATCCCGAAGCCGAACGCTGGCGCGTCGATCTGACGGCCGTGATCGGCGTCCTGTCGCTTGCGGCGCTGCTGATGCCGTCATTTCCCCTGCGCAAGCTTGCGAATGTCATGTTCTTTGGATTTTTTCCCGTGACTGCTTTTAGTCTGCTGTATGGCGGCTTTTTTGGCTTGGCCGTGATCGAAACATCCTATTGGGGCGGCATGATCGTCACCTTTGTCGTGGCGATTGTCGGTATTGTCGGCTCATTGCCGCTCGGCGTGCTGCTGGCGCTGGGGCGGCGCTCATCGCTGCCGGTTATCCGCACTCTGAGCATTCTGTTCATCGAATTATGGCGCGGCGTGCCGCTGGTGACGGTGCTGTTCATGGCCAGCGTGATGCTGCCGCTCTTTCTGCCCGGATCGATATCGCCCGATAAATTGCTGCGCGCGCTGATCGGCGTCACGCTCTTTTCCTCCGCCTATATGGCCGAGGTGGTGCGCGGCGGCCTGCAGGCCATTCCCAAGACACAGCATGAGGCCGCAACCGCCATGGGCCTGAGCTATTGGCAGAGCATGATGCTAATCATTCTACCGCAGGCGCTGAAAAAAGTGATCCCCGGCATCGTCAACAGTTTCATCAGCCTGTTCAAGGATACGTCGCTCGTCTTCATCGTCGGCCTTATCGACTTCCTTAAGGCCGTCGATATCAGCCTGAACAACCCCAACTGGGCGACGCCCTGGACACGTTTTACGGCCTACGCCTTCGCAGCGGTGTTTTATTTCCTATGCTGCTTTGGCATGTCGCGTTATTCGATATATATGGAACGGCGCCTTGGCGCAGGCGAGAAGGGAGAAAAATGAATATGCAGGCGGCACCGGCGAAAAACACTGCTCCCATCATCGATATGGAAAACGTGAACAAATGGTACGGCCATTTTCATGTCTTGCGCGATATCAACGTGAAAGTGGCGCCTGCCGAGCGTATCGTCATCTGCGGCCCGTCGGGCTCCGGCAAGTCGACGCTGATCCGCTGCATCAACGGCCTCGAGAATTACCAGCGCGGGCGCGTAACCGTCGACGGCATCGATCTTGCGCATAATCTCAAGAAAATTCACGAGGTGCGCAAGGAAATCGGCATGGTGTTCCAGCAGCTCAACTTGTTTCCGCATCTCACCGTCATGGAAAACTGCACGCTGGCCCCCGTCTGGGTGCGCAAGATGCCGAAAAAGGAAGCCGAGGACCTCGCCCGTCATTTTCTCGCGCGCGTGCGCATCCCCGAGCAGGCGGACAAATATCCGGCGCAGCTTTCCGGCGGACAGCAGCAGCGCGTGGCGATCGCGCGCGCGCTGTGCATGAACCCGAAAATCATGCTGTTCGACGAGCCGACTTCGTCGCTCGATCCGGAAATGATCAAGGAAGTTCTCGACACCATGGTGGACTTGGCCGAGGACGGCATGACCATGCTCGTCGTCACGCATGAAATGGGCTTTGCGCGTGAGGTCGCCGACCGCGTGATTTTCATGGATCAGGGAACGATTTTAGAGCAGAACACGCCGCGCGAATTTTTCGAAAAACCGCAGCACGAGCGCACGAAGGCCTTTCTGGCGCAGATTTTATAGGGCATGCATATGGCAGAAAAAATTCAGTTTTACACATTCGATGCAAATCACGACAAAAAAATTACACTTGTCGAATTTCAGAATGGAATGAATGAAATCTGGAAGAGCTATAATCCAGAAATCGATTTTGGTGATCCATATTTAGGCCGTGAAAATCTGGACAAATTCAAATCAAAATCAGGGCTCCCTTTTAGGAAGGCCATTGCCAACTCTATGGAATTGCATGGCTCCATCTTTTCTCCCCTAACTATCAAATGGGGACTTTCTTTTCAAAGATTTGTATTGAATGCGTGGGAAGAATTCTCAGGCAAGCCAGTCAGTTGTTATAATTTCAATTGTACTGGTAATCCCATATCGCTGGAAAATGCGAAGGCAAAGCATTCCGACTGGATGGCTTTCGACTGCTACGACTAAGCCGCGCTTTCAATCATGCATTCCGCGCAGGCGCCCCACTCGGCCCATGAGCCGTCATACAGGCTCCAGTCATCATAGCCCAACGATGCCAGCACAAGGCAGAGCATCGCAGCGCTGACGCCGGAGCCGCAGGTGCTGATGATTTTCTTCTCAAGCTCGATACCCGCTTTCGCGAGAATGGCGCGCAATTCGTCGAGATTTTTCAGCGAGCCGTTTTCGATAAAATTATCGTAAGGCAGGTTGATCGCGCCCGGCATATGGCCAGCGCGCAGGCCTGCCCTCGGTTCGGGCTGATCGCCACGAAAGCGAGCAACCGCACGCGCATCCACGATCTGTATATCCTTGTCGTCAAGCGCTGCCTTGACATCTTGCTTGTTGCTGACCAGTTTCGGATTCAGAGAAACATCGATTGCGGACGGCATACGCAATACATTGCCGCTTTCCGTAGGCCGGTTTTCCTGCAACCAGCGCGGCAGGCCGCCATCGAGAATGAAAACATTTTTGAGACCATAGGCGCGCAACATCCACCAGACCCGCGCCGCGCCGAACAGGCCCTGCTGATCGTAAATGACGATAGCGCTGTCTTCATGCACACCGAGATCGCGCAGGTACTGCGTCATCTGCGCAGGCTTAGGCAACATATGCGGCAGCGGATTTTCGATATCCTTGACGACATCGACATCGAAACGCTGCGCGCCGGGGATATGCCAGGCCAGGTAAGCCTGCGTGGCGTTCACCTCCGCATTAGGCAGAACAAAGGTACCATCGAATACAATCAAACTCTCCAGATTTTGCTCGACCCGGTTGGCAGAAACGAGAAAAGGCGAGCGGTTGGGGAGAATAGGCGAGCATAGTGACATTTCGTGCATTTGAAACAAAACCTAGAACAATGCAAGAATTGTCATTCCCGCGAAAGCGGGAATCCAGCATATAATGTGCCCGAAGCGCACTTTATTTGATTCCTGGATCCCGGGTCTGATCCTCGCAGGCTTTGCCTGCTCGGGCCCGGGATGACGTATGGTGTTGTATGACCCGCAAACTCATCTGGATCACCGGCGCATCTTCGGGCATCGGCCGCGCACTGGCCCTTGAGATGGCAGCGCGCGGCTGGCTGGTTTGTGCAACCGCGCGCAGCAAAGACAAGCTCGATGAACTGTCCGGCCTGCGCAAAAATATCCATGCCTTTCCCGGCAATGTCGCCGATGCTGCACAGATGGAAGAAATCGTTGCTGCAATCGAGCATACGCATGGGCCTATCGATACGGCCGTGCTCAATGCCGGTATTTACCTGCACACGCGCGCCGTGCCGTTCGAGCGCGAGAAATATGTCGAGCAGATCGACATCAACCAGCTCGGCCCTATCAACGCACTCGCCGCGCTCATTCCCCGCATGAGCGCGCGGCGGGCAGGCGCGATCTGGATTGTTTCTTCCGTTACGGGCTTTGCCGGCCTGCCGAGTGCCGCCGCCTATGGCAGCACAAAGGCGGCGCTGATCAATCTTGCCGAATGTCTCAAATTCGATCTCGATCAATATGGCGTGCATATCGGCATCATCAATCCCGGCTTTGTCGATACGCCGATGATCAATAAAAACTCCTATGCAAAACCGTTCATGCTTTCGCCCGAGGATGCGGCACGGCGCATTGCAGACGGCATGGCCAGGCGCCCGTTCGAGATCACTTTCCCGCGCCGCCTGTCCTGGGCCTATAAGCTTGCAAGTCATTTGCCCTATGCGCTGTATTTCCCACTGATGAAAGCGATTGCCAGAAAAGGCAGGCGGGTTTAAAAGTCGTCATCAATGCCCGGGTCAAGCCCGGGCATGCCATTTGATGGAGTATTATTCCGCATGCTAAAGCTTTTGCCATGACCTGGTCTCCTTCTTCCTGGCGCAAAAAACCCATCACCCAAGTGCCGGATTATGCCGACACGGCATTGCTCGAAAATGTCGAGAGCGAGCTTGCGACCTATCCGCCGCTTGTGTTCGCCGGCGAATGCCGCGAGCTGCAGGCGCACCTGGCCGATGTCTGCGACGGCAAGGCCTTCCTGCTGCAGGGCGGCGATTGCGCAGAAAGTTTCGAGGAGCACGGCCCGAACAATATCCGTGACTTCTTCCGCATTTTTTTGCAGATGGCGGTGGTGCTGGCCTATGAAGCCCGCCTGCCCGTGGTCAAGGTCGGCCGCATTGCCGGGCAGTTCGCAAAGCCGCGCTCGTCAAATGAAGAAACGCGCGATGGCGTGAGCTTGCCGAGCTATCGCGGCGATATCATCAACGGGCCCGAATTTACGGCAGAGGCGCGCCACCCTCATCCCAAGCGCCAGCTTCATGCCTACCGGCAGGCGGCGGCGACCTTGAATTTCGTGCGCGCGCTGGCATCCGGCGGCTATGCCAGCCTCGCCAATGTGCATAAATGGATGCTCGATTTCGTCGAGGCCTCGAAGAAATGGCAGCAGGTGAGCGACCGCATCGAGGAATCGATTGCCTTCATGCGCGCCTGCGGCATCGATCCCGACCATCATCCCGAAATGCGCGTCACCGAATTCTACACCAGCCACGAGGCGCTGCTGCTCGGCTATGAGGAGGCGCTGACACGGCAGGACAGCACACAGGCCGATCACCCCTGGGTTGCCACATCCGGCCACATGCTCTGGATCGGCGACCGCACGCGGCAGGCGGACCATGCGCATGTGGAATTCTGCCGCGGTGTTTTAAATCCCATCGGTATCAAATGTGGGCCGGGCCTTAAACCCGCCGAACTGAGCAAACTGCTGTCATTGATCAATCCCCAAAACAAAAAAGGCCGCATCACGCTGATCTGCCGTTTCGGCGCCGGCCATGTGGCGGAAAAGCTGCCCACGCTTATTGAGAGCATCAAGAAGGAAGGACAGCATGTGGTCTGGTCGTGCGATCCGATGCACGGCAACACCATCAGCGCAAACGGCCATAAAACCCGCCCCTTCGAGAAAATCATGGCCGAAATCGACGAATTTTTCGCCATTCATCAGCAGCTTGGCACATGGCCGGGCGGCGTCCACCTTGAGATGACCGGCAAGAACGTCACCGAATGCACAGGCGGAGTAGCCGGAATTTCTGTGGAAGAACTGGGACTAAATTACAACACTGCCTGCGATCCGCGCCTGAATGCCACGCAGGCGCTTGATTTGTCGTTCCGTTTGGCCGATAGGCTTAAATCCAGATGACGATTTTTCAAATTTGATTTGAGAATTCTATTCAAGAACCAGTCGCAAAATCTTAATTCATAGCTGTTGCCTGAAAAATCATGCCTGATAATCCCATAGTTCAATTCCTGACAATTGTTGCCAAAAACAATAACGAAAGTCTTCTGAAAACCATCGAGCGTTTCCATAAAACGCCGAGCTCGGCGCTAGAATGGGGCGAGGTATTGGATTTTTTCAAGGCAGAGTTTCCAAAGAAGGAAATCGAGGAGGCGGTCAGGAAAATACAGGACCTAAAAGAATTCTTTTTTTCATCTAGTGAAAAATGGGCGCGCAATATGATAGTTTTCAGAATGAGCGCGCTTCTGAAGGATCAGTCAGACCCACAAACCATGTGCAAACGACTCCAAATAAATCCGTCCGAATGCAATCCAAAAGATTATCGGTGGATTGGTTTAAGTGTACCACGTCAAGTAATGAATGATTAAACCCGTTAGCCGTCTCTGCGCTGCTCAGGTCCATTATGCAGGCCGGCAATTTAAAACAGCAAAAAATAAACCGCATGGGGAAAAACCTCCCCACCCTAACCAGTCCGGAAAGATAAATTCGAATAAAGACTCTTTAGATCTTCAGCTTATGGGGCCGCAGGGGTACATTATAAAAGAACCCGAAAAGCCGAAAATTGTTCCGGGGGAACTGTATCCAGCATTGCCAATACACAAAAAATTCATCCTGATGGGCGAGAAAGGCCATTCCTTAAGCAAGTTTCCTCCACCAAATAATTATCAATATATAATTCATGCCACCCAGGGCCGGAATATTTTCAGGTGGCAGGTTCGATAGATTTTCTGCTTGTGGTTGTAATACAGGGCTGTACAACATCCTTACATGTTCAAAAAAATCCTCATCGCCAATCGTGGCGAGATTGCCTGCCGCATTATCAAGACCGCGCGGCGCATGGGTATTGCGACAGTTGCGGTTTATTCGGAAGCCGACAGCGATGCCCTGCATGTACAACTGGCAGATGAGGCTTATCTCATCGGCCCGGCTCCCGCAGCAGCTTCTTACCTCGTTATCGAGAAAATGATCGAAGCCTGCAAGGCAACCGGCGCCGAGGCCGTGCATCCGGGCTATGGCTTTTTGTCCGAACGCGAAGCTTTTCCGAAAGCGCTCTCAAACGCAGGCATCGTGTTCATCGGCCCCAATCCGCACGCCATCGCCGCCATGGGCGACAAGATCGAAAGCAAGAAAGCGGCAGCGGCAGCCGGCGTTTCCACCGTACCCGGCCATCTCGGCGATATTCCCGATGCCAAACAGGCGCAGAAGATAGCCGCCGAAATCGGCTTTCCGGTGATGATCAAGGCCTCGGCGGGCGGCGGCGGAAAAGGCATGCGCATCGCCTACAACGCACGCGAGGTTGAGGAAGGTTTCGCGCTTGCTAAATCGGAAGCGAAATCCTCCTTCGGCGACGATCGCGTCTTCGTAGAAAAATTCATCGAAAACCCGCGCCATATCGAAATCCAGGTGCTCGGCGACAAGCACGGCAATGTCATCTATCTGGGCGAGCGCGAATGTTCCATCCAGCGCCGCAACCAGAAAGTAATCGAGGAAGCACCCTCGCCCCTGCTCGACGAAAAAACGCGCAAGAAAATGGGCGAGCAGGCGGTGGCTTTAGCCAAAGCCGTCAATTACGACAGTGCGGGAACTGTGGAATTCGTAGTATCGCAAAACAAGAGTTTTTATTTTCTGGAAATGAACACGCGCCTGCAGGTCGAGCATCCCGTCACCGAGCTGATCACCGGCCTCGATCTTGTCGAGCAGATGATCCGCGTTGCTGCCGGCGAAAAGCTGGCCTTGAAGCAAAAAGACGTGAAGCTCGAAGGCTGGGCGGTGGAAAGCCGCATTTACGCCGAAGATCCTTACCGCAATTTCCTGCCTTCCATCGGCCGCCTGACCACCTATCGGCCGCCTCATGTCGAGCAGATGGAAAACACAGCATTGCGTATAGATGACGGCACTGCGTTGCGCTTGCGCAGAGCAGAAAAAAATAATGAGGAAATTGCAACATCACTACGCATCGATGACGGCGTGGAAGAAGGCTCGGCCATTTCGCTGTTTTACGATCCCATGATCGGCAAACTGGTGACGCATGCGAAAACGCGCGCGCAGGCTATATCCGCGCAAGCCGCGGCGCTGGACAGCTTCGCCATTGCCGGCATCGCGCATAATATTCCCTTCCTGAGCGCGCTGATGAATCATCCGCGTTTTATTGCGGGCAAGCTTTCCACGGCCTTTATTGCCGAAGAATTTCCGGATGGTTTCAAGCCGCGTATCCCCGATCAGGAAGAACTGCACCGTTTCGCTGCCGTGGCAGCCGCCATCGATAATCTGTCGAACGAGCGGCGCAAGCGTATTTCCGGGCGCCTCAGCGGCCGCGGCTATGTCTTCCCGCCACGCCGCATTGCAATGATCGACGACAGGGAAGTTTTTTTCGAAGTCACATCGCTCGGCCGCGAGACGACTGTCGCCATCATGAATTCCAAAAAGAAAAAGATCGACAAACTCGTTCTCGTTTCCAACTGGAAGCCCGGCGATCCCATCTGGCATGGCACTGTGAATGGTGAAGTCGTCAGCATTGGTCTTCAGCCTTTCACTAACGGCCTGTGGCTGAACCGCGCGGGCTATCGTGTGAAAACGCATGTCTTCACCGAACGCGAGGCCGAATTGTTGCGCCTGATGCCTGTGCAAAACGATCAGGAAAGCCTGCGCGCCATCGTCTGTCCCATGCCGGGGCTGGTGAAAGCGATCCATGTAAAAGCGGGACAGGACATAAAGGCGGGCGATGTGGTCGCCGTCGTAGAGGCCATGAAAATGGAAAACCAGCTTCGCTCCGAGCGCGACGGCATCGTCAAGTCCGTCATTGTGAAAGTCGGCGATATTCTTGCCGTCGATACGGTGATGATGGAACTGGCCTAAGAAGCATTCAAATCGATTGCCGGTCATTTATAACCGCGCTAAACATCTCTTATGACTCAATCCCTCAGGATCGCGCTGGCCCAGATAAGCGCGCGCATCGGCGATGTGGTGCATAACGCCGCACAGGCAAGAAAAGCGCGCGACGAGGCCGCAAGACAGGGCGCCGACCTTGTCCTCTTCCCCGAGCTACATATCTGCGGCTATCCGCCGGAAGACCTTGTTCTGCGCCCTGCTTTTCAGGCCGAATGCCACAGCACCGTCGAACAGCTTGCCAGGGAAACGGCCCAAGGCCCTGCCCTGTTGCTCGGCACGCCATGGGTGGAGAACGGGCAGCTTTACAATGCCGTCGCTTATCTGCGCGCCGGGAAAATCGAGGCCGTGCGTTTCAAACACGATCTGCCGAATTACGGCGTGTTCGACGAAAAGCGCGTGTTCGCACCGGGGCCCCTGCCTTCGCCGCTTGTCATAAACGGCGTTACGTTTGGTCTGCCGATCTGCGAGGATATTTGGCAGGGCGATGTGGTGACAGAAAAGTTTCTCGTTGAGGGCGCAGAATTTCTTCTTGTACCGAACGGCTCGCCCTTCTCGGCCGAAAAAGCGAAGGCACGGCGCGCAACGGTGCAGGCGCGTGTCGAAAAAACAAAATTGCCGCTCCTCTATCTCAACCGCGTCGGCGGACAGGACGAACTTGTCTTCGATGGCGACAGTTTCGGCCTGCACGCAGACGGAAGCGTCGCATTTCAATTTCCGGCTTTCGAGGAAAAGCTCGCAGTTCTGACATGGACGAAGAATGGTCAGACATGGCGCTGCGACACGGAAATGCAAGCTCGCATGCCCGAGCCGTTAGAGCGCCTTTATGAAGCCTGCTGCATGGGCCTGCGCGATTATGTGCGCGGCAACGATTTTGAAGATGTGCTGCTCGGTCTTTCGGGCGGTATCGACAGCGCACTGGTGGCCTGCATTTGCGCCGATGCATTGGGTGCCGAACATGTGCGCGCTTACATGCTGCCTTCGCGTTATACGTCGCAACATTCGATTGAAGACGCGCAAGCCTGCGCGAAAAACCTCGGTATTCATCATGAAGTTATTTCGATCGAACCGGCGCTGATTGCTGCGCTTGCGACGCTGCAAAACCCGCAAGGCATCGCGCAGGAAAATCTGCAATCGCGCCTGCGCGGCACCTTGCTGATGGCGCTTTCGAACAATTCAGGCGCCATGCTGATCAGCACCGGCAACAAGTCGGAAATGGCGGTCGGCTATGCCACGCTTTATGGCGATATGAATGGCGGCTTCAACCCGATCAAGGATCTCTACAAGACAAAAGTGTATGAGCTGGCGCACTGGCGGAATAGCCGCTCCGAAGTTATTCCCGCACGCATTATTTCGAAAGCGCCCTCCGCCGAATTGCGCGCAAACCAGACCGATCAGGACAGCCTGCCCTCTTACGATAGTCTCGACGCCATTCTAGAGCAGATGATCGAGCACGATATGCCCGCATACGATATCATACGTACGGGTCATGACCGCGAAACGGTGTTGCGCATCGAAAATATGGTGGCGCTTGCCGAATATAAACGCCGCCAGTCGCCACCCGGCGTGAAACTGTCTTCGCGCTATTTCGGCAGGGACCGTCGCTATCCGATCACGAACGGTTTTCGCGATAGCGGCAAGCCTGCAGGCCCGGAAACGGCAACGCCGCATTACGAAAAAGAAGATTTTTAATTTCCCGTTCATCCTTCGGTGATGATTGGTTGCTAGCATAAACCGTTAACTAAAGGCGGTTTGTGCCATGTTGCATGGTCTGGGTTTTCTGTTCGGAACCCCTAAGGGCGACGCCGCGGATCCGGCACCCCCGAAAGAAAAGCGGCGGTTGAAAATCGGCCTCGCGCTGGGCGGCGGTGCTGCACGCGGCTGGGCGCATATCGGAATTCTGAAACGGCTGATCGCGGCAGGCATCGTGCCGGAGATCGTCGCGGGTACGTCGATCGGCGCGCTGTGCGGCGGCTGCTACATGGCCGGTAAACTTGCCGAGCTCGAAGCCTTCGCGCGCTCGCTGACCAAGCGGCGCGTGTTCAGCCTGCTCGATATCAGCCTGCGCGGCTCGGGTTTGATCGGCGGCCATAAGCTGACCGGCCTTCTCGACGACGACCTGATCAACGAGCGTATCGAAAATCTGCCGCGCAAATTCGTCGCAGTCGCAACCGAACTAAAAACCGGGCACGAAGTCTGGCTGTCGAAAGGCTCCCTTGTCGATGCCATGCGCGCATCCTATGCGTTGCCGGGAATCTTCGAACCTGTCCATCTTGGCGGGCGTTGGTTGATCGACGGCGCTTTCGTCAATCCTGCGCCGGTTTCGGTGTGCCGCGCTTTCGGTGCCGATCTCGTGATCGCTTCCGTACTGCATGCCGACAATTTCGGACGCGGCAGCGTCGTGCCCGATCACGGATCGAGCGCAGAGCAGATGACCGACCAAAATACCGACGACCGCATCCAAAGCGGCTCGGCCGTCAACCGCCTCATGCGGCGCAAACTGCTTGGCCAGCCCGGTGCGCCAGGTTTTACCGCCGTGATGATGGAAGCTTTCAACATCATGCAGGATCGCATCGCCCGCGCGCGCCTTGCCGGAGATCCGCCCGACGTGCTGATCACGCCGAAGTTGGGCAATATCGGCCTGTTCGAATTTCACCGCGCGGCGGAAGCGATCGCAATAGGCTGGGAAACCATCGACCGCGCTTTGCCCGAACTGAAAGCCGCGCAGGATGCGCTGGGGTAATTCTATTGCAAACCCTTGCCTGTTACTTTCCGGTAAGCATTATCGATAAGGTATCTAGCCCAAGCATTCAATTTGGCATTACAGCCGGCTGTAACAGCAGTAACCACATCATCAGCACGTACTCCCATCCATCTATTGTTCCATGTATTCGGGATATTCTCTCTTATCTTCTTTTCAAATATTGAATCTTTTGGATCCTGCAGCAAGGAAGGGAGTTTTAAGGAATCAACCTCCTCATCCACGCATTTGCAAATAAAAGCTCCATCTTCGATGGATCGGCGAATTATTTGTACATCAACATTAATATAATTTTTCATACATTGAATCGCGGCGCGTAGATCTTCATCTGTTCCGCCCTTTTCTTTTATTTTGAATAATGTGTTTTCTGTATCTCTCACGAGCCGATCAACAAGAGCGCTAAAATCTTCCGGGGTCTTTACAGACTTAACCTGCGCACCAATTGTCGTACTCCAATTACTTAAAAGTTGGCGACTCGCCTCGGCGTTCTCATTTTCTGCTTGCTCTATTTGTATATTTGCACTCAAGGCAAATTTCTTGGCTAGATAACTGTCCGTAACATGATTATTTACAATATTCGTATCCGATATATTTCGTATTTTCCCGCCCATGTTTCATCCTTTAAAAAGTAGCTGATGCATAATAAGCGGACTCTTTAGCAATAGCAGAGTCAAGCCGCCTGAATATAGGCGCGGAAAGCTTCCGTTTCGCTTTCGAGTTCGTTGATGCGATGCTTGACGAGATCGCCGATGGAGACGAGACCGACAAGCCGCCCTTCACGCGTAATCGGCACATGGCGGAACTTGCCTTCCGTCATCAGGCGCATGATGTCGGCAACGGATTCTTCTTCCGTGGCCGTGATCACGCGCTCAGTCATGATCGTCTGCACCGCTTTGTCGAGAATGGCCGGCCCATGATCGGCCATTGCGCGCACGATATCACGCTCGGAGACGATACCGTACAGGCGCGCATTGTCGTCGACGATGACGATGGCGCCGATATCCTGATCCCGCAAATGCTGTAAAATGGCCGCAGCCTTGGTGGACGGCGGCGCCGTCTCCAGTCCGTAACCCTTACGCTCCAATATCCGTCCGACTGTCATGATTTCCCTCCCCAGGTCCGCACTATTGCCCGCACTTAATGTCCGCGCTTATTTGTAAGTGTTTTTGTGGCGGATCGCTTTTACGAAGAGCAAATCATGCCACAGTTTCCGATAAGTGCAACACAATTTGCTTTCGCAACTGCGAAGACTATTTAAACCAGTTTCGCAAAGCTTTTATGACAGCTATTTGCGCACGGGGTCGAGCCAGGAAAACAGTGCAAGGCCAACAACAAATCCTGCAATATGCGCCTGCCAGGCAATTTGCGTATCGGGGCCGATCAACGCGGCGCCCGCGCCGAAAATAAAATTGATGCCGAACCAGGTCGCGGCAAATATCAGGGCCTGCGGATTTTTCAGCGTCTCTAATAAAGGCGCGGCCGGGTGAAACACCGCGCGCGGATTGGAGCGGTTGGCAAGCGGTCCGTTCGCATCGAACACGAAACGCATGGCCGCCGCCGTCAAGGCAGATACCACGGCGGAAGCGCCGATCAGCGGCAGGCCGCTTGTCTGATAAACAAGATAATGCGCAAGCGCACCCGCAGGGGCAGCGAGCAGGCAGAAAATATAAAAGCGCGCGGCGCCGAAACGTCTCGCCACCGGGCTTCCAAATGCCAACAGCCACAGCGCGTTCATCAGCACATGACTCCAGACTGCCGTGCAACAATGCGTAAGTGACGGGTGACCACGGGCGAATGTCCCAGAACGAATAGGTCTGAATGACATCCTTTGAAAACAACGCTGGAATGAAAGCGAAATTCATAAGGAGCCAGCGGTTGAAATCGACGCCCGCAAACGTGCTTATAAAATAGAGACCGATCAAAAATCCCGCCAGAACCAGCACGGCGGGCGGCGCACGCAAAGCAGGTTGATGTTTCATGCCGTCCGCTCCTCAAGTTATTCGCTATATTCATCACCGGAATTCATGAAAATTTTAATGAATATCCATGTAAAGAGCTGTTTTTATTTAAATATCTACAGAAAATGTTACTTGCCGAACTTCGTTAACCATAGTAAAAAATTATGGCTAACAAATTTTTAAGCCAATGTTAAAGACTTATTTTAAATCGAGTTGTTCATGATTTCCAACCCGCGTTTCGTTCATCCCTCCTCGCTCGAACTCTACAGCTATTGGAATGCCCGCCGTGGCGCCAAGGCAGCCCCCTATCGAAGCGAGATCGAGCCTGCCGACATCCGCGATATTCTCGCGGATATTTTCATTTTGGATGTCGAGGGTCCGGAGAACTACGTATGGCGCCTGGCCGGCACACGCCTGTGTACCCTGCACTGCCGCGAGCTGAAAGGCCGCAACTTCCTCTCCGACTGGACGGGCGATACGGCCGAGCCCATGCGCACGCTGCTGCGCACGGTCGTGGAAAAGAACCTTGTCGCCGTTATCGAAATCACCGGGCGCAACACGCGCAACCAGAGCATCGAAATGGAAATGGTGCTGATGCCGCTGCATGTCGAAGGCAGCTCGCAACTGCGCGTGCTAGGCTGCCTGCTGCCGCTGGATCAGCCCTATTGGATCGGCCTCTCTCCGCCGGTGCAGCGCGAAATCCAGACGACGCGGCTGATCTGGCCGAGCACACCGCTGGCCGAACCCCTGCCGAAGCGGGCCGCAACCTTCGGGCGCGCGCCTTCGCAAGGCAATGAGCCGGCCACCTTGCTATTCATGCCGCAGCCGCGCATGCGCCGTGTGGGTCACCTTGTGGTGCTGGATGGCGGAAAAGACTAATTTTCAGGCCGGAATCTGCATCGCTTTCAATAAAAATTAAGGATGAACGGGCTTTCATAGGGGTGGTGTTGCCTCATGAAGCTTGCGACCAAGGAAAGTATCCGCCAGGCCCTGCGTCCGCGTGAACGCAGGCAGTTCCAGCGCGTCAAGGTCGACCTGATGGGCCGCTACATGCTGGCCGACCGGAACGAATATAGCTGCCATGTCGTCAATATGTCGCCGGGCGGCGCCATCCTTATGGGACCGAAAGCCGGCAATGTCGGCGACCATGTCATCGCCTATATCGATCATATTGGCCGTCTGGAGGGTAAAATCGCCCGCGCCTTCAGCACCGGCTTTGCCATGACCATCGAGGCCTCGATCCGCAAGCGCGACAAGCTCGCAGCCCAGTTGACATGGCTTGCCAACCGCCATGCCCTCAACCTGCCCGAAGACCGCAGGCACGAGCGTATCCTGCCCAAAAAGCCCGAATCCCAGATCACCACGCCGGACGGCCGCACCTTCTCCTGCCGTATTATGGATCTTTCGCTCTCCGGTGCCGCGGTCACGCTGGAACAGCGGCCGGAAACCGGCACCCAGATCATGCTCGGCCGGGTGCGCGGGCGCGTCGTGCGCCATATAGAAGGCGGCATCGCCATCGAATTCGCCGCCGTCCAGCTTGCCGACCATGTCGAAGCGCATATTGCGAGCGAATAAGTCTTTTCCCTGAACATCTAATATTGAAGCATGGCCGCGCCGGCTACGGCCTGCCGTCTCATGTCCTTTTTCGCTAAAATTCGTCTTGTATTTTAATCGTATTTGAATAGTATTTAATTCAAATAATCATAGTATTTTATAGTAATTTTGCTTAATTACTACCGTAATACTTAGAAGAATAGCAGTCTCTCTATGCCAACCTCTTGTAGATAAAAATACAAGAGAGGCGGGGATGGGGCTTAGGGCAATATTACTTTGCAGCCTTCTGGTTTTAAGCGGAAGCGCCGGCGCGCAGCAGCTCGCCGCGGTCGATCCCGCTCAAAAGAAAGTGCTGCCGTTTCGTCAGGCGGAGCCCTTCATCAAGGTGCTCGGCGTTATTCGCCCGCCAAAAGGCTGGCTGCAATTCTGCGAGGCAGAACCGCGCGACTGTGTCGAATTCAACGAGCATGAGACGGTCGAACTGACCAAGGTGAAAAAGCAGGAATTAGGGCGGATCAATCACGAGATCAATGCCGAAGTCACGCCCGTCACCGACTCCGAACATTACGGCGTCACGGAAAAGTGGACCTATCCCGACGACCATAAAGGCGATTGCGAGGATTATGTCCTGCTCAAGCGGCAGAAGCTGATCGAGCGCGGCTGGCCCGCTTCTTCGCTCCTCATTACGGTCGTGCGCGACGAAAAGAACGAGGGCCACGCCGTGCTCACCGTTCACACGAGCGGCGGCGATTTCGTCCTCGACAATGTGCATGACGAAATCCTCGCCTGGTACGAGACCAGCTATCGTTTCGTCAAACGTCAGTCGCAGGACAATATCCACGAATGGGTTGCGCTCACCGACAAGGTCGGAACAGAGCAGGCGGTGGCCGCCGGGCGCTAATTCAAGGATTTACAGCTTCAAGGTCCTGGTCATATCCCCACCCCTCCCCAGCCCCAAGGAGATCAGGCCTTGGACGAAACCGGCTCCGTAAAAAAGAGCCGGTTTCGTTTTTATAGGTCCATAATTGCGCTTAAGTGACCCGGAACAGGAAATCCAGGATCACGATTCCGGTCAGGAAACTCCAGCAGCCGATAATAGCCACAGCCATAGCAAGCCAGCCCCATTCGCGCCGGGAAACGATGTTGCCGCCGCCCAGCAAGGCATGGCGGGCGATCACCAGCGGGCCGGAAAACAGCAGAATCGGCACGGCCAGCACGGAACTGGCCATTTTGCTCGTCATCAGCATGCGAAAAGAGACGGGATTATTGGTGACAAGTTGATACAGGCTTGCAAAAAGCCCCGCCGTGACAAAGCCGACGGCGATACCCCAAAACATAACTATAACAACAACTTGCATGAAAAATACTGAGGTCTGGAACTGGACGTTAAGCGCAAATTAACACTTTATATACCATATTCAACAGGAAAGATTGCTCGCTCTCTCAAAAGTGACCCGTGCATGAAACAGGCAGGCTCTCCCACCACATCGGCCCAGGCGGATTTCCGTATGCCCGACCTGCCGCAATGGCCCTTGCTGGCCCTGATCGTGGCGCTGACGGTATTGGGGCTCCTTTATCTGAGCCTTGCCTTTCTGGGCCTGCTGGACCGGCAGAATAAAGGCCTGCATTTGCCGCGGCCGCGTGCGGCGCGGGTGAATATCGGCAGCATCCCCCTGCTCGTCCCGCAGGATCTGATCCGCTTCGACCACCAGCACAAGGACGGCGTGCTCGACCGCATCGATCTTGCCGTTCCCTGGCAGGAACATGGCAGCGCGACGACGCTGATCTTCCTGTCAATTACGCCGAAGGATGACGCCTTAGCCCCGCCGCAACGCGTCTCCAGCGTTTACAAGAAATTCCTGAACCCGCAGATCGAAAGCGGCCCTTCCAACCTTGCGATGCGCCGCTTTACCGCCAATTCCGGCTATGACAGCGAAGTGCTGGTTTACGATCCGCTCAATCCCGGCGGCTATTTCGTGCGCTGCGCACCGCAAGCCGTGGGCCAGCCTGCTTCCTGCCTGCGCGAAATCCGCGTGAAGGATAAAATCGATATCGTCTACCGCTTTCCGCAAAACCTGCTGCCGGACTGGACGCTGCTTGAGCAGAATGTCCACGCTCTCCTGAGCGCCATGGGCGTGCCGGAAGAGTGACATTCATGTCATTCTGAGGCGAAGCCGAAGAATCTATAACATCAACGTCATCCCCGCGAATGCGGGGATCTGAGATGCCCGCAACAAGTGCGGGCATGACGAGTGTGTGGATTATCTTCAATCCTCTAAATCGATATCCAGAATTGCCATCTGGAAGTTGAAGGACTTTTCGCCGTCCTCCGTATCCTCGAACAGGACACCGGCAAAATCGTCGCCGATATAAACTTCGGCCGAGTCGTCTTTTTTCGGGCGGGGGCGCACACCGATGCGCGGATTATCGAATGTCTTGCGCAGAAAGCGTTCGACCTTGGCGAGATCATCTTTGTTCATGACATTATCCTTATTATGTCATGGCCGGACTTGGTCCGGCCATCCACGACTAACTTTCTAAACTCGTGGATGCCCGGGCCAAGCCCGGGCACGACGGGTTTATTGGGCCAAGAGAGCGCATAAATATAATAAGCGCAAGTCAGATATTTTCGCCCATGGCAAAGAAATGATCCATGGCGGCTGCAGGATCGGCGCTGCCCGCATCGCCGATAATGCGCGCGGGAATACCGGCCACGGTCTTATGGGCGGGAACATTTGCGAGTACGACCGAGCCCGCCGCAATGCGCGAGCATTCGCCGACCTCGATATTGCCCAGCACTTTCGCATCGGCGCCGATCAGAACGCCCTTGCGGATTTTCGGATGCCGGTTGCTGCCCTTGACGCGCGTGCTGCCGCCCAAAGTGACGCCCTGCATGATGGAGACATTATCCTCGATCACCACGGTCTCGCCCGCGACAAAGCCCGTCGCATGATCGAGGAAAATACCGTGCCCCAGTTTCGCACCAGGATGGATATCGACATTCATCACGGCCGCAAGGCGACTTTGCAGCAGCAATGCCATGTCTTTCCTGCCCTGCATCCAAAGAAAATGTGCGAGACGCTGGCTTTGTAGCGCTGAAAAGCCCTTGAAATAAAGGAAAGGTTCGGCAAGGCGATAACATGCGGGATCGCGCTCGAACACGGCGGAAAGATCGGCGCGGAAAGCATTGCCTAGATCGGCCTGCTGCGTGAACGCTTCGTCATAAAGGCGGCGCACATATTCCGCGGGCAAATCTATATGATCGAGCCAACTTGCCACGCGATGCGCCACCGCATTCTCCAGCGTGTCATGCGCAAGCAGCATGGAGAATACAAAGGAAGAAAGTTGCGGCTCGGCCTCGGCAATGCTTTCCGCTTCACTGCGCAATTGTTGCCAGACCGGGTCGGTATCGTTTCGAGGCGTGGACATTTTAGGCGGCATGTAATTTCCTTCAGGACGCGCAAGGCGGCAGGCCGTTCCAGAAGGCAAGCACGCCTTCCTTGAACTGCCTGTCGCCCACTGCACGCATATGGTCGCGGCCGACAATAGCAAGAGTTTTCGCACCGGGAATAAGGCTGGCGAGCTTGTCCACCGAACCGGCCACCTCGTCCTCGGTTCCGGCCGCGATCAGGACGGGGATATGAAGTTTTTTCAGGTCTTCCTTTGGAATTTTGCGCCGCGTGCCGCTGATGCAGGCGGCAAGCGCCTGCAGATCGCTTTTCGTTTGCTCCGCGAATGCTCGGAACATGCGCCCTCCCTGCGTTTTGACATCCTGCAGGCTTGGCGCCAGCAACGCTTCGGCAATCGGCGCAGAATCGCCCAAACCTTCCGTCAGCCCATCGCCGATTCCGGCAAGCACGAGCGAGCAGGCGCGCTCAAGGTAAGCAAGGCCGAAATAGGCCGCCACACGCGCACCCATGGAATAGCCGAGGATATCGGCTTTATCGATATCAAGATGATCCAGCAGGGCGCGGGCGTCCGCCGCCATCAGCGCGGGATCGTAAAGTGCGGGGTCGTACGGCTTGTCGGAAAATCCATGCCCACGATGATCGAAAGCAATGACACGCCGCCCGGCCTTCAACAGGAAATCCACCCAGCCGGTATTAGACCAATTGACGCGGCTGTTCGAGGCAAACCCATGTATGAGCAGTACGGGCGCACCTTCGCCCTGCACGCTGTAAGCCAGCTTCAGGCCCTGATGGATGAAATATTCGGTCATCGTTCCAGATTCTTTTCACAGAGCCATCTGGCATATTCAAGCAAAAAGGCTAGAATGCGTCGCAAAGAGGTGTGTTATGGCGCAAAAAACCGTGCCGCATTTTCATAACGATCCCGGCGTTGCCACGGTCGGGATCGGCACAAAGGAATTTATGTGCATGGGCGCGACACCGCCGCTCGATCACCCGCATGTCTATCTCGACATGGGCGACGAAAACGAAATTGTCTGCCCCTATTGTTCGACGCTGTTCAAATTCGACGCTTCGCTCGGCGCGAATGAGGCGAACCCGCCGGTTTGCGCGCAGGTCGCGCCGCGCGCCGCCTGACTATTTTGCCTTCAGCACAAAACCGGTTGCCTTTCCTTGTCGCAGGCGGCGGCATTGGCGGCTTGACCTGCGCGCTCGCATTGGCAAAGGCAGGGTTTCCCGTCGAAGTTTTCGAACAGACGGAGAATATTTCCGAAATCGGCGCCGGCCTGCAGCTTTCGCCAAATGCGACGCGCATTCTCTCGCAGCTTGGAATTCTGGATTTGCTCGATACAACCGTGGGGCGGCCGGAAGCCCTGTGCATTTATTCGGCATTGAGCGAAAGTCATCTCACGCAAATGCCGCTCGGGCATGCGGCCGAAAAACGCTGGGGTGCACCCTATTATGTCGCTCGCCGTGCCGATCTGCAGCAGGCTCTCCTCGATGCATGCCGCCTGCAGCCGAATATCGCCATGCATTTTAGTTGCACAGCGACAGGTTACACGCTCAACGGGAATGCCGGCCTCGCCGTGACGCAGGCAGGCGCGGCGCGGAATTATACGGGCTGCGCCATTATCGGTGCCGATGGCATATGGTCGAAAATCCGCGCGCAATTTTTGAACGACGGCGCACCTCGTGCCTCGGGCTTTACGGCCTATCGCGCGCTTATTCCGGTCGAGATGCTGCCGCCGGAATTATCCGGCACGTTTTCCGCGCTCTGGATGGGGCCCGTTCTGCATGTGGTGCATTATCCCCTGCGCGGGAACACGATGATCAACATCGTCGCCGTTCTGAAAGAAACCTGCGATGGGCAAGACTGGGGCGCGGACACAAAACCGGACAACCTGTTTGCCGCAACGAAGAACTGCGCAACATTATTGAAAAATCTGTTACATGCGCCGCAAGACTGGACACGCTTTGCGCTTTATCATCGCCCTGCCGATTGCAAACCCTGGCCGCATTTGCCTGTCACTTTGCTCGGCGATGCAGCGCACCCCATGCTGCCTTTTCTGGCGCAAGGTGCTGCGCAGGCAATCGAGGATGCCGCAATGCTTGCCGCTTGCGTGACGGAACACCAGGACATTGCCGCCGCCTTCGCGGCCTATCGCACCAAGCGCGCGCGCCGCATCGCCCGCCTCACGAAAGAGGCGGAAAGAAACGGCAGGATTTTTCATCTTGACGGCCTGCAGGCAAAAGCGCGCAATTTCGCCTTGCACCTCATGGGCGGCGAACGGCTGATGCGAAGATATGACTGGGTTTATTCGGAACCGTAACTTAAAGCTTCAAGGTCAGGCCGACCGAAATACCCTGATAAAGAATATCGCGGCCGGTCAGGCTGCCGGCATTGGTGGCAATATTGAAGCTGTTGAAATTCTCGATGGCGGTTGCGACATGCTCGATATGCAAAATGCGATAGCCGACATGCGCGCCAAGTTTTTCCGAAAACTGGTAGCCGAGCTTGATTTCGGCTTCGGCCGCAATCGCCCTGCGATCGTCTGAACCGCCGAACGTGGGCAGCGCCCCGCCTATGCCCGTATTAGTTCCGGCAAGGCTGCGGTCGTTATCGTAATAGCCGACGCTGACGCCGCCATCGAGGAAAAAGCCCGGCCCCGGTCCCTCGTCCAGCAGCCGCGCCTGAATGCCGATATGTCCGCCCAGCAGGTCGTTTTCGGTTTCGAAAGCAAAATTGGCGGTTGTCGGCCCGATGGCGGCTTCGAAGGTTTCGTCGATGTTGATTGCGCGCACGCCGGCAAACAGGCGCACGCCCGGATTCACCAGCCAGATCGCATTGGCTTCCCACGAGCTGAAATCCGAACCATGATTAAAGGTGGTGGGTACAACGCCACCACCCACGTTGATATTCGGCGTGGTGAAGATCGTATTAGAATCGCTTTCGGTAATCGAATCGTCCCAGGAAAAATGGCCGAGATAGCGCCCGCCAAGACCGAACTGCCCGATACCCAGCGCCAGGCGCGCATCGGCGGCAATGTCGGAGCCGTTCAGCGGCAGGTTGTTCGAGGTGATGCCTTGCGAACCGGCAGAGATGGTGAGCGGCACGCGCTCGCGCGAGCGGTCCAGCGAAACAAATTCCAGGCTGCCGAGCAGCCACAAGTCTGAATGAAGGGCGGCATTTTTGCCGACATCGTTTGCCGAAGCCGGAGCCGCTGCCAGCATGCCCGCCGCAACCAGAATATAACGCATGATAAATCCCTCTCTAAGGCAGGCGCCAGACGGCGAGCTTATCCTGCCTCAGCGGGACGGCAATGAAAGAGAGGAGCTTGTGCACAGCTGTGGATGAACGATGGTGCCCTCTGCCGGACTCGAACCGGCACGGGAGTTTCTTCCCGAGGGATTTTAAGTCCCTTGCGTCTACCTGTTCCGCCAAGAGGGCAACCCTGTTTTTGGATAACCGGTAATAAGAGTCTTGTCACGGAATTCATGAGCCCGCCATAAAGCTGTCCAAAAAAACTGCATATCACGGCATTTTTTATGGATGGATGCTATGATCGCCCATGCGCAGACTATTCATGAATTTGTTTCTCGTTTCCGCTCTCCTCGGCGCCGCCGCGTTTGTCTGGGGGTTTTTCATCGAACCCGCGCAGGTGCGCTTCAAGGATTACGATATCTATATTAAAGACTGGCCCAGGCAGCTTTCGGGTTTCACCATCGCCTTTCTTGCCGATGTGCATGCGGGCAGCCCGCATATAAGCCTTGAGAAGATCGATTCCATCGTCACGCGCGTTAATGAGAAATCACCGGATCTGGTGCTGCTTGGAGGCGATTACGTCATTCAGGGGGTTATCGGCGGTAATCCTGTTCCTTCGAACAAAATCGCGGAAGTTCTCGCCAAACTGAAAGCGCCGCAGGGCGTGTTCGCAGTTCTGGGCAATCACGACTGGTGGGACGACCGCGACAGGATCGCCAGGGAATTCGAGGAGCATGGCATAAGCCTGCTCGAAGACAAGGCAGTGCAGATCCGCCGCAACAATAGTCAATTCTGGCTTGCCGGCATTTCCGACTACATGGAAGGCCCGCACGATTATAGGAAAGCTCTGGCCGGTGTGACTTCGAGCGAACTGCTGATCGCCTTCACCCACTCGCCCGATATCTTTCCCGAGCTTCCGGCAAGGGTCGCGCTGCTGCTGGCAGGGCATACACATGGCGGGCAGGTTTATATTCCCCTGCTCGGCCGCCCGATCGTGCCGTCAAGATATGGAGCGCGTTACGCGCTCGGCCTGATCGGGGAAAACGGCAGGCAGGTTTTCATCACGCCCGGCATCGGCACCAGCATCCTGCCGGTGCGCTTTCTCACGCCACCGGAAGTGAGTTTCCTGCATATTTATCCTTAAGCGCCGTGATAATTGTAGGATAGCTTGAGCATGGCGAAAACGAAGACGGGCTGTAAAAGAAGAACGCCAAGCCGCTCGTCGGCACGGCAGATCGACTATTGACGGCTTGCGCGCAAACTTTGTCAGCAAGAATAATAATTCGAATAGGGATACCAGTTCCAGCCGTAAGGATACCAGTTGGAAAACCAGTTGGATGGATAATACCAGCCATAGCTATAGCTGCGCGGATAATATCCGTAACCGTAATTGGAATAGGCGTAAGGACGGCCGGAATATACGGTTGCGCGCGGCCAACCATAGGATCCATATCTGCCAATGGATCCGTACCTGCCGATATAATTCCCGAAACCGACCCCACCGTAATAATGGCCGCCATATGAACGGCCGACACCACGAACGTAACTCATGATAGACCTCCATAGTTGATACAAAAACGGGAGAGCCAGATCACAAGACAATATTTGGCGGCGCTTTTGATTTTATGCCAGCAACCGCCAAGACAGCTCATCGCCGCCTCCCGCCACCTCCGCCGCCGCGGGCACCTCCGCCGCGACCGCCCCCGCCAAAACTGCGTCCGCCTCCACTAAAACTGCGGCCGCTAAAATTGCGCCCGCCGCCATAATGAGCCGCCCTGTTGAAATTGGGACGGCTGCCGCCGTAATGCGCAACCCTGTTATTCCTTGCGGCGTGAGCAATATTCGCCTGCCTGCGATTGTTATGCGCCGCCACCTGTTTTTTTGCCGGGCTTCGATTACCGGCAGCATGATCGCGCGCAGGTTTCTGCGACGGTCGCGCCGCCGGTCTTCGATCGCTGGAGCCGGGGTGCGCAGCAATCTGGGACCGGCGGTCGCTGCCGGGTTTCAGCACCTGTTTGCCGCCACTTCCGCGGAAATCGAGGCGCTGATTGCGGTTCGTAATGCTTCCTGTCCTGTCGCCGAATTTCTCCCCGACATTGTGGCGAATGTCCTGGTGATGCGCGACATGGTTCCAGTTATTGCCCGGGCGATTGTTGATCGGGTGATTAACGATCAGATTGTTGTTATTCCAGTTGATGCCGCCGCCCCAGTAATTGTCGTGCCACCCCCAATGGCCGACCGCATAACCGATGCCGAACGCAATGCCGCTGGCGAGTACACCGCTCCCGATATAAGGCGGGTAATAATAATATGGAGGATAGGCAGGATAGGGCCACGCTCCATACACAACTGCGGGATCATAATAGGGGACATAGATCGTGTCTGGATTGGCTGACTCGACTACGACTATTTGCCTGCCCTGCTCCTGCCTAACTGAAACCTTTTGCTTCTCGTTGCTTTCAAGCTTGCCCTGTGCCTGCGCCTTGTCGCGCAGGCGCTGGATCGCGTCCATCACATCGGCCTGCTGCGCCAGCACCGCATCGCCGAGCTTCCTCGTCCAGTCCAGCTTCTCGCTCATCATATTCAAAACGTCGGGCGTTGCGGCGAGCGATTTGATGCTTTGCTCCCAGGGTTTCTTGTCGACTTCTTCCTTCAGGTCGTCGCCTTTAAGGCTTTTGTTTTTCTGGAGCCAGCGGTTTGCCTGCACCACTTCGAGCGGATAGGTCGAGGCCATCAACACTTCGGCCAGCAGCGTATCCGGATAAAGCGCGATGCCTGCGACGAGTTGGTCCAGCTCTTCCACTTTAAGTGTTTGATTTGCGGAGACCGGCTGGTCCTGAGCTTGCACGCGCGGGGTGGCGCCCGTCATGGTCGCAAAGAATAGGGCTGCCGACAGCAGCGCAAACGTCTCCCTTGGCATCGGATCTCTCCCGCCTGTTCGTGCTCAACTGGTTTGTAATGAGTTAAAATAAAACCGTCGCGCTTTCGCGATCGTTATCTCGTGGCCGGTGTGCCGATCAACGGCGGCCTTGCCATGCGAAAACTACCATATACATTTTCGCAAATTTTTCAACGAGTATATTCGCGAAAAACTTAACATAGGATATGGCGAGATAAGCTGCGCGAAAGTTTTAAGCACACTTGGGCGGATATAAAATAGAAGCGGAAAATTGATAATACGCCAGCCCTACTCCGCTCATTGTTTCTACAAAAAAACCCCGCACGTTTTTAAAACTGCGGGGTTTTATTTATTGCAAATAAAATTTATTAGACCGAAAAATCTTTTGCTACGGACCGATAATTCTTACCCGAACCTTCTTTGCATGCAGTCTCAAGCCATGCCGGTAGATTAATTTTCACATATTGTCCGGAGGTAAGCGGTTTGTAACAATCCAATTTACCTGACTTGCTAGTAGCAAAAACAACAAATTCTTTTGCCTTAGCATTTCCCCAAACTTCAACTCTTGTTAGTTTTTCTCTTGCATTCGTTGCGAAGTGTTCCAAGATTGAACTAAGTGCAGCATCTATTTTTTCTGGCTTTAACCACTCAGGTTGCTTCAAAAAAGGCTCATGACTGAGGATCGACAGTGGCGCAGGCCCACCTGGCGCAGTCACAGGATCCTGCGTCACAGAAAATACTGGCTGCGATAAAGGCGAAGAATTCGGTTTGTTATTGTTGACGGCAAAACTGCTCATGTGTCCCTCTTCTCAAATCATCTCGTTACAAATCCGGCCCTTGCTTGATTGCAACCGGCCCATGCCCTCTTTTACTTAAAAACACAAAACCTGCCAAGACTGTTTGCGGAAGCATAAACTGGTTCGCATTTTAATTATTTGCGCATAAGTCATTGCAATGGCTGTCTATTAAATTACCCGCCTTTGCTGCACTGCACAAAAACCCGTTGCCATCATGGGCACTGGATTAATTTAAACAATTTTGTCATCCCCGGCGAGACGCGAGCGTAAGCGAGTGTCGAGGGAAGGGGATCTACAACAACGTCATCCTCGCGCTTGACGCGAGGATCTGGATGCTCGGGTCAAGCCCGAGCATGACGAAAAGAAGATTTTCTTCCTCTCGCCCGCCTTCGCCGCGCTTTGGCTTGGCTCGGCCGGGAACGACATCAAGCTAGTCTATCCAATAAAGATGTTCCACTTGGATAGTCAGTTGGGCAGCGGCAGCAGATGCGCGCCGCTCTCGTCGCGATGTTTCTTCAGATATTTCATGAACGGCGTGCCCCCGGTGCCGACTTCCACCGGGTTGCCTTCGGCATTCTTCGCCTGCTTGTTGATATAATTCGCTGCATATTCGAGATGACGCGTGCGGAATTTCTGCACATGCTCGATAATGCCGTTATACAGCCGCACCAGTTCCGCATCGTTCGACGCTTTCACGAAATCGCGCAGATGGCTGCGCTTGCTCACCTCCTCGATAAAGCGGCGATGCTTCACCGGCCGGTACTGATGCAGTTCATCGAGAAAATCGCGCAACGGATCGTTCTCGTGCGAAATGCCGAGCAGCGCATCCATGGTCGGCACGATCGAGCTTTGCGAGCCGGTCTGCCCGCAAAATTTCTGCCCCTTGCCGCCGAATTTTTCGACGCCTTCATAGACAAGACCGTCCGGCAGTGCCGGGTTTCCCTTCCAGCCGTGGATATAAGGTCGCACGCGGTTGTAATAAATGTAAGGATCGCATTTCTCCACCATGCGCGCGAATACGGGCTGGATTTTTTCCCAGGCATCGAAAATCTGTTGCAGGCCTGTGCGCACCTGCGCGGCATCTTTTTGATCGACCGCTTCGATCAAGACAGGAATGGCGGCCAATGCCGCGCCCGCCTTCGCCTCGATCTCGACATGCACGAGAATGAACCAGTTCTCGTCGACGCCGCCGTAGAAATTCTGGATGACGCTGATATTGTCGAGATCGATACCGCCCGTCTTGTCCAGCCTGAACCAGTTGTTGAGCGTGTAGGACGCATAAGGCAGCAGCGGAAATTCGCCGATATGTTCAGCGAGTTTGCAATAAGGCACGGCGATATTGCGCGGCAGTCTGGATGGCGCTTGCGCCTCGCCCCACACATAGGCCTGCACGATGAAGGAATAGCGCACCATCAATAATTGCACCTGCGCGGGCGACAATTTGTCGAGATGTTTTGCGATATCGATTTCCGGCAATCGATCGAGAAAACTGCGGATGCGCCCGGTGGTCAGAAAACGCGACAGGTTGGCGCCCGTCGTCTCTATGGATGCAAAATCATCCGGCAGTTTTGTCCCGCACATATCGTAACGCGTGAGAAAACCGCGCTCGGGCGTGATGTCGTAATCCTCTATATTCAGTGGTGCCATGATTTCTGCTCGAAGCCCCTGCCGTAATACACTTCAAGCCGGGCCTGCACCAGTTCGAATATGATCGACATCGCCCAGTAGATCAACGCGGCGGTAACGAGCATTTCGAGATAGCGGTAACTGGCGCGGCCGTAAGATTGCGCGAGAAACATGATTTCCCACACGCCCATCACCGAGATTAACGAGCTGTCTTTCAGCATGGCGATGAATTGCGTGCCGGTCGGCGGAATGACGACGCGCAGCGCCTGCGGCAGCACGATCTTCCACATCACAAGCCAGTTCGGCAAACCAAGCGCGGAGGCCGCCTCGCGCTGCGGCCTGGCCACGGATAAAATCCCGGCGCGGAAAATCTCGCTCAAATAGGCGCCGTAATTCAGCGAGAGCGCGATAATGCCCGCCGGCACCGCATGCGGCACGGGCCCAAGCTGCGGAATGCCGACATAGATCAGGAAAATCTGTACAAGCAGCGGCGTGCCGCGAAAAAACGACGTGTAGAATGTCGCCATGCCATAGCCAATGGCGCTTCTTGAGAGCCGCCCCAGCGCCGCAAGCCCGCCCAGGAAAATCGAAAACAGGATCGATACGGCGCAGACGAACAATGTCAGTACCGCGCCCTGCAGGAAATTATCGTTGGAAAGCCCGAAACCGGCAAGCGCCGGAAATTTTTCGATCATGACGGAAAATTTCAGATCGAAATTCAGGAAAAACAAAACGAACAGCGCAAGCAGCGTGGCCCAGACGAAAGCGACGCGCAGCCTGAAGCCGGATTTAGGGTTTTGCCGAGATATCAATTCCGATCCACTTCTCGGACAATGTGCGCATCGTGCCGTCGGCGATCATGTCGTGGACGATGGTTTTGATTTTCTCGTTCCATTCCGCATCGCCCTTGTCGGCCGAAATCCAGATCGGCTCCTTAAACAGGGGCTCGCCGACGATCTTGAACTTGCCGTCCGATTTTTCTACCTGCGCCTTGGCGGTGATGTAATTGGCGACGATAGCGTCGAGACGCTTGCCGTCGCCGAGGCCGAGATCCTGAAAGGCCATCACCTCGCTCTCGTAAGGCTTAACTTTCACATTGTCGAAAGGAAAGGCAGGCGGCGTATGGCCTTCGATGGCGAGCGTCTTCTGCAAATATTTTTCATAGGTCGTGCCGGCCTCGATACCCACCCTCTTGTCTTTCAAATCGGCCGGGTCCCTGATGGTAACATTTTCCGCATGCACGACGATAACGGCGGGCGAGCCGTAATATTCGGCGATGAAATCGAGAACTTCCTTGCGCTCCGCCGTCGGCGTCATTGAGCAGACGCAAAGATCGTAGCGGCTCTTCCAGTGGCCCACCGTGATGATTTCCCAGGTCGGCGTTTCCACTTTCATGTCGACACCGAGCCGTTTGGCAATCTCGCGCGCCACATCGATATCGAAACCGACGACTTCGCCTTTTTCATTGATGTTCGAGAATGGCGGATAGGCCTGGTCGGTCACCTCGATCAGCAATTGCTTGCGCAGCACGCGGTCGAGCGTGTCGCCCGCATGAGCCGCAAAAACTGAGGACAGCAGAAATAACGCGAACGCAAAAGCTCTCATGATTTTGTTCCCCGACCTTACTAGAAGCCTTGGCGATACCCGCTTCAGGAAGACGACGCAAGGTGTTTCAGAAATTCAATAAAGGTTTGTCGTTAAGCTCGAATGATATCAACGTCATTTACTGACTTTACATTGCTAAAAGACATAAAAAGTTTCGTTGTTGGAACTTCACCTCTGGTATCGCCCTTGCTGTCTAAAAGCTTGCCTTCCGCGTCCAGCCGTTCTCTTCCGACTTCACGGATCCCATAAGTGCCATTCTTATGAACGTTTACAGAAAAATACTTATGAGTTTCACATTGCATATACTCATTTCCGGAATTCGATCTCATATAAGTTGCATGAAGAAATAGCTTGCCGTTATAGCTGAAAAGCTCATATTTTATATCGATATTGCTCTGAATTTTAAGACCAGCTTTTGCAAGATTATTCCTTTGGACGCGAGGCTCTACCACCATTTGAAAATAGTCTTTTATTGCCGCCTGAGTTGTTTCACCTGCTACAATTTGTTTGAGCAGTTGCTTATGATAGATCTTCTTCTTCGGTTTCGCCCGCTCGGCAAGGGTGATGTTGAAAACGGGTCCGGTCGAAACTGCGGAATTTTTATGATCATAATTGCCGCTTGTACTGTTGACCATTTACATTCCTTAATAACACAAAAGTAAAAATACAGAATTATAGAAAATTATACTTGTATATATGGTAAATTACAAGATAGATGGCGGCAGAATTGGGTTAACTGGTAAATGTTCGAGTGCACTAATCCCAGTGAAGGATGATGTTCTAACCCCAATTGCAACTTCGCCCGCTCTTCAGCATAACTGTCCCATGAACTATATCGACGCTGCCGCTCTTCCCCTGCGCAATACGGGCCAGATCCGCCTCTACGGGCCGGAAGGGTTTGAGGGCATGCGCAAGGCGGGGAAGCTTGCGGCCTCATGCCTCGATATGCTGATCCGTGAAACGAAACCCGGCGTCAGCACCGGGCATCTGAACGATCTGGCGCTGCAATTCGCGCTCGATCACGGCGCCCTCCCCGCCACGCTTTATTATCGCGGTTATCACAAAGTAATTTGTACCTCGATCAATCATGTCGTCTGCCACGGCATCCCGGACGACAAGCCGCTAAATGAAGGCGATATCGTCAATATAGATGTCACGCTCATCTATGAGGGCTGGCATGGCGACACCAGCCGCATGGTCGGCATCGGCGAAGTTTCCCGCCGGGCCGAGCGGTTGATGGAGGTGACCTATCAGGCAACCATGAAAGGCATCGAGGTGATCCGCCCCGGCGGGCGTCTGCGCGATATCGGCATTGCCATCCAGACCTATGCGGAGCATGAGCGCTGTTCGGTGGTGCGCGATTTTTGCGGACACGGGCTCGGCCGCCTCTTTCACGATGCGCCGAATATTCTGCATTATGCGCCGCAGCGCGAGGAAATGATGTCGGATGTCGAGAATCACCTTCTCACCCTGTCGACGCTGGAACTGAAACCGGGCATGATCTTCACGGTTGAACCCATGATCAATCTCGGCAAACCGCATGTGAAAGTGCTGCGCGACGGCTGGACCGCCGTGACGCGCGACCGTTCGCTTTCGGCGCAGTTCGAACATAGTGTCGGCGTTACCGAAACCGGCGTCGAAATTTTCACGCTTTCTCCCGCTGGAATGCACAAGCCTCCCTACGCCGCATGACCGCAAAGAAAAAAGAACAGGGACTTTCCGAAAAGCCGCATTATTTCGGCCATCGCGAGCGGCTGCGCGACCGTTTCCGCGACAGCGGCCCTGAAGCGCTTGCCGATTACGAATTGCTCGAACTCGTTCTCTTCCGCGCACTGCCACGCCGCGATGTGAAGCGGCTTGCGAAAGATCTGCTCAAGCGTTTCGGCTCCTTCGCCGAAGTGTTGAGCGCGCCGGAACATCTGCTGCTGGAAATTCCCGGCATAGGCGAAGGCGTCATCACCGAATTCCGTGTCGTGCTGGCGGCAGCACTACGCGTCACCAAGGGCGAAGTGGCGGAGCGGCCCGTGCTCGGTTCCTGGGCGGCCGTGCTCGATTACTGCCGCGCCTCGATGGCTTTCGAACAGGTGGAGCGCTTTCGCATTCTTTTCCTCGACAAGCGCAACGCGCTGATCGCCGACGAGGTGCAGCATTCGGGCACTGTCGACCACACGCCGGTCTATCCGCGCGAAATCATGAAACGCGCGCTGGAATTATCGGCAACCGCGCTGATCCTCGTGCACAATCATCCTTCCGGAGATCCCACGCCGAGCCAGGCCGATATCCGTATGACGAAGCAGATCATCGATATCGCACGGCCGCTCGGCATCGAGGTGCACGATCATATCATCGTCGGCCGCTCGGGCCATGCAAGCTTCAAGGGATTAAGGTTGATTTGAGGAATTGCATCCTGAGCACCCAGATCACGCCTTCGGCATGTCCTAGTGTAAACTCCGCGAAGTATCTCCTCTACTGTCATACGCGGGCTTGACCCGCGTATCCATCATAAATTTTAAAAGATGGATTCCGTAAAGTTTAATACCACAAGTCGGATATATCCGACTTGTGGTGTCAAGCCCGGCAATGACGAAAATGAAATCCTTCGTTATGCTCGGGATCGCGAATTACGCCTTCGCCCCTATCTTTTCCTTGCGCTTCTTTTTCGGCTTCGGCGGCGCTTCGGGCTTCGGCAGCAGCGGGCCGGACGGATAGGCAAAAACGAGCCTTTTCTTTTCATGCTCGTCGAGCGCGACAGACACCTTCACCGTGCCGCCGTTTTTCAACCTCCCGAACAGCACTTCTTCCGCCAGCGGCATTTTGATTTTTTCCTGGATAAGCCGCGCCAGCGGCCGCGCGCCCATCTTGTCGTCGTAACCCTGCATGGCGAGGTAGTCGTAGGCCTCGTCGGTCAGCTCGATCATGACATTGCGCTCGTCGAGCTGCGCCTCTAATTGGAAAATGAATTTCTGCACGACCTGGCGCACCACTTCGCGCGGCAAGGCGAGGAAAGAGATGACCGCATCGAGCCGGTTGCGGAATTCGGGCGTGAACATGCGGTTGATCGCTTCCTCGTCCTCGCCCTCGCGCTTGACGCGACCGAAACCCACCGGCGGCTTGATCAGGTCGGCAGCCCCCGCATTCGTGGTCATGATCAGGATGGTGTTGCGGAAATCCACCTGCTTGCCGTTATGGTCGGTTAGCTTGCCGTGATCCATCACCTGCAGCAGAATGTTGAACAGATCGTGATGCGCTTTTTCGATCTCGTCCAGAAGCAAGACGCTATGCGGGCTCTGGTCGATGGCATCCGTCAGCAAGCCACCCTGGTCGAAACCGACATAGCCGGGCGGCGCGCCGATCAGACGCGAAATCGTGTGTCGCTCCATATATTCCGACATATCGAAACGATGGAAAGGCACGCCCAGCACTTCGGCAAGGCGTTTTGCAACCTCGGTCTTGCCGACACCGGTGGGGCCGGAAAACAGATAGGAGCCGATGGGTTTGTCCGGTTCGCGCAGGCCCGCGCGCGCGAGCTTGATGGCGCTGCACAGCGCATCGATGGCCTTGTCCTGCCCGAAGACGATGCATTTCAGATCGCGCTCCAGATTTTTCAGAACTTCCGCATCGTCGGCCGTCACCGTTTTCGGCGGAATGCGCGCCATGGTGGCGATCGTCGTTTCGATTTCCCTGACGTCGATGATTTTCTTGCGCTTCGCCGGCGGCAGCAGCATTTGCGAGGCGCCGGTTTCGTCGATGACGTCGATGGCCTTGTCCGGCAGCTTGCGGTCGTGCAGATAGCGCACCGAGAGATCGACGGCGGCCTTGATCGCCTCTTCCGTATATTTCACTTTATGGAATTCCTCGAAATAGGGCTTCAACCCCTTGAGGATGGCAATCGCGTCGGCAACTTTCGGCTCGACAATGTCGATCTTCTGGAAGCGGCGCACCAGCGCACGATCCTTTTCGAAATACTGGCGATATTCCTTGTAGGTGGTCGAGCCGATGCAGCGCACCTGCCCCGATTGCAGCGCGGGCTTGAGCAGATTGGAGGCATCCATCGCACCGCCCGACGTCGCGCCCGCACCGATCACCGTATGGATCTCGTCGATGAACATGATGGCGCCGGGCGTCGCCTCGATCTCGCGCACGACCTGTTTGAGACGCTCCTCGAAATCGCCGCGATAACGCGTGCCGGCCAGCAGGGCGCCCATATCGAGCGCAAAGATCACCGCTTCTTTCAGCGCTTCCGGCACCTCGCCATCGATAATGCGCAGTGCCAGCCCTTCCGCAATCGCGGTTTTGCCGACGCCGGGATCGCCGACGAAAAGCGGATTGTTTTTCGAACGGCGGCACAGGATCTGGATGGTGCGCGCGATTTCCTCGTTGCGGCCGATCAACGGGTCGATCTTGCCCGCTTTCGCCTTCTTGTTCAGATTGACGCAATAGGAGTCCAGCGCATCGGCTTTTTTCTTGTCCTTGCCGTCATTGGAGCGGGAGCGTTTTTCTTCTTCCTCTTCCGTGCCGCGCGGCGCGCGGATATTCATGAAATCGCCGTGCTTGGCGACGCCGTGGCTGATATAGTTCACGGCATCGTAGCGCGTCATCTCCTGCTCGTTGAGGAAAAAGGCGGCATGGCTTTCGCGCTCGGCGAAAATGGCGACCAGCACATTCGCGCCCGTCACCTCGTCGCGCCCCGAAGATTGCACATGGATAACGGCGCGCTGAATGACGCGCTGGAAACCCGCCGTGGGTTTCGAATCCTCGCCGCCGTCATGCACCAGGTTTTCCAGGGCGCCGTCGATATAATCCGTCAGCTGATGGCGCAATTTCTCGACATCGACGCTGCAGGCCTGCATCACCGCGCAGGCGTCGGGATCGTCGATCAAGGCTAGCAGCAGATGCTCGAGCGTCGCAAATTCATGGCTGCGGTCGTTGGCATAGGCCAGCGCCCGGTGCAGGGCTTGCTCCAAGTTACGAGAGAATGACGGCATTTCGCTCTCTTATTCCTTTCGTCATCCCCGCGGAGGCGGGGATCTAAATTTCTCCAACAAGATCCCCGCCTTCGCGGGGATGACGCTTACAGCGTCACTTCTTTTCCATCACGCATTGCAGCGGGTGCTGGTGCTTGCGGGCAAAATCCATCACCTGCGTCACTTTCGTTTCGGCGACTTCGAACGTAAAAACGCCGCACTCGCCGACACCCTTGTGGTGGACATGCAGCATGATCTCCATGGCATCCTCCACCTGCTTGTTAAAAAAACGCTGCAAAATATGAACGACGAAATCCATGGGCGTATAATCGTCGTTCAGCAATAACACCCTGTAAAGACTTGGCTTTTTCGTTTTCGGGCGCGTCTTGGTGGCAAGCTGCGCTCCCGAATCCGTATTTTCCCTGTCGTTCTCATCTTCATGAGACATGTTTCAACGCAAGTTTATCGCCCAAATCTTACTAAGATCAATGTAATGTGCGTTGCATTCGACGCCAAGGCCCGGATGAAGAAAATTTTACATCAATTTTACCCTCTTCTAACCTCATTTCAATAAAATGGAAAACTGAGTTGAATGGAACACAGTGCATTCCGGTAACTATCTTTTAACCTGTTTGGCGACGGTGGAAGAATTCCGGTGTAAACTTGGTCCTTTAAGGTAACCATATCGAGAGTGAGAGTTGAGTAAGGTGCGTTCTCTTTTGACGAATTCATATTCCCGCAAGGCAGCTGTGGCCTTATCCGCTGTATTTTTACTTAATCTTTATGCGCTCCCGGCCTTTGCCCGCGGCTCAAATGCGGCCATTGTGATCGACGCCAATAACGGCAGTGTGCTGCAGCAATCGAAGGCCGACGAGCCGCGCTATCCCGCCTCTATCACCAAGGTGATGACGCTGTACCTCCTGTTCGAGGAAATGGAGCGCGGCCGCTTCAAGCTGGATTCGAAACTGAAGGTCTCCACTTACGCCTCGCAGCGCCCACCCTCGAAACTCGGCGTGAAGCCGGGCGACGATATCCGCGTCGAGGATGCCATTCTCGCCCTCGTCACCCGCTCCGCCAACGACGTAGCCGTGACGATTGCCGAAAATATTGCCGGCAGCGAGGATGCTTTCGCGGCATTGATGACGCGCAAGGCGCGCCAGCTCGGCATGAGCAATACGACATATAAAAACGCTTCCGGCTTGCCTGACCCAAACCAGAAGACGACGGCGCGCGATCTCGCACTGCTGGGCCGTTCCATGTATGAGCGTTTTCCGACCTATGCGCGTTATTTTTCCACCCGTGCCTATTATTACAAAGGCAAGGCTATCGGCAATCACAACAAGCTGCTCGGCCGCGTCGCAGGCGTCGACGGCATCAAAACCGGCTATACCCATGCCTCGGGCTTCAACCTGCTGACCTCCGTTCATCAGGGCGGCCGTCATCTCGTCGCCGTCGTCCTGGGGGGCCGGACAGGCGGGCAGCGCGATGCGGCCATGCGCACCCTGATCGCAAGCTATCTGCCCAAAGCCTCGCGCACCAAGGTCGTCGACAAACAGCTGATCGCGCGCATTTTCGGCAAGGATAATAATAAGGACAGCAATATCGCGGTGGCCGCAAACGATACGAAGGGCAAGAAGAAGAAAACCGAACAGACCACTTTCGCGCAGGCGGCCGAGATGCTTGAAGCCGCGGCCGAGGAGAACTCCGGTTGCAGCGCTCGCACCAGTGCAGCCGCGGAAGAAAAACCTGCTCGATATCGTAACTCCCGCCCTTGCCGCAGCCGAAGAGGGCGATGGCGAAGACGAGGATATGGCCGAAGCAGAAACGGAAGCGGAAGTGCCACAGGCCGCCGAGACGCAGCGCCTTGTCGCCGACAGGATTCGCATGGAATGGAATACCGGCGAACCTCCTGCCATGAAGCCGAGGGAGATCGTGACAGCCTCGTTAGGCCCGATGCCGCAGCCGAAAGCCAAGACAACGGGCTGGGTGGTGCAGATCGCCGCCACAAATTCGGAAAGCGCTGCGATGAAGATCCTCAACGAGGCAAAGGACAAGCTGAGGCTCGCCAGTCTTCAACCCTTCACGGAACGCGTGGATCGCGGCACGGCGACGATTTATCGCGCGCGCTTCGGCGGTTTCCCGGAGCAGAAAACGGCGGAAGCCACCTGCTCGGCGCTCAAGCGCAAATCCTATGCCTGCATAACCCTGCAACTGTAATCACTTGTCTGGAGTCCTGTAATGCGTTTTGACCAGCAGATCTTTGGCGGCATTGAGTTTGGCCGCGAACCAGGTGCTCCCGCCAATATCGGGATGAAACCGCTTCATGAGACGCCGGTGCGCCTCGCCGATTTTCTCGAGCGTGGCGCCTTTCTGAAGGCCAAGAATTTCATAAGCCTCCTGCTCGGTCAGAACATCCACAACTCCCTGGGCCGCGCGCGCTCGGCCCTGCCCCGCATGAAAGTGCGCCTGCGCGTGTTCACGCCAATGGGGAAAGCGGCGATCAAGATACGCTGCGAGTAGCGCGCAGCTTTCTGCATCGTCCGCAAATTCGTCAAACAGCGCCAGCAACCCGGCTTCGTCGAAGCTTTTCAGATCCCTACCCTTGTGCCTGCCTTCGCGCACGCGTGCCTGGAATTTTCCGCCCATCGTTGCAGCAAGATCGAGATAGCGCGATCGGAAACGCGGCGCGGACAGACTCGGCAGGAACGGGTTCCACAAAATATGCAGGCCAACCGCGCTCAAAAATAAGGGCAGCAAGAATAACGCCACGAACCAGCGCCCTGTCGCAAGAAAATACAGCGCCGCGGCAAGGATGATCCAACTCAGGATTTTCTCGAAGCCGAGTGCCGCCTTGTGCGCGTCGGCACGCTTGAAGCAGCCCGCCACCCACAGCAGCATTAACAGAACGGCAAGGCCAAGGATAAAAGGCGTCATGATCTTTTCATCAATCACAAAGCATGGCGCGAATAAAGGGAAACGCGCGGGGTTTTTATGCCCCGCGCGCTCAAAGCCGCCCTGAAAATTTAGAGAGTATATAATTTTCTACAGCACAATCAAACAGTCCAGAACAGAGTATAATTTAAAATGATTGGTTCAGTAGCGTTTCCTCAAATGAGACGGCGGCTAAGCTAGGACCTCCGTAAGTTCGAGCGGCAATGCTGCTGACTGACGCCAGACGAGCTGGGCCTGCTTACGGCGGCGCCCACGCTCGTCGCGCGGCAGATACAGAGTGTCGACAAGGCTCAGGATTTCGTTGCGGCTTGCCATATGATCGACCGTGTGCCGCGTGCGCAGGCCGAAACTTTCCACGGGGTCGAGCGCGGTCAGTCCCATATTGAAATATTCGCGATAGATCAGATGCTCGCCGATACCCGTCACTTCACGGAAAGAAAGCTGTTTGCTGAGGCGCGAAAGCACATCGCCTACATTTTTATGATTGGGCGTATCGGTGGCCAGAAGCCGGTTGCGCAGCACGACCCAGTCGATTTCCACGCCTTCCTCGACAAGCCGCTCCTGCCGCGCAGCTTCCACCACTTCGACATAGGAACTGCGGCCACGCGCCGCGCTGAAATTCGGCGCCACATGCGCAAGCACGTCGATATCGAGCATGCTGTCGTTGATCGGCGTCAATAATGTATCCGCCACGGCATGCGCGAGCGACGACAGCTGCGACGGCGCGCTCGGCGTATCGATGATGATGAAATCGTTATGCGCCCTTAGGCTGTTGAACAGGCGCGAAAAGGCCTCGAAATCCGACCATTTGTTGGTGCGCTGCGAATCCGTTTCCGTATGATCGAGCAGAAAGTTTTCGGGCGTGGGAAGAAAAATATCCTGCGTCTCCGCCCATTTGCGGCGGTTGCGGATCATATGTGTCAGCGTCTGCTTGCGCGCGTCGAGATCGATCGTCGTCACCCGCATACCGTCCAGCATCAGCGCGACAGCAAGATGGATGCAAAGCGTGGATTTGCCGGAGCCGCCCTTTTCGTTGCCGAGGACGAGGGTATGGGCATTGGCGGAACTGGTTTGCAGAGCGGTCATGTGGGACTCTATTACTATCGAGTAAAGTAACAGAGCACTATAGTTAAAGTCAAAGTAAAGCTTTATTCAGTATTACTGATGGTATTTGTTTTAAATTTTACTGAAGTGAATTTAGACACTCATATTTAATCGTCATTCCCGCGCAAGCGGGAATCTAGATATAATGTCTTTCTGAGCTACTCGGATCATGCCTCCGGCATGCCCGAGTGTAAACTCCCGCGAAAGATCTATTTATATCGTCATGCCCGGGCTCGACCCGGGCATCCATCATTTTCATAAAAAGATGGATTGCCGGATCAAGTCCGGCAATGACGAATTACTGGATTCCCGCTTGTGAGGGAATGAACGGTTAATTTCGAGCTAGGGCACTACCCATTAATCCTTGCGGCGCGGGCGTGCGGCTTCGGGCCGGCCCTGTTTTATGGCGCCGGTTGTCTCATCAATGATATCGAAATTTCCGTCGTTAAGATAAAAATCCGCGCCATAGTCTTCCGCATTCTTCTCTTCAACGAAGATTACTTTTCGCCCGGAGGGATAAGTGTAAACCGGGAAGGGCTTTCGTGTAACAACACCTGCCCGGTCCAGAGATGGCATCAAACTCGAATCCGTTTTTTCGATCCATTGCCCCTTGCGAAATATGCCTACAACTTGATTGGTGTCTTTATGGCGGGCGAACAGAGGCACTCCTTGATCGAGAAGGGGAGACAAAGCCGCCGGACTGGCCGACGCAGGTTTGTTTCCAACAAATTCATACATCAGCGCACCGCCTCTGGTAAGACGAGAAACGGCTCCTGCCGATGAAAGACCTCCCGAAGTGAGAAGCGAAAGCGCGCCAAGAAATATTTTCATACTTTCGGCCGGTGTGGGCTCGAATTTCGGTGGCCGGAAATCTTTCATCCTCCGCGCCAACTCGGGCGCGCCTTCAGGTGCCTCAATTTCCGGAAGAAGCGGAGGCATAGGTTGTTTCGGACATGCCCGTTCAAAATTTCTCAAACGCTCCAATCTCTTCTGCAGCAAGGGAAAGAAGTCTCGCATCAAATCCGTAAAATCTTTTGATGATAACGCCAACCGTTTTTTGGCAGACCAGAAAAGATCGTCAACAGTATCGGCCAGGGAAAAAACCTGTCCTTCCAAATATGCCTTTATCGCATTTAGCAAGCTGGCTATGTCGAACTCGATTTCGGCGAGTTTTCTAAGCACGTCTTGCATTTTTTTATCAGATTCAGCGATATCATTTTTTACATTTTTGCAGTATGGGCTATCCTCGTCGTCAAGGCTTGCTGAAAATAATGCGGCCGCGCTTTCTTCGTACACGGAATTAAAACTATAATTTTTACGGCCTATTTTTTCCATATATTCCCGGTACAATAATATTCCTTACTTAAAATACTTATTCGAAACGGTTATAAAACTCAAAATCTTTTATCCCTCCCCCAAATTCAACAAACCCGCATTGCCACCTGAGGCTGTAATATCGGTCGAGACCACGCGCTCGGTGGCAAAGCGGTGCAGGTAATGCGGGCCGCCCGCTTTCGGCCCCGTTCCCGAAAGCCCCTCGCCGCCGAAAGGCTGCACGCCGACCACGGCGCCGATCTGGTTGCGGTTCACGTAAAGGTTGCCGACGCGCGCATGCTCGCGCACTTCGCGCGCGGTCGCCTCGATGCGCGTATGCAGGCCTAACGTCAGGCCATAGCCCGCGGCATTCACCTGCTCGCAGACTTTCTTGAGTTCGCCCGCGCGCCAGCGCACCACATGCAGGATGGGACCGAAGATTTCTTCCGTCAATTGGCCCGGATCTTTCAGCTCATAAGCCGCAGGCGCGACATAAGTGCCGTGCGCACATTCTTTCGGCAAGTCGAGCTCTTTCAGCACACGCGCATTCTGCCGCATCGCCTGTTTATGAACTTCGAGCTTGTCGGCCGCGTCGCGGTCGATCACCGGGCCGATATCGGTGGCGTAATCGCGCGGATCGCCGATTTTCAATTCTTCCATCGCGCCCGTCAGCATATCGATATAACGCTCGGCGATATCGTCCTGCACATAAACGATGCGCAATGCCGAGCAGCGCTGGCCCGCGCTGTCGAAGCTTGAGCGCAACGTGTCCTTTACCGCCGCCTCGATCAGCGCCGTGGAATCCACGATCATGGCGTTCAGCCCTCCTGTTTCCGCAATCAGAGGCGCGATCACCGCGCCACGCGCGGCAAGCTCTTTCTGGATCAGCGATGCGGTTGCGTTCGAGCCGGTGAACGCCACACCCGCCACATGCCTGTTTCTGATTAAAGCTGTGCCCACGGTCTTGCCGTGGCCGGGCAGGAAGGCCAGAACATCCTGCGGTATGCCGGCCTGATGCAGCAGCTTTACTGCTTCATAGGCGATCAGCGGCGTCTGCGCGGCGGGCTTTGCGGCAACCGCATTGCCCGCGGCAAGTGCCGCCGCAACCTGCCCGGTGAAAATTGCCAGTGGAAAATTCCACGGCGAAATGCAGGCGAACACGCCGCGCCCATGCAAGGAGAGCTCGTTGCGCTCTCCCGTCGGACCTTTCAGCAGGATTGGCGCAGAAAATTCTTCTTTCGCGCGCGCGGCGTAATAGCGAAGGAAATCGACGGCCTCGCGCCAGTCGGCCACCGCGTTGTCCAGCGTCTTCCCCGCTTCCAAAACAAGAAGGCTCAACAGGCGCGTCTTATGCTCAATGAACAGGTCGGCAGCTTTGCTCAGAGTATCCGCGCGTTTTGCGCCGCCCTGCGCATCCCAGTCCGGCTGCGCCCTCAATGCATTTTCCAGCGCCGCCTCGACATCGGCACTTGAGGCCAGCAGGACCGAGCCGACCTGAATGCGCCGGTCGTGCGGCGCATTGATGATCTCGCGCACATCGCCCTTCGCACCTACCGCGAGCGGCACGGCTTCCACCGGCAAATCATATTCGATTTTCAACTCGTCCATCATGTCGCACCTGATGCTTTCTTCCCACAGGGGAATGCCGGGGCTGTTTTCACGCTCCGGTAAATAAATATCTTTCGGCAGAGGAATATGCGGATGCCGTTTCGAGGAAAAATTCGAAAGCTGCACCACCGGGTCTGCAATCAGTTCGTCAATCGGCGCTTCCCGATCGGCAAGACGATTGACGAAAGAGGTATTCGCGCCGTTTTCCAGCAAGCGCCGCACTAAATAAGCAAGCAGATCCTCATGCGTGCCGACCGGCGCATAAATGCGGCAGGGCGTGCTCAGCGTATCCTTGGTGATGACACCGGCATAGAGAGCCTGCCCCATGCCGTAAAGGCGCTGGAACTCGTAGGCATCGGCATTGGCGGCAAGCGTATGGATGGCGGCAATCGTATGCGCGTTATGCGTCGCAAATTGCGGGTAGACGACATCGCGCCGCTCGAGCATCAAGAGCGCGCAGGCGAGATAGGAGGTGTCGGTACCGCTCTTGCGCGTGAAGACCGGGTAATCCTCATAGCCGCCTTCCTGCGCGCGTTTGATTTCCGTATCCCAGTAAGCGCCCTTCACAAGCCGCACCGGCAAAATGCGGCTCGTTTCCTCGGCCAGCGCGATCAGGCGATGGATGACGGCGGTGGCGCGTTTGCCATAGGCCTGCACGGCAAGACCAAGTCCGTTCCAATCGTTGAGCGCGGGCTCGCGCGCGAGCTTCTCGTATAATTTACACATGAGGCCGAGCCGTTCGGCCTCTTCCGCATCAAGGGTCAGACCCACGCCGCCGGACCTTGCCGACATCCCAAGCTCGACCAGGCGCGGATAAAGTTCTTTAAAGATCCGCTCTTCCTGCCGCACTTCGTAACGCGGATGCAGGGCGGACAGCTTGACGGAAATCGACGGTGCCGAAAAAACATCGCCCTGCCCCTGCGCATGCGCGCCGATCGCCAAAATCGCATGCCGGTAGGAATCGAAATAACGGTCAGCGTCCTTTTGCGTCACCGCCGCCTCGCCCAGCATATCGAAGGAAAAGCGATAGCCTTTCGTTTCGTCCGGCGCGGCATTTTTCAATGCTTCCTCGATATTGCGCCCCAGCACGAACTGCTTGCCCATGATGCGCATCGCCGTTTTCATCGCGCGGCGGATGACGGGCTCCGACGTGCGCGCAAAAAGGCGCTTCAGCGTCGAGGTCATGTCCTCGTCGCTGTCCTGGCCTAGCGCGATGATTTTTCCCGTCAGCATCAACCCCCAAGTGGAAGCGTTGACGAACAGCGAATTCGAATGTCCAAGATGGCTCTGCCAGTTCTGGTTGGTGAGCTTGTCGCTGATGAAGGCGTCCGCCGTATCGGCATCGGGAATGCGCAGCAGCGCCTCGGCGAGACACATCAGCACCACGCCTTCCTTGGTGGAAAGGCCGTATTCCGCCATGAAGGCATCGATACCGCCTTCGTCGCGCGTGCGCGCGCCTCTCACCAGTTCGCGCGCAATCGCATCGATGCGCTGCGTTTCGATATCGGAGAGCCGCGCGCCGGCAATAAATTGCTCGGCAAGAACATTCTCGTCGGCAAAAGTGAGGGGAGAAAGCTCGGACGCTGTCATGAATAATATATAGGAAAACTGGCTCTACTTTGCATAAGCGCCCTTAATGCGCAAACGGGAAATAGGGCTTATCCCATAACCCCTAACCCACCCCGAAGCGGCGCAATTCCTCGAGCAACTGATCTTCGGGCACCTCCATCTGCCCCGCCACGTCCGGGGGCGCATCCTGCGCCTTCAGATAACGCCAGCCCTGGAACGGCCGGAACGGGCGGGGATGGATGCGGATCGTCTGCGGCGCCATGACGATGCGGCAATGCGGCTGCCCGCCTTTGACAATAGGTTCAAGACCGATAATGGGGGAGCGGCAGGCGATCTGCCCGGCAATCACCCAATAGAGCGAACCTTTGTTGATGATCTCGTCGCCGCGCTTCGGCATTTGCCGCGTGACATGATCGTAAACGAGAGGCTGCTTCTTGCGCTTTTTTTCGGCCAACGCTTCGTCGCGCCATTCTTGCAACTCTTCAAGCGTGGAAACGCCGACGCAAAGCTTGATCAGGTGCAATGCCATCACACGACCTCGATGAGCGGCGCACCCTGCTGAACCTGCTCGCCGATTTGTGTCAGGATTTTCATCACCTTGCCGCTCTTCTTCGTAATAATGGCATGCTCCATTTTCATGGCCTCGATGACAAGCAGCCGGTCGCCGCTTTGCACATCGTCGCCCTCTTTCACATGCACAAGCGTCACCTTGCCGTTCATCGGCGCTTTCAGCGCGCCTTGCAGGCCATCGTCCTGCATATGTTGCTGCGGGTCCGGCCAGCGCGCGAAATACTGCCTGCCTTTTGAAAGTAGATAAATATCCTCGCCCGCTTTTACAACCTCGACATCGCCCGGCGCGACATCCTCCGCGCGAACGGTTTTTTCCTCGCCCTCGAATTCTATTTTGTAATTCATGGCAGGCGGACGGGCAGAATTTCGCCAAGGGTTTCGCCAAGGGTTTTTCCACTTCGTCCCAACTTTCGATGCCCGCCGTTCCGGCATGCCCGTTTTCAAAAGAGCGCCAAGCGCAATCGTTTCAAGGCAGGCCGTATCGATAGGCGGTACAAGCTGCTCCATATTCCTGTCGATGAACCCCGTATCGAAATCTCCTTCGCGGAAATCGCCATGCGCGGTCAACCGGCGCAAAAAATCCAGATTGGTTTTCGGCCCCGCGATTTTGATGGACAAGAGCGCTTGCTCCAGCCTGTTCAGTGCCTCATTGCGCGTTTTACCATGCGCGATGATCTTGGCGATCATGGGATCGTAATAGGGCGTGATCGTATCGCCGCCCTGCACGCCGCTGTCGATACGCAGTGCCTGCGGCGCGTTTTGAAACGCGGCGGCCTGCGGCCAGGCCAGATGCCAGATTTTTCCCGTCGACGGCAGAAAACCGTTTTGCGGATCTTCGGCATAAAGCCGCGCTTCAAAGGCATGGCCGTCGATTGCCAGATCCTCCTGCTGGCGCGGTAGCGGTTCGCCCGCCGCCACGCGCAATTGCCACTCAACGAGATCGACGCCGCAGATCGCCTCCGTCACGGGATGCTCCACTTGCAACCGCGTGTTCATTTCCATGAAATAAAAACCATCCACCTTCAGGCCATCAGAACTATCGGCAATAAATTCGACCGTACCCGCACCAACATAACCGACAGCTTTTGCGGCGGCCACTGCCGCCTTGCCCATCTGCGCTCGCATCGCCGGCAAAATGCCGGGCGCTGGCGCTTCCTCAATTACTTTTTGATGGCGGCGCTGCAAAGAGCAATCGCGCTCGAACAGGTAAACCGCATCGCCCCTGGTATCGGCAAAAACCTGGATCTCGATATGGCGCGGGCTGGAAATATATTTTTCGATCAGAACGCGCGCATCGCCGAATGCGTTTTGCGCCTCGCGCTGCGCGGATGCCAATGCTTCGGAAAAATCCTGCGCGCGATCCACGCGGCGCATGCCCTTGCCGCCGCCGCCCGCAACCGCCTTGATCAAAACCGGATAGCCGATCTTTCCCGCCTCATTTTGCAGAATATCGACCTCCTGCCGCGCGCCATGATAGCCGGGCACGACGGGAACGCCCGCCTGCTCCATCAGCCGCTTGGCTTCGTCTTTTGCGCCCATGGCCCTGATCGCGGATGCGGGCGGACCGACAAAAACAAGCCCCGCCTTTTCGCAGGCCTCGGCGAAGGCCGCGCGCTCGGACAAAAACCCATAGCCGGGGTGGACCGCCTGCGTACCGGCCTGTTTCGCGACCGAAATAATTTTTGCAATATCGAGATAGCTTTCCTGCGCAGCCGGTGGGCCGATTTCATAAGCCTCGTCGGCCAGCGCGACATGGCGGCTCTTGCGGTCGGCCTGCGAATAAACGGCAATGGTGCGAATGCCCAATCGCTTTGCGGTCGCGATGATGCGGCAGGCAATCTCGCCGCGATTGGCGATCAGGAGAGAAGAAAACATTTAAACCAGGCAAAGGATGCGAACCGGCATCTTATAGAGGAAAATGTTCCCGTAAAAAAGTTACGGTTGTGTGGGACCCGTGGCGGGGGGCGTATCCCTGATGAAAAGCGGATTTTCATAGGGCTGGCCGTATATGCCGGTCGTTATCTCTACGAAATCAAGCTTTCCGTCCGGCCCATCCACCCAATGCGGCACTGTATCGGTAAGGATATAATGACCTCTGTCATGAAATTTTACGATCCGTCGCGCCAGCTCCCGCGCGGTCGGCGTTTCATAAGCCTCGAAATATTCGGCCGTATCCCATCGCGGGCCGAAGGCTTTTGCCACGCTTTCCTCATCGGCAAACGTGCCGGTGTCCCCGTAGGCAAAAGGCGCGATCAGCTTATAAATAAAATCCTCGTCCACCAGGCCTGTCGGCATTTTCGGAGGCTGCGGTATTGGGGCGACCTGCCGCGCCAAGGCCTTATGAAATGCGGCCTTATGAAATGCGGTTGTCGTTTTCCGGAAAGAATTATGTGTGCCGGCAATCGTAACCATGGCCTATCTCTTTAAAATACGCTCATAAAGTGAATGCATCTGAATATTTCCGTCAACGGCCATGCTCTCAAAAAACATGCCCTCAAAAAAACAAGGGGCGCGCTGCCGCACCCCTTAAGTCATTCGCGGAATATGACCCGTCTTTCGAAATAGGCTGTCCGGTCTAATGAACCGGACAACTCAGTATGGCCTAAAACACCGTTCAGCGAGCAAACAACGCGCTCATTCGTTAGAAATAACTATTAAATTCAATAAGATAGTAATAATTTAACAAAATTTGATGGTATCAATGAGTATTATGAATAGATTAACATAAGTTACAAGTCAACGTCCGCACAGTGCGAAACACATGAATTATCAATGATAAATTATGATGGAAAGTGCTGATCCATCAGCCTGACTAAAGCAGTTACTTCAGGAGCCCGATTTCGGCCCTTTTGGCTTCAAAAAAAGGGTGTAGGTCTGCCCGTTGATCTCGGCCCTGCGCTCGTTTTCACCGATGATGCCATCGGGTCGGTCGAACCAAACCTGACTTGTTCCCAGCCTTTGGTAGCGGCCTTTGTCGAAATGTTCGCGCATGCGCCTGGCGAAATCGTCTATGTCATAATAACCCTGCTGATTGGGGTAGTAGAGTGCTGCGCTCCAGGCAGGCCACTGCATGCCCATTTCTGCGGCACTTTCATTATCGATCTTTCCATCGAGATAGATTTCGGATTTTTCGGCACAAGCTTGAATGATTTTGGCGATGAACGCCTCATTCACTTCCTTATCAGGATAAAAGGGAGCCTCAAGCCGCGTCAGCATCCTTGCCAGATCGAAAGCCACGTGCGCCTGCAAAGCAACTCCACTCATTATCAGTCTCCAAAAAAAATAAAAATAGTTTTCAAGTAAGCCTGACGAATAGACGAGGCACACTATTCCCGCAAGCGCTTACATTCTGAATATGCCGAATTGCGTATCAAGGATCGGCGCGTTCAGACAGGCGGCGAAGGCAAGGCTTAAGATCTGCCGCGTTTCCGAAGGCGCAATGATGCCGTCGTCCCACAGCCGCGCCGTGGCGTAATACGGGTTGCCTTCGTCTTCATATTGTTTGCGGATCGGCGCCCTGAACGCTTCCTCGTCTTTTGCGTTCCATTTTTCGCCCTTCAGTTCCAGATTGTCGCGGCGCACCGTCGCAAGCACGCTTGCCGCCTGATCGCCGCCCATCACCGAGATGCGCGCGTTCGGCCATGTGAACAGAAAACGCGGTGAATAGGCGCGCCCGCACATGCCGTAATTCCCGGCACCGAACGAGCCGCCGATGATCAGCGTGATCTTCGGCACATTCGCGCAGGCCACCGCCGTGACAAGCTTTGCCCCATCTTTGGCGATACCGCCCGCCTCATATTGCTTGCCCACCATGAAGCCGGTGATGTTTTGCAGGAACAGCAGCGGAATTTTGCGCTGGCAGCACAACTCGATGAAATGCGCGCCTTTCACGGCGCTTTCGGAAAACAGGATCCCATTGTTGGCAAGAATGCCGATCGGCATACCGTGCAGATGCGCAAAACCTGTGACGAGTGTGGCGCCGTAATTCTGTTTGAATTCGTCGAATTCGGAACCATCGACCAGTCGCGCGATTACATCGCGCACGTCATATTGCTGGTTGAGCGACGCCGGAATAATCGCATCAAGCTCATCCGCATCGTAAAGCGGCGCACGCGGCTCAAGAAAATCGTGCTGCGCCTTATAAGTGCGGTTGAGATTGGCAACGCAACGCCGCGCCAGTTGCAGCGCGTGTTCGTCGTCCGCCGCATAGTGATCGGCAACGCCGCTCTGGCGCGTATGCACGTCCGCCCCGCCCAGTTCTTCCGCCGAAACTATCTCGCCTGTCGCGGCTTTGACCAGCGGCGGACCGCCTAGAAAAATCGTGCCTTGCTTGCGCACGATGATCGCCTCGTCCGACATCGCCGGCACATAGGCGCCACCCGCCGTGCACGAACCCATCACCACGGCGAGCTGCGGAATATTCTGTGCCGACATGCGCGCCTGGTTGAAAAAGATGCGGCCGAAATGATCGCGGTCGGGAAACACATCCGCCTGGTTCGGCAAATTGGCGCCGCCGCTGTCGACAAGATAAATGCAAGGCAGACGATTGGCTTCCGCAATTTCCTGCGCGCGCAGATGTTTTTTCACAGTCAACGGAAAATAAGTGCCGCCTTTGATGGTCGCGTCATTGGCGACAATCATCGCCTCCTGCCCGTTCACCTGGCCGATACCGCAGATCAGCCCCGCGCCATGAATATCGCCGCCATACATATCGAATGCGGCAAGCGGCGCGATTTCGAGGAAGGGGCTGCCGGCATCCAGCAGTTTCAACACGCGCTCGCGCGGCAATAATTTTCCGCGCTTGGTATGTTTGTCGCGCGCCTCTTTCGGCCCGCCCGCCGCCGCAAGCTTGCGGCGATCAACCAACTCGGCCACAAGCTTTTGCATCGCCGCGCGGTTTGCCTGCGCTTCCTTTGCCTCGGGCTTGAAGGAGGATTTGAGGATGCTCACGCCAAATCCTCCATCTCTTTTATATAATAACTTTCCGCCGCCGCATCCTGCAACCACTCCCGATAAGCGGGGAGCGCATAAAGCGTCGCAACATATTTATTGGCGATCGCATCCTTGCTTAAATCATAAGCATAAAAACGGTTGGCCACCGGCGCATACATCGCATCGGCCAGCGTGAACGCTTCGCCCATTAAATAAGGCCCGCCAAAGCGCGCGATCATATCGTGCCACACATTCTCGATACGCGCGATATTCGCCTTCGCCTCAGCGGGAATATTCGTGCGCGGCTTGTTGGCGCGGCGAAAATTGCAAGGACAATATTTGCGCAGATCGGCAAAGCCCGAATGCATTTCGGCGGCAACGGAGCGCGCAACCGCCCGCGTCTTCGCGTCTTTCGGCCACATCGGTTTTTCGGGATGTTTCTCGGCAAGATATTCGAAAATCGCGAGACTATCCCAAATCGTCAGATCGCCATCGATCAATACCGGCACAAGCCCGGCAGGCGAATATTTCAGCGCACGCTCTTTCCAGTCCGCATGCTCGTAGGAGATCATGATCTCCTCAAAGGGAATGCCGAAATGTTTCATCGCAATCCAGGGCCTGAGCGACCACGAGGAATAGGCTTTACCGGCAATCACCAATTTATACGTCATGCATTCGGCCCCGGAAACAATTCATCCGTGTAGCCAAGAAGACGATAGATGAAAAGCCCAATCCATTCGCGCACCCCCACATCGGTCCGGCGCAAGCCTTCCGCCACGCTGGCGAAAGGCCGCAGCATGTCGCCTTGCCCGCGCGTGCGGTAATCGACGGGATAAGGCGTCACGTAAATTCCGGCGCGGCGGAAACAGCCTACCGCACGCGGCATATGATGCGCGGAAGTGACCAGCAGCCATATCTCACCCGGCTTGGGCTGCACGGCTTTCGCAACGAAACCGGCGTTTTCATACGTATTGCGGCTTTCTCTTTCCAGTACCAGTTGCGAGCCCGGCACGCCAAGGCTCACGAAAAACTTTTCGGCATTTTCGGCCTCGTTGCCCGCGCCGCCGAGAAACCCGCCATCGCCGCCCGTAAAGACAAGTTTCGCACGCGGATAATGCCGCGCTATCATTGCGGCTTCCGTCATGCGTTCCGCTGCTTCGTTGAAAGACAATTGCCCGCGCGCGAAGCTCACCGTGGTTTCGAACGCGCCGCCCAGCACGATGATTCCGGCCGGCGCCTGCTGCGCGGGCACCCATTGCGGAAAACGGTTCTCGAGCGGGAGCAGCAGCAAATGCCCGAGCGGCAACAACCCCGCCACGATAGAAAGACCGAGCGCCGATAAAACGAGTTTGCGGCCGCGCGGCCAATGGCGCGTCCACAGCATGGCCGCGCCCGCAAGCATGAGCAACAGGATCAGATTCGATGGCGTGACAAAAAACCAGCCGATTTTCGATGCGGGAAAAAACATTGAGAACCTTTCTTGTCATCCCCGGCGAGGTATGAGCGCTTGCGAATACCGAGGGAAGGGGATCTAGATTCCCTTCCCCTCACTCGCTTCTCTCGTTCGGCCGGGAATGACAAATCTCTACCGCCCCTCTCTCGCCACAACTGCCTGATGATGTTACAGCACTCACTGAATCGTTCAATGAAGGTTGCCGCGCGTTGTATAGGTTACACACATCAACCCCTCCCCATCACAGATCGGGTATACCCGACCTGTGCAATACAAATCACAACTCGGGCAAGCCCGAGTTGTGTGGGGAGGGGCTTTTTGGGAAGCGCACCAACATTCCCTCCCCCAGAAAGGGGGGGGTTAGGGTGGGGGTTGATCTATTTTCTCGAACAATTGCCTTGCTAGTTAGTCTTTCTCTCTTATTTATTCCTATAGCGGATACACTCGCCCAATCCCCGCGCATGCGGACCCTGCGCGATGCCGAGATCGAGGCGCTGTTGCGCGATTATTCGAAGCCCATTTTGAATGCGGCCAGGCTTACGAATAGCGGCAATATCGAATTCGTCATCGTCAACGACCGCAGCTTCAACGCTTTCGTCGCCGACAGCCAGCGCATTTTCATCACTACCGGCGCGCTGCTGGATGCGAAAACGCCGAACGAGATCATCGGCGTACTCGCGCACGAAACCGGCCATATCGCGGGCGGGCATCTCGCGCGCCTGCGCCAGCAATTGCGCAATGCGCAGACGGCAAGCATCGTATCCATGCTGATCGGCGTGGCTGCCGTGGCCGCGGGCGCGGCGGCGGGCGCCGGCGGCAACAGCCTCAGCGGTGCCGCAACCGGCATCGCGGCGGGCAGCATGGGCATAGCGCAACGCACAATGCTCGCCTACCAACGCACGGAAGAACAGGCGGCAGACCAGGCAGCCGTCACCTATCTCAACGCCACGCACCAAAGCGGGCGCGGCATGATCACCACATTCAAACGTTTCGCCGACGAGACGATGATGTCGGCGCGTTATATCGATCCTTACGCGCAATCGCATCCCATGCCGCGCGAGCGCATCGCCAATCTGGAACGGCTTGTCGACGCAAGCCCTTACAAAAACTCAAGCGATCCTGCCGCCCTGCAGGCGCGGCACGATCTGATGCGCGCGAAAATTTCCGGCTATCTGGAAACGCCTGTCCAGGTCGCGCACCGTTATAACCAGGCGCAAACCCTGCCCGCGCGTTATGCGCATGCGATCTCATTATCGCAAAACGCGCAGCTTCCCGCAGCGCTCGCCGAAATGGATGTGCTGATCGCAACCCAGCCGGACAATCCCTATTTTCACGAGCTGAAAGGGCAAACACTGCTGGAAAATTCCCACCCGCGCGAGGCGGCGGTTTCCTACAGGCGCGCTCTGGAACTGGACCCCAATTCCGGCCTCATACGCCTGAGTTTCGGCCGCGCGCTGGTGTCTTCCGAGGATAAAAGCCAGCTCGACGAGGCCATCCGCCAGCTCGAGCGCGGCGTTATCCAGGACCCGCATTCAGATTTCGGCTACCAGTTTCTCGCCATGGCCTATGCACGCAAGGGTGACGAGGGCCGCGCCTCATTGACGACTGCGCAAGGGCATTTCGAAAACAAGAATTACGAGCTTGCCAAAATCTCCGCCGCCCGCGCCAAGCAATTATTGCCGCAAGGCTCGCCCGGCTGGCTGAAAGCCGACGATATTATGGGTTTCAAAGTGCCGAAGAATTCGTGATGCGATTATTATTTCCGCGAAGGCAAAAGCCGTCATTCCCGCGAAAGCGGGAATCCAGATATAATGTGTAATCATGAAACAGCCCTGCCTGTACATCATGGCCAATGAGCGCAATGGTACGATCTATATCGGCGTTACCAGCTATCTTCCACGTCGTGATTTTGAACACAAGAACAAGGTTTTCGAGGGCTTTGCCAAACGTTATGGCTGCAACAAGCTTATCTATTATGAATTCCATGATACGATGGAAGGAGTTATTACTCGCGAGAAGCAAATGAAAAAATGGAACAGAAAATGGAAATTAGAACTAATCGACAAATTTAACCCAAACTGGGATGATCTATCTCAATCTCTTATTTAAACTTTATTTCTGGATTCCCGCTTTCGCGGGAATGACGATTTATGTTACGATACTACATGCGCTTCTTAATTCTAACTATTTTTCTTCTACTCCTCACTCCCGCTTTTGCCGCGGAGAAATTTTCCGCAACGCAGAAGCAGGAGATCGAGACCGTCGTGCGCGAGTACCTGCTGAAAAATCCGGCGGTGCTGCGCGATGCCTTCTATGCATTGGAGAAACAGGAAAAAGAGCAGCAACAGGTTTCGCAAAAAAAAGCGCTCGACGATTATAACCAGCTTCTTACCAACAGCGACAAACACGGCGTGATCGGCAATCCGAACGGCGATGTGACGCTGGTGGTCTTCTTCGATTACAATTGCGGTTATTGCCGCGCGGCGGAAGCGGATATGCAACGGCTTATCAGCGAGGATAAAAACCTGCGCATTGCGCTGAAAGAATTTCCCATTCTCGGCACAAGCTCCATGGAGGCCGCGCAAATATCCGCGCAGCTGATCAAAGAGCCGAAATATGGCGAGTTTCATCACGCACTGATTGGCGGCAAGGGCGCGGCCGATAAAAAACGCGCGCTTGAAGTTGCAAAATCGCTTGGCTTCGATACGGACAAGCTCGCCAAAGATATGGACAGCGCCGCCGCGCGCGCCGCGATCGAGGAAAGCTACAAGCTCGCCAACGCGCTCAATATCGATGGCACACCCGCTTATGTCATCGGCGGCGAAGTGTTGTCTGGTTCCGCGCCTTACGACGCTCTCAAAACCCGCATCCAGGACGTGCGCGAGGCGCAGGATGCAACCGGGAAGGTCAAAGAATAGTATTGTGGGAATATTTCAATAAACCTATACTTGGTCAGTATTGCGTTTTTTGAGAGACGATATGCTTTCATCACAAAGTTTTTTCGTATCGCCGACAAGGTTTGCGCCGGTAATTCTGGCTGAGCGATTTTCCGCACCCGAACCTTTTCTTGACAAGGCGGACAAAACTCCCGAGTGCGCCAAAATCAACGAAGACATTAATGCACACGATGAAGTAATAAGATGGCTTATTGAAGAACTTTCCCTCGTGCTTTCTCCCTGGCTCATGAAGCGCGCCGATAAGGTAATAAAAGACGCCAAAGGTACGAACCCTGATGCTCCTCCCATCCGCGTAGATCCAGCTAAATATATCGAAGTTACGAGCATTTGGGCGGCTGTAGAATATATTCTGGCGAGCGAACTGAAATTCAGTAAACCGCTACCGACCTTCAGAGTCTTCCAATTAGCCATGGACAAATATCTTAATGGCCTGAATATAGAAGTAATCAAAAAAATATCAGGTTTTCTGAGAAAACTCCTTACCGTTCTTACCAAGAAAAATGACTTGATAGAAAAACTCCGGGAACAACGCTGCCCACAGGACATGTGGCCGCCTTCCCTTATTCCCGCGCCCGCTCCTCAACCTTCCGCCACTCCCGCACCGGAGCAAACTGAAAGACGTATAGTCGACAATTTTCCAACGCTGGATTGGCAGACAGCCAGAGAGTTTCTTGCCCGCGCCGGGCTTGTTCTCAGCCTCACGGTGCCCTTGGTGCGGGTCGCGAGAACGGGCTATGTTATGGCTTACGCTGCCTGGGGCATCCTGCACGGTGTTTTCGATGCGATGAACGGCGAAGTTACTTATTTCACCATCAACAAAATTCCCTACAGAAAATCGGGCAGCACGCCTGTCTATATCCGGAATAAAAACGGCGCGTTCGAGAAGCAAGGCGATGCGACCACCTATAGCGGTCTCGGGCAACAGCAGGTTATTGTGCGCAATACGAACGAGCCGCCCATTTATGACGGGAATCGCAACCGCCTTGAAACGGTTCTGGTCGACGATAAAACTGTCTTCGAGCCGCTTGCGGGCTAGGGTGTAAACTGCGCAAAATTTGCACTAAAAGGCTCTTTTATGTGCAAAAACGTGCATAATTTGCACCTCTCTTTTACATCGCTGCGGGCCCGTGTATGCAAAGGGTATGAGCAATACCGTCTTCATCCTCAACGGCCCTAATCTCAACCTGCTGGGATCGCGCGAGCCGGAAATCTATGGCGCGTCCACGCTTGACGATGTGAAAACTCTTTGCGGGAAAGAAGCTGCAAGCCTTTCATTATCAATGGATTTCCGTCAGTCGAATATAGAGGGCGAGTTGGTCACCTGGGTGCAGGAAGCGCGCGCAAGCGCGGCCGGCCTCATCATCAATGCGGGCGGCTATAGCCACACTTCCGTCGCCCTCCATGACGCCCTGAAGGCCTTCGCCAAACCCGCTTTCGAGGTGCATATCAGCAACATCTATACCCGCGAGGAATTCCGCCATAAGTCCCTGATTTCAAATGCAGTTACGGGGGTTATTTGCGGTTTCGGCATAAACGGCTATGTGTATGCCCTGAAAGCGCTCAAAGAGCGGCTATAGGCAAAATCATATGAATTGTACCGCCGACGAGGTTATCGAGATTCTGGGGCTGCAGCCGCTTCCCGGCGAAGGCGGCTATTATCATGAAACTTTCCGTGACGAGCGCATGACCGACGGTAAAAGATCGGTCTCGACGGCAATTTATTTCCTGCTGAAGCGGAACGAGCGCTCGAACTGGCATCGTCTGGATGCAACCGAAATTTGCCATTGGCATGCCGGCGCACCGCTGCAACTGGATATTGCAGACGGCAAGACGGTAAAATCCCTGCGCCTTGGCCCGGATTTGAAAGCGGGAGAGCGCCCGCAAGCCATCATCCCTGTTCGGGCATGGCAACGCGCCGAAAGTCTGGGCGACTGGACACTTGTGGGCTGCACGGTTGCGCCCGCATTCGAATTCTCCGGTTTCGAACTGGCTCCCCAAAACTGGGAACCTGATGTAAAAGTAGCGTAGATTAAGGCGTACAATGAACGACAAGACAGACAAGAAATCTTTCAATACAGAAATCATCCGGCAACTGGCCAAGGTGCTCGAGGAAACGGGGCTCACCGAGGTCGAGGTCGAAAACGACGGCTTTCGTGTGCGCGTTGCGCGCAATATGGCACAGGCTGTGAGTGTACCCGCACCTGCCCCGGCCGCCGCAGCACCTGCTCCCGCTATCACTTCCGCGCAGCCGGCAAATATCAACACCGAAGCACCGCAGGGCGCGGTGACATCGCCGATGGTTGGCACGGCCTATCTCACCTCCGCTCCCGGCAAGCCGCAATTTATCGAGATCGGCGCGCAGGTGAAACAGGGGCAGACGCTGCTGATCATCGAGGCGATGAAGACCTTCAACGAAATCCCCTCCCCGCGCGCGGGCAAGGTGACGCAGATTCTGGTCGACAACGGCCAACCGGTCGAGTTCGGGATGCCGCTGGTAGTCATTGCATGACAGCGAATAGCGAATTGCGAGTAGCGATCCTAACCGCTCATTCCTGCGCAAGCAGGAATCCAGTTCTTGTCATCCTGAGTGCAGCGAAGGATCTAATTGAGATTCTTCGGCTTCGCCTCAGAATGACATTATATCTGGACCCCTGCTTACGCAGGGGTGAGCGGAAAATAAATATTCCATTCCCCATTCGCTATTCGCTACTCACTATTCGCACTTCTCATGTTCGATAAAGTCCTCATCGCCAATCGCGGAGAAATCGCGCTGCGCGTGCTGCGCGCGTGCAAGGAGCTGGGCATTGCCACGGTTGCCGTGCATTCCACCGCCGATGCCGATGCCATGCATGTGCGGCTTGCCGATGAGAGCGTGTGCATCGGCCCGCCGGTTGCGAAAGAAAGCTATCTCAACATTCCGGCCATCGTCGCAGCCTGCGAAATTACGGGCGCGGACGCAGTTCACCCCGGTTATGGATTTTTATCCGAGAACGCGCGCTTTGCCGAAATCCTCGCCAGCCATAATATCGGCTTTATCGGCCCGTCTGCCGAGCACATCAGAATTATGGGCGACAAGATCGAGGCAAAGCGTACCGCGATCAAGCTTGGCATTCCTGTCGTGCCGGGTTCGGAAGGCGCAATCACCGATGACGCGGAAGCCGAAAAAGTTGCAAAGCAGATCGGTTTTCCGGTTCTGATCAAGGCCGCTTCGGGCGGCGGCGGGCGCGGCATGAAAGTGGCAAAAACCGCGGCCGATCTCTCCAACGCACTTTCCACGGCGCGCAGCGAGGCGGGGGCGGCGTTTGGCGACGATGCGGTTTACATCGAAAAATATCTGGAAAAGCCGCGCCATATCGAAATTCAGGTGATGGGCGACGGGCAAGGCAATGCCGTGCATCTTGGCGAGCGCGATTGTTCGCTGCAGCGCCGCCACCAGAAAGTGTGGGAAGAAGCGGGTTCGCCCGCGCTCAATGCATCTCAACGCGACAAGATCGGCGGCATTGTCGCAAAAGCGATGCGGGACCTGAAATATTCAGGCGCAGGCACAGTGGAGTTCCTGTACGAGAACGGCGAGTTCTATTTTATTGAGATGAATACGCGTTTGCAGGTGGAGCATCCCGTCACCGAAATGATCACCGGCATCGATCTCGTGAACGAGCAGATTAAAGTTGCATCGGGCGCAAAACTCTCATTGAAACAGGAATTGATCAAGCCTTACGGCCACGCCATCGAATGCCGCGTCAATGCCGAGCATCCGAAAACCTTCCGCCCTTCGCCAGGCAAGGTGAAATATTATCATCCGCCCGGCGGGCTTGGCGTGCGCGTCAATTCAGCCATCTATCAGGGCTATACCATCCCGCCCTATTACGACAGCCTGGCCGCGAAGCTCATCGTGCATGGCAAGAACCGCACCGAATGTTTGATGCGTTTGCGTAGAGCGCTCGATGAATATGTGGTGGACGGGATTGAGACCACGTTGCCGCTCTTCCGCGCACTCGTGCGCAACAGCGATATCCAGAATGGGCAGTACGATATTCACTGGCTGGAGAAATATCTGGCGGGTGGTGGGTTGGCTGCGGCTTAAGTCCTATCATCGTCATCCCCGCGCTTACATCGGGTTTGCCCGATGTAGTTTTTTAGTGCGCAACTCGGATAGATCCGAGTTGCGTTGGGAATCCAGATATGAAGAATTGTCATCCTGAGCACCCGGATCATGCCTCCGGCATGTCCGAGTATAAACTCCGCGAAGGATCTCATAATTTTCTTTGAGATTCTTCGGCTTCGCCCCAGAATGACATTATTTCTAGATCCCCGCCTTCGCGGGGATGACGTGCAAAGGGAAATATGTCCAAACCCACCGATCCCCACGCCCTTACACCCGAAACCGTGCTCAAGGCCTATTCCATCGGCCTTTTTCCCATGTCGGAAAGTGCTGACGATCCGGGCCTGTTCTGGGTGGAGCCGAAAGAGCGCGGCATTTTGCCGCTCGACGATTTTCATGTGCCGCAGCGGCTGGCGCGCACCATTCGCAAGCGGCCTTTCGATATCAAAGTGGATACGGATTTCGATGCCGTGATCGATGCCTGCGCGGCGCGCACCAATAAATCCGAAACCTGGATCAACACGCGCATCAAGAAAATCTATCGTGAGCTGTTTGATATGGGCCATTGCCACACAGTCGAATGCCGGAAGGACGGCAAGCTGGTGGGTGGTTTATATGGCGTATCACTAGGTGCTGTGTTTTTCGGCGAGAGCATGTTCTCGCATGAAACGGATGCTTCGAAAGTGGCGCTTGTGCATCTGGCCGAGCGCTTGCGCGCGGGCGGCTACAGGCTGCTCGATACGCAGTTCATCACCAATCACCTGAAGCAGTTCGGCGCGATCGTCATCGACCAGAAAGATTACATGAAATTGCTGGAAGCGGCGCTGCAATTGGATGGCGATTATTTTGCAATTGATGCGTAGGGTGGGTTGAACGTAGTGAAACCCACCATTTACATTTACGTCATGCCCGCGTAGGCGGGCATCCCGAGATCCCCGCATTCGCGGGGATGACGATTTTGCGGTGGGTTTCGCGTTGCTCAACCCACCCTACAAAGTGGGAATGAGCGGAATGTAAATCACCTTCTCGGAACCTGATCCGGATCGAACGGCACGCCCGGCTGCAGGGGCTGATAGCCGTAAGGTTCGGGGATGACCGGCTCTTTCTTCGGCTTTGGTTTCGGCTTCGGCTGTTGCGGAACGGGCGCGACCTGCTCAGGCGGCAGCTCCTGCATCATACCGCCCTCTTCAGGCTGAGGCTGCGCCTGTTTTTTCTTTTTGGATTTCGGTTTTTCTTCCTGCGCCTCGTCATCGGACGGTTTCGGCGGCTTGCCGCCTTTGCAGGAGACGAGCCAGATATCGTAGATCGGATGCTCCACCGCATTCAGGCCCGGGCTGTCGGCAAACATCCAGCCGGAAAAGAGGCGATGGATTTTTCCTTCCAGCGTGATCTCGTCGACCTCGACGAAGCCCGTCGTCAGCGGGTCGTCGGAACTTGCGCGATTGTAGCAGACGCGCGGCGTCACCTGCAGCGCGCCGAACTGCACGGTTTCGTTGATCCTGACCTCGAATTTGATGATACGCGCCGTGATCTTGTCGAGCCCGGCGAATTCGGAAACCGGATTCTCGATGCGCTGGGCGTGAGCGGGGGATGCGAGCATCAATATAAAAAAACAGAATGAAAGAAATGCGGTCCGTCTCTTCCCGTCATCCCCGCGTAGGCGGGGATCTAAATACCTCTTCCCATTTTGAGATCCCCGCCTACGCGGGGATGACGCGTTGCGTTTCATTCCGGCTTCCACGCTTCGTAATCGCCGGTTGCGGACGGGCGCTGAGCCTGCGCCAGAACCGAACCCGGGGGGCGGTAAGCCTGCGGCGTGCCCGTCATGTTGGGAAGATGCGGCTTCTGCCAGGATTGTTTTTCCTTCGCATATTCCGCAGGCAATTCGTCGAGCTGATGGTGCAGCCAGCCATGCCAGAGCGGCGGCACCAGGGATGCATCCGATTCTCTCGCGTAAATTACCCAGCGCCGTTCGCCCTGCCCTGCGTAAAGTTCGCGCCCGCGATAATAGATGTTGCCGAGTTCGTCCGCGCCCACGCGCTCGGCGCCAGCTTTCCACAAGGTCAGCCGCGTTCCCCATGTATTGCCTGTCCACCAGGCGAAGATTTCCTTGAAGAATCTCACGCGCTCACCCTTGAAGAGTCGGCCGATTTAAAGCCGACGCAGGCGCCCATGTCCAGCGCCGGCCGGCAATGTGAGTTGGAAAAATGGCCGTAATCAGGCGAAGCCGGCCCTGCGATCCTCGATCACCGTGCCCAGGATATTGTCGACGAGCGTCTGCGCCGCCCTTGCTTCCGCCATGGCTTTTCGAACGGACCCCAAGCGCAATTGCGTGAGCAGCGACGGCAGAAGCTTGTTCTTGAGATTCTGCTGCAACTGCTCCTCGACGCCGTCGATTTTCCAGCGGTCGCCTTCGAGATAGAGCCCGCGCTGATCGTTCAGGATCCAGTTCAGCCTGTTGCGCAACATCGATGTCGAAAACGGGCGGCTGAGAATGAGCTGCGCTCCCATTCGCATAGCCTTGTTGACATAATTCGGCTTCGGCTGGCTGCATGTCAGGATGATCGGCAGGAAGCAAAGAGGATCTGCCGTGCGGTGGCGGATGACCTTGATCAGCTGCAACCCCGTCAGCGGGGCCGTTGCGGCATCGGCCAGAATGAGATCGACATCGTGCATCAGCATATGATTGAGGGCATGAATGGGATTGTCGAACGTCACCACATTTTTCACGCCGCACATGTGTAGCATGGAGCGGGTCAGCATCATCAGGGAGCGATGCGCGCAGACAAGCGCGCGGACCTGATCGAGGGTTAGGCCAAGGCTACTGTGGGAACACGAAATCATTCCCACAATCTAAGGTTGTATATATTAATGATGATCTATAAAACTGCAGAATTAGGTAGTCTTACCGACGGCCTTTAGTTCGCGATTTTCCTTGGCAATCCACTGCACGCGCTTCTGCAGCGAGTTTTGCGAGAAGGGTTTGGCGATCACGGCCTTGGCGCCACAGCGCAGGGCCTCCTCCGCCTCGGTGCGGGTGGGATTGGACATGGTGACCAGCAGGGGGAGCTTGGCCGCCATTTCCTTGTGCTTATCGCGGAGGGCCTTCACCAGGCGGCGGCCGGATTTATCCTGGATGCGCCAGTCGGTGATCAGAAGATTGGGCGGATCGTCGCGCATGTCTTTCAACGCGCTTTCCACCGTATCGTAGAAGCGTAGCCTTTTCAGCCTCAGCGGCAGGAGGATTGTGCGCATCATCATCTGCGTGAAGCGCAAATCGTCGACGACGACGACATCGAGGTCCTCGAGGGATTGAATGATCGCGCGATGATTCTTTGTGTCTTCCATGCCAGTTCAGTGAGCAGCCGCAAAATTTCCTAATGTTAAGCTACTTACTCTTTTTAAGAATAGAGTTAAAATCGGCGGCGTATTTAAGTTGAACTGGCAATGAAATCCTAAGGTTAGTTTTTCCTTTCTGAAGCCGCGCCCCATCGCTGCAAGATTTATTTCGCTGCTCTTCGAAATAGCCTCGGCCAGGCACGCGGAGTCCTTTGGCAAGGGATAATTCCTAAATCGGGATCTTTAAGGCTTTTATCCCCGTCATCCACATTTTATAACTATATATAGTAGGTACTATTTTTAACACATACTAAACCTTGACGATGATATGGTTCTGGAACTAGTATCGTCTCCCTTGCTTGATAGGGGCGAGAGTCATCAATTAGGCTCTTGGTCCGAGGGGAGCAGGGACTAAAAACAAGCCATGAGTAAAGGGCTGCGGGGGCATGAAAATGACCGCCGTATGGTTAGTTTTTGCTTGCATAAGGGCAGTTAAGGCGCGGAGCAATCCGCAATTTGGGGCAACAGCGCGAAAGCGCGAAAACAGTGTGAGGGATAAGTTATGCGCTTTGAGCGTCGTTATACGAAAGAAGGCCGGTCGGCCTACGAGACCATCGAGTTTCGCCAGGCGATAAGCGAGATCAAAAATCCCGACGGCTCGGTTGTCTTCAAGCTCGACAATATAGACATCCCCGCGCATTGGTCGCAGGTCGCGACCGATATCATCGCGCAGAAATATTTCCGCAAGGCCGGCGTCGCCAAACTGTTGCGGCGCGTGGAAGAGGAAAGCGTTCCCTCCTGGCTCTGGCGCTCGATCCCCGACGAAATCGGCCTCGCCGTTTATCAGAAAGAAGATCGCTTCGGTTCCGAAATCTCCGCCCGCCAGGTCTTCGACCGCATGGCCGGCACATGGACTTATTGGGGCTGGAAGAACGGCTATTTCGACCGGGAGCAGGATGCGCACGCCTTCTTCGACGAATTGCGCTACATGCTGGCGATGCAGATGGCGGCGCCGAATTCGCCGCAATGGTTCAACACCGGCCTGCACTGGGCCTATGGCATCGACGGGCCGAGCCAGGGCCATTTTTACGTCGACCCGCAGACCGGCGATGTGCGCTCCTCCACCTCGGCCTATGAACGCCCGCAGCCGCATGCCTGCTTTATCCAGAGCATCAACGACGATCTCGTCAACGAAGGCGGCATCATGGACCTGTGGGTGCGCGAGGCGCGCCTGTTCAAATACGGCTCGGGCACCGGCTCGAACTTCTCGAACCTGCGCGGCGAAGGCGAAAAACTTTCCGGCGGCGGCAAGTCCTCCGGCCTGATGAGCTTCCTGAAGATCGGCGACCGCGCGGCGGGCGCGATCAAATCGGGCGGCACGACGCGGCGCGCCGCGAAAATGGTCGTCGTCGATGCCGATCACCCGGATATCGAGGATTACATCAACTGGAAGGTGAAGGAGGAGCAGAAGGTCGCCTCTCTCGTTGCGGGATCGAAAGCCTGCGCAAAACACCTCAAGGCCATACTGAAAGCCTGCGTGAACTGCGAGGGCGAGGGCAATGCCTGCTTCGACCCCGACCAGAACCCGGCCTTAAAGCGCGAGATCAAGGCCGCGAAGAAATCCTTCGTGCCCGAGAGCTATATCAAGCGCGTCATCCAGTTCGCACAACAGGGCTACAAGGATATCGATTTCAAGATCTACGGCACGGACTGGGATTCGGAAGCCTATCTCACCGTCTCCGGCCAGAATTCGAACAACTCCGTGCGCGTGACGGACGATTTTCTGCGCGCCGTCGAGAGCGACGGCAACTGGAATCTTACCTGGCGCAAGGACGGCAAGGTGAAGAAGCAGTTGAAGGCGCGCGATTTGTGGGAACAGATCGGCTTTGCCGCCTGGGCCTCGGCCGATCCCGGCCTGCAGTACCACACGACCGTCAACGACTGGCACACCTGCCCGCAGGGCGGCGAGATCAAGGCATCGAACCCGTGCTCGGAATATATGTTCCTCGACGACACGGCGTGCAACCTCGCCTCGCTCAACCTCATGACCTTCCGCGACGCGGACAAGAAATTCGATGTGGAGAGTTTCGAACATGCCTGCCGGCTCTGGACCGTCGTGCTCGAGCTGTCCGTGCTGATGGCGCAGTTCCCCTCGCGCGAAATCGCACGGCTGTCTTATCAATACCGCACGCTGGGTTTGGGCTATGCCAATATCGGCGGCCTTCTGATGTCGGCAGGCATTCCCTATGACAGCAAGGAAGCGCGCGCCATCTGCGGCGCCATCACCGCGATCATGACCGGCATTTCCTATGCCGCTTCCGCCGAGATGGCCTCCGAGCTTGGGCCCTTCCCCGGCTATGTCGCCAACCGCAACGATATGCTGCGTGTAATGCGCAACCACCGCAGGGCCGCGCATGGCGACAGGCACGGCTATGAGCGAGTGAACACGCCGCCGGTGCCGCTCGACCATATCAACCTGAAAGACGTCAACCTCTCGCAGCATGCGAAAATGGCGTGGGATCTTGCGGTTCTGCTGGGAGAAAAACACGGCTATCGCAACGCGCAGGCAACCGTGATCGCGCCGACCGGCACGATCGGCCTTGTAATGGATTGCGACACCACCGGCATCGAGCCCGACTTCGCGCTGGTGAAATTCAAGAAGCTCGCGGGCGGCGGCTATTTCAAGATCATCAACCGCGCCGTGCCGGAAGCGCTGGCCACGCTCGGCTATCCCGAACATCAGGTCGCGGAAATCGTTGCCTTTGCGGTGGGCCATGGCTCGCTGGCGCAGGCGCCCGCGATCAACCATTCCACGCTGCGCGCCAAGGGCTTCGGCGAGCGCGAGATCAAGGAGATCGAGGCAGGCCTGGGCTCGGCCTTCGATATCAAATTCGTGTTCAACAGATGGGTGCTCGGCGACGAGTTCTGCACGCATGTGCTCAACTTCACCGACGAGCAGCTTTCCGACCCCACGCTCGATATCCTGAAAACACTCGGCTTTTCCAAGCAGGATATCGATGCCGCAAACATCCATGTCTGCGGCGCGATGACGCTGGAGGGCGCACCGCACCTGAAGAAAGAACATTACCCGGTCTTCGACTGCGCCAACCCGTGCGGCCGTACCGGCACGCGCTATCTCTCGGTCGAATCCCATATCGACATGATGGCGGCGGCGCAGCCTTTCATTTCGGGCGCGATTTCGAAAACCATCAACATTCCAAACAATGCGACGGTGGAAGATTGCAAGAAGGCCTATGAGCGTTCCTGGAAGCTCGGCCTGAAAGCGAATGCGCTTTATCGCGACGGCTCGAAGCTCAGTCAACCGCTGAACGCGTCATTGGTTGCCGACGACGAGGATGACATCGAAGAGATCATCGCCCTGCCGCAGGCGGAGCGCACGGTGCATGTCGCCGAGAAGATCGTCGAGCGCATCATCGAGGTCGAACGCGAGCGCCAGGTGGCGCGCGACAAGATGCCCGAGCGCCGCAAGGGCTATACGCAAAAAGCCATGGTGGGTGGGCACAAGGTCTATCTGCGCACCGGCGAATATCAGGACGGCCGTTTGGGCGAGATCTTCATCGACATGCACAAGGAAGGGGCAGCCTTCCGCGCGATGATGAACAATTTCGCCATCGCGATCTCGCTCGGCCTGCAATATGGCGTGCCGCTCGCCGAATATGTGGAGGCGTTCACCTTCACGCGCTTCGAGCCCGCCGGCCTCGTGCAGGGGAACGATGCGATCAAGAACGCAACAAGCATTCTCGATTATATCTTCCGCGAGCTTGCCGTGTCCTATCTCGACCGCACGGATCTTGCGCATGTGACGCCTGATGAAAACAGCCCGAGCGCGCTTGGCGAGCCGAAATCGGAACATGGTGGCGGCGTACCCGCAGGCCAGCTCGTTTCGAACGGTTATACGCGCGGGCGCTCCAGCCAGCTCGTTCTCATGCAGGGTGCGCTGCCTTCTTCCGGCACGACCAATGCCCTGCTCGGCTCCACGGCGGGCTCGGCAGCGCTGAAAGCCGAAATCTTCACGCAGGAAGACGAGATCGCGGCCGAGCAGCGCTATGACGAGCAGCAGGAACGCATCCGGCAAAAAATGCAGGAAGCGATAGTTGAGAACCCCGGCGCACGCGCCGTGCAGACCGATCTTGCCGCCAAGCTCAACATCGCCCGCCTGCGCGGTTACGAGGGCGAAGCCTGCCCCGAATGCCAGAACTTCACGCTGGTGAGGAACGGCACCTGCCTGAAATGCGACACCTGCGGCGGCACGACGGGATGCTCATAAAAGCATGAGGCGCCTCTTCCTTGCGGCGCTTCTTGTGCTTTCTTCCTGCACTTATGGACCCGTGCAGGAGAAATATGTTTTTTGCCAGGGTGTTGTGAGCTTTGGACCGCAATATTCCGGAATCGCCAGGAAAAACAGCCATGATTTTGCGTTGGGCCTGTGCTACCGGCGCTGGCGCGACCCCGAAGGTATTGCCAAATATCCCGACGGCGGCGGCGCAAAGGAACTGGAAAACAGATTAACGGTTTACAAATGCAATGCCGACAGCCGCAATTGCCTTGAGCTGATCACGATTCCGGGACGCGAGAATTATATCGTCGGCTGGCTGGGGCAGGATATCCTGCTCAGGAAAGGCAATGATTATTTCACAATAGACGAGAAGAAAAATTTATTGCCGGGCACCAAGGAAATTCCCGATGCATCCGAAAATCCGAACGGGATGGATTGCACCCGCTCGCATTTTCTCGATGTTCGCGACGACCGGGGCATTGTCAAACTCTTCGTCGACCGCTGCGGCGAATATAGGGAGAAGGGCGATATCGAACTTCATCTTAACGAGGCAACCGGCGCGTTTGAGTGGAAGTAATCCTCCTGTAATTTCCCGTAAAAATTGTGCATTGCAAAATTGTTGTGGTGAAAGCGCACAAGGCCTCTTGACGCTCGCCTACCTTTAAAAGCACAACGGGTCGGCGGACAAAATTGTCCTAGTTTTTTTCTGCCAATTCATCACCTGACCATCTGGTCCCAAGATCAAAAATCCTGGGGGCCGGAGAGGATATTTTTTGAGCTCAACACTTTAAGGGGACCCGCATGAGCCTGAAACCGAAAGACGTCGTAAAACTGATGCAGGACAAGGAAGTCAAAAGTGTCGACTTCCGCTTCACCGATTATCGCGGCAAATGGCAGCACGTCACGTTCGATGTCAGCCAGGTGGATGCCGGGACCTTCGAGGAAGGCATTATGTTTGACGGCTCTTCGATTGCCGGCTGGAGACCCATCAACGAATCCGACATGCAGCTGATCCCCGATGCTGCATCGGCCGTGATCGACCCCTTCTTCGCGCAAACCACGCTCAATATCGTCTGCGACGTGTATGACCCGGTGACGCAAAAGCCCTATAACCGCTGCCCGCGCTCGATCGCGCGCCGCGCCGAGGCTTACGTGAATTCGATCAAAATCGCCGATACGGCCTATTTCGGCCCGGAAGCCGAGTTCTTCATTTTCGACGACGTGAAATACAAGGCCGACCCCTACAATACCGGCTTCAAGGTGGATTTCGACCGAACTTCCCACCAATAGCGACCGCGATTACGAGATCGGCAATATGGGCCATCACATTCCCATCAAGGGCGGCTATTTTCCCGTGCCGCCGGTGGATTCGGCGCAGGATATTCGCGGCGAAATGCTGGCCGCCATGGGGCAGATGGGCCTCGGTATCGAGAAACATCACCATGAAGTCGCCTCCGCGCAGCACGAGCTCGGCATCAAGTTCCAGACGCTCGTGACCATGGCCGACCATCTGCAGACTTACAAATATTGCATCCACAACGTTGCGCATGCCTATGGCAAGACGGCGACCTTCATGCCGAAACCCGTCTATGGCGACAACGGCTCGGGCATGCATGTGCACCAGTCTCTATGGAAAGATAAAAAGCCGGTTTTCGCGGGCAATAAATATAACGGCCTGTCCGACAACTGCCTGTATTACATCGGCGGCATCATCAAGCATGCGCGCGCGATCAATGCCTTCTCGAACCCCGCCACCAACTCCTACAAGCGCCTGGTGCCCGGTTTCGAAGCACCCGTGCTGCTCGCCTATTCGGCACGCAACCGTTCGGCCTCCTGCCGCATTCCGCACTGCGCCTCGCCGAACGGCAAGCGCGTGGAAGTGCGCTTCCCCGATCCTTTGGCGAATCCCTATCTGTGCTTTGCCGCACTTTTGATGGCAGGCCTCGATGGCATCAAGAACAAGATCCATCCCGGCGATCCGGCGGACAAGGATCTCTACCACCTGCCCGAAAAGGAGCTGAAGAAAATTCCGCAGGTCTGCGGTAGCTTACGCGAAGCGCTGTCCAGCCTCGACAAGGACCGTGCCTTCCTTACCGCAGGCGGCGTGTTCACCGACGACATGATCGACAGCTATATCGAGCTGAAGATGCAGGAAGTGATCCGCTTCGAGCACACGCCGCATCCCGTCGAATACGAGATGTATTATTCGAGTTGATGGAGGACTGCCCTTTCGTCATCCCGTGCCCGAGCAGGCGAAGCCTGCGAGGATCAGACACTGGGATCGAGTAAACTTGATCCCAGCAATTATAATGCACATATCGGGCAAGCCCGATATGTGATGGATCCAGGAATCAATAAAGAGAGCGCTTCGCGCGTGCATAATTTCTGGATTCCCGCTTCCGCGGGAATGACGGGGAATAAACTAAAAATGCCTGTAACTCTCGCGCACGAAAACGCGCGGTTCTTTTTTATAAAGAAATATTGGCGGCGCTGCGCCTGAAACGATTTCGCCCACAATCGTTACAGACACGCCTAACGCCTTCGCATCTTTTTCTAAGTGCGGCCGGTTCTGCGGCGCCAATGTGAATAGCACTTCATAATCGTCGCCGCCGGTCAGCGCGACATCGCGCCAGCGCTCGTCTTGCGCAATTGCGTTCAGGACAGCTTGCGAATGCGGTACCTGCTCAAGTACGATCTTCGCCGAAACTTTCGATGCCGCGCAAAGCTTACACAGGTCGCCCGCAAAACCGTCCGAAATATCCATGGCGGCGGAGGTATGATCACGCAGGAGTGGCGCGAGTTGCATGCGCGGCTGCGGAAAGCGATAGCGCTCGACAAGGTTTTTATAATCGCCTTGCAATTCGCCCTTGAGCACCTGCAGGCCGAGCGCCGCATCGCCGATTGTACCGGTTACCGCAACGAGATCTCCCGGCTTTGCGCCGCTGCGCATCACCATTTTTCCGTGCGGGACGTGGCCGAAACAGGTGATCGTGATCGAGAGCAAATCGGCGCGCGTGGTATCGCCGCCGAGCAGATGAAGATTGTAAGTTTCCTGATCGCGAGCGAGTTGCGCCGAAAAACGCTCCAGCCAGTTTTTATCCAGGCCGGCCGGCAAGGAAAGCGCCAGAAGATAGCCGAAGGGTTCGGCGCCTTTTGCCGCAAGGTCCGACAGGTTCACGCGCAACGCTTTCGCCGCCACCTCCTCCGGCGAAGCATCGGTAAAAAAATCCACGCCCGCCGTTACCGTATCGACAGTTGAAATAATATCGCATCCTTCCCTGCTGTATATCAGGGCTGCATCATCGCGAAGCTTGAAAGACCCTTGGCCGCTTAGCGGTACAAAATATTTTTCAACCAGCTCTTCTTCGGAAAGTTTTATCATGACCCCCACCCTAACTCTCCCCCAACGCAAGTCGGGTACACCCGACTTGCGCAGTACAAATTACAACTCGGGCAGGCCCGAGTTGTGTGGGGGAGGGAAAAAGGGTGCACCCCTAAGTTCCTCCCCCCTGAAAGGGGGGAGGTCAGGAGGGGGGTCCATAAAACAATTTGCAACACCATCAAACGAATTCTTGTTCTCTCGATTTGCGCGCGAACTGATCGAGTACGGCGTTGACGATCCCGACTTCGTCGCCACCGTCGAAAAATGCCTGCGCTACGTCGATATATTCAGTAATCGCCGCTTTCGCAGGCACGTCGCGGCGGTGCAAGATCTCATAGAATCCCGCGCGCAGGATCTGGCGGAGCGTCATGTCGATACGAACAAGCGGCCAGCCTTTTGCCAGCGTCGTATCGATTTGCGGATCGAGCTTCAACTGCTCGCGCACGACGCCGCGCACAAGATCGCGAAAGAAACCGGCATCCGCGGGCGCATAAAGATCGCCACCCGTTTCCTTGCCGAGACGGAATTCCTCGAATTCGGCAATCGTATCCTCGACATCGCTGCCCGCCGTATCCATCTGATACAGCGCCTGCACGGCGGCAAGCCGCGCACTCGAGCGCTTGTTGCCCTTTTTAACCTGCATGGTCATGAAAACACCTTCTATGGGCAATGAGGTGTAAGCACGCATGCGCAGCAATGCCGCCTATATCGTGTTTTTCCGGCAGCGCGCGAGCGAGCGCCTGCGCTTCATTCTCGACAGTCAGAATGCCGTTGCCGATGGCCAACGCCTGGCGCACGCCAAGCTCCATCAGCCCGCGCGCCGACTGCTGCGCGACAATATCGAAATGCGCCGTTTCGCCGCGAATAACGCAGCCGAGCGCGACATAACCTTCATAGGCTGCGCCCGCCGCATGCGCCATGGCGATGGCGGACGGGATTTCAAGCGCACCCGGCACGCTGATCTGCTCGTAATTTGCTTGCGCTGCCTCAAGCACCGCAACGGCACCTTTCAACAGCGCATCGTTGATGGCGGCATAATAGCGCGCCTCCACGATCAGGATGCGCGGCGCAGGCACAAGCTTGAGCGGCGATTTGGGCTGCGATGTTTCCATGACCGTTCACAAACACGAATAGGCTTTGCCTGTCCAGCTAACTCTGCATTTCATGCAGGCGGCCAACATAGCGCGCGATCAGGTCGACCTCGAAATTCACCTCGTCCCCCGCCTGCCGCAGGCCGAAACTCGTGGCGCTCAATGTGTGCGGAATGAGCATGACATCGAATTCGGCTCCTTTTACCTCGTTCACGGTCAGCGAGACTCCATCGAGCGCGACCGAGCCTTTCGCCGCGACAAAACGCGCCAGTGCTTCCGGCGCGCGGAAGGAAAAGTGGGCATAACCGCCTTCATTCCGGCGGGAAAGAATTTGAGCCACGCCATCGATATGGCCTGTGACAAGATGCCCCCCGAACGGATCGCCCATGCGCAACGCGCGCTCGAGATTGAGGCGCGTGCCGGTTTTCCACGAACCCAAACTCGTCTTCGCCAGCGTTTCGGAAGAAACCTCGGCCGTGAACCAGCGGCGCTTCTTGTCGTTACCCTGCGCCGTAACGGTGAGGCAGGCGCCGGCACAGGCGATCGACGCGCCGATTTTCAGGCAATCGTCGCGGTAATTCGTGGCGATGCGCAGGGTTTTCCCGGCATTGCCTTCGCGCACCTCCGTCAGCTCCCCGATATCGTCAATCAGCCCTGTAAACATGTCCTTGTCCGCCAATAGGCCTGCAATCTGTCCTGACCGAAATCCGCTTCGTTTGTTTTGGCAAATACAGCCGGATTTGTCACGCGCTGCCAGTGCCCGGCAGTAAAGGCGGAGATTGCATCCTCGCCTTCATAAATCATTGGGTTTTGCGCAATCAGGATTTCGTCGACCAGATCGCGCTCAAGGAATTCAGCGACAAGGCGCGGGCCGCCCTCAAGCAACAGGCGCGTAAAGCCCATTGTGCTCATATCGTGCAGGGCTTGTGCGATAAAATCGCCTTGCCCGTCTATGGCGCGAATATTCACGCCCTGTTTTTCGAGTACCGCGGTTTTTTCTGCCGGCGCATTATGCATGGTGAAAATCGTCAGCGGCACGTCTTTTGCGGTCTGCGCAAGTTTCGAACTGACAGGCAAGCGCAAATGCCGATCAAAAATGAGGCGATGCGGGGAGCGTGATTCAAGCCCCGGCAGGCGGCAGGTCAGCAGAGGATCGTCGGCGATCGCCGTGCCGATGCCGGTGAGAATGGCATCGCACTGCGTACGCAGGAGCTGCGCATAAGCCTGCCATTCCTCTCCCGAAACGATCAGACGCTGTTTCTTGCGCCCAGCCATGCCGTTCGCCGTGATCGCCATTTTCATTTGCACGAAGGGGCGTTTTTCCAGAATGCGCAGGATATGCCCGGCATGATCGCGCCTTGCTTCCTGTGCGCAAATATTTTCGACAACCTCGATGCCCGCCGCGCGCAACCGCGCAAGGCCTTTTCCTGCAACCAGGGGATTTGGATCGGACATGGGAATGACAACTTTGCCGACACCCGCCTCGATCAGTGCGTCGCAGCAGGGCGGTGTGTTACCATGATGCGCGCAGGGTTCGAGCGTGACATAAGCGATGGCGCCTTTCGCAGCAATACCCGCTTCGGCAAGCGCCAGGATTTCCGCATGCGGGCGGCCACCCTTCGCCGTCATGCCGCATCCAATAATGGCATCATCCTTGACCAACAAAGTTGCAACCGAAGGATTACTTCCCGTATGTCCCAAATTTCGGCGCCCCAGCCGCAAGGCAGCCGCCATATATCGCTCGTCTTGCGTAGACATGGAATTCAGGCGCGCGGGATGCGTGTCGGCGGCGGCACATCCTCGCCCACCAGTTCGTCGATGATATTCTTGAAATCCTCCGCGCCCTTGAAGTCGCGGTAAACGGAAGCAAAGCGCGCGAAGGCGACATCGTCGAGTTTCTTCAAGCCCTCCAGCACCAGCTTGCCGATGCGCACGGACGATACTTCGCTGACATTGCCGCCCTCTATTTCGCGCACGATCTCGTTGATGAAACCTTCCACACGCACAGCCTCCACCGGCCGCTTGCGCAGGGCGATGTGAATGGAGCGCTCGAGCTTGCTGCGATCGAACGGCACATGCAGGCCGGAGCGCTTCACCACGGTGATCTCGCGCGCGTAAATGCGCTCGAAAGTGGTGAACCGGCCCTGACATTTCGGGCAGACGCGGCGGCGGCGAATGGCCGTATTGTCGTCGGTCGGACGTGAATCCTTCACCTGCGTATCGGGTTCGGAGCAATAAGGACAGCGCATCGCAATATTTCAGTAAATCGGAAAACGCCGCACAAGCGCCAGCGCTTTTTCGCGAACGGCGCTTTCAAGTTTGGCATCGCCTTCCGGATTTTTCGCAAGCGCGTCGAGGACCTGCGCGATCAGCCCGCCGACTTCGCGGAATTCGGCGGCGGCAAATCCGCGCGTGGTGCAGGCGGGCGTACCGAGCCGCAGGCCCGATGTCACCATCGGTTTTTCCGGATCGTAGGGGATGCCGTTCTTGTTGCAGGTGATATGCGCGCGCGCCAGCGCTTTTTCGGAAATATTGCCCTTGAGATTTTTGGGACGAAGATCGACCAGCATCAGATGATTGTCGGTACCGTTCGACACGATATTCAGGCCCGCATCTTTCAGCGAGGCTGCCAGCACCTTGGCGTTGTCGATCACCGCCTTTGCATAGGTCTTGAAGGCGGGCTGCAGGGCCTCGCCCAACGCCACGGCTTTCGCCGCGATCACATGCATCAGGGGCCCGCCCTGCAAGCCCGGGAACACGGCGGAATTGATTTTCTTCGCGATATCCTCGTCATTGCATAAAATCATGCCGCCGCGCGGACCGCGCAGGGTTTTATGCGTCGTCGTGGTAACGACATGCGCATGCGGCAGCGGGCTTGGATGCACGCCACCCGCCACCAGGCCCGCAAAATGTGCCATATCGACCATGAAATAGGCGCCGACAGAATCGGCAATCTTGCGAAAGCGTGCGAAATCCCAAAAGCGCGAATAGCCGGAACCGCCGGCAAGGATCAGCTTCGGCTTGTGCTGCTGCGCCAGCTTCTCCACCTCGTCCATATCGATGATCTGATCGTCTTTACGCACGCCATAGGGAATGGGTTTGAACCATTTGCCGGACATATTCACCGGGCTGCCATGCGTGAGATGCCCGCCGCAATTAAGATCGAGACCGAGAAAAGCATCGCCGGGCTGCAACAGCGCCAGGAAAACGGCCTGGTTCGCCTGCGCACCGGAATGCGGCTGCACATTGGCGAATTTGCAATCGAACAGTTTCGTTGCCCGTTCGATGGCAAGGCTTTCGGCGATATCGACATATTGGCAGCCGCCGTAATAACGCTTACCGGGATAGCCTTCGGCATATTTGTTGGTAAGCACCGAGCCCTGTGCCTGCAGCACCGCGTTTGACACGATATTCTCGGAGGCGATCAATTCGATTTCATTGCGCTGCCTGTCAAGCTCGGCACTGATCGCCTGCTCGAGCTGCGGGTCGGCTTGTTTCAGCCCCGAATTAAAGAAATCCACCATAGGCTCTATATATTGCTGTTTGGCTGTGCTCATAGCCCACCCCTTGTGCTTTCGTAGCGCGAAGGCAGCAGAAGCGCAATTCATATTCATCGTCATTGCGAGGAGCTTTGCTCCGAAACAATTCAGCTTTCTTTTACAATCGATAAGCTGGATTGCCGCGTCGGCCATCCAAGTTGGCTCCGCCGGCTTGGATATCTCAACTTGGACATCTTAAAATGCCGATTGCGGCAGGCCGCAATCGGTGGCCTCCTTGCAATAACGATCAGGTTGTTTGACTCAGCCGCTTCAACAATTTGGCCAGCGCCAGCTGCTCGAGATCGCGCGGATTCGCGCGCAAAGGCCCCATTATTGTTGCTTCCAGCGCGGTTTGCGTGTCGATAGCCGTGCATTTTATGCAGTTGCCGAGCGCGATATGCTCGAAATAGACCTCGCGCGACGGGTTCGGGGAATCAGCCATGGAGGATTATGCCGCGATCATGCGAAAACGCACGCGAAGATCGCCTATTTTTCACATTTTATCTATTCATGTTAATAGCAAATATATTATGTAATTCTTGCCGGATTTACTATGAATCTGTTGAAATTAATACTTTGAATTGCTAGCCTAAATCCTTATTGCACTGGACAATAATGGTTCAGGAAGCATGTTATGGCCGATTTATCGCGTTTAGGCCCTTTGCCGACCAGCAGCATTATTCAGACCGGCGTGATCGGCAAGGCGAATACGGACAAGATCGATTTCACGCTGCGCATGATCGCCCAGACCATGAGCGCCATGAAAACGGAATCCTCCGTCGCCATGCCTGTCGGCGACCGCACCATCGAATCCGTGAAAAGCTTGTACAATCTTTTGTACAGCGATTTCAGCTACGAAGTTTTCGAATTCCTTTTTGCCGACCCGCTCTCGAACCATATTCTCATCCTGCCTTTCGGCAAGGATACCTATCTGATGCGCCGCCGCAGCCAGATCGTCTTCATTCCAAAGCAGGATTATGAAACGCGCCGGAAAAAGGAAAGCGATCTGGAGATTTTCGTCTCGCTCTTATTCCACTAAAACGTCTCAGCTTTTACCGCCGCCGCGTACCGGCCTTTTCGTGCCGGGCACGAAAGCCTGTGCACCGATCTTGTCGAAAGGCGTGGCAGGCAGGTGGAAATCCCCGGCAAGGTGCATCTTGTCGCGACCATAGATGTCGTCGCGAAATTGCACGCCCTGCTCGTTCGCCCAGGCCGTGACATAGACCCAGTAAACCGGCACGGAGCGTGCAAGTTTCACATCGATGCGCTCTTCCTTGCGCACCGTCTGGTCGATGCGCTCGCGCTGCCATTCGGGATTGGCGGCAAGCAGCCATGTCACGAGATCGCGTACGTTCTGGATGCGCGCGCAACCGGAGGAATGGAAGCGTGCATCCTCGCCGAACAGCGATTTCTGCGGCGTATCGTGCATATAGACATTGTCGGTATTCGGCATGCCGATGCGCACCGAACCCATGGAGTTGATATCGCTCGGGTCCTGCCGGAAGCTGAAATTGATCGCTTCCGTCGTCGACCAGTTGATCCAGTTGGGCGAAAGCTCGTTGCCTTTCTGGTCGAAAATACGGATGCGGTTTTCGGTGAGATATTTTGGATCCGCCTGCATTTTCGGGATCAGGTCTTTCTTGATGATCGAGCCCGGCACCGTCCAGAACGGGTTGAAATTGATTTCCTCGATGCGCACCGCGAGAATAGGCGATTGCCTGTCGATCTTGCCCACCACCGCGCCATGACGCTGCACGACCGTGCCGTTCTGCACCGCCTCGAGTTCGGTTGCGGGAATATTGAGCATGACATAGCGTCCGCCCAGATCGCCCGCGATCGCCTTCAGGCGCGGCAGGTTAAGCTGGAGCTGGCGCAGGCGGGCTTCGGCCGGAATATTCAGCGCGGCGAATGTATTGGCACGCACCACACCGTCGGGCACGATACCGTGCCGGGCCTGGAAGCGCTTCACCGCCGTCATCACGAAGACATCGAAGACATCGGCACGGCCGACGCTCTGCTCGAGATCGCCCGAGAGCATCAGGCGGCGGCGCAGCGCGGAAACGGCAGAGGATTGCGCGCCAAGGCGCAGGATTTCGCCCGAAGGCACCTTGCTCCAGCCGCCCTTGGCGACGATGTCCTTGTACTGCGTAATGGCTGCTTCAGTTGCCGCGACGGAGCGCGGGCCGGCGGTGGGGGTCTGTTCCTTGACGGCAAGCGAGTCCAGATTCGAAACGTCGAAGCCTTCCTGCCATTCGGCCGAGCCCAAATCCGCGGGCTCCGCATCCTGCGCGCACGCAAAGTGAACCGGCATGGACAAGGCTATTGCAAAGGCAAACACCAGGGCCCTGCTCAAAGCTTTCCGGCTGCTTTCCAGCGACATCAGACGCGCATACCCCCTCATCAAAGCCAATGATTCTATGACCTTAGAATAGCAAAAAATCAGGCTTTCATAAGGCATAACCCGCCCTGTTTCCGCAATTAGAAAATAAAAAAAGCGGCTCTCGCGAACCGCTTTTCTTTTCAAGCCCTGATGTCTGCCCCTCTAAGCGCCGAATTTATCAACGCCTCCCTGGTCAAAGCCTGAGGTAATGTTACAGCCTGTAGCGAACCTGGTCGACCCAGTATCTCTCAAGCCGCTGTAAAATCTGCGTGATCGACTGGAAGTCGGAGATGCTGATACCGCCGACAACTTCGACCGAAGCGGCATGACGATCGTAAAGACGATCGACGATGGCGCGGATTTCCTGGCCTTTGTCCGTCAGTTTGATCTTCACCGCGCGACGGTCGACGCGCGAACGCTGATGATGGACATAACCAAGCTCGACCAGCTTTTTCAGATTGTAGCTGACATTCGAGCCGAGATAATAGCCGCGCGTCTTCAGTTCGCCCGCCGTCAGTTCTGAATCGCCCATATGGAACAGGATCAGAGCCTGAACCGGGTTGACGTCGGAACGGCCCGAACGCTCGAACTCGTCCTTGATCACATCGAGAAGCGAACGATGCGCCCGCTCGACATAGGACAAGGCTTCGAGATAGTTGGCCTTGACCTCCGGATTATATTTCGTGCCGTGACTTTCCGCCGGCTTATTATGCTGCTGTTCACGTGCAAAAGTGTTACTCATTTCAACGCCCCACTGTTTAAATTACTTTCGAAGACAGCTCTTGTCGGCTGTGCATCAGGAGAATTTAGCGGTATCGAGATAAATTCGATTTAATTTCCAGGATTAAAATTGAGTAAGCTCAATTCCGGTTAAGCGTTAACCAGAGAATGCTGATAAAATACCACTTATTAACTGTGATAACCTCAGTTTTTCGCGCGCAAAAATTCGAATACGCCGGAAAAATCGAGATTGCCTTGTCCACGTTCAACCATCTGCGTATAGATTTGCGCGGCGGACGCGCCGAGCAGTGTGTTGGCATGTACGGCGTTTGATGCCTCCTGTGCGAGGCGAAGGTCCTTTAACATCATGTTAGCCGTAAAGCCCGGCTCGTAATTGCGGTTGGCAGGTGAAGCCGGCACGGGCCCCGGCACCGGGCAATATTTCGTTAACGACCAACACTGGCCTGACGACGCATTGGCGATCTCGAACAGTTTCTCGCGCGCGAGGCCGAGCCCGTCGGCCAGCGCGAAAGCTTCGCACACGCCGATCATGGAAATGCCGAGGATCATATTGTTGCAGATTTTCGCCGCCTGCCCGCTGCCAGCATCGCCCGCATGCACGATGGATTTACCCATTTCCGACAGGAGGGGCTCCGCTTTCGCAAAAGCCTGCGCGCTGCCGCCGACCATGAAGGTCAGCGTGCCTGCCATAGCGCCCGCCGTGCCGCCGGAAACCGGCGCATCGATGAAGCCGTGGCCACGGGCCTGCGCTTCTGCCGCCACCACACGCGCCAACTCGACATCGATCGTCGAGCAATCGATAAACAGGCGGTTCTTCGGCAGTTTCGCAAGCAGACCGTTTTCGCCAAGATAGACGGCGCGCACTTCCTTGCCGGAAGGCAGCATGGTGGCGATGATATCGGCATCCTGCGCTGCTTCCGCGATGCTGGCGGCATTTTTGCCGCCTGCCTTTTTGAATTGCTCGAGCGCTTTTTCCGAAAGATCATAGCCCAGCACTTCATATCCCGCTTTCACGAGATTTGCCGCCATGGGCCCGCCCATATGGCCAAGACCGATGAACGCGATTTTTGTCATCTGAATCTCCTCACGCCGAGCGGTGCTTGGCGAGCTGCATCACTAGGAAAACATACATCAGCATGCTGCCGGTATGAAAGAACAGCATGAAACGCGGCGTCACGCTTAAGCCCGGGTAAAAACCGTGCAGCACGATATCGAACAATGCCGCGATCAGCCACACCATCGAACCCCAGGACGAAGCCAGCCAAAGGCCGACGGCCGCGACAAGATTAACCACCGCAAAAAAACCGGTGACAACCTGATGCGATAGCGCCATCTTCAGGAAAGTACCGTGATGCGCGACATCGAGAATGACAAGCCATTGCCGCAGGCCGAGCAGGAAATAAACGCCGGCAAGCAGGCGAAGAAACCAGATGAAATAACGCTCCAGCGTTTCGATTTCGATCGTCGTCATGCCGCGAAATCCAGCTCTATATCAGGCGGCAACGGCTCGAAATAGGAAGCGATCTCGTCATGATCGATCTGCGTATAATCGGCAGGCTGCCAAGACGGCTTTTGATCCTTGTCGACCAGCAACGCGCGCACGCCTTCCGGAAAATCGTGCTTGCGGATCATGTGATAGGCGATGCGGAAATCCTTCTTCAGCACGAGGTCGACATCCTCGACGCCGGTCTGCAGCTGCTTTAATGCAATCGCCATGCTGGTGGGGGAACGGGCCTTGAGAGTTGACAGGCACTTCGCCGCGAAGCTGTCGTCTTTGTTGTCGTTCAGCACCTTGTAAATGTCGGCAAGATCGAGGACGTGGAAATAGGCCGAGATATTGTCTGCCATTTTCTGCAGCGGCGCAGGTTTCGGCTTCAGCCGGGCATCCCTTAGAACTTCCTTCGCGTCTTCGCCCATGATCAGTTCCTGGAGAATATCGTCCAGCGCGGAGGCTTTGACATGATGCGTGGCAAGGCCGAGGTAGATCAGGTCTTCGGCGCCGACACGCTCACCCGTGATGGCAAGATAGGCACCAAATTTGCCGGGCAATTGCGCCAACAGGCGGCTAGCACCGACATCTGGGAAAAAACCTATCGCCACTTCCGGCATGGCAAACACCACATTGTCGGTGACGACACGATAGGTGCCATGCCCCGAAATCCCGACGCCACCACCCATCACGATGCCGTCGATCAGCGAGATATATGGTTTCGAGTAAGTCGCAATCTGGCGGTTGAGCCTGTATTCCGTGCGGAAAAAATTTTCCGCTTCGTCGTAAATTCCCTCGCGGATATCTTCCTGCATGACGCGGATATCGCCGCCCGCGCAGAAGAAGCGCCCGTTCTCGCTCGAGCGCATGACGACATGCCGCACTTGCGTGTTTCTTTCGAAAATGCGCAACGCCTTGGAAATTTCGTTGCACATCGGCCTTGTCAGCGCGTTGAACGCGCGGGGGCGGTTAAGCGTGATCAGGCCCAGACGCCCGCGTTGTTCGACTAAAATATCATCAGACATCGACGGTCCCGTTCAGCAATTCGCGCGCCGCGATCACGCGCATGATTTCGTTGGTGCCTTCAAGAATTTGATGCACGCGCAGGTCGCGCAACACGCGCTCTATAGGGTAATCGTTGAGATAGCCATAGCCGCCATGAATTTGTAGCGCTTCATTTACGATATCGAAACACACATCTGTTGCGAAACATTTTGCCATAGCCGCCTGCGCGGTGGCGTCTTTTGTTTGTGCATCCAGTTTCGCGGCGGCACGATATACCATCAGCTTTGCTGCTTCCAGCCGTGTCGCCATATCCGCCAGCTTGAAGCGCACGCTCTGCATGTCGCTTAAATGCTGGCCGAACTGTTTACGTTCCTGCGCATAGCGCAGGCTTTCGGAAAGTGCGAAGGCAGCGCCACCCAGGGAGCAGGCGGCAATATTCACGCGTCCGCCATCGAGCCCGCTGAGCGCGATCTTGAACCCCATGCCTTCGTCCGAAAGCCGGTTTGTCACGGGCACGCGGCAATCCTCGAATGTCACCATGGTTGTGGGCTGCGATTTCCAGCCTAGCTTTTTCTCGAGCGCACCGAAGCTTAAACCCTTCGTGCCTTTCTCGACGAGGATGCAGGAAATACCCTTCGCGCCAGCAACACCTGTGCGGCACATCACGGCATAAATATCGGAAATGCTACCGCCGGAAATGAACGCCTTGGCCCCATTCAATATATATGTGTCGCCTTCGCGTTTTGCCATGGTGGAAAGCGATGCGGCATCCGACCCCGCATTCGGCTCGGTCAGGCAATAGCTGGCGAAATGCTGCATGGATGTTAAAGCAGGCAGAAATTTCCTGCGCTGCTGTTCATTCCCATATGTATCGATCATCCAAGCCACCATGTTGTGGATGCTCAGATAAGCGGCGGTGGAGGGGCAGGCGCGCGCCAGTTCCTCAAAAATCAGCGCGGCGTCGAGACGTTTCAAGCCGGCGCCGCCGACATCCTCTTTGACATAAATCCCCGCAAAGCCGAGCCTTGCCGCCTCGCGCAGGGTCTCGACCGGAAAAATACTTTTCTCATCCCATTCGCGGGCAAAGGGGAACATTTTTGTTTGCGCAAAATCGCGCGCCGTTTCGCGGAAGGCAGACTGGTCTTCGGTAAGGCTGAAATCCATAACAAAGCGGTTAGCAACGCCTTCATGGACAAGCAAGCGGAAACCATAAACCGTCATCCCGGGCCCGAGCGGCTGAAAGCCGTGAGGATCAGACCCGGGATCCATGAATCAAATAGAGTGCGCGCAAAGCGTGCACATTATTTCTAGATCCCCGCCTTCGCGGGGATGACGATGGGTGTTATACCAGCGTAATGAACAAGCACTGGCTGCAAAAACTCATTCCCACCCGTATAAGGGAAAATACTGGCGGCTTCCCTCTTACCCGCCCGCGCCGTTTGCGGGCCAATAACTGGTCGCGCCGCATGATGCGCGAGACTAATCTAACTGTCGACGATCTGATCTGGCCGATTTTCATAAAGGAAGGTGCAGGCCGCGAATCAATTGCCTCCATGCCCGGCGTCGAGCGTGTGGGTGTGGATGAAGCTGTGCGCGATGCTGAACGCGCGATAAAACTTCGTATCCCCTGCATCGCCCTGTTTCCAAGCACGCCCGCAGATTTGCGCAGCGAGAATGGCGCCGAGGCACTGAACCCAGAAAATCTTATCTGCAAAACCATCCGCGCTATCAAGAAAGCCGTGCCTGAAATCGGCATCATGGCTGACGTGGCGCTCGACCCTTACACGAGCCATGGCCATGATGGTTTGTTGCGTAGCGATATTATTCTTAACGACGAAACCGTCGATGTGCTGGCGCAGCAGGCGCTAGTGCTGGCCGAAGCGGGCGCCGACATCATCGCTCCTTCCGACATGATGGACGGGCGCGTGCGCGCCATCCGCGAAGCGCTGGAAGATGCAGGACACAAGAATACATTGATCATGGCCTATACCGCCAAATATGCCTCAAGTTTTTATGGCCCGTTCCGCGACGCCATCGGCTCGAAGGAATTACTGAAAGGCGACAAGCGCACCTATCAGATGGACCCACCCAATTCGAATGAGGCGCTGCTTGAAGCCGCGCTCGATCTTGATGAAGGCGCGGACATGATCATGGTCAAGCCCGGCCTGCCCTATCTCGATATCGTGCATCGTCTTGCCACAGAATTTCAGCGCCCGGTGTTCGCTTATCAAGTTTCCGGCGAATATGCGATGATCCAGGCAGCCGCACAAAACGGCTGGATCGACTTTGATGCGGTGATGTTAGAGAGCCTGCTGGCCTTCAAACGCGCAGGTGCCGCGGGGATTTTGACTTATGCAGCGCCGCGGGTCGCCGAACTGCTCACGCGCGCCTGAACCTCGACACTCTCCCCCGGTTTCAGCTTCAGCACTTTCGTTTTGCTGCCCGCCATTTCCTTGATGAATTTATCCGGCGTTTTATCCAGTACGGGGAATGTAGCAAAGTGTATGGGGATCACGCTCTCGAATTCGAAATAGCGTTTTACCGCGACAGCCGCTTTTTTCGCGCCCATGGTATAAACATCGCCGATCGGGAGCAGACCGATCTGCGGCTGATAGAATTCGTTGATCAGCGCCATGTCGGAAAAAATATCGGTATCGCCCGCGTGATAAACAGTGGGTTCGTTCTCCGCCATCACCACAAGCCCGCAAGGATTGCCGAGATAGACCGGGCTGCCGCTATCCGCATTCACCGATGACGAATGATGCGCGAGCGTCAGCGCCAGTTTGAACGGGCCTATATCCATCTCACCGCCCGGGTTGAGGCCGATCGTTTCTTTCACGCCCTGTTTTGCCGCCCAGCCGCAAAGTTCGAAATTACCGATCAGCGGCGCCTTGGTTTTTTTGGAAATCTCCACCGTATCGCCGAAATGATCCTCGTGCCCATGCGTCACCAGAATATGTGTGACGCCTTTTGCCACGTCGTCCAGCTTCACCGGACAGGTGTCGTTATACGTAATAAAGGGATCGATCAGAATATTCGCACCCTTGATCTCAAGGCGGAAAGCGGAATGGCCATACCAGGTGATTTTCATGATAAAACCTGCCAAAATGAAAAGATGATCCTGACTATAGAAGAATTCGCGGGCCGCCTCAATTCGCAAGGCACAATTTTAGGGCTGGATGTGAGTAAAAAATCCATAGGGCTTGCCGTGTCGGACCCTGCATGGCGGCTTGCCTTGCCTTTGACGGCGATCAAGCGAAGTAAGCTTTTGAGCGACATCGAGGCGCTGGATAAAATTATCGTGGCACGCGAAGTGGCGGGACTTGTTCTGGGTCTTCCGCTGAACATGGACGATACGCAAGGCCCGCGTGCGCAGAGCATTCGTACTTTCGCAGCCAATCTGATGAAGCATATCGCCCTGCCTCTCACCTTCTGGGACGAACGGCTTTCCACCTTCGAGGCCGGGCAGGCGATGGCGGAGGTTGGCATTTCCCGCGCCAAGCGCGACGAGAAAATTGATGCATTGGCCGCAGCCGTGATTTTGCAGGGGGCATTGGACGGGTTGCGAGCTTATTAAAGTGTCATTCCCGGCCGAACCGATCAATCATGATCGGTGAGGGGAAGGGAATCTATAAGATCTTTAGATCCCCTTCCCTCGGCTTGGCTTACGCCAAGCCTCGCCGGGGATGACAACTAAGGGTCTTGCCCACCGGTCATTTTCCTCCTAAGCACTGCTAGGTCATTTGTGATGCAGCCTGTGCGAGCCGATAAAAGCATAAAAACCCGCCACCTCCTCTCTATCGAGGATCTCGATCTTTCCGCCGTTCACGCGCTGTTCGAGCGCGCCGCTTTCTTTTTCGAACTTTTCCGTAAAGACAATAAAAGCGCGCCGCTTTTGCAGGGGCGCACCGTCATCAGTCTTTTTTTCGAACCTTCCACGCGCACGCATGTCTCGTTCGAAATTGCCGCCAAGCGCCTTGGCGCCGATGTGGTGAATGTCGCCACTACGAACATATCCACCAGCAAGGGCGAAAGTCTCGGCGATATGGCGATTGCGCTGAACGCGATGAACCCCGATGCGTTCGTGATGCGCCATCCGCAAACCGACGCGCCGCATATTTTCGCAAAAAATATTACATGCCCGTTGATCAATGCCGGTAACGGTATGGGCGAGCACCCCACGCAGGCGTTGCTCGATGCTTTCACGATCAAGAAAACAAAGGGGCCCATCGAGGGACTGACTGTCGCGATCTGCGGCGATATCATGCATTCGCGCGTGGCGCATTCGAACACCAAACTTCTCACAAAACTTGGCGCGCATGTGAATGTGATCGCGCCGCGCATGCTGTTTCCCGACGATCTTGAATCCAATCGCGTGACGAAATTCGAGGATATGCGGCATGGACTGGCTGGCGCGGATATCGTTATAAGTCTGCGCATCCAGCGCGAGCGTATGAAAGAGCCATTTCCTCTCAGCGTAGAAGAATACTTTCGTGATTACGGCCTTGATGATGAAAAACTTTCCCATGCGAAGCCGGATGCGCTGGTGATGGACCCCGGCCCCGTTATTCGCGGCGTTCACATTGCAGATGAAATCGTCGATGGAAAGCGCAACCTGATCGCCACGCAGGTGGAAAACGGTGTCGCCATGCGGGCAGCGATTTTGGAAATGTTTGTGTTGGGCCGAGCGAATGATGTTACACAACGATAGATATTCCGCCATCGCGAGCCTTGCGCAGCAAGGCGTGACGATCCAGATAAGAAATGTCATCCTGAGCGCAGCGAAGGATCTCTTTTTTTTCGTCATCCTCGGACTTGTTCCGAGGATCTTAAGATGCTCGGGTCAAGCCCGAGCATGACGTTTTGAGATCCTTCGCTGCGCTCAGGATGACATACAGTGAATGAGGTACAAATGATGGATTATTATTATACGACCTTGGCTTTCATTCTCTCCTATTTACTAGGCTCCATTCCTTTCGGCTTGCTGCTCACAAAACTCGCGGGCCTTGGTGATATCCGCAAAATCGGCTCCGGCAATATTGGCGCTACAAACGTTCTGCGCACAGGTCGCAAGGACATTGCCGCCCTTACTCTTCTTTTTGATATACTGAAGGGCACTATAGCACCGGTTTTGGCTTTTATCGCTGACCCCTTTGGTGGCAGTTTGACATGGGCTGCAGTCGGTGTTTTTTTAGGTCATCTGTTTCCAGTCTGGTTAAAATTTAAAGGCGGTAAAGGTGTTGCAACTTATATAGGCCTGCTACTCATCGGTCCCTCCCTCGCTATTCCCCTAGGTGAATATTCAACTATTTGGCCATTTGCGGGGTTTATAATAACTTGGTTGGTTGTTGCTTATATAAGTGGTTATTCTTCGCTTGCTGCCATCAGCGCAGCACTTGTAACGCCACTTATAATTGGATTGTGGGATTGGCAAACAGCCGCATGGTATGCGTTTTTTTCGCTGCTACTCATCGCTAAACATCACGAAAATATCCGCCGCCTGATCGCAGGCACCGAAGGCAAGATCAGTTTCAAAAAATCATGAGCGAAGATCAATTCTTTGAACCCGGCGCGGATTATGAACTGACACATGCGCAGCGCATTGCGTGGCTGCGGCTTATTCGCACCGAAAATGTCGGACCTGTCACGTTCAGAAATGTGATCAACCGTTTCGGCTCGGCCGAAGAAGCGTTATCCGCCCTGCCCGCCATTTCCAGACGCGGCGGCAAGATTGCGAAGGTTGCAACAGAAGATGATGCCGAAGCAGAGCTTGATGCAATTCAAACTGCGGGCGCACAACTTGTCGCGCCCGGCGAGAAAAATTATCCGCGCATCTTGCGCTTTATCGATACGCCGCCGCCGCTTTTAACCGTCCTCGGCAATCTGAACGAAAATGCGAAATGCGTGGCGATTGTCGGCTCTCGCAATGCCTCTGCTGCGGGCCGCCGCATGACACGCGATATTGCGCAAGCCTTGGGCACGGCCGGTTACATTGTCTGCTCCGGCCTGGCAAGAGGCATCGATGCGGCCGCACATGAAGCATCTCTCGCCACCGGTACGGCTGCCGTGCTCGCAGGCGGCATCAATCGTATTTATCCGCCGGAGAACGAAGAGCTGCTGCAACAAATTATTCAGACAGGCATCGCCCTTTCCGAAATGCCGTTCAACTGGCAGGCAACGGCGCGCGATTTTCCGCGCCGCAACCGCCTTGTGTCAGGCATGTCTATTGCAACCATCGTGATCGAGGCTGCGGAGAAATCCGGCTCGTTGATCACCGCGCGTCTGGCTGCGGAACAGGGGCGCGAAGTGTTTGCCCTGCCCGGCTCGCCGCTCGACCCGCGCGCTTCCGGCACCAACCGCCTGATCAAACAGGGCGCACAGATGGTGACATCGGCGGAAGAAATTCTGGAAGCGCTGGCGCAATTGCCGGAAGATCCGCCGCCCATGCCCTATGCGCAGGCGAGAGACGAAGAGGATTTCATCTCCATGTTCGAAGGCTTCTCGGAACCGGCGCCGGATGAACGCGCGCGCATCATCGAGGCGCTAGGCCCTTCACCTGTTTTCATCGACACATTAATTCGCGAAACGGGGTTGCCGCCGGCGCAGGTGCATGCCGTCTTGCTCGAGCTCGAACTGGCTGGGAAAATCGAACATCAGGGTGGGCAGCGGGTGGCGTTGACGGGCTAACCCGCCCTCTTTTCCAGCTTTTCCGTTTTTTCGCACAGGAGTTTTGCTTCTGCCTCGGCCAGGCCCAGCAGATAGCCCAGCACATCATGGCCTGCATCATTGGCTAGCCGGCCTAATTCCGGCAAAAAGTCGGCAATATAGGCGGCAGCCCTTGTACGATCTGTTTCGAACCCCGGCATTTGTCCCACAGATATCAATTATAGGTTGCATTTCCTTACCTTATATCTGGTATATTTTCAACTAATGGTTGTATAAGGCTGGGGACGGGCAATTGACCTGCAAAAGCAAATATGGATAAGGAGCGCCTTCGGCGTTGCGGTCACGCCCCCTAGTACCCATATAGTAAAGGTCTCCCATGCCAGTCGTCATTGTCGAAAGCCCCGCCAAAGCAAAGACGATCAACGCCTATCTCGGCAAGGGCTACCAGGTGCTGGCCTCTTTCGGCCATGTGCGCGACCTGCCGCCCAAAGACGGCTCCGTCCGCCCGGACGAAGATTTTGCCATGACCTGGCAGGTCGATCCCAAGGCAGCCAAACGGCTTGCCGATATCGCCAGGGCCGTCAAGGACAGCGACCGCCTTATCCTGGCCACCGACCCTGACCGCGAAGGCGAGGCCATCTCCTGGCACGTGCTCGATGTGCTGCGCGAAAAGAAAGTGCTGAGGGATATTCCCATCGAGCGCGTGGTATTCAACGCCATCACAAAAGAATCCGTGCGTGAGGCAATGCTGCACCCACGTAAGATCGACAACGCACTCGTGGAAGCCTATCTCGCGCGCCGCGCGCTCGACTATCTCGTCGGCTTCACCCTTTCGCCGGTGCTGTGGCGGAAACTGCCCGGTGCGCGTTCGGCGGGCCGCGTGCAATCTGTCGCACTGCGCCTCGTCTGCGACCGCGAGGACGAGATTGACCGTTTCAAAGCACGCGAATACTGGTCGATCGAAACGAAACTGCTCACACCCAAATCCAAATCTTTCGTGGCACGGCTTGTCGGCGCGGACGGCAAGAAGATCGATCGTCTCGATATCGGCACGGAGAGCGAAGCCACAGCATTGCGCGCGCTGCTGGAGCGCGCTTCCTACAAGGTGGACAGCGTCGAGGCAAAGCCGGTCAAGCGCCACCCGGCGCCGCCTTTCACAACCTCCACCCTGCAGCAGGAAGCCTCGCGCAAGCTCGGTTTTTCTCCCGCGCACACCATGCGCATTGCGCAGAAGCTCTATGAGGGCATCAATATCGGCGGCGAGACGGTAGGCCTGATCACCTATATGCGTACCGACGGCGTGCAGATGGCGCCCGAGGCTGTGAATGCCACGCGCGATGTCATTGAGAGCAAATATGGCAAGCGCTATCTGCCGGGCAGCCCACGCTTCTACAAGACGAAAGCGAAAAATGCGCAGGAAGCGCACGAAGCCATTCGCCCCACCAAGCTTTCGCGCCTGCCGCAGGATGTGAAAAGCCGGCTGGAGCCGGAATACCAGTCGCTCTACGAGCTGATCTGGATCAGGACTATCGCAAGCCAGATGGAGTCGGCGGAGGTGGAGCGCACGACGGCCGAAATCACCGCGACAAATGGCGGCAGAAACGCGCAATTGCGCGCCACCGGCAGCGTGATTACCTTCGACGGCTTCCTCACCCTGTATCAGGAAGGTGAAGACGATGCGGCCGGCGAAGACAGCCGCCTGCCCGCGCTTGGCGCAAACGACAATCTCGGCCTTGAGGGCGTTGAAACACATCAGCATTTCACCGAGCCGCCACCGCGCTATACGGAAGCAAGCCTTGTGAAGAAAATGGAAGAACTCGGCATCGGCCGCCCTTCCACCTACGCCTCCATTCTTGCCGTGCTGCGTGAGCGCGGCTATGTGCGCCTCGACAAGAAAAGATTATATGCGGACGACAAGGGCCGCATCGTCACCGCCTTCCTGAAAAATTTCTTCGAGCGTTACGTGCAATACGACTTCACCGCCGATCTCGAGGAACAGCTCGACCAGGTTTCGGCCGGCGAGATGAACTGGCGCGATGTGCTGCATAAATTCTGGGACGCGTTCTCCATGCATGTGAAGAACACCAAGGAGCTGCGTGTTTCCGACGTCATCGACGTGCTCAACGAAGCGCTTGGACCGCATATTTTTCCGCCGAAAGAAGACGGCTCCGATCCGCGTACCTGCCCTTCCTGCGCCGACGGCAAACTGTCGCTGAAGCTCGGTAAATACGGCTCTTTCATCGGCTGCACGAATTATCCCGATTGCAAGTTCACGCGTCCGCTCGCCGCAACCGAAGGCGGCATGGAGAGCGACGACAAGGGCAGGATGGAAGGCAGCGCCAAGGTTCTCGGCGAAGACCCGACAACAGGCGAGAGCGTGACATTGCGCCAGGGGCGCTACGGGCCTTATGTGCAGCTCGGCGATAGCGAGAAACCGAAGCGTACCGGCATTCCGCGCGGCGTGCAGATCGCCGATGTCGATCTGCCATTGGCGCTGAAACTGCTGCAATTGCCGCGCGAGATCGGCATTCACCCGGAAAGCGGCAAGAAGATCGTCGCCAATCTCGGCCGTTTCGGGCCCTATATCCAGCACGAAAAAATTTATGTGAACGTGAAGGACTTCGAGGAGATTTTCGATATCGGCATCAACCGCGCCGTCGATATGATCGCCGAGAAGATCGCGCGCGGGCCCGGGCGCGGCGGCGGGCGTTCCAAGCCGAAAGGCAAGGTTCTGGGCGAGCATCCCGCAGGCGGCGAGATTGCGCTGCATAGCGGACGCTATGGTCCTTACGTTTCGCACGAGAAAACAAATGCAACTCTCCCCAAGGACAAAGTACCCGAAGAACTGACGCTTGCCGAGGCGATCGAGCTGATCGATGCCAAGAGCGGAGGCAAAAAAAGCGCACCTAAAAAGAAAACGGCGAAAAAAACGGTCAAGAAGACAACAGCGCGCAAAAAGGCCGATGCGGCATAAGCGATGAAATCAAATATCAAAACCGCGATCTGGCGCGGCATTGCGTGCCGCTGCCCACGTTGCGGTATCGGCAAATTGTTCGCGCGCTTTACGACTGTGAACGCATCCTGCACGAATTGCGGCCTCGATTTTACGCATCACCGCGCCGACGATGCGCCGCCTTATATTATCATCGTGCTGGTCGGCCATACCCTCGTGCCTCTTGCCCTGATCGTCGAGCGCGCCTTCGAGCCGTCACTTTTTGTGCATTTCTCCTTATGGATGCCTCTCGCCGTTCTTCTCAGCCTTGCCCTGCTGCCGCCTGTGAAAGGGCTCGTCATCGCCATCCAGTGGGCGAACGAAATGCATGGCTTTCGCCACGAGCCATGAAGCGCGAGATCGTTCCCGAATTCGTTGAGCCCGGCGACAAAAAAACGGCCGCACAAAATGTGCCCGTGCGCCCCGCAGCCACGCTGTTGCTGGTCGACTGGGAAGCAAAATCGCCGCGCCTGCTGGTGGGACGGCGAAAAGCGGATCTTGCCTTCATGCCGGGCCTTACCGTCTTTCCCGGCGGCGCCATGGACAGGGAAGATGCCGCCATGCCAAGCGCCGACGAACTTGCGCTGGAGACCCAGCATCGCCTGCGCCTGCGTGCCTCTTCTCTCAGCCAGCGCGGCGCGCGCGGGCTGGCAATGGCCGCGATCAGAGAATTGTATGAGGAGACGGGAATTCTATACGGCGTGCGGCAGGCTTGCACATCCAAGGCCGATAACTGGCAGGCCTTCGCGGCATATGGGGTTATGCCTGCCCTATCAGACCTGCATCTCGTTGCCCGCGCCATCACGCCGCCCCTGCGCCCGCGACGCTTCGATACGCGTTTTTTTCTGGGCGACAAAAAGTACGTCGCCAAAACCGTGCATCTGGAGCAAAAAACCGATCTGGAAAAAACGGAATGGCTGCCGCTTGTCGAGATTTTCGAGCGGCCCTTGGCCTTCATCACCAAGCAGATTTTGACCGACCTTGCGCCCCTGCTGCAAAAATACGACGAAAAGGCTTTGGCGCGGCCTTTTCCTTTCTATTACGCGAAGGGCAAAAAATATTATTGCGAGATGATAGGCTGATTGTCATTCCCGGCCGAGATCGCCGTCAGGCGATCGAGGGGAAGGGAATCCCCAAATTTCTTGGATCCCCTTCCCTCGCTTTGCTTCGCAAAGCTCGCCGGGGATGACAAAAAGTAATTATATTTGCCAATTTCCTTGACCTTTTAACGCTGCAAAGCCATAGAAGAACCAATAAATTCGTATAGGTAAACCAATGGCCAAGAAAACCGTTATCAAGATCAAGCTCGAATCCGAAGCCGGCACCGGCTCGTTTTACGTGACCAAGAAAAATCCGCGCACGCAGACGGAAAAGCTGAGCATGCGCAAATACGACCCCAAGGCGCGCAAGCACGTTCTCTTCAAAGAGACGAAAATTAAGTGACGCGAAGCGTCATCCCCGCGCAAGCGGGGATCTCATCGGAAGTTTTTTATAAGATTTAGATCCCGGCCTCCCGCCTTCGCTCTTACGAGCTTCGGCGGGCTGGTTCACTAAGCCCTGCGAAGTCTTGGCGAAGCAGGGTCGCCGGGATGACGATTTAGTTAAGCCGCGTCCGAAACCACGCGGTTGCGGCCGTTTCTTTTCGCGGCATAGAGCGCTTCGTCGGCACGCTTGATCAGCTGCTCGGCCGTATCGCCGTTCGGGCGCAGCATGGAAACGCCGATCGAGATGGTAGCCTGCACATGTTCGGCGCCGCCGCGAATGGGAAACGGCACCTGCGCCACTTTTTCCCTGATGCGTTCGGCAACCGTATAGGCCACGCTGATTTCTGCCTCCGGCATGACGACCACGAATTCCTCGCCGCCGAGACGGCAGACGAGATCGATACCGCGCACTGCCTTCTTGGTACGCGCCGCGAATTCGCGCAGCACGTCGTCGCCCGCATCATGGCCGTAAGTATCGTTGATGCGCTTGAAATAATCGATATCGAGCATCAGCAGCGACAGGTTCTTGCCGCGCGCCGTGATCTGGCTCGTGAGCGATGCAAGATGGCTTTCCATATAGCGGCGGTTGTGCAGGCCGGTGAGCTGGTCGATCACCGCCTGTTCCAGCGATGTCTGCACCGTTTCGCGCAGATAATCCGTATAGCGCTTGCGGCGGATCTGCGTAGCCACACGCGCATAAAGTTCGTTGCGGTCGATCGGGCGCACGAGATAATCGTTCACGCCCATTTCCAGCCCGCGCATCAGGCGCGCCTGCTCGTCCGGCTCGACGATGATCAGGAGCGGCAGATGCCGCAAACGTTCCACAGACCTGATCTGACTGCAAAAACGCAAGCCGTCGTAATTTTTGAGGCCGAGATTGACGATGACAAGATCGTAGCCACCCTCCGAAGCGCGAACCAGGCCTTCTTGCGGATTGGTCTGCACATCCAAATTGTGCTTGTCGCGGAACGCGCTCAAAAGCCGCTCATAAGAGCTGTGCTTATCGTCGATCAACAGAATGCGGCCCTTCTGGCCGCAGAAATCATGGGCAAGCGCCGGCGCATTGATACCCATTTCCTGCGTCGTTTCGTTGCGCAGGCGCAGTTCGTCGGTAAGCTGTTTCAAACGCACCAGCGAGCGCACGCGCGTGATCAGGGCAATATCGGAAATCGGTTTGGTCAGGAAATCGTCGGCGCCGGCTTCGAGACCGGAAACGCGGTCGGCGGGCTGATCGAGCGCGGTTACCATCACCACGGGAATATGCTGCGTTTTCGGATTGGCCTTGATGCGGCGGCAGGTTTCGAAACCGTCGATATGCGGCATCATCACGTCGAGCAGGATGATATCGCATGGCGTCTTGTCGAGCAGGGTGAGAGCTTCGAGCCCGTCGGCGGCCGTCACCACGTCGAAATAATCGGCGCTCAGACGGTCGGCAAGCAGTTTCACATTGGCCGGAATATCATCGACAATCAGAATACGTGCCGTCATGCGAGGGGTCTAAACCTGATTAGGAGGCGCATTTCGCGCGTGCTAAAATACTCAGTCGCAAGAAGGAAAGCGAAGAGCGTACCGGCAGTACGGTCGAGCTTTCCGACGACGCGGGTGAGCATTTTAGCCGCGTCCCTTAGGATTGGCTGAAAACGGCTTTCTAAAATAATTTTCATCTTCGCCGATGCCCCACATCGCCGTTCGCTGAAAATTATTTTATAAAACGCGTTTTGAGCCAACGAAATATGCCTCCTAATCAGGTTTAGATCCCTATCATCCACGCGCATCGCCCAGGAACTGGCGCATTGTATCGAGAAATTTGCTGACCGAAATCGGCTTCGGAATATAGGCCTCGCAGCCGCCGGCGCGAATGCGCTCCTCGTCGCCCTTCATGGCGAAGGCGGTGACGGCGACGACGGGTATCATGCGCAACTCGTCGTCGTCTTTCAGCCATTTCGTGACTTCGAGGCCGGAAACCTCGGGAAGCTGGATATCCATGAGAATCAGATCGGGACGGTGCTGGCGGGCAAGGGCCAGCGCCTCGGTACCGTTGCGCGTCTGCAATGTCTGGTAGCCATTGGCTTCCAGCAGATCGTTAAAAAGCTTCATGTTGAGTTCATTGTCCTCAACAATCAGAACCGTTTTTGCCATGTGCTGCCCCGCATCCATGCCGCATTGACAAGCGGACTTATCCCTGAACATGGATTTTAGGCGTGCAAATCTTTCAGAACCGTAAGGAGAATGCCCGTGTTTAAGCCTAACAAAGATCAAACAAGCCTTGAGCGCGCGCAACTACTGGCCATTCGGGCCTTGCGGTTTCTGAGCGAAGATGAAGACAGGCTTAATACTTTCCTAACGCAGAGCGGCCTTGGCATCGAAAATCTGCGCCTGGCTGCGGAATCCGAGCATTTTCTTGCTGCCGTTCTCGATTATATATGCAGTGACGAGGCGCTGCTCGAAAGCCTTTCCACCGAGACGCAATTGTCGCCGCAGGATTTTTTCACCGCTTCGCAGTATTTTCACAGGGATGAATTTTAATCCTGCCTGTTTTAATCCTGCTTGCACTCGCCGGACGGCAGCACTTCGAGCGATTTCATTTCCGCCGCGAAAGAAAATTGCGCATAGTCAAGCCGGATTTCGTAGGTCACGCCATTGTCGAACATAATCGCGTATGTATCGTATAGCGCGGTCTGCTCGCCCGAATGGTCGGTCGCCTGATCGAAAAACGACAGCGAAATCGGATAACGCGCAAGCTGTGCAAAAGACGCATGCGCGGCGGGATGACCTTCGGGAATGGGCGTGTCGATGGGATTGCCGATAACGGCCGCCGTCGCATAAATCTTCTGTCCGCCTGCCGTACCGTCGAACAGATCGACGCGCGCTATCGTTTCGCGTTTTCTTGCGGCTTCCAGCAGGCGTTTCATATGCATGACCGGAAAAGCGGAACCCGTTTCGAATTGCCGCAGCAAACGCTTCGGCCTGTCTATCGCCACATGAAGTTTCCCTTGCGCATCGTATTCGGCAACGCCGTTCGCTTCCTCGCTGACCTTGCCGTTCGACGATGTGCGGGTGATGAAGCGGAATTGTTCGCCGTCCGGTTTTTCGAAAGTCGCGGATTTTATATCGTTGAACATCTGGCTGCCGTCCTGGCTGCGCAGGGCGGAAACAAAGCGCGTTTTGGTCGAATAGCCTTCGCATTCGTTGCCGGTGAATTCATAGGTCAGATGGCCGCTGGCCGCGATAAGGCTGTTGCGCCCCTTCCCCATGACCAGCGAAATATCGTAAATCGCGCGGTGCGGCAGAAGCTGCATGGCCGAGGCGGGCATTGCCGGCACAAGCCCCAGAAATATGAAAAAAAGCAGGCAATTCATTCCGCCTTTTTGACAGTAGGCGGTGCAAACGGCAAGTCTTAAGGTTTTCAAAAAGCCTCCATCCTGCTACTTCATGAAGGACAGAGGTGACCTTATGAACTCAACTATTTCATCGCGCCTGAAAGACTTAGGAATCGTTCTCCCCATGCCTGCGGCACCCGCTGCGAATTATGTCCCCTATACATGGGCTGGAAGCGTTCTTTTCATTTCCGGCCAGTTGCCAATGGTAGACGGCAAGCTTGCCTATATAGGAAAGCTTGGCAAAGACTTGATGCTCGAAACCGGGCAGGAAGCCGCGAAAGTGTGCGCCATCAATATCCTTGCGCAAGTCAATGCGGCGCTCGATGGCGATCTTGGCCGCGTGAAGCGCTGTCTGCGCCTTGGCGGTTTCGTCGCCTGCATCCCGGAATTCAACCAGCATCCGCAGGTGGTCAACGGCGCATCCAACCTGATCGTCGACGTTCTCGGAGAAGCGGGGAAACATGCGCGTGCCGCGGTCGGTGTCTCTTCCCTGCCTTTTGACGCGGCTGTGGAAGTGGACGCGATGTTCGAAGTGGCCTGATGAGCGAGCTGCCCGTTAAATTCGCCGATATCGAAGCCGCACGGACGCGCATTTCCGGCCATATCCTGCGCGCGCCCTTCCTGCATGCGCCGCGCCTGTCGCAACAATTCGGCGCCGATATCTGGATCAAATACGAAAATATGCAGGCGACGAATTCCTTCAAGGAACGCGGCGCCCTAAACAAGCTGCTTCAACTCACCGATGCGGAGAAAAAGAAAGGCGTAATCGCCGTCTCCGCGGGAAACCATGCGCAGGCCGTCTCCTATCACGCAGCCCGGCTCGGCATTCCGGCCGTCATCGTCATGCCGCTGAATACGCCCGGCGTGAAGGTGGAGGCGACCCAGCGCCATGGGGCCAAGGTCGTGCTTTTCGGCGAAACGCTGGCCGACAGCGAAGACCATATGCATGAGCTTAAAAACAGGCAGGGCTTCACCCTGATCCACCCCTATGACGATCCCGCCGTGATCGCGGGCCAGGGCACGATCGGGCTTGAAATGCTCGAGGACAAACAGGATCTCGACTGCATTATTGCCCCTGTCGGCGGGGGTGGCTTGGCGTCCGGAATTTCCATTGCGGCAAAACATCTGAAGCCGGATATCAAGATCATCACGGTCGAAAGCGAGCTCTATCCATCGCTCTACTGCAAGCTTCATAACAAGCCCTTCGCACCGCCGAAAGCAGGCACGCTGGCCGAAGGCATTGCGGTGAAAAATATCGGCAAGCTGACATCCGAAATCCTGAAAAGCCTAAGCGACGATCTTCTGCTCGTTTCCGAAAACGATATCGAATGGGCGATCAATACCTATCTGGAGCAGTTGAAAACATTGGCCGAAGGTGCTGGCGCTGCCGGACTTGCCGCCATGCCGCAACTGAAGGACAAGTTGAAAGGCAAAAAAGTCGGCATCATCCTGTGCGGCGGCAATATCGACCCGCGACTTGCCGCAACCGTGATGGTGCGCGCGCTGGAGCGCGAAGAGAAAATCGTCGCTTTCCGTTTTGCAATCACCGACCGCCCCGGAACGCTCGGCCGCATCACCACGCTGATGGGCGAACTTGGCGCGAATATTCTCGAAGTCGATCATCGCCGCCTTTTCCTCAACGTATCGGCGAAAGGCGCCTATCTCGACATAACAGTGGAAGTGCGCGACGGCACGCATGCGAAACTGCTGCTGGAAAATTTAGTAGCTGCGGGCCACGATGTCACACGCATAGATAGCGGCGAGGCGGGGTTTTGATTTTACTCCGTCATCCCGTGCCCGAGCGGCGTAGCCGCGAGGATTAGACACGGGATCCAGAAATTAAATAAAGAGCATGTTTTGCGCGCACATTATTCGCTAGATCCCCGCTTTCGCGGGGATGACGTTATAAGTATTTTCGTCATTCTTTCATTCCTGTTATGATATCGTGTAAGCGTGACAGACCAGCGCCGCGATAACCCGCAATTCTATCTCACCGCGCCCGCGCCCTGCCCTTATCTGAGAGGGCAGAAGGAGCGGAAGGTTTTCACGCATCTCTCCGGCGATTTCGCGCCCGCTTTGCACGACGTGCTGATACCGGGCGGATTTCGCCGCAGCCAGAGCATTGCCTATCGCCCGGCTTGCGAAAATTGTGCGGCGTGCATTTCCGTGCGCGTGCTGGTGAACGAATTCAAACCCACGCGCTCTATGCGCCGCATTAGCGCGTACAACCGCGATATCGTCGCCACCGAATTGGCCCCGCAGCCGACATCCGAGCAATATTCGGTGTTCCGCGCCTATCTGGATTCACGCCACGCCGAAGGCGGCATGGCCGATATGAGCGTGCTCGATTACGCCACCATGATCGAGGAAACCTATGTCGAGACGCACTTGATCGAATATCGCGCCGGCGAGCGGCTTGTTGCCTGCGCGTTGATGGACCAATTGAGCGACGGCGTCTCGATGGTCTATTCATTTTACGAGCCGGACGATTCCGTCGAGCGTAGCTTAGGCACTTACATGATCCTCGACTGCATCGAGCGCACGCGCGCGCTCAACCTGCCGCATCTTTACCTCGGTTACTGGGTCGAACATTCGCCGAAAATGAATTACAAGGCGCGCTTCCTGCCGCAGGAAAGGCTGATGCGGGAGGGGTGGGCGCGGTATGAAAAGTAAGAACCATCACGTCATCCCCGCGAAAGCGGGGATCCAGATATAAAGCTTTATTTCTAAACTCCCGCTTCCGCGGGAGTGACGGGTTACTATTGTGTCCTCGGCTGAAACAACACCCCACCTGTCAGCGGCTTTGCGACGCCTGTCGTACCGGGATAGGTCAGCGGCAAACCGCGCATACTGCGCACGGCGAGAAACGCAAAAGCCTGCGCCTCCAGGAAATCGGCCGACCAGCCCAGCGCATCGGCTGTGACAACATCGAGATTGGTTCTCTGCTTCAGCGCATTTAAAATGGACGGGTTATGCGCACCGCCGCCCGCAATCACCACTTTCTGCAAATTCTCGCTGGCAAGACGCAGGCCAAGCGCGAGGCTTGCCGCGGTGAATGCCGTCAGCGTCGCCGCACCATCCTCCGTGCTGCATTGTTCGATCAGTGAAAGCACATAACGGAAATGATCGCGGTCGAGCGATTTCGGCGGCAGCTTCGTGAAATAAGGATCGGCGAGAAGCTTTTGCAGAATATCTTCCCCCACCCTGCCCTGCCGCGCCGCCTTGCCGCCTTCATCCATCTCGGCGCCGATGCGGCTGCGCATGAAATCGTTGAGAAGCGCATTACCGGGGCCGGTATCGAAAGCGACCAGATTTTTGTTGCCCTCGATGATCGTGACATTCGCAACCCCACCGATATTCACGATAGCGGCGGGCAACGGCAAGTGCGAGGATTTCGCCAGCGCCAGATGCATGATGGGCACCAAAGGCGCGCCCTGCCCGCCAGCTGCTACATCGGCGGCGCGGAAATCGGCCACCACCGGCAGCAGGAAGCGGTCAGCAATTTTCTGCGCATTGCCGATCTGCACGGTCAGGCCCGCTTCCGGCCTGTGGATCACCGTCTGCCCATGAAAGCCGATGGCTTCGACAGTCAGCTTTTCCGCCCGCGCACGCTCGAGCAGCAGGGCGATCACCTCGCAATGCGCATCCGTCACCAGTTGCTCGGCCTCGCGCAGCGGACCTGGCCGGGTCGTACGGTCGGCAAGCGATTGCGCCCCGGCAAGGGCGGCGCGCAGCAAATCCTGCTCCTGCGCGCTATAGGGGCGATAATAAGTGGGGCCGAAACCACGCAGGCTATTGCCGTCGCTGACAAGAATGGCGCCGTCGATCCCGTCCATCGACGTGCCGGACATCAGGCCGAGACTGGTGAGATATGTCATCTTGTCTAAAAGCTATAGATTACACATAAAATAATGCTATGCCCTTTTACGTCATTCCCGCGCAAGCGGGAATCCAGATATAAAGCTTTTTTGCTGGATCCTCAACACAACTCGGATATATCCGAGTTGTGCATTGATAATGCCACATCGGGCAAGCCCGATGTGGAGCGCGGGGATGACGATGATGGAAGATCGCCCAAACATGTTTAATTTCAAATCCGAATTTCTTCGAATTCTCTCGCGGCGCGGTTTCATCAGCCAGATTTCGGAGCCCGAGGCGCTGGATGCCGCCCTGAACAAGGGGCCCATTACCGCCTATATCGGTTTCGACGCCACGGCAAAAAGCCTGCATGCCGGATCATTACTGCCTATCATGATGCTGCACTGGCTGCAGGAAACCGGACACCGGCCGATCGCGCTGCTGGGCGGCGGCACCACCATGATCGGCGACCCGTCCGGCAAGGACGAATCGCGGCAATTGCTTGCACTTAACGATATCGACGCCAATGTCGCATCATTGAAAAATGTATATTCGAAATTCCTGAAATTCGGGGCCGCTAAAAACGATGCGCTGCTCGTCAACAATGCCGACTGGCTGCTCAACCTCAATTATGTCGATTTCCTGCGCGAAGTCGGCCGGCATTTTTCCATCAACCGCATGCTCGCCTTCGATTCCGTCAAGTTGCGGCTCGAGCGCGAACAGAACCTGTCTTTCCTCGAATTCAATTACATGATCCTGCAAGCCTATGATTTCGCCGAGCTGTACAAGCGCTATGGCTGCATTCTGCAAATGGGCGGTAACGACCAATGGGGCAATATCGTCACCGGCATCGATCTGGCGCGCCGCCTGACGGACGCGCAATTTTTCGGCCTCACCTGTCCGCTGCTCACAACGGCATCTGGCGTGAAAATGGGCAAGAGCGTCTCGGGCGCCGTCTGGGTCAACCCCGACATGCTCTCAGCCTATGACTACTGGCAATACTGGCGTAATTGCGAGGACGCCGATGTCGGGCGCCTTCTCAAGCTTTATACCAAACTGCCGCTGGACGAGATTGCAAGACTTGAGAAACTTTCCGGCGCAGAACTCAATGAAGCGAAAAAGATTCTTGCAACCGAAACGACCGCTTTGCTGCACGGGCGCGAGGCCGCTCTCAAGGCGGAAGAAACCGCGCGCAAGACATTCGAGGAAGGCGCATCCGATGCCAATCTCCCCACTATCACGATCAGCTCCACCGAATTAAAAACGGGAATTGGTGCGCTCGATGCGTTCGTGCGCGCAGGGCTTGTGCCGTCGAAATCGGAAGCGCGGCGGCAGATCAAGGGCGGCGGGCTGAAAGTGAACGATATCGCGCTGACCGATGAAAATCTTGTTCTCAACGAGAGTCAGCTTGGCGACAATGGCGCGATCAAACTCTCGCACGGCAAGAAGAAGCACATCCTGTTGAAGGCGATATGATAGTCTCCTGTATGGTTATAAACCCCCGTCTTTAGACGGGGATGACTTCAGTCCTTGCCTTGAATTTACTTTGTCATCTTGTTAAAATCACAAGCTAGCTTGAATATTTTAACAAGATGACAAAGTACAGCAAGGGTAGCCATACGGTCTTTTACCATCGCTATCACTTGGTCTGGATCACCAAATATCGTTACAAAGTTCTACAGGGCGCATTGCGTCTGCGGGTTCGCACAATTATTGCTCAGGCGGCGGAAGAGCTCGGCGTACGTATCCTACACGGCGCTCTCGCTGTCGATCACGTGCATATCCTTGCTGAAATACCGCCGCATCTTTCAGTCAGCGAATTCGTAAAGATAGCCAAGGGACGCAGTTCGCGCAAGATTTCAGCAGGAGTTCCCTGAAATCCGCAAGCGCTATTGGGGCCAGCATTTCTGGGGCCGCGGTTTTTTCAGCACCACCAGCGGCAACGTAACTGACACCGTTATCAGCGAGTACATCAAGTCGCACACAGATGCGGTTAAGCGCCCGGACGAAGATAACGTATCCTTCGTGAATTAAACACTGCTCTCAACCTGTCGCCAACCCACCAGCTTCCAGCTGGTGGTTGTTGAGCGATCTTACCGAAGTTTTTTCTGACGCAGTGTCTTATTCTTGTTCACGCCGCCCATTTTTTCTTGCCGCGCAAGCTCATGACATAGCCGATCACCTGCGCCACGGCCTTGTAATGCTCGGGCGGAATTTCGTCGCCAAGCTCCACGCTTGCATGAAGCGTGCGCGCAAGCGGCGGGTTCTCGACGATGGGAATGCGATTTTCGCCGGCCAGTTCGCGGATTTTCAGCGCCACATTATCCAGGCCTTTCGCCACACAGACAGGCGCATTCATGCCCTTGTCGTATTGCAGCGCCACGGCAAAGTGGGTGGGGTTGGTGATGACGACGGCAGCCTTCGGCACTTCCGACATCATGCGCCGGCGTGCGCGCTGCCGCCTGATCTGCCGCAGCTTCGCCTTGATTTCCGGATTACCTTCCTGATGCTTGAACTCTTCCTTCAGCTCCTGCACCGACATGCGCTGGCGGTTGTACCATTTCGTGCGCTGGTAAAAGAAATCGAGCGCGGCGATGATAACCATCGCCGCCAAAACCGCGACCAGCATTTTCATAATCAACCCGTGCGCGACATGAAGAATGCTGGCTACATCCATGCCGATCAGCATGTCGAACTTGTCGCGCTGCGGCGAAAGGGAGATGAAAATCGCGCAGCCGACGATGACAATCTTCATCAATCCCTTGGCGAAATTGACGAGGCTCTGACTGGAAAACATGCGTTTTAAGCCAGCAAACGGGCTGATCTTCGAAAATCGCGGCGTGATGGGATCGAGCGAAAAAATAAAACGATGCTGAATGACATGCCCCGCAAGCCCGGCGATCGTCAGCGCCAGGAAAGGCAGGCCCAGCGCAATCAGCAGCGTTTTCATCGTGCGCATGAAAATGAGGCTGAGCTGACCCTCGTCGAGCGGCATGATGGCCGCATTGGCAAAAATCGCCTGCATCGATTTCGAAAGCGAAAACATGATCGGCCCGGCGCCGATAAGGATAACCAGGCTGCCGCCGAAGAGGACGAACAATGTCGTCAACTCCTGGCTTTTGGCGACATCGCCTCTTTTGTAAGCTTCCTCCAGTTTGCGCTGGGTCGGCTCTTCGGTTTTGCTGCTGTCGTCCTGCTCTTCGGCCATTAGGGCATGATCTTAATAAGGAGACGCATTTTGCGCGTGTCCAAAAGGCTTGCATGATAGGAGGAAAGCGAAGAGCGTACAGGAAGTACGGTCAAGCTTTCCGACGACGCAGGCAAGCCTTTTGGCCGCGTCCTTTTATGGATTGGCTGAAAACGGTTTTCTTCAGCGGTTTTCAACTCCGCCAGCTGGAACGGCTTGCCGTTCCAGCCGAATATATGATTTCCAGCATCGTAAACGATGCTGGATGCCTCACATCGCTGTTCGTTGAAAACCGCTGCATAAAGCCCGTTTTGAGCCAACAAAATATATCTCCTTATTGAGATCATGCCCTAATTCACCATGAACAGGCGGAACGTGTTATCCAGATGGCTGGAATACCAGTTGGCGATCGTCATCAGCAATGCGGCCAGCAGCAGGAAGCCGCCGACGATCTGCACCGGCAGCGCGACGAAAAAAATCGGCAATTGCGGCATCAGCCTCGAAAGTACGCCAAGCGCTGCCTGAAAGACGAGGCCCGCCACAAGAAAAGGCGCGGAAATCTGGATCGCTAGCGCAAAGCTCGACGAAAACACTTTCAGCGCACTCTCGCTGAAATCGCCGAAATCGATCGGCAAGGAGGGCGGGAAGATCGTATAGCTGTCGTGAATGGCGGCCAGCGCCAGATGGTGCATGTCGGTTGCAAACACCAGCAGAACGCCGAACATGGCGAGAAAATTGCCGATCACGAGCCCCTGCCCGCCCTGTGTCGGATCGATTTGCGTGACGAAACCGACGCCGGCCTGCTGCGCAATCACCGCGCCCGCCGTTTGCAGGGAGGCGCGTACAAAGCGGATGATCATGCCGATGAACAGGCCGAACAGTATCTCGTGCGCAAGAAGCAGCAGCAGGCTGGGCACATTCGGCGGGATAGGCCCGAACTGGTCTTTCAGCAAGGGCAGCATGATGAATGTCACGGCCAGCGCGAGCGAAAGCCGCAGGCGCGGTGACAGGAAAATTTCGCCGAATCCCGGCAGCGACATGAAGATCGTCCCCACACGCGCGAAAATCAGCAGGAAGGCCATGGTCAGCTGCGGCAGGAAATCGAGGGGAATTTTCATCATATCCTTCTCACACCGTCATCCCCGCGAAAGCGGAGATCTAGATATGAATGCGTAGAGCAGTATGACTTGGCTCTACGTAATGGATTCCCGCTTTTGCGGGAATGAGCGATTAGGCTACTGCACCATCTTTTCCGCGATACGCGTCATGAAACCGCCCATCAGCCCGCCCATAAACGGCATGGCGAGCAGCATCGTCAAAAAAATGGCGATGATTTTCGGCACGAACACCAGCGTCATTTCCTGGATCTGCGTCAGCGCCTGCAGCAGGCCGATGGCGACGCCGACGACAAGCGCCACGATCATCAGCGGCGCCGAAACCAGCACCATGGTGACGATGGCATCGCGGGCGATATCGGCAACTTCGGCAGGCGTCATTTCAATAGCTCATATCGGCATCTGCATGATTTTTTCGTAAGCCGAAATCACCTGATCGCGCACGCTGACGAGCGTTTCGAGCGCCACCTGCGTTTCGGCTACCGCGGTCACGACATCGACGAGATCGGCCTTGCCCGCGGCCATGGCCTGCGTTTGCGTGTCCGCGCTTTTTGCCTGGTTTGCAAATTGCGAAACGACATCCGTGACCATGCCGGGGAAATCGCTTTTCTCGCCGGTATCGACCGTCTGGCCGATCTTTTGGCCGTCGAGGCTGTCCTTGAGCTGCGCCAGCGATTTATAAGCATTCGCCGCAAATCTTGCTTCCGCTTCCATCTATCTATCCCTTGTCTAGCCCCTTAAAATACCGATCGTGCTCTGGATGATGCCGCGCGCGGCGCGAATGACGTTGAGGCCTGCCTCGTAGGAACGCTGCGCCTCGCGCATGTCCATGGTCTCGACCATCAGGTTCACATTCGGATATTTCACATAGCCTTTGGTATCGGCTGCGGGATGTCCCGGCTCGTAACGGGTGACGAACTGCGCCTGATCGAATTCGACGCGGCCCATATTGACCATTTGTGCACCGAGGGCATTGTCGTATTCGCTTTTGAAGGTCGGAATGCGGCGGCGGTAAGGATCGGCGCCAGGCTTGCTGCCGGTTGAATCCGCATTGGCGATGTTTTCGGAAATCACGCGCATGCGACCGGACTGTGCTTTCAGGCCCTTGGCTGCTACCATGATCGAACGCAAAAGATCCATGTTTCACTCCTATCCGCGGCGGCTGACAGCCAGGCGCAGAACATCGAGGCTGCGCTGGTAAAGCGTGGCGGCCGCCTGGTAATCCTGCTGGTTCTGACCTATCTTGATCATCTCGTCTTCCAGCGACACCGAATTTCCCTCCGGCGTGATTTCGAAAATCGGCGCATTGCGCGCGAACAGGTCGGGCTGCGAATTTCCGCTTGCGCTGATGTGAAGAGGATTTGTGCGCTGCGGACCCAAGGAGGTCGGCACATCGAATTTCAGCTCGGCCAGATCCTTGGCGCGATAATTCGGTACGTCGGCATTGGCGACGTTTTCCGCCAGAATGTCCTGGCGTTTTGTATGCCATTTCATCCGCGTCCGCAGCATGGCGAACAGCGGCATCTCGCCCACCGGCATCGTGCCCACCCTTGCCCTTGAAAGACTCAAAGGCCCCTTAGGCAAAATTTGCCCCCTTATGGTTAATGAAGGGTAAAGGTTTGTAGCCAGAGTAGATTTTTATATGTTTTGCAGGGGGTTGGCGGCGCCGGTAATGTTGATATAATTACTTGTTTAAATATGTAGAATTTTATCGATTTTGATCGCCGATGATAGTTGGAAAAATAATACAAGGTAGACAAGCCGAACGAAAACCGGACGTCAAAACCAATTCAAAAAAACCGGAGCGCGAAGAAAAATTCCAAACTTCCCTGCGGCGGGAAGTCGATCGTTCATGCACGGATCGCGCATCTCCAAAAGCTACGGGTTCGGCCTCCGAACAACCGCCTCAAGCTTCACCATCACCATCGCCTACACCTTCTCCTCCTCCTGCACCTGCTTGCGACAGCAGACCGGGACCAGGTGGAATCACCGCAACAGTCACAAGCGCGGGGATCAGCACAACAACAGCAGCAGCAGTAGGCGTAATTGGCAGCGTCGGTTCCCCACTCACACTTGCCGCCAGACTTCAAGCCGAAATTGCCGCAGTGAAACAGAAGGTTGTCAAATTCAGCGAGAAATTATCTCCAACACGCCAAAATGTGCAGGATCTTGAAACTGTAGTAACAACCATCGAAGAAGCGGAGAGATATCTAGAGGCATGGGCGCGTCTCGAGAAAAGATTAGATAGAGCTGTTGAAATTCCCGATATGTTGCTGGAAAAATTAAATATAGATGGGCTATTTGCAATGCCCGACAGGCTGCTGGAAAAATTGGATGCCGCCGCGCAACGCGAATGGGAACGACTCAAAACCAGCTTTGCGGCGATACTTCCAACAAGGCCAAAGCAACCCAGTGCTGCAAGTAACGGAGCAGGCGTTGCCCGACCGATAAATTCAAACGGAGCACAGAAGCCTCAATCGATTCAAGTCCCAGCATCCGATGGAAACGGATTATCTCATAACGGCTCGGTAAAATTGCCGCATGAAGCGCCAAAAACATATTCGCCAAATGAACAAATATCTGAAAACAATGTACAGCGTTATGCAGATTTATTATTGCAACTAGAAAATGTTTTTGACGATCCAACCGACTATTTGCCATGGCAGGGCGCGCCAGCAGACCGTCGCCGTACCGCATATTATAATGCTGCTGACGACCAAAGGCGTAAAATACAGATGCTGTTAAATGTTGTATTAAATGGTGCCGCGTATTTGCCAGAGCATATTGTCGAAATGGCACGTAAAGCTTTGGCCTATAGGAGATCGATATTTATCGAGATGGGACAAAATGTTAAAGTGCTTGGGCAGAAATCTCGTGGCGATAAAATCGAACAAGTTATAATTGGTGAAATGAAAGCCTGTTTAAGGAAATATTTGGCAGCAAACGAGTTAGTGCTGATAAAGAGTGGCTCCAGTGCCGGTACAATTATGTCGAAAGCCGAAAGGGCCGCCCGACCTTGGGGACAGCGAGGGGTAATATATTAATTATCTTTTACAGTCATGACATCGAGCGGAAAAACTCAAGGTAAACATCGCACACTAAGGACTCGCGTTAGTTCTTCAAAAAAGCTTGAAAAAAATTTCACGGCTTCGCTGGACAGGTCTTGTACCAAACTAGATATTCCGAAGACAGGCATCATCGCTGTGGCTGTGAAGACGGCGGCGACGCCCGCATTTGTTCCGATCAAACGTAAAGAGCGAAAAGCGCCTGCAATCCTCGGTGGCATGAGCGTGGGCGCGGGCATCGGCATTGCGGCAGTCACGGCCGTCATGATCGTCGAAAAAGCTGCCGCCGCTTCCTCGCTTTACAATAAGGCAAAGAGCAAGGCCGTCGAAATCAAACAGCGCGCGGACAGCTTGTCGCAAACTGTTTCGCATACGATCGACAAGACAGGAGATGTTTTGTCACAAGTCGGCAATACCACCGGCCGCGCACTGGATAAGATGCTGGAGGCCGCTGGTAAATACGGAACGGCCCTGATCGAATTTCCGGATCAACTGATTGCCATGGTGCACAATGGCGGATTGGGAGAATTCGGATTTGCAGATAGCGTGCCGGATAGACCAAAACCTCATAAGGCAAAAAAAGATGCGCTCGACACGCGGGCGATGCAGATGACTGCCCCCGGCGACGCATCATTGCCCCGGCCCGGCCGGACTGCCTCCGGGTATTTCTCAAGCAATATATGAATTGCACGAGACGGAGCTCAAAGAAAACGCCGAAGCCTACGCGGAAGCGCTAGGATTTTATGAAAACACTTTTTCTAAAGCTGCGAGCGATTATGCCGTGCGGCGCACTATTAATCGTTACCAAGTTTTACATAACCAACAAAATAGAATTGGCGTTCTGAATATATTCATAAAAAAGCCAGGAGTGCCGAAACGTATTATCGAAATGACGCTTGAGGCTATAAAATATAGAGAGCAGGTATTAGCTGAAGCCCGGGCTAATCTTGAAATACTGAAGAGAAAACCTCTTGCCAGCAAAATCGAACAGCAGATTATGGAGGAAATGCAGGCTTGCTTGGATTATTATCTAGAATTGACCGGATGTAAATTTTTAACCAGAGGCAACCACAAAAACACCATTGTCACACAGGCTCAATTCGACCTGATGCAGAAAGAAAATAAGATTAAGTTCAATCGCTAGGTTAGCTTCCAAAGATTCTTATATTGCTTCCTTCCCTAGCTATAGAATCAGCTAAGCTTGCTGCCTGCCCGCCCGGGAGGGGTTCATGTTCGGCGAAGATTTATCCATGGTGAAGCAGATGGTCGTGGCCCTGTCCGCGATTTTGGCGTTGATCGGCGTGATCGCGCTGCTGCTGAAGCGTTTCGGCTCGGCGCGGCTCGGTGGTCTCGGGCGCGGACGGCAGCCGCGCCTTGCCGTGATCGCCATTGCCCCACTCGATTCTAGGCGCAAGCTTGTGATCGTACGCCGCGATGCGATTGAGCACCTGCTCATGATCGGCGGACCCAACGATGTTCTGATCGAACAGGGTTTTTCGCAGCCACCTGCCCTCGAAGCAGCCAAACCCATTGCTAAGCCGCAGGCACCAGCGTAATGGAAAAATCCGATAACACGCCGGCTTGGAATTTAACCGCTCATTCCCGCGAAAGCGGGGGTCTAGATATTCGGCATCAGCACAAACCTCTCGTTCTGGATTCCCGCTTTCGCGGGAATGAGCGGAAGATGATATGGCACTATCAAAAAATAATTGGCACAGTTCCTCTTGTATTTCTCCTTCTGATAGTCGCCCTGACGGCAAGCGCTTCCGCGCAAAGCCTCAACCTCGATTTTGGTACCGGCACCGGCACGGGCGTGACCGAACGCGCCGTCCAGATGATTGCGTTGCTGACCGTTCTGTCGCTTGCGCCATCCATTCTGGTGATGGTAACTTCGTTCACGCGCATCGTCGTCGTGCTGTCGATCTTGCGCACGGCGCTCGGCGCGGGCACGGCGCCGCCGAATGCCGTGATCATGTCGCTCGCGCTGTTTCTCACCGCTTTCGTGATGGGACCCACATTCAAGGAAGCCTATACGACAGGCGTGCAGCCTTACACTGCGGGCACGATCCAGCTCGAGCAGGCGTTCACGCGCGGAGCCGCGCCTTTCAAGACATTCATGCTCGCGCATACGCGCGACAAGGACCTGGCGCTGTTTTTCGACATGAGCGGAAAACCGCGCCCGGCCGATGCCTCGCAGATCGAATTGCAGGTGCTCATTCCCGCTTTCATGATCTCCGAGCTGCGGCGCGCGTTCGAGATCGCCTTCCTGCTTTATCTGCCCTTTGTCGTGATCGACCTTGTGGTCGCTTCCGTGCTGATGGCCATGGGCATGATGATGCTGCCGCCGGTCGCGGTATCGCTGCCGTTCAAGCTGATCTTTTTCGTGCTGGTCGACGGCTGGAACCTGGTGGCGGGCAGCCTGATCAAAGGATATATGCAGTAAGGCAGACCGGCGTCAGCTCGGATTCTTGCTGTCTGTCGCCTCCGGCACGGGCGAATCCGCCACCGGCTCTTTCTTTTCGTGCTTTTTGTAATGCGTGCGATAACTCTGCCAGAATTCCTGCAGGTGATCGATACTGGCAAGCCCGCGCGCCAGCGTGCGGAATTCGCTCCCCTGGCTTTCCACCGGCCCCGTGGCGATATCGAATATATGCTCGTCTGCCGTGTCCGCCATCAGGCGCGCATATTTGCTGCGAAAATCGCTGACGCCCGGCTGATCCTCGGCCAGCGCATAGGCCACAGCGCCGCGCATGACATCGCCGCGCTCCTTGTCGCTCAGCGCCTCGTTACCGCGCCAGCGGTCACCGAGAAGCTTGGCATAGGTATCGCCGCAAAGCTTCCAGCTTTTACCTTCCCACAGAAGATCGGCGCGCAGGCGCAGAACCTCCTCGCTATTTCCTTGCAGCAGCTCTGTTGCGAGTTCCGGCCGCCCGGTGCCGGCAAGGGCGCGCGCCTCGAACAGCGTGCGCTTTTTTTCGAGCTCTGCAGGCATCGTCGCCTGGCGCGTGCGGTGCAGAACGGACAGCGCCTTCTGCGGTTCGCGATTCATCAGATAAATGAGGGCAAGCTCGGTACCAACTTCGGCACGCTGCATGCCGTTGAGGCGGTGGTCGACCTGGTGCGCCAGAAGATCGATGCCTTGATCGAGAAGATCGACGTCGACAAGGCGCTCGGCAAGACCACGGATGATATCGTCGCCGAGTTTGCCGGCCGGCGTCAGTTCGCGGAAATCGTAAAACAGGGATAGCGCTTCCAGCGCCGGCATATCGTCGCTCTTGCCGTCGAGATAGAGCGAGGTGAAAACGACGCGCATTTCGTCGTAGAGCTCGCGCGAGATTTCCGAGATCCGGATTGGCGAGCGAGGCGCTGCGCATGACCGTGAAAGCCTGTCGGAACTTGTCGCTCTTGGCGAGGTAATCGCCGAGACGCTGATAGGCCTCGAGTTCGATATCGTCGCCGCGCCAGGTGAACGAGAGCGCTTCGAGCTGCTTTATGGCCTCGTCCTGCGGCATCTGCCCCAGTTTTTCCTGCAGCGTGACACGCCGCAGGACGGATTCTGCGCTGACCTGCCGCTGGTTGAAACCCTCGGCCTGTTTGTAGAAATGGATTGCCGCATCATAGCGGCCGACGGCTTCGTTGAAACGCGCACGCATCAGCGCTACTGATGCATTGCCGCGCTCGCGGCTGACGAGATTGCTGGCTTCGTCCAGCATGCCGTCCGTATTCACGAGATCGTTCAGCTCGATGGTGGCGCGCGCAAGTTGCAGCAGGATTTTCGCTTGCAGGGAGCGCGGATAGTTCGTCATCACCGATTGCGCTTTTTCGAGATAGCGGCGCGCGAATTTCCAATCCTTGCGCTCGATCGCCGCAAACCCGCGCCAGATGGAAATATCCGGATTGTCGTCGAGCAAAGGGTCGGAAAGATCGCGCTCGGCGGCATCGAAATGCCGCGCCATCACATTGGCGACGCCGCGCACGATCCGAAAGCTCAGCTCGCGCTCGGTTGCGGGATCGTCCCTGGCGACAAGGTTGAGCATCGACGCGGCCTCGGGGCCAAGCTGATAGGCTATATAAAAACGGGCGAGATCGAGGCGCGCAGCATTGCGCGCGGTGCCCTCCGACATCGCAGCGCGCGTTGTCAACGTTTGTTTTATTTTATTGAACTCGTCGGGCGGTCCCAGCTTCCAGCCTTCGAAATCGATATAGCCGAAGGTGCTCTGCAATTGCTGCGACGACGACAGCTCCGTTGAACGCGGCGCGGCGGCAACAGATACCGCCATGCTGCCCGGGCGCTCGACAACGAAACCGATATCGTCGAGCCGCACGTCAAGATCGTCGACATGCGGCAGCAATGCCGCGCCCTGTATGGTTGCGAGCGCCGTAAAATCGATAAAGCTTTGCGATTTGACAAGGCCGATCGGCGGCCCCATGGCCAGCACAACGGTCAGATCATCGCCGACGACGGAATCGTGAATTTTGTTCACGGAAACGGCGCGGTTCATATAGCCGTTGACGACGCTGCGGCCGTCCGGCGCGATATGCGATTTCAATTCGGCGGGGTCCGATTTATCCGTCACCGTTTCGCCCAGCGTAATAAGCCAGCTCGTATCCAGCGTGGTTGCGGAAACCATGGGCTGTACTTCAAGATCGAGCCGCAGAATAGCAAGCTTATCCTTGTAATCGATATTCATATGGCGCAGCTTGCGCTCGAACAAAGCGGCGATAGGCTTGGTATCTATTTTCTGCCCGGTTTCGAAAATCATCCATAATGTGCGCCCGCGCTGGAAAATCGCCGCAGCGGTCTCGTCCGCGAACGAAAGAACCATTCGCGCGTTCCCGTTTTCGAGCGTGGATGTTTCCGGCGTCACGGTGCCAGAACTTTCATCGGGCTTCGGCCTGATCAGGAGAGGCGCCTGCGGCTGCGCTTTATTCTCGGCGCCTTCCGGGTTCATCTGCGTCGCCTGCCCGCTCGTGGACAGGCCGAAACCCTGCGTTGGCGTTGCGGCGGCCTGCGTTTGTGATTGCGTTTGCGGATTTTGCGGCTCCTGCCCGGCAAGTAGCGTGCCCGGACCGCCTATGGCAAGATCGGACGAGGGACTGACAGTCACATCGCCATTAGCTTGCAACTCCTTGGCACCGCGCGGCGGGCCCTGAATATCGACATAGACGGCATTGCCTTCCTCGAACAGGCGCACGTCGCGCATGGTGTCGACCTTCATGGACACGACCATGCGCGCATCGACTTCGGCAACCGAAATATCCTCGACGAAGCGCGGCATGCGCACTTTCACCTGCCCGAGATCGATCTTGCCCATCCTGTCGAAGACGATATCGAGACGGTCTCCATCGCGCTTGAGCGATGTCGGCACCTTGTCGCGCCAGAGGAATTCGAGACGCGTAAAGGTCGGCGCCTCGGAAGTTCTTACTTTTACATCGCCGAGATCGATAGCGCGGCCGCTACGCTCGGCTTTTACTTTTTGCAGGCGCTCTTTCTCTTCCGCCTCGCGCATGATTTCGGCCAGCGCATCTGCAGGCAGAGGCGGCGCTGCCCCGATCCACGGCTCGGGAAGAAGATCGACATACAGATCGTTGCCGGCTTCGGCGGTGTTGACCCAGATCTTGCGCGCCAGCGCAAAGCGTAAGGATTTTCCGTCGGGATCGCGGCGGACAGTCGTCACATAGGTCGGCAGCCTTTCCGCGACGCCGTTCATATTGACGTCGACGGGGCGGTCGAATTTCAAAACGAGCACGCCGCTGTTCAGCACGCTGGAATTCACATTATGGCCCGGGCGGCGCGCAAAGGAAAAAATCATGCGCGCGTAATTTTTTTCCAGCTTGATATTAACCTGCCCGGCCTCCGGCCCGGCATCGGCCGCGGCCTGTGCCGCAGGCGTATCCTGCGCTTTAAGCGATAGGGAGAAAAAGAATGCCAGAAGCAATGCGCAAACAGGCACACTGCCGAACGCAACGCTCCTGCCTGGACGGCGCAAGCCCGCCATAACGCTACTCCACAAACTCAACACAAAACGCTCGGCGCAGCAGGCGATGCCGCACAAAACCCCGCTTTACTTTAAAGAAAGAGGGTTAACAGGCAGTTTGGTTTCCTGAAATTCGGTGTCTAGCTCTGTTTTGCCGGCGCCTTATCGATACGCTGCAATTCCTTTGGATTTTCAGGTGTTTGCGGCTTATTGGCACCGGGCATTGCCTCCTGGGGCGGCGCCAGGCTGCGGCGCGTCATTTCGGCCGTCAGCTTTTGCGCGGCGTCCGGCGACATCTTGGCCATGACCAGCGCGGTGACGCGCGGATTCATGCGGCTTGCCACCTCAATCAGGATAGCCATGTCGAGCTTGTCGAAAATGGCGGCGGCTTCCTTCGGCTTCATCGTCTCGTACATCAGCACGAGATTTTTGATCTTCAATCCCGATTGCTCTTCCTTGGTTTTATTGGCTTCCTCGAGTTTCGCTTCCGTCTGCTTGAGTTCGCCCAGACGACCTTCAAGCTTTTTTTCGGCCATCTTGAGCAGGCTTTCGCGCAGATCGAGCTCCTTGTCCCGCTCCTCGAGCGAACGGCGCTTTTCGCCCAGGCGCTCGTTCAGCAAGGTTTCCGCGCTTCCTTCGCCGGGCGGCAGCGAGATTTTCTCTTTCGGCCGCTCAACGGGTACCGCATCGAGCAGCGAACGGCGTTTCGGTTCGTCTTCCGCCGCGGCGGGTTTTTCTGCAGATGGTTTTTCTTCAGGCTTGGCCGCAGCAGCCGGCACGGCAGGTTTGTCTTCCGCCTGTGCGCTGGCGGTGCCGTGAAAAAGCGCTTCGCCGCTGAAAACCATGTCGAAGGCTTTCAGCGTCAAAAGCGAAGTAATTGCAAAAAGCAGCAGCGGAAACAGACGGAGATTCATTCATCCCTGCCTGCTGCGATCCGAAAAGGACGAGCGTGTGAAAACGCGGAAGTCTTTTTGCGCCTGCAATTGCGGCTGTATCTGCGGCTGTATCTGCGGCTGTATTTGTGGCATGGACGCCGGCGATATGCTCAGCTCCCGCTCGAAGCCGCGAAGCGCATGCGTCACCTGCGAAGAAGGGGCAGCCTGCTGTGGCTGCGGTTGCGGCAATGGTTGCGGCACAGGCGCCGCAGCCATTGCCGGTTTCGACGAGGTTGCAATGAATTTTTGTAAGTCGTGCTGAAGAATCTGCGCATCGCGCAGTTTTTGTCCAAGCGCGGCTTCAGCCTCGCGCGTCGTTGCCTTCAAGCCGATAATGGCGCGCTCGGCCACTTCGGTGGCCGCCAGCAACTCGCCGACCGTCGCTTTCAGAATATGCTCGTCGGCACGCAGATTTTTGAGGCGCCCGTTGAGCACCACGCAATAGCCGATGGTCGTGACCAGAAGCATGGCCACGAGAAGTTCGATAATTAGTCCCAGGCTTCCCGAGCTCATGCCGCATCGCTCCGTCTCTCGTCGACCTTTTCAAAGGCCGCGAATGTCATTTTCGGTCTTCTGAACGGTTTTGCGACCTTCACGGCGACATTGTCGCCGGCGCGGCCGATATGCGCTTCCGTGAGGACCGTATCGCCGATTTTCAGCGTCACGCAATCTTCCGGCGTGCGGTCGAGCATCAGCGTGTCGCCTACTTTCAAGTCGAGAAGCTGGCGCAACGGCAGGCGCTTTTCATAAAGCACGCTGTCGATGTCGATGTTCGCCGCCCAGATTTCGGTTGCCAGATGCTCTTCCCAGATCGCGTCGCGGCCGAATTTTTCGCCCATGAAGTTTTGCAGCAACAGATCGCGGATCGGCTCGATCGTCGCATAGGGCATGACGATCTCAATAACGCCGCCGCGATCTTCCATGTCGATGCGCAGGTGCACGACAATGGCCGCATTGGCGGGACGCGAAATGGCGGCAAAACGGGGGTTGGTCTCGAGGCGCTCGAGATTGAAATCGACGGGAGAGATCGGCACGAAGGCCTGCTCGGCATCGGCCAGCACGACCTCGATCAGGCGGCGGACCAGCGTGGTTTCGATGGTGGTGTAGGGCCGCCCCTCGACGGTGATGTTCTGCTGGCCGCGACGGCCGCCCAACAGCACGTCGATGATCGAATAGATCAGGTTCGACTCGACCGTCACCAGGCCGAAATTCTCCCACTGCTCCGCCTTGAACACGGCAAGAATGGCGGGAAGCGGAATCGAATTGAGATATTCGCCGAAGCGTACGGATTTCAGCCCATCGAACGACACTTCGACGTTGTCGGACGTGAAATTGCGCAATGATGTCGTCAAAAGCCGCACCAGCCGGTCGAAAACGATTTCGAGCATCGGCAGTCGCTCGTATGCGACCAGCGCCGAATTGATAATGGCGCGCACGCCGGTAACATCGTTGATACTGGCATCGTCGAGATTGAAGCCGAGCAGACTATCGATTTCGTCCTGGCTGAGAACGCGCTCGGAACCGGAAGTGGCAAGGCCTTCCTCCGGCTCGTCCTCCTCGATCATCGCCGCCCATTGCGAGGCGGCATCTTCGGATTTCGGCGCATCGGCAGCGGCCGCTTCCTGCGGCGCCTGGCCTTCCTTGTTTTCTTCGGTCTCGTCCGCCATGACCTATTGCACCAGCATATCTTTGAACAGCACGCCGTCGATTTGCGCAGGCGCGATCGACTGGTTGACGCGCTTCGTCAATTCTTCCTTCAGGCGCTGAATGCCGGCCGAACCCTGAATGTCGGCGACGCGCAATTCGCGCAGATAAACCTGGAAAACGTCGAGAATGCGCGGCATCACGGGCTGGATTTCCTGCGCGATTTTTCTGTCTGCGATTTCGAGCGTCACGCGCACGCGCAAGAACTGCGCCTTGCCTGTTGCCGAGATAAGGTTGACGGTCATTTCCGGCAGATCGACGAATTGCGGCAGGTTGGCATCCACTCCTTCTTCGCCTTCCGCTCCTTCTTTGGCCGCATGGCCCGCTTCCTGTTTTTTCTCCGGTGCCGCTGCATGCTCCGTTTCTTCGGAGCCGCCGCCGCTGAAAAGAAGATAGCCCACACCGCCGAGAAGCAGGACAACGGCTGCAACAGCGCCGATTAGAAGTTTCTTGTTGCCCTTCAGCTTGGCGAACAAACCACCCAAAGGTGCCAGAACCCGGCCGAGGATCTTTCCGGGCAGCGCAAGAATTCCGCTTTTTTTCCCTGCGCCTGCGCCTTCTGCGCTCGCATCCTCATCATCCGGCTTGGCCATGGATATGCCCGCTTTAAAAACCCCGCGCAGATTCTGCGCCCCTCTTCACTTCATGCAAGAATGGTTAACGGCGGGTTACTTCTGCCGGTCTTTAGGCAAAATTTACCTAGATACCCATGCAAATGCAGGACTTCAAATTGCCTGCCTTTTTCCAAGACTTTGAAAACAAAAGAGAAATTTTTTGGCACGGCTCTTGCTCCGTATCCGGTGTCGCTGTGCGGACGGGAGCCTGCACACGGCCTTCGAGCGCGATGACGCGCTCATGAGGAGGAGCGGGTCATGGAAAATACGCTGCTGATCAGCCTGTCGCGCCAGATGGCCCTGCAGCATGAAATCGACGTCGTCGCCAACAATGTCGCCAATATCAATACCACCGGCTTCAAGGGCGACGGCATGCTCTTCAACGAATATGTCATGCCGAAAGCGCGGGCTGAGGAAAACAATCAGCTCGCGCCGGTTTCCTATGTCGTCGACCGCGCGACGATAACAAATCTCGCCGCCGGTTCTTTCGAAACAACAGGTGCGGAATTCGATCTTGCCATTCAGGGCGGAGGTTTTTTTGCCGTGCAGACGCCGCAGGGCGAGCGCTATACGCGCGCCGGCGCCTTCACATTGAATGCGCAGGGCGATCTTGTCACGCCTGCGGGCGAAAAAATTCTCGGCACCGGCGGGCCCATCACCTTCTCCGTGGAGGATGGAAAAATCACTTTCGGCGCCGACGGCACAATTTTCACGGCGCAGGGACAACGCGGCAAGATCCGCGTCGTTTCCCTGAAACCCGGCGAGCTGAAAAAAGAAACCGAGACACTCTTTTCCAGCAAGGGGCAAGCCACAAACGATACGGCGAGCCGCATCCTGCAGGGCGCCGTCGAAAAATCGAACGTGAAACCGGTGACGGAAATTTCACGGCTGATCGAAATCAACCGCACCTACAATCTTGTCAGCCAGATGGTCGAACGCACGCATGCCTTGCAGCAGACGGCGATCGAACGTCTCGCACAGGTCTCGTAAAGGAGGATTGAAGCCATGCAAGCTTTACGAACCGCCGCAACCGGCATGCAGGCGCAGGAAACGAATGTCGAGGTCATCTCGAACAATATCGCCAACTTGCGCACCACGGGCTTCAAGCGCCAGCGCGCCGAGTTCCAGGATCTCGTCTATCAGGATATTCGCCAGATCGGCTCTACATCCTCGGAGCAGGGCAACATGCTGCCTTCGGGCGTGCAGATCGGCACCGGCGTGCGCACGGCTTCCACGCCGCGCGTGCACAGCCAGGGCAGCCTTGCTTCGACCGAGCGTGTCTACGACGTCGCCATTCGCGGCGAAGGTTATTTCCGTATCACTTTGCCCGACGGCCGCACCGCCTATACGCGCGACGGCTCTTTCGATCTCGACGGTAACGGCCTGCTCGTCACGAAAGACGGTTATCAGGTCGACGGCGGCATCACATTTCCGGCCAACGTGTCCAATGTCACGATCAGCAATACCGGCCTTGTGCAGACGGTCGACGCAACGGGCACGACGACCGATGTCGGCCAGCTTCAGCTCGCCCGCTTCGTCAACAAGGGCGGTTTGCAGGCGATCGGCGACAATCTTTTCCTGGTCACGCCCTCGTCCGGCCCGGAACAGGTCGGAACGCCGGGCACGGACGGCGCCGGCACGTTACTGCAGCAATATCTGGAGCAGTCCAACGTCAACGCGGTTACAGAAATCTCCGACCTGATCGAGGCGCAGCGCGCCTATGAGATGAACGCGCGCGTCATTCGCGCCGCAGACGACATGCTCTCCAACACCACGCTGACAAGGTAATCCGATGAAACGGCTTCTCGTTCTTCTTATCTTCATGGCGCTGCCCGCAAAAGCGGAAGAAGCGCATCTGCTGAAAGAGAAAGTCGTTGTCAGCGGCAATGCCGTGACGCTCAACGATCTCTTGCAAATTCCCATCGAGCAGGGAGATGTCGCCATTTTTGCAGCACCCACGCCCGGCGAGAGCGGCGTGATCAATGTAACGCGCGCAATCGAGGCCGTGAAAAGCTACGGCGTCGAGAATATTCCACTGCCTGCCAATACCGAAATCCAGGTCGTGCGCGAAGGCCGCAAAATCGAAATGGCCGAACTGGAAAGACTGGTTGCGGTGAAGGCGACACAATATCTGCATACGCCTGCCGAAAATATTACGGTCAGCTTCAGCCGTCCCGCTTCCGACATCAAGGTCGAAAAAACCGCCGATGCCGCCCCGGCCCTGTCTTCTTTCAAGCTGGACCCGCAATCGGGGCGCTTCGAGGCACGCCTCTTCGTTTCCAACAGCGCCATTCTGAAGGAAGCAAGCCCCGCAATTCTCGCAGGTACGCTGCATGAAACGGCGCAGGTGGTGCGGCTCAAGCGCGAGCTCGTGCGCGGGCAGGTCGTCACGGCAAACGATATCGAGCTTGCACGCATCGGCCGCCAGCAGATGACGATCAACGCGCTGCATGACGCCGCCGATATCGTCGGCCTTGCCGCACGGCGAAATCTGGAAGCGGGTGCCACCCTGCGCGCGGGCGATCTCGAGAAAACAAAACTGGTCAAGCGCAACGAAATGGTGATGATCACTTACGAAACACCGGCGATCGTCGTCACCACGCGCGGCAAGGCGCTTGCGGACGGCACGCTGGGCGACGTCATCGACGTGCAGAACCTGCAGTCGAAGCGCACAATCCAGGTCACAGTCAGCGGCGAAGGCAGGGTAACGGCACAGGCCGGCCCGCCTCCGCGCCGCGTTGCGCAGATAACGGAGTAATCAAGTGACGAGATTGACTTTCCTTCTTCTTGCCGCCACATCGCTGTCGATGACAGCCTGCACGACGGTAGACCGTCTTGCTTCGGTTGGCGAGAAACCCAATTTAACCGCCATCCAGAATCCCGTGACGCAGGCGGGTTATCGCCCCGTGCAATTGCCGATGCCGCCGGCGCCGACATCGCAGCGCGAGGCAAATTCCCTCTGGCGTTCCGGCTCGCGCGCTTTCTTTAAAGATCAGCGCGCGCACCGCGTCGGCGATATTCTTACCGTAAAGGTCGTCGTTTCCGACAAGGCGCAGATTCAAAACCAGACAAAACGTTCGCGCACGAACGACGAGCATTTGGGCGCACCGAACTTGTTCGGCGTCGAAACGGTCGCGCAGGGTGTCGACATGAGTAACCTGCTCAATGCCGACTCATCGACATCCTCGAACGGCGCCGGGTCCGTCAACCGTTCCGAACAACTGAATACGAATGTCGCGGCCATCGTCACGCAAGTTCTGCCGAACGGCAATCTGGTGATCGAGGGACGGCAGGAAGTGCGCGTCAATTTCGAGGTACGCGAGCTGATCGTCGCCGGCGTGGTGCGGCCGGAGGACATCGAATCCAACAACATGATCGATTCCTCGAAGATCGCCGAAGCCCGTATTTCCTACGGCGGGCGCGGGCAGATCAGCGACGTGCAGCAGCCGCGCGTGGGCCAGCAGGTGCTGGATGTGCTGCTGCCGTTCTAATTTCGAATTCCTCCCCGTTCCGGTGGAGGGATAAGTTCAGTAGCGTTGAGCGTGAAATAAAGTTGCGTTCGCGTTACTTTGAAGAGCGTGCGGCACCCCCCCAACTCCTGCCGCAACGCCTGACAGTGGCCCCGCCAGCTCCCACCCGGCGGGGCCATTTTTTTAATCGAGAAGAGCGGGCGGGTCTTTAATTGACGCTGTCGCAAGCGACAGCTTTGCAGCTCCCACTTTTATAAGAGCGATACGGCAAGCCGCATCTTGTGCGGGGCCATTTTTGTTTAAAGTTTTAGATATCGATAACGTTGCTGCAAGGTGCACATTTTGTTATGATACAGATTGAGGTTTTTATAGGTATGATTTTACAAGACGATTTCAAACCCATCACTGCCGCTAATTTAGTCGGTGATATAAATGATGAAACAAAACCTGTTTGGGTTCGCGCCTTAATGGCAGAAGCGGATGCTTATAATTCAGAAAAAGTAAAGCTAGAAGGATCACAAGCAGGAGACGGCAGAGTAACTATTCCTGAAGCTAATCAACTTTTTCATCTAATTGAAACAGATGATATCTCTCCATTGTTTGAAGACGAAAAAGATACTTCAATGAAAGCTTTTATCCAAAAAGCTCTTCAATCAAGAAAAGTGAATAATGAATTGGACAAATCTGAAGCGCTGCTTGGCTTAAGTTATTTTCACAAAAAGCTTGTCTTAAAGAATAGGTCTCCTGAAATGGCTGCTAAACAAAAGCAACGGGATGCATATTTAGCACAGATAGACAAATTTTATGCTCAAGGAAACGCCGAAGCCATAAGAGCAATCAATCTTAAAATTGATCCTCTTGAGGAAGAAATACTATCTTCTTTAAACAGAGAACCCCAACTTCTCGACGCTTTCATCAAATTAGAAAACGTAAAAGAGAAATAGTTTTCTTATTTACTCATCCCTATATACTTTCTCCCGCTTCTCGTGATGCTCCTGCGCCTCCAGAGATAAAGTCGCGGCCGGGCGCGCTTCAAGACGTTTCAATGAAATCAGCAAGAGGTTTTCAGCGGGAGAAGATCGTTGAGCTACGCGCATAGACGATCTCGATAATTGCTTGACCGCTCATGCTTTACCAATCTCCGATAGGCGATCGGACGGCGCTGCGAAGATATTCACCACCTCGAACGGAAACATCGCCCGGTCATCCGCGCGGAACGGCAAAAGCCCAAACTCATCTCGTGCAATGTCGCGGCCAATGCCAATAAAGAAATCGCCGTTAGATTGCTTCCAACCTGACAGGAAGAGTGTGTAGTTCCAGCTTTCGAGAAGGCGCAGCGGCGCGAGCGTCTTCTCCGGATCGCCGTGGATCACGCTGGATTCCAAATAGAGGAACGGCTTGCAGGTCTGGAACAGTTTCTCTGCGCCCTGAAGCGCCGCAAGTTCGTGGCGCTCTACATCGATCTTGATCAAATCGGCACGTGCGATGCCGAAATCATCGAGACGCGCCAATTGAACCACTTCGCTTTGATCGGAGCGGGCGTCGCCCTCAAGACTCGAAATGAAATGGTCCGGGCTGACAATTGCAATCCGCGCTTCGCCAGCGACGTTGGACGCAGCAACCTTGTGGAGATGGACGCGATCGGCGCAGCCCAGGTCGTGTAGAATGGCCTGCAACGTCGCGTAGGTCGCGGTTACGGGCTCAAACGCGTGAATACAGCCTGCAAAGCCCGTACGCGTGGCGAGATAGGCCGGGAAATATCCTAAGTTGGCGCCCACATCGACGAAGACGCCGTCATCGGAAACAAGCAAATCAATCAAATGCGCCAGCTCGGGCTCATGGCCAAGCGGGTTGTGTATGTCATCGTCGATGCCGTGCAGGCGGCGCGCGGCAGCCTCGTTCCGATCCAATCCGAAGGGGAATCTGATTTTGACAGGCGAGACCCGCGCCTGCTTTTGTGCGCGCCGAACAATTTCTTCAAACGGTGTCATCATCGTTCTGAATCTCTACCCTCCTTCTTGGTGGGAGGTCAATCACATGACGTAGGACACATCCTCCGGTTTTCCGGCGGGCGTCTTTGCGGGAGGGCTGGGAGATAGTCAGTCACCGGGAATATCCGCCGTCCTTCAGAACACGAAGCGCAATATATCCCCGCTCGTCCAATCATGCGGCGTGCCCGGATCGCCAGGCTTCGTTTCACTCGTCCCTGTAAACCTTCTCCCGCTTTTCGTGACGCTCCTGCGCCTCCAAAGAAAGCGTTGCAGTCGGGCGTGCTTCCAGACGTTTCAATGAAATCGGCTCGCCGGTTTCTTCGCAATAACCATAAGTGCCGTTGTCGATGCGCGCGAGCGCTTCGTCGATTTTCGAGATCAGCTTGCGCTGGCGGTCGCGCGCGCGCAGCTCGATCGCCTTGTCGGTCTCGCTTGATGCACGGTCGATCAGGTCAGGCAGGTTTGCGGAATCGTCCTGAAGGTTTGCCAGCGTTTCGCGGCTCTCGGAGAGGATCTCCTCTTTCCAGTCGAGAAGCTTCTGCTGGAAATAGTCGAGCTGCCGTTTGTTCATGAACGGCTCCTTCTCGCTCGGCTTATATTCTTTTTCCTTGTCTTTTTTGATCATAGATCTACATCCCGCTTTCAACCGCTCTGCTCTTTTTTCTGCAATTTTGCAAGCTCGACGCGCGCGCGCAATTCGATCTCGTCCAGAATGGACTTCAGCTTCTCGTCCTGATAGTCGCCGTCGCGAACCTCAAGCGAAACGAGAAGTCTCTGCACATGGGTCTGATCGAGATTTCCCGTCAGCATATCCAGCTTGATCTGGTCGAGCGTTGTCAGAATAGACCGCCCACGCTCCACCGCCTTGCGTTTGCGGCGGCGGCGCTGCTCCAGCTCTTCTTCCTCGACGCCATGCAGCTGAGCCGCGATCAGCGCGCTCATGGATGAAGCGGATGCCGGTTTCGCGCCGGATTTCGCTTCCGCTTGCGCCGCTTCTTCGGGCAGGCTGAAATCGCTATCGTCGTCGCCGATTTTTTTCGACTTGGCTGGCGCGATGCCGAAGGGCTGCGTTGGTGCGTTGACGCGCATGGGCTCTCCTTCAATGGCACGGTTATAATAAGTTAATAAATATGAAAGAGCGGTTAATCCCGGCAAATTTTGCCGCCCTCGATGCCTCGGGCAAGTTATAGCCGATATCTACGAAAATTGTATTTATCATTTAATTCCAATAACTTATTTCCATGCCGCCAAAACGGCATTCTGGCACGCGGCTTGCATCTCTCTATAATAGAGAGTGGGACCCATGCGCAGTTGGATTACGGCATTCATTTCCGTTTTTATCTTCGCCATTTATATTGGCCCGGCGCAGGCATCGCGCATCAAGGATCTGACCGATGTCGAGGGCGTGCGCCAGAACCAGCTGATCGGCTATGGCCTCGTCGTCGGCCTCAACGGCACCGGCGACAGCCTCAATAATATACCTTTCACGCGCCAGAGCCTGCAGGCCATGCTCGAGCGTCTCGGCATCAATACACGCGGGCAGACGATGCGCACGGCAAACGTCGCAGCCGTGATGGTAACGGCGAACATGCCGGTTTTCTCGTCGCCCGGCACGCGCGTCGATGTAACGATTTCGGCCCTGGGCGATGCCAAGAGCCTGCAGGGCGGCACGCTGCTCGGCACCGAACTGCTCGGCGCCGACGGCGAAATTTATGGCCTTGCGCAAGGGCCGGTAGCCATTGCCGGTTTTTCCGCCGAAGGCGAGGCTGCCTCCATCACGCGCGGCGTGCCGACGGCCGGGCGCATTTCCGGCGGCGCGCTGATCGAACGCGATCCCGGCTTCAATCTCGCCGACAAATCCACGGTGCGCTTGACGTTGCGCAACCCGGACCTGACGACGGCGCGGCGCGTCGCCACCGCGATCAACGATTTTCTCGGCATGCCGACGGCCGAAACCGTGGATTACGCCACGGTGCGCCTGAACATTCCGAAAGGTTACGAGGGTAACATTGTCTCGTTGCTGTCCGATGTCGAACAATTGCGCGTCGAGGCAGACGATATCGCGCGCGTGGTGATCGACGAACGCTCGGGCGTCATCGTCATGGGCCGCGATGTGCGCGTCTCCACCGTCGCGGTGGCGCAAGGCAATCTGACGGTGACGATCAACGAGCAGCCGAATGTCTCGCAGCCCGAGCCGCTTTCGGATGGTGAAACCGTCACCGTGCCGCGCACCACCATCGAAGTGCGCGACGACAAACGCAAACTTGCGATGCTGCGCGAAGGTGTAACCCTGCAGGAACTCGTCGACAGCCTGAACTCGCTCGGCCTCGGCCCGCGCGATCTCATTGCCATCCTGCAAGCGATCAAAGCCGCTGGCGCGCTGCAGGCACAGATCGAGGTGATGTAATGGGCGCGCCTCTCACACAACTCCTGGATGCGCTGACCGACAAAACGTCGGCACCCGCCTCCGGCAAGACCAGCGCGCTCGTGCAAAAGGCGAAAAAATCCTCGCAGGATTTCGAGGCCATTTTTCTCGCGCAGTTCCTCAACAGCATGACGGAAAATATCGGCCAGGAAACGCAGGATCAGGGCTTCGGCGCCGGCAGTGCCGAAACGCAATGGCGCACGTTTATGAACGAGCAGCTGGCCGGCAATATCGTCAAGCAGGGCGGCATCGGCCTGTCCGACAGTATCATGCAGGAAGTTCTGAAAGCTCAGGGAGCGTAGAATTATGCAAAATACGGAACGGACTTCCCCCCTTGGCGCACCGCTTCAGTCGAAAGAGGAAGCCGTCACCCTGGCGCAGGCGCTCGAAGACATTCTTGCGCGGCTTTCCGCCGTTCTTGATGCGGAAACGAGCCTTGCAAAAGCAGGCAAGCTGCGCGATGCCATCGACATGCAGCCAGAAAAGGCAAGGCTGACGGAAAGTTTCATCAAGACCGCCGAGCGTTTTCGCTCGAATTCCAATTATTTCAGGATGGAATTTCCGGAAATGGTGGAAAAATTTCAAAAACTGCATGAAAAATTTCATAATATCGTCAGCCGCAATATGACGGCGCTGGCGACCGCAAAAGCACTGTCGGAAAGCCTGATCCAGGAAGTCGTCGACAGCGTGCATGAATTCGAACAGCCGTCGGGCTATACAAAAAGCGGCAAGGCTCCTTCCGAAAAGCCTGCCGGCGTGCCGCCGTTAAAGCTCAATATTTCGTTGTAAATAAAGCAATAGTATTTTCTACGTAATTACACTTAGTATTACGACAAATAATAATCGAATACCTCTGTCCACTTCGTACGGACGAAAAGCGAACAAGGCCCGGCCTCAAGATTCAGAATGCAATAAAGACCGGGTAAAGCGCTTGCCTCGTTGTTGCATTCAGGCTTCGCGGCAATGACGGCGCCATGAAAGTATTTGCGAAAGCGACTACTCCAATGGTTAAGGTAAATGGGATTTTCGGTATCATTTTAATTTGTAATTAAGAATAGATACTAACAAGTGATTCAAACCTTGTGTGTAAGGTAAGCTTGTGTGGGTCTATGTGGACACCGCATGCGATCCAAGGAGTGGGTCAATGGATGCATTAGTAGCAAGCAGGGTTATACCGCCCAGCGACGCTTTTGCGCCGCGCGCTGCGCCGGTGAAGCTACAGGATTCCGAAACCGAGCAAACGGTTTCGAAAGTAGACGAAACGGCTGCTGTCGCGCTGAACGAGCGCAACAAGCACGAAGAGGTTGAAGTTGAGGCCGATCCGCCTCCTGCAAAGGAGGAGGAACCGCCTCCGCAGGTTCAGCAATATGAGGAATTCGACCGTGGTTATGTCGGCGAAGGCAAGGAAGTTGCCTATGAAGTGCGCCGCAAGATCACGAACGAAGTCGTTCTTCGTATTCCGTTCAATCTGTCGACGGAAGAGCAGATCTATGTTCAGCAGCAGCAAAAAGCGGCTGCAGCACAGCGCGATAACCAGAACGCAGACCACCAAGACATAGTTGCTTAAGTTTTAAGCTGAAGGCGCGGCAAAATGCCGAAGCCGCATTTTTGCATTCAAAATCAGCGTTCAATCTATATTAACCGTTTGATTTATCTTCCTTTTTTCGAACGAAAAGGTTTGCAAAATTTACCCTTCCTTTGGGTTTTACGGGCATCTTAGGCGGACGGACAGAAGTCCGGTGTGTGTATCTGATCTAACCAGGAAGGTTTGAAATGGCTAATAACATTACACTCTCTCGCTCAATTCGCGAGAACCTCCTTGCCCTCCAGTCAACAGCCGATTTGCTCTCTTCGACGCAAAAACGTCTGGCGACGGGCCGCAAGGTCAACTCCGCCCTCGACAATCCGTCGAACTTCTTCACATCGCAAGGCCTCAACAGCCGCGCCAACGACCTGAACTCCTTGCTCGACAGCATCGGCCAGGCCCAGAAGACGCTTGACGCTGCCGATAAAGGCATCACTTCGCTGACATCGCTCGTCGAATCCGCGAAATCGATCGTGAAGCAGGCCCGCCAGGCCGCCAGCCCGACTTCGGTCAGCTACGGCGCCATTCTCGTATCCGGCACGTCGCAGGACGAAATTGCAGGCACGACCGGCAACGGTTCGGCGATTACGGTCACCAACTCCGACACATACTCGTTCACCATCAACTTCGGCGATGGTTCCGGCGCGCATACCGTCAGATATATTGCGGACGCTGCGACCGATATCAGCGAAATCCTTGCTGGTCTTCAGTCCGGCGCAGGCGGTACATCTTTCAACGACGCACTGGCAGCAGCCGGCTTGACCGCCTCTGATGCGGAACTCGTTGCCAACGGTGCCGGTACAGGTATCAAGATCAACGCCAAACAGGCCGATATCGATATCACCATCGCTGCGGCTCTCGGCAACGACACGTCGGTTGGTATCGCTGCAAACAGCTATAACTCAACCAGCTTGCTTGACCGCATTGTTACGGCCGGCGGCTCAGACGGTGGTTCGACACTGCAGGTTGCCGTCAACGGCGCCAACCCGCAGATTATCACCTTCGGTACGGGTGTTGGCGAAGTCTCGACGCTCGACGAACTCGACACCAAACTCGGCTCGCTGACGGGTCTGTCTTCGGCAGGCGTCAACGGTTCGGCATTCGGTGCAAGCCGCGTCATCAGCTTCAACGTTGCTTCTGCTTCGACGCAGAACAGCATTGCGCTGACAGGCTCGACAGGTGTCGGCACTGCTTTAGGCAGCGCGTTCAACCTGACGGCCGGCGTTGCCGCCACAACCGAAGGCGTTGCCAGCGTCACCGGCGCGAACGCAACACGTACAGCCTTGCAGTCGGACTACAACAACGTTCTCGACCAGATCAGCACGCTGGCCGCGGACGCGTCGTATAACGGTGTGAACCTGCTCAACGGCGACGACCTGTCGGTGATCTTCAACGAAACCGGCACAAGCACGTTGGACATTACCGGCGTAACCTACGACGCTGCCGGGTTGAGCCTCTCGGATGCGACAGGAACGGACTTCCAGGTCGACAGCACTCTGGAAGACTTCCTGGAATCTCTGGACTCGGCCTTAAGCTCGCTGCGTACGCAGGCTTCAAGGTTCGGTGCGAACCTCACCACGGTGCAGACGCGTCAGGACTTCACCAAGAACCTGATCAGCACGCTGCAACAGGGTGCGGACGCGCTCGTCCTCGCCGATACCAACGAAGAAGCCGCGAACCTGCTGGCCCTGCAAACCCGCCAGCAATTGTCGCAAACCTCTCTGTCTCTGGCCAACCAGTCCGAGCAGAGCATTCTGCGCCTCTTCTAATCGGTATAAACACTTCAAGAAGGCGGGGCCAAAACCCCGCCTTTTTTATTTGCCTCGCAACTGATGTTACCTTTCTTTCACTTCCTTCTGCTGCAATCGCGCCATGGCTCTCAAAGTCGAACTCAAACCCGGTGAACGCATCATTATCGGTGACACGGTGATCACCAATTGCGACACGCGCACGACATTGCTGATCGAAGGCGACGCGCCGATCCTGCGCGAAAAGGATATCCTGACGGCCGAGACGGCCGACACGCCGGCCAAGCGAATCTATTTCACGGTGCAGCTGATGTATCTTGAAAAAGACATCCCGCGTTTTCAGGATACCTATTTCACACTGATCGCCGATTTCATGAAAGCCGTGCCTTCGAGCCTGCCTTATATAGACGCCGTTAATCATCAGATATTAACGGGTCATATGTATAAAGCCCTGAGAGAAGCCAAGAATCTCGTGGCGTACGAAGAAAGTATCCTGAAACATGCATAAGGCTGCCCAGACCTATAATAAAACCGCACAGACCACTTTGCCCCCGCGGGATCTCGAAGCGCATCTCCTTCTCAAGGCCGCAGCCAGGTTGCAGGCCATCAAGGACGATTGGGACAAGGCGGAAGCGGATATGACCGAGCTTCTGCGCGACAACCGCAAGCTCTGGGACGGCTGGCAAAGCATGCAGCAGCGCCTCTCGGAAGCCCTCCTTTATAATCGCAAGCTGTGGACGGTGTTCGTCGGTTCCGTGACGGACGAGACCAGCCAGCTTCCCAAGCCCATTCGCGAGAACATTGCCAATCTCGGCCTGTTCATTTTCAACCGCACGCTGGATATCGAAAGCAGCCCTTCGCCGGAAAAACTGAATGCGCTGATCGATATCAACCGCAATGTCGCGGCAGGCTTGCGCGGCCAGCCGGAAGGCACGGCTCAGGGCATGGAAATGGAAAATCCGTCTTCCGGCGCCTAAATCCAGATCAAAAAATCCAGTAGCGACTCGGTTTGAAACGCAGTGTCATTCCCGGCCGAGCTCAACGCTTGTTGAGCGAGGGGAAGGGAATCTAAAACTTCTGTAAATTAGATCCCCTTTCCTCGGCGCTCGTTACCACTCGCGCCTCGCCGGGGATGACAAGGAAGGAAAATTTTAAACTGAGCCGCTACCAAAAGTTATAATCAGGTGATCGGCAGGAAGTTCACCAGGCTCAGCTTGGCGAGATTGGCCGTGACCTGATAGCTAGCCTCGAGCCGCGTTTGCAGGTCGAGAATAAGCGAAGCCACTTCTTCCTCCCTGATGCCTTCGATATCGGCCACCGTATTCTCGAATAGCGCCTTCAGGCTGATGTGACGATCCTTGGCCGCCTTCATCGTCACCTGCGCGGCGGCAATCTCTCCGTCGATGGAAAAGACGGTCTGGCCGCTCGTATCGCCAAGTCCCTCGCGCGTACGCCTGGCGAGTTCCTTATAGGCGGCCGGGCTCGATGTATCGCTTGAATTGAAGTCCACGGCGGCGAATGCAGCAAGATTGGAAACGACCTGGCGGAAGCCTGCTTCGGTCGCCCGCATGCCATAGCCAAGGGTAATGGACGTATCCACACGCACGGTACTGGTCGAACGCGCATCGTCGACCGCATCGTCGCCCTGATACCAGACAATGGTCGGCGCCGCTCCATATTGCGTGACGCCTGAAATCGCGGTCAGTCCCAGAGCCGTGCGCAAGCCCGCGGAAGATCCCGTGACGGTTACGCTGGGCTGGGTGGCGCCACCTGCGACGGTAAAGCTCAAGCCCGTGCCGGAGACAGAAGCGGTAACGCCGGTCAATGTTCCAAGCTCCGTATTCAGTTCGGCCAAGGTGGACACCTGCCCGCCGCCGGTGCCGAACGTAATGGGCTGGGCGGCACCGCCATTGACCGAAACCGTCAGTATATCGCCGCCAGCACCGCCTGCGGCGATTATGTTGTCGAGCAGGCTGGTTGAATCGTAGCTGGCAGGCGTAAGGCCGGAATTGCCCGCGCCCGCACCGATCGTGATATCCGTATCCGCCGTCAGCGCCTGTATGCGTATGCCCGTGCCTGCGTCGTTGGCAACGGCCTGGATCGTCGTACCTGCCCCGGTAACGTTCGAGGCGAAATCGGCGAGCAGGCCATTAACGATGCTTATCTGCGTCGCGCCGACGCCGGAGGTGTAGCTGACTGTCTGCGGGCCCGCCCCCGTATCCACCGTAAATGAATAAAGCGTGCTGTCGGCAGCGACGATGGCGCTCCCATTTCCGCTATCGCCGAGAATTTCCGGCTGCGCGGTCGCAACCGCATAGGCCGCACCATAACTGTCGCCATCGCGCAGGCTTGTGGCGGCTTCCGGCGTGGTGACGATATTGACGCGTTGCGGGGCCTGCGCTGCGCTTACATTGAAGAAATCGCTGGAAGATTTCAGCGCCGATGCCGCGCGCAATTTGATCTTGGCGAGATCTTGCAGTTGTGCATCGAGAGCGGTCTGGAAATTTGCCGCGGTCGCCGCGGCATCGCCTCCGATCGTGAATTCGCCGGGGCCCGGCGTCGCCGACGTTGTCGCTTTCAGCGTCATGGTCGTCGAGCTACCGTCCGGCAAGTTGAGGACGATCTGCGCAGTTTCATTATTCACCGGCACGCCGGTAAAGGCGAAATCTATGCGTGGTGGCGGCCCGCTATTCGGTGTCGCCGTGGCATTGGAAAAATATTCAGTGACGGCGGAAATCTTGAAACCAAAAACGCCGGCACTTGTTTCGGCAAGACGCACCTGCCCGGGCGAAGGAGAAGTGATCGCAAGACGCCCACGATTGTCCGATCCCATATCCGCCCGCCGCCGCTCCTCGATGACGGCCTTGAGACCTTCGAGCGGCGGATCGCCGTCGAGAATTTCCGTAACGCTCAGCGTCGCATCCTTATCGGTGGCGCGGCCGGAAAACAGATGGCGGCCATTAGTATCCTGGTTCAAAAGGCTCAAAACCTCGTCGAGCCGCTGCCGCGCCGATTTTTGAATCAGCGTCTGCGCACCGTCGGCGGCCGAATAGGACGTATCCAGATTCTGTCCGCGCTGCTCATCGGAAATGGCACTAAGGCGCTGGAGCGTGGTGTGGATCACGTTGAAGCGCAGATCCGTCGTCTCGATGCTCTGCTGGAAAGCGCCGATTGCCTCGATGCGGGCCCGCGCGTTCAGCGAAACGGAGCGCTGCACACCAAGATCTTTGTAATTCGTCGCCTTCTTGCCGGTGCCGAGTTGCTGATGCAGCAGGTCAAGCTGCTTGCGCATAACGGCAAGCTGGCGAAGCACGCCTGTGGATGTTAAAGCACCAACACTCATTTTCTCACCCTATTAAAACGTATTCATCAGCTCTTGCAGCATGGCGTTCGCAACCGTCAGAATGCGTGCGCTGGCCTGATAGGTCTGCTGCAGCTCAATCAGGCGCGCCATTTCGTCGTCGACATTCACGCTGGAAGATTCGTCGAAACGTTCCTGTAGCCCGTTGACGATGATTTCCTGCCCTTCCTGCAATTGCTGGGCAGTCGCAGCCTGTTGGCCGACATTGTTCACGATGCGCTGCATGTAGGATGCAACCGTGCTTTGTACGGCATTGGCATTGAGGCCCGATGACGGGGCAAAGTAGATGGCAAGGTCGGTGAAGCGGTCGAGAATGGCTTGCGGCCGCGTCGGATCGCCCGCGTTGTAGGTGCCGGTACCCATATTCACCAGGCGCGTGGGATCGGCCAGCAGATCGGTGTTGACGGCCATACGCAGAGAAAAGCCGAGCTTCTGCGTGCCGCTTTCGAGATTGGCGGAATAGGTTGCAGGCGAAGCGCCGGAATCCACGAAGAAAGAAAGTGCGGCATTGCCGCCGTCCAGCCCGGTTGCCGTAATACGTCCGCTCAATGCCGTGACATCGGTTGTCCCGGCACCGCCGTCGTCCAGAATATTCAGCAATGTTCCCGACGGATTGGTAACCGTAAAGCCGCCGCCCAGGATAGTGTCGATATCGGTTGCCGCCGTCGCCAGATTTGTGAAACTGACGCCGTAAACTTCGCCGCTCGTTCCGGCAACATCTTCGGCAGAAATCGGTAACAGGCTCGGATCGTCGACGCGCACGATCGTCACGGTGCGCGGCACGCCGCCGCTGGTGACGGAAACCGTGATCGAGTCGCCTGGTTGCAGATTTGCGACATCGATCTGCCGGCCATTAAGGCCGAGAGCCGTAACACTGCTCGATGTCTGTGTCTGCGCGCTCAAGGCAAGCGCCATGCTGCTTGCAAGTTCATCCAGATTCGCTTGTGCCTGTACCAAAGTTTCGTCGCGCAGATTGATATAGGCGGCAATGCTGCCGGAGCGGAACGCATTCTGGGCGATCAGGTCGCTCGTATAACCGCTTGGCGTGTGCAATGTAATCGTACCGACGCTGCGCTCCGACGAATCCGAACTGTAAAGGCTTTGCGGCGTCAGGTCCGATCTCGCGTCGAATGTCAGAGTGGCCGGCTGGCGATCATAGAGCAACGCGCCCGACCCGGTATATAGCGTGACGGAATTGTCGTTATTCCTGATGATTCTCAGATCCATCAGTTGCGCGAGACTGTTGAGGATCTGGTCGCGCCGGTCGAGAAGATTGGCAGGCTCGGCCGAACCGACGGAGGCGGCCACGATCTGCTGATCTGTTTTTTGCAAACGATCGAGAAGATCGTTGGCCTGCGCCACACCATCCGCAATGCCCTGCTCGACTTCGGCGCGCATAGTCTGGATATCGCTTGACAGGCCATTGATGCGGCCGGTCAGCAATCTTGCTTTTTCCAGCACGGCGCTCTGCGCCTGCGGCGATTCAGGGGTTGTCGCCAGATCCTGCAGGGAGCCCGTAAACCCGTAGAAAATGGAATCGAGCGCCGAAGTGCTTCCGGGCGGGCCGTAAAGCGCATCGAGACGGTCGAGATAAGTCGAATTGACCTTGGTATATTCCGCGCCGGAGGATTCGCGGCGCAACTGCTTTTGCAGCAGTTCATCGAGAACGCGCGTTGCCGACTGCGACGCAACGCCGATAACCTTTTCGCCGGCCACGCGCGCGGTGGGCTGCAGAACCTTGCGGGTGTAGCCCGGCACATTGGCCGACGAAATATTCTGCGCGACATAGTCGAGCCCGCTTTGCGCAAGCCGCAGACCCGCGAGCGCCGTGCCGACTGCAGATGAAAGACCCATGTACTAACCTTCAGTCAGAAAACGAGCGCCTGTTAGCGCACCATATTCAATGCTTCCTGCAACATGTCGTTGCTGGTCGAAATAATACGGGTATTGGCGGTATAAGCCTGCTGCGTCACGATCAGTTTCGTGAATTCGTCGGCGATATCCGTGTTGGATGCCTCGATCGAACCGCCGACCACCGCGCCGGTGGCGCCCAGAATGGGTGCGCCGGAAGACTGCGTCACCGCATAGGCGCCGCCGTCCAGGCGTTGCAGGAAGTTGAGGCCCTTGAAGTCGGCAAGCACGACCTGCGCCAGCTTCTGGTTGCGGCCGTTGCTGTAGGTGCCGATCAGCGCACCGCCGTCTTCGACCGCAATCGAAGCAAGCTGGCCCGCCGGATAACCGTTCTGATCGAGACTGGTGAGCTGCGCGGTACCGTTCGGATCCTGGAATTGCGTCAACCCGTTCTCGCCGTGCTGAATGGTGACATCGCCCACTACTGTACCGTCGATGGTTAGATTGCTGATCGTGGTCGACAGGACGGCCGGGTTCAATTGGCCTTGCGAATTAAAAGTATATTCGACGCCGACGTTCCGCCATGCGACATCGGCGGCGCCCGCATTCGAATCTTCGAGATAGAACAGGTTCCAGATTTCGGCGCCGGACGTACCGTCGATCTTGGCCCAGCGGAACTGCATGTTCACTGTCGAGCCGAGGCTGTCGAATACGGAAATACCGCCGCCTTCGACCGACTGGGAGATAAAATCGGACGCATCGGAACCAAGCACGATGCCATCGCCAGGCTCCACACCTGTATCCGTCTGCCCGGTTGTCGTCGGGTTGCTGATACCAAGATCAGCGACAAGCGGAGCGCCGGCCATGCTGGTTGCGACCACATTATCGACTGTCAACTGTGTTGCGGCGGCATTGTCGGCGGTAAATGTCAGTTTCCCTGCCGATTGACCAATGGTTAGGACGCCTGCACCGAAAGCCGCATCGGCCTGAAACTGGATTTCAGCAATTGCTTCGGCAATATCATAGATGTTGCCGGCGCCGGCGCCGCCGCCGCCCGAACCTGCGCGATCAAGAGTGATAGTTGCGGTTGTTGCGCCATAAGCAATATCGAATTCGACCTGATCGCCGGCATCAGTTGTAAGGTCTATATTGACATAGGCATTCGCCGCGGTGATGGTCGAAGCCTCACCGGCATAAGATGTGACGCGAGGATTGCCGTTTGAGGGATAATCGGCGATCTGCAGAAGTTCGCTGCCCGGGCTCGAGGCCTGATAATTGGCGGTGATCGGAATTTTCGCAAGGTTGGCGCGATAATCGATCTGCGTTGTCGGGTTTGCGGCCTGGAAGTCGGTCGCGACCTGAATCACTTGCGGCACCGAGCCGGTCGTGTTGCCCGTGGAGGGATCGATCGGCAAGCCTTTCAGAAAGTAGCCGGCGCCATTGACGAGGAAACCGTAACGGTCGACCTGGAAATCGCCGCGGCGCGTATAGATGTCGACACCGGAGAAAAGCGGACGGCCGTCGCTGGTACCGACCTGCTTGTCGATCACGAACATGCCCGCGCCGTTGATCGCCATATTCGTCTTGACGCCGCTGCTCTGCAGGTCGCCCTGAATGGCAAGCGTCGAGCGGCCGAGCGCCACTGTGGAACCTGAAATCGGGCGGGCCGAACCGGTATCGGGCACGAGATCGGAGAAGAAGGAGTCGACCCGTTTAAAACCCGTCGTCTGCGAGTTCGCAATATTGCCGGAAATATTCTCGATCGCGTAAGATTGCGAACGCAGACCGGACACCGCTGTCGAAAGTGCACCAAATATACCCATGTTACTTCTCCTCAAAACGCCGTAACGGCATGCTCACAGGAATAAATGCAATGTGCGTGCCAAACTTAAATTCTCATATTTATCAATGACTTAACTATATGTTAACTATGCGGCCGACAGGCAGGAGATGCCCGGCTCTTCCATGCTGCGCAGAATTTGCCGCCTCAAAAAGAGGCCACGAAAAATTCGCGAAGTTTTAACCAATCGGCGGCGTCATTGCCGCATGAGGCAACTTTTCATTGTCCGCCATGCGCAGGCGGAAGACGGTCACGGCAAAAAGGATTTCGGGCGGGCGCTCACGCCCAAAGGCCGCATCGACGCACAGCAGCTCGGCCTTTACATGAAAGAAAAAAATTTAACGCCGCAGCAAATTCTCGTCTCGCCGGCACGGCGCACCATGCAGACATTATCGCAAATAAAACTTGCTTTCGGCGACCGGCTCGACGAAGAGCCGCGTCCGGAAATTTACAATGCGAGCCTCGATGAATTGCTGGCTCTTATCCTGTCTGCCGATGACGCGATCCAAAGTCTGATGATCGTCGGGCATAATCCCGGCATGCACGCACTGGCCGTTTATTTTTCCGGCAGGCGCGAACAGCCTGCGCATTTTCCGCCCGCAACCTTATGCGCGCTGGGGTTCGACACATCCTGGGGCAAAATCGAAAAACATGCGGGCATCACACTCGTTTTGAGAGCAACGGAAGAATTCTAACTTCCGCTGTAATGTCATCCTGAGCGCAGCGAAGGATCTCCTGCATCATGGATCGAGATTCTTCGCTTTGCTCAGAATGACATTATTTAGTTACGACCCCACACCCAATTTCTTCTGCAAGCTTGTCGAAGATGTCGTGTACTGGAACACGTAGCGCGTATCGGGGAAGCAGATCTTGCGCACGCCTTGCGCCATCAGCGCGCCTTCGTGAAAACCGCAGAGGATCAGTTTCAGCTTGCCGGGATAGGTATTGATATCGCCGATGGCAAACACGCCCGGCACGGATGTTTGAAATTTCTCCGTATCGACGGCAATCAGCCCGTCTTTTGAGTCCAGCCCCCATTCGCCGACAGGCCCGAGCTTCATCGTAAGCCCGAAGAAAGCGAGCATGGTATCGCAGGGCAAGATGAAATTTTCCTTGTCGCCTTTTATATGCGCAGCGCTTATCTGGCCGTTTGCGCCTTCGAGCGATGCGATCTGACCAATTTTGAAATCGATCTTCCCGGCTTTTGCCAGCTCCCGCATCTGCGCGACGCTGTGCGGATGTGCGCGGAATTCGCTGCGCCGGTGCACCAGTGTTACGCGTTTTGCGATGTCGTGCAGGTTCAGCGTCCAGTCGAGCGCGGAATCACCGCCGCCGGCAATAAGAATGGTTTTACCGCGCAGGCTTTCGCGATTGCGCACCGCATAGAAAACGCTTTTACCTTCATAGGCCTCGACGCCCGGCACCGGCGGCCGCTTCGACTGGAACGCGCCGCCGCCCGCCGAAATCACCACCGTCTTGCATTCGAAAATTTTCCCGGCATCGGTTTCCAGGCGAAAGCGGCCGTCGGGAAGTTTTTCCAGCTTTTGCACAATCTCGCCGAGATGGAAGACAGGCGAAAACGGCTTGATCTGCGCCATCAGCTTATCGACCAGGTCCTGCCCGTTGATGATGGGCCAGCCGGGAATGTCGTAGATCGGCTTGTCGGGATAAAGCTCGGCGCACTGTCCGCCCGGCTTGTCGAGAATGTCGATCACATGCGCCTTGATATCGAGCAGGCCAAGCTCGAACACGGCAAAGAGCCCGACAGGGCCCGCGCCGATAATCACGACATCCGTATTGATGGGAGACGCGCTCATGCCTGCCGTTCTGGCACATGCACGATCAGGCCATCAAGCTCCGGGCTCACTTTAATCTGGCAGGAGAGGCGCGAGGTGGGGCGCACGTCATAGGCAAAATCAAGCATATCCTCTTCCATCGGCTGTGGTTTGCCGACCGTGTCGGTCCATTTGTCGTCGACATGCACATGGCAGGTCGCGCAGGCGCAGGCGCCGCCGCATTCGGCCTCGATGCCGGGCACGAGATTGCGGATTGCCGCCTCCATGACGGTTGAACCCGCCTCGGCTTCGACATCATAGGTTGTATTGTCGGCGGCGATGAAAGTGATCTTGGGCATGGCTTTGTTATAATGACGGAATTGGCATTGTCCATATGACCTCTTTTCGCTAATTATGTTCGTTGAATTCGAAGACGTCGTATATGAATTGAAAAATTTTAGGGGGTTTCATGTCTCATATTCTTAAGACCGCCCTGGCAACTTCCCATAAAATCGCATCGTCTAAAATATTTAATTTAAACGCAGGCCAGCATCAGATTCAGCCAACATCTATCGGCACGGGTTTTGCCGTAGGAGATAGCGGTAAGGCGCATTTCGTCCGGTATGAAAAACGAGGCAATGAAGAAACCTACAAGGAAATCTTCTTCGATAAGGAGGTCCTCAATCTTCTAGTTGGCGGAAAATTAGCAAATCTATCTCCATCCGGCTTAGCCGAAGAAGTAAAAAAGGGCATCAATGGCCTGAGCATGAATCAAATTTACGATACATTTCTGAAGTTCTATCAAGAGAGTAAAAAAAGCCCCTCTTTATTTTTGCATATCAATTTTGGCGACATCAACCTGATCGTGAACAACGGCAGCGTTGCAATCGTACGCATGAACCAATTAAATCTGGTCAAGATCGACCAGATTTATAAGAGCGCCAAACAATTTCCCATCACGGTCGGCCGCGCACCTGATGACCTGGTCAAGGCGGTACAGATTCAAAAATAGTGTGGCTAAGAGGTCTTATCATGCCCTATCTTTCCAGCGCCCTGCTTCCAGCCTCATCGCGCGATATTCCATTCAAGGACAGTCTCCGTTTCGACCAAGCCCGACAAGCACCGCAACAACCTTCTATCGTTACCACCCGCCTTGTATTAACCGCCGGACCGCTGGCCTATCTGGTCGAGGGAAAAATTGCCGTCAGTTGCAATAAAGAATTATTCGATCAACTCGCCGAAAGGCCATTGGCCAACATGGCGCTGGAACTAATGTACGGCTTGGATGGAATCCTTCTTCACAACATATATGAGGCTCTCGTAACCGGCATAAAAATTGTCATAAAACAACCTAACAGAACTCCCGCTCTTATTTTCGATAGCCCCGATGGGAAAAAACATCCGGTTATTTTGGTAAAAAACGTAAATGGCATCGTTCAAGCAACCGTTATTCCCGCAAAAGATTATGACGAAACAAGAAAGCCTCATGATCCTTACAAGGATGACATGTTCAAACAAGAAAAATACAGAAAATTTAAAATATCGCTGACCGATCCGCCATCGTTGACGCAGTCAAAAAAATCCTCCGCCTGAAACCTACGCCCTCACAAAATCCGCCTTCAGGTGTTGCCTGATGTGCTCGTTCGTTTTGCGAACGGCGCTTTCCAAACTTTTGAGGAGAGCCTCCATGCGGGCTGGCGCCTTGTCGCACACTCCTTCCGCCTGTGAGGCTATATTGGCAACCGCGAGCGCGCCGATACTATGCGCCGAGCTTTTCAGCACGCGCGCATAAATACGCCACTCTTTACGCCCGCTGCCGGCAAGCTCATTGAGGAGATTGTCGGACTGGCGCAGGAACAGCTCCAGCATTTCGATTTCCAGCGCGGCGTTGCCGTAGGTCTGCTGGCGCAGATAGGCAAGATCGAGCACCGGCAGATCCGCTGCCGCGAAATCCGCATCTTCAAGCTGCTCAATGGATTGGATCGATACCGCGCCCATGGCCCCCGCCCCTCGCGTAGTTCTACTTAGACGACAATAAAGCGAGTCTCTTTAAGAAGGGGTTGCTTGGCACCCGATACCCCTACACTTTATGCGCACAATTATTTGTACGGTTTTGATGGCCCCTTCAAAGTATCAATAAAATAAGGGTTTAAGCGCTCCCGAATTGGCAGAATCAGCTAAGTTATTGACATCTCGACAGGAAGTCCAATTTTTGTTATTAAGGTTAATAACTTATAAATGAGTAAAATTTGATCTTTCAACTTTCGCAGGCGGGCAGAATAACTATGATCGGTGGAATTTCCTGGCAACGGCTTGCGCCCTTGCCGGCAAAGGACGTGGCAAGCGGGGACGAGTAGATGGTACAGAAGTCGCAAACAGGTTCAGGACCTAAGGACGCAACGCGCATCGCAGCCGAACTGGCGGTCGAACAAGCGCTCAGCTTCGAGGATCTCGCGAAAGACAGTCTCGAAAACGGCGATATGCCCGAGATGCGCGCCCTCTCGCAAGAGGATATGATCGCGCCGTCCTTCCCCGCCGCCAACGATGACCGCCGCTATGGCCGGACGCATGTGCGCGCCGAAAAGATTTCCTCCTCCCCCTATTGGAATGCTCTTCTGCTTTCTGCCGTGTGGATCGGCGCCTGCCTGTGGTTCGTGAATCCGTTTTCGGGTCTGAACATGGAGCAGATTTTCAACGGCGTGTTTTCGCCGCAGGATGCGCAAATCTTCCTGACCAGGCTTCTGCTCGCCTTTACGCCGCCGGTGCTGTTCTTCATCCTCGGCAATTTCATTTACCGCGCCCGCGAAATGCGCCTCGTCTCGCGCGAGCTGACGCGCACGGCCATGCAGCTCGCCGAACCCGAGGCGCTGGTGCAGGAAGGCATCGTCAATGTCGGCCAGATCGTCCGCCGCGAAGTGGCCGCCCTCGGCGACGGCATCGAGCGCGCGGTAGCGCGCGCCGGCGAACTGGAGACGCTGGTGCAGAGCGAGGTCAACGCGCTCGAACGTTCCTATAACGACAATGAGCTGCGCATCCGCGCCATGGTGGAAGAACTGGTTGCGCAGCGCGAAGCCATCGTCACCAATGCCGACCGCATCCGCTCCGTCATCTCCGGCGCGCACGAAGCCGTTGCGCGCGATCTCGACACCAGCGCCGAGCGCATCGCCCTTTCCGTCTCGGAAGCCGGCGCGCGCGTCATGCGTTCGTTGGGCGAGCGTGGCGAACTCATTATCTCTTCGCTCGGCAGCACCGGCGAAACCATGATCACCGCCATCACCGAGCGCAGCGGCGAGCTGATCGAAAAACTCAGCTCCACAAGCGATGTGGTCACGGCACGCCTGAACGATGCCAGCGATTTGCTTACCCACAGACTGTCCGCGAGCAGCCAGGCGATTACCGAATTGCTCACGCACCGCGCCGACGAAATCCAGTCGACGCTCTCGACCGTCGGCCTCTCCATCGCCGACGCCATCGGCGACCGCGGCAAGGAGGTGAATGAAGCCATCGAGAAGACCGGGCTCGAGCTGAACCAGACCTTCACCACCAAAGCGGCCGAAGTCAGCAATACCTTGTCCGCCACATCTGAAGGCCTGGTCGGACAATTCAATACGGAGACCGCGAATATCGCGGCCGCCCTGAGTGCGGCGACCGATGCGCTGGCGCAGCGCACCAACGAAATCCCGACCATGCTGACCACCGTGGGCGACACGATCGGCGAAGCGATCACCACGCGCGGCCGCGAAGTGCACGAAGCCATTGGCAAGACCGGTTTCGAACTGATCGACGCCTTCACCGCCAAGGCGGCGCAGGTCAGCAAATCGCTCGACGTCACCGCGGAAAATCTCGCTTCCCAGCTCGGCACCGAGACGGCGAATGTCGCGCAGACCTTGCAGAATATCAGCAGCACGATGATTTCCGAGCTGCAGCATAATGGTGGCGCGCTTGCCAGCACCTTCGCCGAAACGGCGAGGAATTTCTCGGGCTCCATAGACCTGCACAAATCGGCGCTGGTCGACAACCTGCAGGATATTTCGGGCAATCTCACGAAATCCATGCAGCAGCAGAGCGAAACGCTGATCACGGCGATGCAGCAGACGCGCGGCGGCCTCGAAACCGTGCTGATGGGCAACGGCACGGCGCTGATCGAGCAGATCGAAAGCACCGGCCATGACATCGAGCGCAAGATCGCAGGCGTCGGCCTGAAAGTAACGCAGGCGCTCGGCACGGCCACCACGGAATTCGCGGAAGCCGTCGAGGATAGCCGCGGCAAGGTCACGGCCTCGCTCGACGAGCAGCTCAAATCCATCGACAATGTCATCGGCACCAAGGGCCAGGCGCTGTCGCAGACGCTCACCGAACATGCGCGCACGCTGGAGCATTCGGTCGACGATCGCATTGCGGCGATTGCCGCGCGCGCTTCCGAGGCAACGCAGACGATCGATACCGAAATCGGCGTGTTCGATCAGAAGATCGGCCTCAGGCTGCAAAACGCCCTCTCCTCGCTCGAGCAGAACCTGCAGGGCCTCGATACGCATTTCGCAGGCCATATCGAGCGCGTCACCGGCACGCTCGGCAACCAGTTCTCGGGCTTCGAGACGCAGCTCGAGCAGCGCATCGCATCGCTCGACGGCGTGTTCACCGGCTTTGGCAACCGCCTGCAGCAATACGGCGAATCCCTCAGCGGCGCCTATAACGGCTTCGAAGGCCGCCTGCAGCAGCACACGCAGTCGCTCAGCGGCACGTTCGAACACAAATTGCAGGCGCTCGACCAGGCCTTCGGCAACCAGTCGGCAACGCTCAGCAAGATCGTGGACGGGCAGATCACGAATGTCTCCTATGCGCTGGACGAGCGCGGCAAGGCGCTCAACCTGCTGATCGAGAACCGCACGAAAGCCATCGAATTGCAGCTAGGCAACCGGGTCGAAACCCTCACCGGCAAGCTGCAAAATTCGGTCGCATCGATCGAAACTCTCCTGCGCGAGGGCAAGATCGACAATCTCGCCAACAGCCTGACCACGGCCGGCGAATCCGTGGTGACGCAACTCATGCAGAGGATCGATACGGTCGACCGCGCCCTCAGCGTACGCAGCGAAGCCGTCGCCCATCTTCTGGCCGAGCGCGGGCTCGAGGTCGCAAACCTCCTGCAATCGAAAGCCGAGGAACTCACCAAGACCATCATGGCGCAATCGAAAGAATTCGCGCTGCTGCTGGGCGAGAAAGGCAACAACTTCCTCGCCGCGCTGGAAGATCACGCGCACCAGATCACGGCGGAAATTTCCGATGCCGGCAGCGTCGTTACGGTGGCGCTCACGGAAAAGGGACACGACCTCTCCTCGCTTATCCGCGACCACAAAGACACGCTCGTCAAATCGCTGTCTGAATCCGGCGACACGCTGCGTGAGACCATCGTCGCGCGCACCGGTAACGCGGTCGAAACCCTGCGCAGCACGCAGCATCAGGTGGCGGCCGAACTCGGCACCGTTATCAGCGAGGTCGGCAAGGCCAATCAGCTTATCGGCAATCTCGTCGCGCAGGCGAACGAAAACCTCAATTTCGCCTCCGGCGAACTCGGCCAACATGTCGTCGGTCTGCAGAACGCGGTCGACAAGCTGGAGACGGGCGCGACTGCCGCCAACGAGAAGCTCGGGCACGATATCTTCAGCCTGCAGGCAGTTGCAGGCGGGGTGCTCGACAACATCACGAAACTGACGGAGCGTTTCACGCTGCAGACGGACGCGCTCGAAGGCATGCTGAAAAATATCGGCACGTCGCATGTGCAGGTCGAGAAAGTGCTGGTCGATCGCAGCGATGCGCTCGAGACGCTGGCAAACACCCTCGTCTCTAAGTCGAACACGATCGACACGCTGATGCGCGGCTACAGCAAGCTGATCGAGGAATCGCTCCTGCAGGCCGAAAGCAAGGCGAAGGAAGTTGGCAATTTCCTGTCGCAGGCTGCGAACATGTCGACCGACGTCATCTTGGAGCAGGCCGACAAGTTGCAGATCACGGCCGACACCGAGGCGCAACGCGCCAGCGAAATCGCGCGCCAGACCTATTCGCAACTGACACAGGATCTCGGCGACGTCATGACCCACGCCACGCAGAAATTCGCGAAGACGTCGGATGAAATGCGCCAGATCGCGGGAGAGCTGCGCGCCGAGCTTCACGACACCTATGCCGAACTCAAGCGCGGCATGGCCGAGCTACCGCGCGAAACGCAGGAAGTGACGGGCGAGCTTACCCGCGTCATCACCGACCAGGTGGAAGCGCTGAATCATCTTGGCCGTGTCGTCGAGCGCCATCGCTCGAGCATCGACGTGTCATCGCCAGCACCTGCGATAGCGCCCACGATCCGCAATGCTCGCACGTCCGAACAGGCGTCATATCGCGAACGCCCGAAACCTGAAGCGCCGCCGCGTGCCCAGCGTCCCAACCCCATCGTGCCGGAAGCGCGCCTGACGCGTAACCGCATCGACGAAACCGTGCCGCAGCGCCGCCCGAACAATAACGGCAATGGCAACGGACAACCGGCTGTGCAGAATACGCAAATCTCGTCCGCCAATGGTGGCGGTGGCTGGCTGCGTGATCTTTTAAGCCGCGCTTCCGCCGAAGAAGGCCGTAGATTCGATCGTCCGTCCTCCGGCAATGCCGATGCGCTCGCACCGCTGTCGGCGGATATCAGCCGCGCCGTCAATCCCGGCACGTTGCGCACCTTCTGGGAACGCTACCGCGATAACGATCACAGGCCGCCCAGCGAAAATCTCTACACGCCCGCGGGCCGCATGACCTTTTCGCAGGTTCGCGACAAATGCAGCGATCCCGAATTCGAAAAGGCGGTGCATGACTACATCCGCGATTACGAAGCGCTGCTTGCGGATGTCAGCCGTAACGACCAGGACGGCTCGGCAAGCATGAATTATCTGCTGTCCGAAACCGGCAAGGTCTATACCCTGCTCGCGCATGCGGCTGGCCGCTTCGGCTGACAAATTTAAAATATGAAACAGCCTTATGACGCAATTGCGTGGTGGGAAGTCCGGCGTATTCCCTACAATCTCGCTCTTTTTGCGACCGGGCTCCTATCTCTATCCCTAATAGAATGGGTTGGGAGCTACTATGTCGCCTCAGGTGAAGATGTCATAGAGCCAATTTTGCTTATCATTGCTTCTGTAAGTTACGGCATCGCTGCAAATATTTTTTATACCTTGGGTTGGATTACCGAGATCCTGTGGAGCGAAGGCAAGACGGATCTAACACAACCTCTGCGCGCGAAAATATTCTGCATGGGTTTGATTTTTTCAATTGCTCTGACTCTTTTACCAGCCATTCTCATTCTTATGGCATGGCCTATTCATTCGTTAGTGATCGCTCATGCTTTCACCAATTAGCTAAAATTCAATCCGCCCATGATCGGGCGATCTTTTAGCGCGCCGCCACCCATTGCGCGATGTCGCTTAACACTTCACCTAGTATCACATTCAGCGCTACGGCTGCATTCGGTGCGTCCACACCATGGGCGAGCTGAATACGTTTTTCAAATATACGCTGTGCCGTGCTGCGGCCCGAACTTGCAGGCACAAGCCGCACGGCGATGCTGATATAGGCTTCGGCAGGCGCTGCCGCATTCACCTCGAAATGGCGGATGTCGGCAATAACCTGATAATCGGGATCGAGACCGGAGCCGGGGCGGCTTACCGCGCGGAAACGGCCGGTGCGCTCGAGCGTCTCGATCAGCCGCGCCTGCACCAGCCGCGGCAGGCGGTCCGACCATTGCGCCTCGCCGAAATAATTGATCTCGGCCGCATTCGGTTTCACGACCATATGGTCGGAATCGAGCCAGCGCAGCGCTGTCGGTTCTGGAACGCTCAGGCTGGATGCCGCGCATGGCGCGCGCCTTGTTCAAATCCTGCGGCGTCGTCAGGTCATAGGTCTTGGATTCGGGCGGCGCGAACAGGCTGCCGACCGAACAGGCGGAGAGCGCCAGCGTGCTGGCCAGAACGAGAGCGCTTGTCGAAACGCGTTGCATCAATGTCCCTTATATGTCGGCACGGCCGGGCGGCCGAAAATCAGGTCTTGCGGATTGCGGTTATGCTCGCGCACCGCCTCGTCGATCGAGGAGAGGGTCTTGCGGCCGTCCGAGATCAGCCCTTCCAGCTCCTTCAACCCCTTGTTGGTGAAGCGCGAGATATCGCCGCTGATCACGGTTACGCGCTTGTCTAATGTATCGGACATGCGGCGGAAGGATTCGGCCGCCGCGTTGAGATTGTCAACCAGGCCGTTGGCGCGCGCCTGCTCGGTTATATCCTTGATATTGCGGACAGCAATGCGCAGGTCGGCAATCGTGTCCGTCAACGGCCCTGCATTGTCGTCGACGAAACGGTTGATCTTCCGCACCACCTCGTTGATATTGCCCAGCGTTTCCGAGCCGCTTTCCAGCAGGTTCTGCACGAAAGAGCGCTCGGCATAGAGTGTCGGCGGTACGCCGTCTGCACCTGGCAGCAAGGGCTCGCTGCCGGGCCGCCCGCCGGTGACCTCGACGGAGGCAACGCCTGTCAGCCCCGCATAGGTCAGGCGCACGGTTAAATCGCGCTTGACGGGCGTCATGGCGTCGACAGAGATGCGCGCGCGCACCTCGCTGGTATTGCCCGGGTTGATGCCGATCTCGGCCACCGTGCCCACGCGCAGGCCATTGAAAAGCACATAGGAATCCTTGTCGAGCCCCTGCACCGAACCGTTGAAAACGACGAAAAATTCCTTTCTCGGCCCGCCACTGCCCGCGCGCGCAAGCCAGATGGCGAACAGAACGCCAACCGTCAGCGTAAGCAGCACGAAAACCCCGACTTTGAGGCTGTTGGCATGCGTTTCCATTTCAGTCCTTTACTCCAAGGCCTTCGATAGCACGGGCGCGGGGACCGGCGAAATAGGCCTTTACCCAGGGGTGGTCGAAAGCCAGCATGTCCTTCATGGTGCCATGCACCAGAATATGCTTGTCCCCAACCACCGCTATCGCATCGCAAATCGTCGCCAGACTGTCCAGATCGTGGGTGACCATAAAAACCGTCAACCCAAGCGTTTTCTGGAGATTGGCGATCAGCCGGTCGAATTCGCCCGCTGAAATGGGGTCGAGGCCCGAGGTCGGCTCGTCCAGGAACAGGATATCAGGATCCAGCGCCAGCGCCCGGGCAATGCCCGCACGTTTCGTCATGCCGCCCGAAAGCTCGGAGGGGAATTTTTCGCCCGCATCCTCCGGCAGGCCGACAAGAGCAATTTTCATCCGCGCCAGTTCGTCGAGCAGGCTTTCCTCGATTTCAGGAAAATATTCCCGTATCGGCACCTGGACGTTCTGCTTGACCGTCAGCGATGAGAACAGCGCGCCCTGCTGGAACAGGATGCCCCAGCGCCGCTCCACGTCGCGGTGGATATTGCGCTGTGGGTCGTCGAGATCGATGCCGAACACGTCCACTTTTCCGGCACGGCGCGGCAGCAGGCCGACGATGGCGCGCAGCAGCACCGATTTTCCCGTTCCCGAGGCACCGACGACACCGAGCACCTGCCCTTCCGGCACGTCGAGATCGAGATTTTCCAGAATGGTCTTGTCGCCGAAACCCACTGTGAGGCCGCGCACGCGAATGATGGGTTTTTTGGACGCGGCTTCGGCCATTACAGATCCATGGCCGTGAAGATCATCGAGAAAATACCGTCGGCGACGATCACCATGAAAATCGCCTTCACCACCGAGGCCGTGGTCTGCGCGCCCAAGCTTTCCGCAGAACCGCGCACGCGCAAACCCTCGATGCAGGCAATCACACCGATAATGATCGCCATGAACGGCGCCTTGACGAGGCCTATGAAGACATGGCGCACCGGCACCGTCGATTCAAGTTGCGAAAGGAAACCCGCAGGCTCGATGCCGACATAACCCCAGCACACCAGCATGCCGCCTAAGAGTGCGGCAAGATCGCTCAGGATCGTCACGAGCGGCAGCGCGATGATCAGCGCCAGCAGGCGCGGCACGGCCAGCACCTCGATGGGATCGAGGCCCATGACGCGCATGGCATCCACCTCCTCGCGCATTTTCATCGAGCCGATCTCCGCCGTATAGGCTGAGCCCAGGCGGCCCGCGAACATGATCGCGGCCAGCAGCACACCAAGCTCGCGCAGGATCAGTATGCCGACAAGATTAACGACAAGCAGGTCGGCGCCGTATTTATGCAGCTGATAGGCACCCTGCTGCGCGACGATGCCGCCGATAAGAAACGACATCAGGCCTACAATGGCCACGGCTTGCAGCCCGGCGCGCTCGATATGAGTGACGATCGAAATGACACGCAACCGCTCCGGCCGTTTGATCACATGCCACAGGCTAATGACGACATCGCCGAAGAAGCTCAGGATTTCGAGACCGTCATGGCCGAGTTCAATTGCCGACTTCCCAAGATCGCCGATCAGCGAAATGATGGTTACCGGCTCCTGCTCTTCTCGTTTTAATTCGGGGAGGGATTTCCCGGCCAGCGCCTTGAGCAGACTTTCCTGATCGGGCGTTGCCCCTGCAAAAGCGGTCTTGACCTTCTGCGCGCCAAGCTTTTTGGCAGCTTCGAGAAGAAGGAAAGCGCAATTCGGCTCGAGCCGCTTGATTTGGGAGAGATCGAATGTCAGCTCGCGCGCGCCTTTAAGCTCGCGCGGCAAGCCTTCGAGCTCTTTATAGAGCGTCTCGGCCGCTTCCATATCGAGGCTGCCCTCGAATAGTGCCTGCGCCCGGCCGTCCTTGAGATTAAGGGTAAAACCTGCCATCAGAACGGTCTAACGCAGAAAATCCTTTCAGGCAAAGCGGGTAAAAGAATAGTGGTTATAAGGGTTAATGCCGTCATCGAGCAGTTTCCCATCCGGGGCGCTTTCGTCATTTCGCGGGAGCGGCGGACGGTGCAGACCGTAGTGCGCGTAACCCTGCAGGAGGGCGATATCACGGCACAGGCGGAATGCGTGCCCTATCGCCATTACAATGAGACGCCGGAAGGCGTGGTTGAGGCCATTCTTTCGCAATCGGAAGCTCTAAACAGCAGCCTCTCCCGTGCGGAGTTGCAGACCCGCCTGCCCGCCGGCGCCGCGCGCAACGGCCTCGATTGCGTCTTGTGGGACTTTGAAGCAAAAAAATCCGGCAAACGGGTCTGGCAGCTGGCAAAGCTTCCCGAACCGCACACCGTCACCACGGCGCGCACAATTTCATTGGGTACGCCGGAAGAGATGCATGCAGCCGCGCGCGCACTCGCAGGCTGGCCGCTGCTTAAAGTCAAGCTCGGCGGCATCGGCGACGACGAGCGTCTTTATGCCGTACGCAAAGCCCTTCCCGATGCACAGCTGATCGCCGATGCGAACGAAGCCTGGAGCGAAGACCTTTACGCGCCGCTTCTTCAGGCCTGCATGGAAACGAATGTCGTGCTGATCGAACAGCCCTTCCCGGCGTTGAGAGACGAGGCACTCGCCCGTTTGCCGCGCCCCATTCCCGTCTGCGCGGATGAGAGCCTGCACGACCGCCATCAGCTTCAGAATTTGCGCGCGCGTTACGACGCCATCAATATCAAGCTCGACAAGGCAGGCGGCTTGACTGAATCCCTGGCCCTCTTGCAGGCGGCCAAGGAGCAAGGATTCCAGATTATGGTCGGCTGCATGCTTGCCACCTCGCTCGCCATGGCGCCTGCCCTGCTTCTGGCGCAAAATGCCGCTTTCGTGGATCTCGACGGCCCCCTCCTGCTCGAACAAGACCGCGATTTTGGCCTGCAATTTGAAGGCTCTAGCATTTTTCCGCCCCGATCGGAGCTGTGGGGATAACCAATTCCTTTACACTTATTACCGGTTTGTTAACGGATTCCCGGGAAAATGAAGCCTCGATTTTACGGGCGAATTGCATGTCATCCCTGCCACCCAGTATGAAGGACGAAGATTACGAGACCATTGCCGCAGCCGTCATGGAAACGGCGCGCGGGCGCTGGTTTTTGAACGAATATGCGCGCCGCAATCGCGCTTCCGACACGATCAGCGTTCTCGATGCCGTTACCAAGCTCGAAAATGTGCTCTCCGGCGTCATCCTGCCGCCCGACAATAATCTCTCGCGCGATGTGGACGATATGGGTGCCGCCATCGGCCGCCTCTACGACAATCTTTCGAAACTGCGGCACGAGACGGAAGCGGCGGGCCGCGTCGGCCGCGCCAATAACGATCTTGCCACCGTCATAAACTCGACCGAGCAGGCAACGCAGCAGATCCTCGCCGCCGCCGAGGAAGTGCAGGAAGCCGCATGGGCGCTGCGCGAGACAGGCGCTGGCATGGATCTCTGCGACAAGCTCGACCGCAACGCGACGAATATTTATGTCGCCTGCTCGCTGCAGGAAATGACCGGGCGGCGCGTCGCCAAGGTCGTCGACACCATCCTCTATCTCGAAGAACGCATCGTTAGCCTTGCCGCAATGGTGAGCAGCTTTGCGCATGGCGCGGCAAAAGAACCGAAGCCTCTCCCGCGCCCCGCCCGGCAGGAAGAGGAACTCGCGCAGGAAACCGTCGACCGCCTGCTGGGCAAGGACGACGGCGAGCCCGTTTTCCTCGATATTCCGGATGTCGCATCGCCCACGGATTATTATCCGCGCCCGGCGGAGGAGAAAAAAGCCGTGAAAGCGCCGCCGCAATCCCTGCCGCAAATCCAGGCGGCACTTGCGAGCGAGTGGCCGGTGGAAGAAGGCGAGTCCGGCCTGAAAATGTCTTCCGAAGGCCGCGATCCCACGGGCTTCAACCTCGCCGATTACAGCTTCGAAGAAAAGCTTGCGCTTTTCAGCTAAACTCTTACTACAATTATGATTGTCATTCTGAGCGACCCTGCTTCGCTAAAGCTACGCAGGGCTTAGAATACAAGCCCGCCGAAGCTCGCAAGAGCGAAGGCGGGAGCGAAGAATCTTAAATTGTCATCCCCGCGAAAGCGGGGATCTAGATGCCCGCCTACGCGGGCATGACATTCAACGGAGATCCAAATTGAAACTCGTGCGTTTCGGTTCCTATGGCGGCGAGCGGCCCGGCCTGATCGACGAAGACGGGTATCTGCGCGACATTTCGCATCTTGTGCCCGATCTTGCCGGCCACGGCCTGTCCGCCGATATGCTGGATATGATCCGCAAGCTCGATGTCGAAATGTTGCCGAAGATCGACGGCGCGGTGCGCTTCGGCGCCTGTGTCGGCGGCACGCGCAATTTCATCGGCGTCGAGGGCAATTATCCGCGCACGGCTGCGGACACGGAAGGCGAAGTGGCAAAGCCGTGCACGGCGCCCATCCTGTTCAACAAGGCGCCCTCCTGCCTGATGGGCGCGCACGATCCCGTCATGTTGCCGAAAGGCTCGCCGAAAACCGACTGGGAAGTGGAGCTTGCTGTCGTCATCGGCCGGCGCGGCGCGCATATCCGCGAAGAGCAGGCCTATGATTTTGTCGCGGGCTATTGCATCTGCAACGACATCACCGAACGCGGCGAGCAGATCAATGGTACGGGACAACTCGTGAAAGCGAAAAGTGCGCCCACTTTCGGCCCACTCGGCCCATGGCTGGTGACGCCGGACGAGATCCAGGACCCGCACACGCTGCCGATCTGGGCGGAGCTGAACGGCAAGCGCGTGCAGGCAAGCTCGACATCGGCCATGCTGCATCGCGTGCCGCAACTGATTTCATATATCTCGCGCCATATGGCGCTGGAGCCCGGCGATATCATTACCACCGGCTCGCCTTTCGGCAGTGGCCACGACATGGAGCCGCAAACTTATCTCAGAAAAGGCGACAGGTTGAAGCTCTGTATCGAAGGATTAGGCGCGCAGGAGCAAAAAATCCTGGCGTGGATTGATTAGCTTTTATTTCTTTTTCGGATCGTTCCGCTCAAATGTAAGAACTGATCCCCAGTAGTCTTTGACTTCTTTCAAAGTAGGCAGATAAGTTATCTGCAAATAGCGCCAATATGGTTCTCTAATATAATTGATCTGATCCCTTAATTTATTTACTTCTTCCTTTTTCGTAAGTCTTTTAGGATCTAGGTCGCCAAGATATTTTATCTCTTCATCAAGCTTCTCACATTGCTCTTCAAGCTTCGCAATTTCGTTTTTTTTATCTTGAGGAGGGTTTTTAATAATCTCAGTCTGGGGAGACTGCAAAGCCGCATTCCAGCTCGTTTCGGTGTTAACACGCTGGGCATTTGCATCCGAATTTGTGGAAGATGAAACTGAACCTGAATTTGTCATACTACCATTAAAGCGGCCGAACGTATAAAAATCCTTCAGAAAACCGATTCAGTTTGACTAAAATTTTCATCATAGGTTGCAATTTATTGTCATTCCCGGCCGAGCCAATGTGAAACATTGGCGAGGGGAAGGGAATCTAAAGATTGTATGGATCCCCTTCCCTCGGCGCTAATGCACCTCGCCGGGGATGACACTAGACGTTGGAGTCAAAACCCTCATGGCTACCAAATTTTATCGCGCCACAACTCATGAAAATGATGCACCGGGCCAGAGCCTTGTCCTATCTTCAATTCTCCGGCCACAGCAATCGCGCCGCTTAACCATGTTTTCGCTTTGCCCACCGCATCGATCAGCGGCACGCCGCGCGCGACATAAGCCGCAATCGCCGCCGCCAGCGAGCAGCCCGTGCCATGCGTGTGGCGTGTCTCGATGCGTTTTGCCGGAAAGCGTGCGATCTGCTCGTTCTGCACGAAAATATCGACGCTTTCCTCGCCCTCGGCATGCCCGCCCTTCACAAGAACGGCCTGCGCGCCAAGCTTGAGCAACCCACGCGCCTGCGAAATCATATCGTCTTCGTTTTCCGCAATGGATGTTTGCAGCAGTTTTGCCGCCTCATGCAGATTGGGCGTGAGAAGCGTCGCGCGCGGAAGAAGTCTTTCGCGCAGCACAATCAAAGCTTCCTGCTCCAGCAGATCGTGGCCCGACTGCGACACCATTACCGGGTCGACGATCAGCGGAATTTCGCGATAACCGGCAAGCGCATCGATCACGGCTCTAATAATGGCCGCATTCGCCAGCATGCCGGTCTTGATCGCGCCGATGTTCAGATCCGTCAGCACGGAGGCAATCTGCGCCGCCACGAAATCCGGCGGCACGGGAAAAACGCCCTGCACGCCCTGCGTATTCTGCGCGGTCAGCGAGGTAATGGCGCTTGCGCCATATACGCCGAGCGCGGAAAAAGTTTTCAGGTCCGCCTGAATGCCCGCGCCGCCCGAGCTGTCCGAACCAGCAATGGTGAGCGCCTGCGCGATCATGTCTTGACCGCGGCCTCCTGCATCGCCGTGATTTCGCCGTGCTCGCGCCAGATGACATAGATCCCCGCTGCGATCACCAAGGCCGCGCCCGCCAGCATCGGCCATGTCGGCATATCGGCGAAAAAGATCCAGCCGAAAATAATCGCCCATAACAGGGTCGCGTAATCGAAGGGCGCGACGACGGAGGCTTCCGCATAGCGATAGCTTTGCGTGAGCAGGATCTGCCCGATGCCGCCGGAGAGGCCGATGCTCACCAGCAGCGCACCGTCGGCGGGCGTAGGCAGCGTCCAGCCGAGCGGCGCGCTCAACAGCGCCATCGAGGCCGAGCCGACGGCGAAATAAAACACGATCACCGAGGTTTTTTCGACCTTCGCCAGCCTGCGCACGCTGATCATGGCCAAGGCTGCAAACAGGGCACCGATCAGCGCAATCGATGCGCCGAGCAGAGTACTGGCGCTCTCCAACCCTTTCACGCTGTTGAAAATATGCGGGCTGAAAATCATGCCCACACCGAAAAAACCGGCGCCGACCGCAAGCCAGCGATAATAACGCACTTTTTCCTTCAGCAGGAAGACGGAGAAGACGACCGTAAACAGGGGAGCGGCAAAACCGATGGCGGTGACATCGGGCAGCGGCAGGAAGCGGAGCGCACCGAAACCGCAAAACATGCCGACCACGCCGGCGCTCACGCGCGACAAATGCATCATCGGGTTTTTTGTCTTGATGCCTTCCAGAAATTCGCCGCGCGCCACCAGCATGGCAAAGACGGGAATGGTCGAGAAAATCGAGCGCGCGAACACGACTTCGCCGGTCGGATAGGCGGTGCCGACCTTCTTGATCAGCACGCCCATCAGGCTGAAAAACAGCGTGCCGCAAATTCGCAGCAGAATGCCTCTATATGTCTCGTGACGGTGCAAGATACCTATCTTTTTGCAGTGGTTGCCGCCTAAATCAAGATGCAGCGCCGTTATTCACATCGCCTAATGCTACCAGCGCCACATTTTCCACGCCCAGCGCCTGCAATTTCCGCGCCGCCTGCGCCGAGCGGATACCGCTGCGGCAGCACAGAACGACCCGCGCGCCCGATGTAAATGCGGCTGCTTTCGCCTCGATTTCATGCGGCAGGATGCGCAAGGATTTTGCGAAGGGATTTTCCGGCGTTTCCTGTAGGCTGCGCAGGTCGACCACAATGTCCTCAGCTGTCACCTGTGAAGGTGCAATAAACGGCATGATCTGCAAAGGCTCGGCTGCTTGCGAAAAATCGAACGCATCAAGGCCCAGGGCCTTACCGTCGAAACTGATGAGCTGATAGCGCGGCGGCGCAAGCTGCAATAATGTGTGCAGTGCGAGATGCGCCTGCAGACTTCCCAAAATTGCAACGGCGGAGCCGATCACGCCCGCCGTGGCGCAACTGCCCGCCTGCGCGGGCATGTCCGGGAAAACGGCGCGATAGCTCGGCCCATTCCCGCAGAACAGACCCGCATAACCGGAAAGCCCGAGCACGGAGGCGCTGACAAGATGTTTTTTCTGCACCATGCAGGCATCGCTCAACGTATAGGTGACGGCGAAACTGTCGGCAGCGTCGATGGCAAGATCGCAGTCCCGCACGAATGCAGCCGCATTTTGCGGCGTTAGTTTCTCGGCGTGAATGTCGATTTCGATTTCGGGATTATAGGCAAGCAGGCGCTCACGCGCGGCTTCCGCCTTCAGGCGGCCAACATCGCCCATGGTATAAAGCGGCTGGCGATGAAGATTGCTTGCCTCGATGCGATCATGATCGATAATCACGAGCCGCCCCACGCCCGCCCCCGCAAGCGTTGCGAGCACCGGGCAGCCGAGCCCGCCGGCACCCACGACAAGCACGTTCGCCTTCGCAAGGCGCTGCTGCCCCGCCTCACCGATTTCCGACACCTGGATCTGGCGCTGATAACGGCTCATGCGGCAAGCCTCTCGATCCAGTCTGCTACGCGCACTTCCGGATCTTGCGCCTGCACGATATCGGTGATCACGGCAACGCTGTCCGCACCAGCGTTTAAACACAAGGGCGCGCGGTCGAGCGTGATGCCGCCGATGGCGACCAGCGGCAGATCGCCGATCAAGTTTTTCCATTCGCCGATTTTTTCCAAACCTTGCGGCTCCCACGACATCTGCTTCAATTTCGTTTCAAAAATAGGCCCCAACGCGATATAGGCGGGTTTGCAGGCCAGCGCACGCGCAAGCTCCTCTTGCGAATGCGTGCTGATGCCGTATTTTACTTTCGCGCTTCGCAGTGCGCCCAGATCGGCATTTTCGAGATCTTCCTGGCCGAGATGCACGAAATCGCAATTCTCCTGCAGCGCAAGTTGCCAGTGATCGTTGACGACAAGCTGCGCGCCTCCGGCATCGCATAATTTTTTCGCCGCGCGGATTTCGTCGCGCAGTTCGGCCTCATCCCTGTCCTTGATACGCAACTGGATGAATTTCGCACCGGCATCGAGAAGGCAGCGCACCCAGACGCTACTGGCGGCAAGGGGATAGAATTTTTCGATGCGCTTCATCGCTCGCTTAAGCGCGCCTGCCCCATCACGGGCGTCGAAGGCGCTGCCATATCGCGCGGCTCGACCGGCCCTGCCTGATAGGCAAGCCTGCCCGCCGCAACCGCAATCGCGAAGGCGCGCGCCATAAGCACCGGGTCGCCGGCTTTCGCCACCGCCGTGTTCAGAAGCACGCCGTCGAAACCAAGTTCCATGGCGGCTGCGGCATGAGACGGCGTGCCGAGACCGGCATCGATCAGGATCAATGTGTCGGGATAGCGCGCGCGCAAGGTTTTCAGGCCGAAAATATTGTTCAGCCCGCGCGCTGAGCCGATCGGCGCGCCCCAGGGCATCAGCACCTCGCAGCCAAGCTCGAGCAGCTTGTCGGCCACGCTCAGATCTTCCGTGGTGTAGGGAAAAACCTGGAACCCTTCCGCGACCAGCAATTTCGTCGCCTCAAGCAGGCCGGGCAGGTTCGGCGCCAGCGTGTCGGCATCGTTGATGACTTCGAGCTTGATCCATGTCGTGCCGAACACTTCGCGTGCCATTTGCGCCGTGGTCAGCGCTTCCTTGACGGAAAAGCAGCCCGCCGTATTCGGCAGCACGCGCACATTCATTTCGCGGATCAGGTTCCAGAACGCCTGGCCCGCAAGATGGTCGGCCGCCTCGCGCCGCAAGCTGACGGTGACGATCTCGGTCGCCGAAATCTTCACCGCTTCGGCTAGAATGGCGGGCGACGGGTATTGCGCCGTGCCCAGCAGCAGACGGGAAGTAATATCGGTGCCGTAAAGTTTCATGATTCATCCCTTAAACTATTGTCATTCTGAGGCGTAGCCGAAGAATCTCCTTGTCTCGTCATCCTGACGCAAATGAGATCCTTCGCTGCGCTCAGGATGACACTTTATTCTTACCCACCCTGCATGGGGGCGACAATCTCGATCTTGTCGCCCTCGCCAAGCGCAATACCGTCACGTGCATCCGCCGCAACGAACCGTCCGTTGACGGCCGTTGCGACAATCGCTTCCCCATAGCCGAGTTCATGCAGCGCGCCTGCAAGCGCGCCCGCATTCACTTCATGCCATTGCCCGTTCACACAAATCCGCATCGTTTTTCGCCTGTTCCAGAATAAGCTGCACCACACGCTGCGCCATGATGGGTGCTGCGAGAAAGCCGTGCCGGTAAAGCCCATTGACGAAAAGCCGGTTTCCCTGCTGTTCGATATGCGGCAGGTTGTCCGGGAAAGCGGGGCGCAGATCCGCCCCCATCTCGATAATTTCCGCCTCGGCGAAAGCCGGATGCAGCGCATAGGCCGTATTCAGCAGCTCGATGGCGGAGCGTGCGGAAATACGCGCGCGCGACTCGCTTTCGATCGTCGTCGCCCCCAGCATGAACACGCCCTGCCCGCGCGGCACGACATAAAGCGGAAAACGCGGATGTAACAACCGCAGCGGGCGCGAGAATTTCAGGTCGCGCGTTTTCACCACGATCATCTCGCCGCGCACGCCGCGCAAATGCGGCAGCATGTCGCGCGCCGCCATGCCGCGGCAGTCGACGATCCAGCCGCCCTCGGCAATCTTCTGCTGCGCGTTGACGCCGAAGCGGATCGTGACATCGAGCTTTTTCAGCGTATCGGCCAGCGCCTGCATGGCAAGCTTGGGGTCGAGATGCGCCTCGTCCGGATAATAGAGCGCTCTTGGAAAACGGTCGCCGAGATCGGGCTCGAGCACCGCAATTTCGCGCGCACTCAGCCATTGAAAACGGCCGGTGCGCGAGGCAAAACGCGTGATCTCCGCGCCATCGCGCGCGGACGCCAGCACAAGCGTGCCGTTTCGCACCGTGCCTGGATAATTCTCCTGCCACCAGCGCAGGGATTCTTCGCCCATCTGCGTGATCAGCGGATTGCCGCTTTCCATCTCGCACCATGGCGCAATCATGCCGCCTGCCAGCGACGAGCAGGCAAACAGGCCAAGGCGCGTGCCGCGCTCGACCACCTCCACCGCAAACCCGCTTTTCGCGAGTTCGACAGCGCAGCTCAAGCCCGCGATCCCGGCACCGATAATGGTGATGCGCATCACAAAACCCTATACCGGCGGCATGCCGGTGCCAAGAAGCTGGTTGAAGAAATTGATGACGTCGCGCGAGACGCCGCCGTCGGACGCGGTGAGCAAAATGGCTTCCAGATCGTCGAGCGCCTTTGCCTTCTGCTCGGCAGGCGCATTTTTGTCCAGCGCCGCTTCCAGCGCGCTCACGCGCTTGTGAAGATCGTCGCGGTGAACGCCCTCGGCGACAAGCTCCTCTTCGTCCCGCTTTACGCGCGCGATGAATTCGTGGACTTGCTTGTCCGAGAGCTTGGGGCGGGCAATGGATTGTGGTTTGGGGCTGCCGGTCATGCCCGAATAATATGGTCATTGCGCATTAGCCGCAAGGCCGGGCGCCTCGCGGAAACGCCTATTTATTCTCCCAGCCGACGACGAGGCAGTCTTCGACGAATACCCTCTGGCTAAAGCGATTTTTGCCCGTCCGGCCATATTTCCAGACTTCCTTGGTCTTCGTCTTGTAGACCTTCTGGTCGCAGTCGGCGGGCTTGCCCCACAAATCCAGAAGCTGCTCCGTGCTCATGCCCTGCCAGACATTCCGCTTCATGATTCTGTCGACAATTGCGGCATCCTGATATTTCGCCATCAAGGCCTGCCTGCGCCGCTTTCGCGCATAGGCGCCGACCGCCAGATAAAGCGCCCCTAGAAGAATGAAGAATAAAACAAAACCCCCGGCATCCATAAGCGCCTCCCTTTATGGAATACGGCCCTGCCTTACCAAAACCTGTTCACTCACGAAAGCATATATTCGAAACCATATGGATTTTTTCGCGCGGCGGGCATATGAAGGACGATGCTGGAGGGCGCAATGATTTTGGGATTGTCGATTGCGAATTTCACCACATTCTTCATTCTCGGCTTCATGGCCATCAGGAAATTCAAACCGCTCGAGGCCTGACATGAAACACCTGCTTCTTATCATTACTGCCCTGTTGATCCTGATGCCGCGCGCGCAGGCCGCCGATATTCTTACCGTCGCCGACATCCAAAAGGTGAGCGGCCTGTCGGACATCAAAACGGTCGAAAAAAATTCCGTGAACGGTGCGAGCGGCGAGCTTAATTTCGCGCACAAGGACGGACGGCTTGTCTGTATCGTCATGATCCACTCATCGTCGGCTTTCGAGGCGTGGAAAGAAAAATACGGCAACAACACCGACGACATGCCCGATGTGGGCGAAGCCGGCTTCCGCACCAGGCCGAAGGCAACCGTCAATTATGTCGTGTTCAAAAAAGGCGACAAGACGGTGTGGATTCAATCCATGGGCTGGAACGTGCACTTCATGCAGAATTTCACGGCAGATGAGCTTGAGAAGCTGGCGAAGGTTGCGGCGGGGCGGATGTAGCTCTTTCCGCTCATTCCCGCGAAAGCGGGAATCCCGATCGTAATTTTCACCGGGACCCCTGCTTTCGCAGGGGTGAGCGGATTTAGCACTTTCTGGTCATCCCCGCGACCCTGCTACGCCAAGGCTTCGCAGGGCTTAGTGCACTAGCCCGCCGAAGCTCGCAAGAGCGAAGGCGGGAAGCGGGGATCCAGCCAAAAGAATAATGTGCGCGACTTGTCCGCCGAAGCTTTAACAAAGGCGGAAGCGCACATTACTTAATTCCTAGATCCCGTGTCCGATCCTCGCGGCTACGCCGCTCGGGCACGGGATGATGAAAGTTATATCAGTTTCGTGCTAATGGCTTGTTTTTAAAAATTTGCAATACAGCACCGAATGCCGTAAGCCCACCAACATAAAGAATAATTGTACGCAATATCCCCTCTTCGATGCGATAACTTCCCCAATAACTTAGTGACCAAATCGAAACAGCCCATAAAGCACAAATTACACGCGCAACAGTAACATTATAGCCCTTGGGCGCCCAAAGTAATGGAAACACAATAGCAATCACTCCCGAAGCTAACCCTATTAAAAGCCAATTCATGATTTACTCTCTCACTCCGCCGCATCGACGTAGAGCTTCCCCCCGCCCGCCACGAACTCCTCCGCCTTCGCAGCCAGCCCTTCCTGCTGCTCGGCCATTTTGCGGATGTCCTGCGTGATCTTCATGGAACAAAACTTCGGCCCGCACATCGAGCAGAAATGCGCCACCTTATGCGCCTCTTTCGGCAGCGTCTCGTCATGATAAGAGCGCGCCGTGTCGGGGTCCAATGACAGATTAAACTGATCCTCCCAGCGGAAATCGAAACGCGCGCGGGAAAGCGCATCGTCGCGCAGTTTCGCGGCCGGGTGGCCCTTGGCCAGATCGGCCGCGTGCGCCGCGATCTTGTAGGTAATCACGCCCGTCTTCACATCGTCGCGGTTGGGCAGCCCCAGATGTTCTTTCGGCGTGACATAACAGAGCATGGCGCAGCCGAACCAGCCGATCATCGCAGCGCCGATGCCGGATGTGATATGATCGTAGCCCGGCGCGATATCGGTGGTGAGAGGGCCCAGCGTGTAGAACGGCGCCTCGCCACACACCTCAAGCTGCCGCTCCATATTCTCCTTGATCAGATGCATGGGCACGTGGCCCGGCCCCTCGATCATCACCTGGCAACCCTTGTCCCATGCCACTTTCGTGAGCTCGCCCAGCGTGTCGAGTTCGGCGAACTGCGCCTCGTCATTCGCGTCCGCAATCGAGCCCGGGCGCAACCCGTCACCCAATGAAAACGACACATCGTATTTGCGCATGATGTCGCAAATGTCGGCAAAGCGCTCATAAAGAAAACTTTCCTTATGATAGGAAAGGCACCAGCCCGCCATAATGGAACCACCACGCGACACGATACCGGTGACGCGCTTTGCTGTGAGCGGTACATAGGCAAGCCGCACGCCGGCATGAATGGTGAAATAATCGACGCCCTGCTCGCATTGTTCAATGAGCGTGTCTTTGTAAACTTCCCAGTCGAGCTTCGAAACCTCGCCTTTCACCTTCTCGAGCGCTTGATAGATCGGCACCGTCCCGATCGGCACAGGCGCATTGCGGATGATCCATTCGCGCGTGGTGTGAATGTTGCGGCCGGTCGATAAATCCATAACGGTATCGGCACCCCAGCGGATCGCCCACACCATTTTCTCCACCTCCTCCTCCACTGACGAGGTGACGGCGGAATTGCCGATATTAGCGTTTATTTTGACAAGGAAATTGCGGCCGATGATCATCGGCTCGAGCTCGGCATGGTTGATGTTGGAGGGGATAATGGCGCGCCCGCGCGCCACCTCGTCGCGCACGAATTCCGGCGTGATAAATTCTGGAATGCTGGCACCGAAATTTTCGCCGCTCTTCACACGGGCCGACGCGCCCTCCACAGCAGCCGCACGCCCGCAATTCTCGCGGTGCGCGATATAAATCATTTCTTTCGTGATGATGCCGGCCTTGGCAAACTCGTATTGCGTGACGGGTTTCGATCCCACACCGCGTAACGGCTGATGTTGAACGGGATATTGCCGCGCCGCTGCGTTGTCATTCACGAAACCATTGTCCTCGGGGCGAACATCGCGCCCGGCATAACCCTCAACTCCGCCGCGCTCCTTCACCCATTCCACGCGCGCGCGCGGCAGCCCGCGCTCGACATCGATATCGGCATTGGCCTCCGTATAAGGTCCGCTCGTATCGTAAACGAAAACGCGCGGCTCCTTTGCATCGCCCAGCAAAATCTCGCGCACCGGCACGCGCACGCTTTTATCCTGCGGCGCGGCAGCGAAAACTTTTTTCGAGCCGGAAAGCGCACCGCTCGTGATTTTCATATTTACGAAGTCTTTATGCTGGAAGGCCTTGTTCATAATCGCTCCTGAGCCGAAGAACATTATGCTTGTGAACGGAAAAGACAAGTCGGCACATGATATAGGAGAAGCACATGGCTACGAACGTAAACAACGACAGCGGCAATTCCCTTCTGGGTTTCATCGTCGGTGGCCTTCTGGTGGTCGCGGTGATATTCGGTTTGCTCTATTATAATGGCAAGTTGCCGGGCCGCACCGATAGCACATCGATCAGGATCGAAACGCCGGCATCGCCTTTGGCGCCATTGCAGGCACCGAAAAAATAAATTCAGACCTTATAACAGGCAGATGCTTGTTGCGATGTCTGCTGCCTGGCAATCCAGGATCTGGAATCGATGTGAAACTGTTTTACCAGCGTGGGAGAGATCTCGAGCAATTGGCGCGGCGCCGCGCAGGCTTGCGGGAATTTGATATCCTCGGGCCGCTTCTGGCTTTCGCGCAAAACGGTGTTCGGAGTATCGGCCTGGCTTGGCAGCGCGTGTAAAAGCGCGGCGCAGAAGCAGGCCGGAATAAGAAAAATTCTCGCAAGCACAAGGGGGCTCCAAATCACTTGCCCCTATTAAACGCTTATTAACCATAATAATCCAGAAAAAATTAACCATGTTAACCGCTGATTTTGTTCAATAATCCGGTTTTCCTGTCCGGGCTGTAGCTTAAAATGGGGCTCAGCCAGCGCTCGACCTCCTCGATATCCCAGCCCTTGCGGGCGGCATAATCCTCCACCTGGTCGCGCTCGATCTTGCCGACGCCGAAATAGGCCGACTTGGGATGTGAGAAATAAAGGCCTGACACGGAAGAGCCCGGCCACATCGCAAAACTTTCGGTGAGCCTGATGCCCGCCTGCTCCTCGGCACGCAGCAAATGAAAGAGCGTCGCTTTTTCCGTATGGTCGGGCTGTGCCGGATAGCCGGGCGCCGGGCGAATGCCGCGATAGTTTTCCTTGATCAATTGTTCTGGGGTCCGATTTTCATGCGGCGCATAGCCCCATAATTCCTTGCGCACACGCTCGTGCATATATTCGGCCAGCGCTTCGGCGAAGCGGTCGCACAGCGCCTTGGCAATGATCGAATTGTAATCGTCATTGGCGCGCGCAAAACGCTTTTCGAGCTCTTCCTCGCCAAGGCCCGCCGTCACGGCAAAACCGCCGATCCAGTCATCGATGCCTTTTGGCGCGGTAAAATCGCCGAGCGCGAAATTATGCCGCGCGTCCTGCCGCGGCATTTGCTGGCGCAGGGTATAAAGACGCGCCAGTTCCTTTTTGCGCGTTTCATCCTCGTAAACGACAATGTCGTCGCCCTCGCGATTGGCGGGCCAGAAACCGACAACTGCCGCCGTACGCACCCATTCCTCGTCGACCATGCGCTTGAGCAGCGCTTGCGCATCATCGAAAAGTTGCCGCGCCGCCTCTCCCGTGCGCGGGTCGTTCAGCAGTGCGGGATAAGTGCCTTTCAGCTCCCATGTCAGGAAAAACGGCGTCCAGTCGATATAGGGAACGAGGGCGGCAAGCGGCGGCGAGAAGGTTTTCGTACCAAGGAAACTGGGCTGCACCGGCGCATTGTCGCCCGTAAAATCGTAAGCCGGCGCATTGGCGCGCGCTTCTTTCAATGTAAGACGCTGCTTCGCCTCGCGGCCGCGCTCGTGCTGCGCGGTAAGCTTTGCATATTCATCGCGCAAATTCGCGCAGAAACCGGCGCGATTGTCGTTGGACAGAAGCGTTGCGGCAATACCGACCGCGCGCGAGGCATCGTTCACATGCACCGCCTGTCCGCGCGCGTAATGGGGATGGATCTTCACCGCCGTATGCACGCGCGAGGTGGTGGCGCCGCCGATCAGCAGCGGCTTCGTGAAGCCGCGCCGCTCCATTTCGGCCGCGACATGGCACATCTCGTCCAATGACGGCGTGATCAGCCCGGAAAGGCCGACAATATCGACATTTTCCTGCTCCGCAATATCGAGAATTTTCTGCGCGGGCACCATCACGCCAAGATCGATGACCTGATAGTTGTTGCATTGCAGGACAACGCCGACGATATTCTTGCCGATATCGTGCACGTCGCCTTTCACGGTCGCGAGAAGAATTTTCCCTGCTGCCGGACGATCGCTCACGCCCTGCTCCTCTTTTTCTTTTTCGAGATAGGGCTCCAAATAGGCCACGGCCTGTTTCATCACGCGTGCCGATTTCACCACCTGCGGCAAAAACATTTTGCCCGCCCCGAACAGGTCGCCGACATGGTTCATGCCGTCCATCAGCGGGCCTTCGATGACGAGCAGCGGGCGGCCGAGTTCCTTACGCGCTTCTTCCGTATCCTCAATAATGAATTCGGTGATGCCGTGCGTAAGCGCGTGCTTGATGCGCTCGCGCACATTCAGCTCGCGCCATTTGAGATTCGGCGCCACCACCTGCGCACCGTCGCCCTTGAAACGGGGTGCCGCTTCCAGCAATCTCTCCGTCGAATCCGCGCGGCGATTAAGGATAACGTCTTCGACAAGCTCGCGCAGTTCCGGCTCGATATCGTCATAGATCGTAATCTGCCCGGCATTGACGATGCCCATATCCATGCCCGCGGCAATGGCGTGATAGAGAAAGACCGAATGCATGGCCTGCCGCACGGCCTCGTTGCCGCGGAACGCAAAGGACAGGTTCGACACGCCGCCCGAGATGCGCGCGAGCGGCAGGTTTTTCTTGATGCTGCGCGTCGCCTCGATGAAATCGAGCGCGTAATTCGCATGCTCTTCAAGCCCTGTCGCCACTGCAAAAATATTCGGGTCGAAGATGATATCCTCGGCCGGAAAACCTATTTTTTCGGTCAAAAGCTCGTAGGCGCGCGTGCAGATCTCGAGCTTACGCAAAGCCGTATCCGCCTGGCCCTTCTCGTCGAAAGCCATGACGACGACGGCCGCGCCATAACGCTGCGCTTTTTTCGCATGTTCAAGAAAAATCTCCTCGCCCTCTTTCAGCGAGATGGAATTGATGATGCATTTTCCCTGCACACATTTCAGGCCTGCCTCGATCACTTCCCATTTGGACGAGTTGATCATGAACGGTACGCGCGCGATCGCCGGCTCGGTTGCGGCAAGATTGAGGAAAGTGACCATCGCGGCCACGCTGTCGAGCAGGCCCTCGTCCATATTGACGTCGATGATCTGCGCGCCGTTCTCGACCTGGCTCCGCGCGATTTCCAACGCGGAGAGGTAATCGTTCTGCTCGATCAGCTTACGGAATTTCGCCGAGCCGGTGACATTGGTACGCTCGCCAATATTGATGAAGCTCGCAAGAACGCCGGACTCGGACATGGGATACTCTATCTAAGCCGCGACGAAGGGCTCGAACCCCGAAAGGCGCAAGCGCGCCGGCAGTTCCGGCACCAGCCGCGGCGGCACGTTTTTGACGGCTTCCGCAATCGCCGCGATATGCTCCGGCGTCGTGCCGCAGCAGCCGCCGACGATATTGACAAGACCGCTGCGCGCGAATTCGCCAAGTTGCGCGGCCATGTGCTCCGGCGTTTCGTCGTAACCGCCGAACTCGTTCGGCAGCCCGGCATTCGGATAAGTGCAGGTTAATGTGTCGGCAGCGCGCGAAAGTTCCACAAGATGCGGGCGCAGTTCTTTGGCGCCCAGTGCGCAGTTGAGGCCGATGGCCAGCGGCTTTGCGTGCCGCACCGAATACCAGAAGGCCGTCGGCGTCTGGCCGGAGAGCGTGCGGCCGGACAAGTCGGTGATCGTGCCGGAAACGATGATCGGCAAGTTCACCTTGCGCTCCTCGAACGCTTCCCAGCAGGCCATAAGTGCAGCCTTGGCGTTTAACGTGTCGAACACGGTCTCGATCAGGAGCAGGTCGGCGCGGCCGTCGATCAGGCCGAGCGCCGCTTCCTTATAGGCTATGCGCAGCTCATCGAAAGTGACCGCACGAAAGGCGGGATTGTTGACGTCCGGCGAAAGCGAGGCCGTGCGATTGGTCGGGCCGATCGCGCCCGCGACAAAGCGCGGCTTTTTATCCTCGGCTTCCACCACGCGGCAGGCGGCGCGCGCAAGAAGCGCGCTTTCCTTGTTGATCTCGTAGGCGAATTCTTCCATGCCGTAATCGCCCTGCGCGATGGACGTGGCGGAAAACGTGTTGGTTTCGAGAATATCCGCACCCGCGCGCAGATAAGCGAGATGAATATCCAGAACGGCTTCCGGCTGCGTCAGCGTGAGCAGGTCGTTATTGCCCTGCAGGTCGCGTGGCCAGTCGGCAAAACGCTCGCCGCGGAATGCATCCTCGTCGAATTTGTAGCGCTGGATCATCGTGCCCATGGCACCATCGAGCAGCAGAATGCGTTCGCGCGCGAGCGTTTCCAGCAAAGCTTCAGGTTTTTTCGCGGCCATCGCTATTCCGCGGCGTCGGCCAGCACTTGCGGCCGCAATCCCAAAAGATGGCAGATGGCGTAAACCAGATTGGCGCGGTTCATGGTGTAGAAATGAAAGGCCTGCACGCCGCGATCGGCAAGATCGGCAACCTGCTCGGCGCACACGGCGCTTGCCACAAGCGCGCGCGTTTGCGGATCGTGCTCGAGCCCGTCGAAACGGCGGAGGATTTTTTCCGGCACATGCGTGCCGCAGCGCTGCGCGAATTTCATGGTCTGCTTGAAATTCTGCACCGGCAGAATGCCCGGCACGATCGGAATGTCGATGCCGCGTTCGCGCACCTTGTCGCAGAAGCGGAAATACACGTCGTTGTCAAAGAAAAATTGCGTGATCGCACAATCGGCGCCCGCATCCACTTTCGTCTGCAGCGCGTCGATATCGGCATCCAGCGACGGCGCTTCGGGATGTTTTTCGGGGTAAGCGCCGACGCAGACATGGAACGGCGCAATTTTCTTGATCGCGCCGACAAGCTGCGACGTATAGGCATAGCCGCCGGGATGCGGCGTGAATATTTCGCCTGGCCCGCCCGGCGGATCGCCGCGCAGCGCCACGATATGCCGCACGCCCGTTTCCCAATAGGCGCGAACGATATCGTCGATCTGCGCCCGGTCCGCACCCGCGCAGGTTAGATGTGCCGCCGGCCGCACGTCGGTTTCATCGAGCAGTTTCTTGACGATGGCATGCGTGCGCGAACGCGTGGAGCCGCACGCACCGTAAGTCACCGATACGAAACGCGGATCGAAGGTCGCCAGCCGCTCGACGCTTTCCCATAACGATGTCTCCAGATCCGGCGTGCTGGGCGGAAAAAATTCGAAAGAAACTTCGATATTGCTCATGCCGGCACCCCCTCGTAAGCCCGCTCCCGGCGCGAAGCTGGCCGCTCGTTTTGCGTTTGCGCGAGCCAGATCGACACCGTCAGCGACGGCCCCTTGCCTTTTTTCTGCTGCAGATCCTGCACCTTGGCCAGCCGCAATCCCGCATCGTTCAGCCAGCCCTGCACCTGCGTGTGCGAAAAACCCAAGGACTGATGCGCGAATTTCTCGCGCAGGAAGATGTTTTCATGCGGCGCGAAATCGACGATCAGAAGCCGCCCTCCCGGTTTGAGCACGCGCGCCGCTTCCCCCAGCGCCCGCGAAGGCTCGTCCAGATAATGCAGCACCTGGTGCAGGGTGACGAGATCGAAACTGCCGGGCGCGAAAGGCAGCGCATAGACATCGCCGGGGCGCACTTTCACATGCCGGTGCTTCGTGCGCTCAAGATTGGCGCGCGCAACCGACAGCATGGCGTGCGAAACATCGATACCGACGGAGCGCTGCGTATGCTGCGCGAAGAGTTCGAGCAGCCGCCCGGTGCCCGTGCCGATATCGAGATGGCTTTCGAAATTCTCAGGGCCGGCGATTTTCGCAATCGCCGCCTCGACCTGTTTTTCGGAGACGTGCAGGGAGCGGATGCTGTCCCATTCCTGCGCCACTTCGGCGAAATATTCCTCCGCCTCTTCCGAGCGTGCGGTGCGCGCCACGCTTAGCCGTTCGCGATCGTGCACGAGCTGCACATCGCTGTCATCGAGCGTTTTCAGGAGCGCACTCAAAAGTTTCGCCACCTCGCCGCCGCGCGGCAGGCCGTAATAGACGAACGCGCCTTCGCGATAGCGCTCGATCAGCCCGGCCTCGTGCAGAAGCTTCAGATGGCGGGAGATGCGCGGTTGGCTCTGGTTCAGAATTTCCGTGAGGTCGGAAACGGTCAGGTCGGTTTCAGCAAGAAGCGCGAGCAGCCGCAGCCGTGTCGCCTCGCCGGCGGCGCGCAGGATCGCGAGAGTGTCTTCGAGTTTCATGAGTTTACTTCAAGATATAAAAATATCTTTATATGTTTTATAAGACTCAGGCAAGCATTTTATGCAATTAGGCTTTACCCTGTGCGGAAAGCCCCTAAAGCCTCGACAAGCCCTTGTCGGAATGACATATTTGCACAATTCCCTCCCCCTGAAAGGGGGAGGGTTAGGGTGGGGGTCATAATGCAAGTAATAATGATTAAAAGCAGAATTTATTGCTCAACGCAGACCCCCCTCCTGACCTCCCCCCTTTCAGGGGGGAGGAAATAAAGATGTGGGACTTTTCAACCGGTCAGTCGCTTTCGGCGCTGCTGCGAACCCTGCCCTTTCTGGGCCTGCGCGCGCTGGTCTATTTCGGCGTGGCGCTGGCCTATATTTTTGCCGCCGGCATCGGCGCGGGTCTGGGCTATGGCGCGGGCGCTTTCGGCAGTGAAGGTTTCCGCGCGGGCTCGACCATCATAGGCTGCCTGCTCGGCGTCGGCCTCGTGGGCGCTGCCTTCTATATCCTGCGTGAATATATTCTTTACATGGTCAAGGCGGGGCACATCGCCGTGCTCTCCGAAGTCCTGAGCGGGCACGATATCCCGGCAGGCGAAACACAGATCCATTATGCGCGACATGTCGTCGGCCAGCGTTTTGCCGAGGCGAATATGCTGTTTGCGCTCGACCTGCTGATCAAGGGCGTCATCCGCGTCATCACCTCGGTCTTCAACGCGCTCACCAGCGCCGTGCCGATGCCGTCCATCGACGCGCTGATGAATTTCTTCAACGCCGTCATCAAATATTCGCTGAGCTATGTCGACGAGGTGATCCTCGCCTATATCATCCGCACGAAATCGACGAACCCCTGGGCTTCCGCCCGCGACGCGCTCGTGCTTTACGCGCAAAACGGCTGGACGATGCTGCGCAATGCAATTGCGCTCACCATCATCTGCTGGATCATGACCATCCTCGTGTTCATGTTCCTGCTCGCGCCCGCCGCCGGCATTTTATATTTCTTCCCTGGCGACTGGAGCGGCTGGAGTTTCATCGCCGCCTTCATTCTCGCCTGGGCCTGCAGGGCGGCGTTGATCGAGCCTTTCGCCATTGCTTGCCTGATGCAGGTATTCTTCAAGACCATCGAGGGGCAGACGCCAAATCCCGAATGGGAAGCACGGCTGAACAACGCCTCGGAAAAATTCCGCGATATCGCGCGAAGAGCGGCGGAGCCGTTCCCGCAACAAAGCACAAACCGCAGTCCGGGTTTTTAATCCTGCTTCTTTGGCAGGAACAATACGTCTGCGATTTGCTGCTGAAGCTCCTTCAGCGTGGTTTTGGCGCTTATCAGTTTAGGCGCCCATTTGTCAGAATCCGATGTCGCCCATTTTGAATCCGATATCTCTACTGCCTTATCCAAGGAAATAATGGCTTCTTGCTGAAGTCCAATCTGCGAAATTTTCCAGGACTCCTCGAATTTTCCAAATTGGCCAAGCCATGAGTCGACCTGCCTCTTCAGTTCTTGTAATATTTTTGTTTCCTTAGCTGTTTTAGCATTCACGCTTAAAAAAGAGGTTACGTGAGCAACAGAGCTCTTGAGACTAGCAAGAGAGCTGTCCGCACCTTGAATACTGCGCGTGAGGCCCGGCTTGAAAAATTCCTCATAAAGCTTATCGCGGTTTTGAATACTTTTTGCGAGATCGTTGCGCGCCGGAACAGTCCTGATGTTTTTAGCGCTGCCCGCCCCCCTTCTTTTATCCAGAAAATAATAAAAATCCGCCTGCGGCGAATGAGCGCCAGAACGCGCACGGTTTACAGGATCCATAATGCCCTCCCAAAAAACTCTGTATTCTCTGGAGGAAACTATACAGGCGCATACCACACTGAAGATTCACCTGGGTTAAGTTTGTAGCCCGCACCCCGTGGAAATTTTGGCAATGACTCATATTGAAATTCCAGTGTCATTCCCGGCCAAGCTCAACGCCAGTTGAGCGAGGGGAAGGGAATCAAAAAAACCTCAGATAAGATAATAATATTGGATCCCCTTCCCTCGCCTTGCTTCGCAAAGCTCGCCGGGGATGGCAAGAAGGGCTAAATTTTCAAAACGAGCCGCTACCGAAATTTTTAAGCGCCCAAACTCTTTTTGGGCGGCCTGCCCAGCGCTTTCCCGATTCTGGCAAACTCGGTCTCTAAGTGGTGGTGGTATGCCGAGGCAACCACAAAGCGCACTTACTTTTTATCGGCGGCTTTCAACGCACCATCTACACGCGCGAGGTAAGTGATCAGCTTTCCCTCAATTTCATGAAAATCGGGCAAAGCATCTGCGATTGAAATAGGCGTATAACTTTCCCAGGTGGCCCTTGCGCTTACCAAATCTTCTTGCCTGGTTTTTAAGGAAAAGAGAATTTCATTCAGCATGGAAATTCTGTCGTTCTTCTCCTCTTGCGTTTCGGCTTTCGCTGCTGGCTGCAGATAAGGGGACTGCTCGGCTCGGCGCGTGGACGCCTGTGTAGCGTCGAGAACCTTTCTGATCGCCATCTTCAGGGGGTCAAGCGGCTTTGAAGGGTCGGCAAAGCTAGGCTCAGTCGCGCTTTTATCCTGCTGGGAAGCGGTGAAACTCTTACGTCCAATCCGCAGATCATTCAGGTTAAGATTATATGTATTTATTTTCATTCTTATACTCACCTTTCAAAATTTATTTAGCCTTTTTAATTTTTTGCAGAAATCCGTTCAAGCTTTTTCTGGCTGCTGCCAATCTTGCCCGCGCTTCGCTATCCATTTGATCGATGCCAACCACATGCGCTGGCAGAATCGGGAAATAAGGGTCCTCGGCATTGTCCTCGCGCGCCGGCGCAAGTTCTTCCTGCGCCATTTTCCATTCGGCCTCAAATTGCGTAAATTCGCTGAGCCAATTATCGATGCGCTGCTTCCATCCTGCCAGCCTTTCAATCTCCTGCTCCGTTTTATTTTTCTTATTCAGGAATTCCAGGCTCAAATAATAAGCGCTCCTAATTCTCGGAATATCCTCTTCTATCTTTGAGAGAAGCTCCTTGAGTTCGCTTTCGAAGGAATCTTTGTAAAGAGCGGTTCGGTTTCCCAGGCTTTTCGCTGTGTCTTGCAGCTGCTCCTGCACGGCTGCAAAATCCGCATGCCGCGCCTTCAGGCGGTTTGGACAAAATTTAATGTTGCCAGCTGCACTCACGGGGCGCTCTTTCTATATCGAGTTGATCAATAAATGGCCAAATTTCGGAGACAAAATCTTCGACAGCTTTTTTAAAATATTTATCGTAAGGTCTATCGCGGTTTTGCTCGCTTTTTTCCGGTCGATCAACTCGTTAAAACTGGCGCCGCCGCCTTGCGCACCCGAGGTTTTTGGATCTATTTGTAATTTCATTTTTATTTTTATTATTTATACCTCCTTAGGTTCGCGGCATACGGGCTTTGGCAAGTGCCGCTTTCACCTTGTCGAGGCAGGCATCCAGCGCGCTTTTGACCTCGCCAATACGGGGATCGGTGCTTTCGACCGAAAATCTCCCATTCAGAATGACCCAACGCTGCCCCAATTGTCTTGCCCAATCGAAGTGGAGATCCAGCATTTCATTTTGTTTTTGTTCCAGCGAGGATTTGTATTCCTGAAGCATGGAAATCCTGTCCGCGTTTCGCTGCTGCGGCTCAGGTTTGGCCGGCGGCTTCAAAAAGCGGGAATTTTCAATCCGGCCGATCGTGGCCCGCATGATATCGAGAAATTTCCCGACACCCGCTCTGCGCGAGTTATATAAATCTTCAATTTCCTTGGCACTGGGTTCCGCCATACGTTTAATCAGTGGGCCTTCCTGCACAACCTCTGCAGGCAAATTCCGGCTACGCAAATAAGTATGATTGATCGTATTCATTCGTTTATCCGATTTATAATTTTGGACAGTTTATAGCGCCAGCCTTAACCCGGCAAGCTCAAAGCTTCCGCTTAATATAGACGACCGGCGAAATTTGAGCGATCAGCTCAGATTTCAGCCGGTCGACATAGGGCTTCTGCGTGCCGCCGGCATCGGGCTTCAGCCAGCCCTGCAATTTCAGCCAGCCTCCCTCCTCGCCGCCGAAAATCTTCAAGCTTGAGGCGCCGTTTTTCTGGCGCACATGCACCGCATCGAGATAGGCAGGCGGATCGGCCGGGTCGCAATAGCAGAGATAGCCCTGCTCGATACCGGCCGGGCGCATACTGTCGCCGATGGCGATCACCGCATACGCATTCCTGCCCAGGCTTCCGACGCGATGCGCGCTTACTTTAAGCGCCACCTCGTTATACCAGCCTTTCAGCCCGCATTCGGCAAAGCCGAGCACGGGAATATCCTCCATCATGGCGGTATTTTGGCCGGTCGCCAGCCAGTCGATCGAAACCTGCGCGGTGTCCGCAATCGCGATCAGGCTTGCAAGCGTCGGTGTGCCGCCGCGCAAAATGCGGTTGAAGCCCGATTTAGCGATCCCTGCCCGTTTCGAAAACATGGATTCGCTTTCGTTTCCAAGCGCTTGCTTAAGGCGGCGATGAAAGCCTTCCAGGGCTTTACCATCGGGGGTTTTAGGTTTTTTTGATCTCATATGCGAACGACAATGTTGACATCGACCTCAAATGAGGTCATGATGCTATTCGCATGTGGCCGCCTGTACGGGTCGGCCGTTAAAGTCGTAAGCGCGAGAACAGGCAATCTGTAGCTCCGAAGGATTGTGGTATGTCTGCCTACAGCGCGTCCATGCACCGGTGCGCTGCAATCATAACGTAATCCTGCCAGATCAGGCTAGCCCAAAGCTGGCTTGTTGGCGCTTGGCATCGAAGAAGCTGGGGAAGGAATTGGTGTTGATCGTAAAACCGATCTTGGAACTGAGGAAAGAATGGCAAAAGGGCGGCAGGAAAAACCGGGAGGCACGAAAAAATCCGCGGAAGCAGATCCGGAATCCACAGCCGGGACCTTAAGCCAAAGCCTGGAGCTCGCCTATCAATATATATTGCAATCCGGCGATGCGATTCTTGCCTTCGACCCCGAAAAGGAACCCGCCCGCCTCGATGAAGCCATGCGGCTGCTGGAAAAAATCGGCATGCTGTATATCGATTATCAGTTGCTCATTGCAGCAAAGCGCGGCCTGATCCGTAATGCTCTTCAAACAATGAGTTCGGCACGTTACGCAACGCACGAGCCGCAAAATTCGCCGCAGCCGCCGCTCAAAAAATAATGAGGTTGGTTATCCGGTAAGTGCTCACACGCTTTTTGGCTTGACGGCAGAAGGCTTTTCTTTCGTATCCCATTTCGAAACCGGTGCCTGATAGCCCGGAAAATATTTGCGCAAGAATTTAAGCGCATCGCTCAACTCTTCCGCAAGACGTCTGAACGGCTCGTGAGGAATAAAGGCATGGTTCCTGATCGGGATTCCGGCCTCGGCCTGCTTCCTGATATATTTCAGGCGGATGCCATCCGCCCATTCGGCATAATTGCTCAACTGCCGGTAGGCCGGCGTCAATCTTTCGATCGTGGCCGTATCCATGGGAGCGGCACAATAGACATCCTCGATCAGGGCTTCGATGATATCCCCGCAATTCATGAAATTCACAATCTGCGGCAGCAGGGTCGCGGCATAAAACTGCTCCACATCCGCGCATGGATCGTCACTAAGATTGTCCTGGCCGCTCTGGAAATAAAAAAGCGCAGCGTCACTTATGGCCCGAAAATAGGCCTTATCTACAGCAATCACGAATTATCCCCCAGCTCGCGCAAGGCTAGCATCGGGGCAGATTAAACTCAACGGAATGGCGGCTCGTCGAGCGCAGTCTCGCGAATGCATCATGCAAAGCTCGTTTTACTTTTCCTGCGTTTTCTGCAGCAGCATGCTTCGGCTGGGAGTAGATAAGCCGGCGCCAGCCTTGGACAGTTCATTTGCGGTCGATTCGATGAGCTGTTTCGTTCTCTCCGGGGTTGGGTTGGTGCGCAATTCGTTAATATCCCGGTTGATTGAAGCGACAGAAGCGTTGGCAAGCAAGGGGCTTGCAGCAAGCAATTCTTCCAATTTCAGGGCGACACCGATTGCTCCGGCAAATTCCCAAAAAGCAAGAAGAAACAGCGTCAACCCCACAGCAGCAGCCGTAGCTTTTAAAGCCGGACTTGGTGAACCGTCTGTACAATAGGCCAAGCCTCTGAATCCGGCGCTGAACTTTTCTCCGGGTTTGCATGCAGGATAAATAGCGGGATTTTTCTCCCTGATAGCATCTATGATGCGCCTTTCGGCAGGTTGCGCTTCTGGGTGATATTGGTCACACCACAATTTTTGCTCCCATAGTGGTGCCCATGTCGTTACCCATTTAAGATATTCTAAAGCAATCTCTTTCAGATTCTCCTGACCTTCAGGAGAAAATCGGCCTGCATGCCTTTTAAAAAACTCACCAAGCTTTCCTAAAAGGATAGGTTTCGATAATCGCTTATTACTCCTGAACAAGCCAAGAAGAAAATCATAAAATAGAGAGGCTAATCCTCCATCTTTCATTGCCCGATTTTCAAGTTCTTTCATACTTCTTGGATATTTATTATTCTCTTCATTGTAACTTCTATAAATATCCGCACACTTTTCTTTGTCGTTATCCTCCATATTCGCTTTTCCACTGGCGTTGAGGACAGCAAAAGCGTCCGCAAACTCCAACGAGTTGTACCAAGCGGAATTCTGATCTAGCAGAGCTTGTAATAGAATTGGGAAGCATAAAAAAACCTGTAAATTCTACTAAGGAATAACCTATGTATTACAATTTTCAAGTCTTGTAGACTATCTCATCTGAACGGCGGCTCGTCGAAAGAGCGCAATTTGCGCGAATGCAGCGCCTCGAAATTATCGCGCAGCAGCCTGAGCGTTTCGATGCCGATCATCAGATGGTCGCCCACCGCGCGCTCGTAAAAGGCATAGGCAGCACCGGGCAGCTTGATTTCGCCATGCAGCGGTTTGTCGGAGACGCAGAGCAGCGAGCCATAAGGCACGCGCATGCGGTAACCCTGCGCCGCCACCACGCCGCTTTCCATATCCACCGCCACCGCGCGCGACAGGTTGATGCGGCGGCGCTCCTGCTTCCAGCGCAATTCCCAGTTGCGGTCGTCATAGGTCACGACCGTGCCGGTGCGCAGGCGGCGCTTGAGCGCATCACCCGACTCATTCGTCACCTTGGCCGCCGCCAGTTGCAAGGCCTGCTGCACTTCGGCAAGCGCGGGTACGGGCACTTCCGGCGGCACCAGATCGTCCAGGATCTTGTCACGGCGCAGATAGGCGTGCGCCAGCACATAATCGCCAATCTTCTGCGCCCCGCGCAAACCGCCGCAATGGCCCACCATCAGCCAACAATGCGGGCGCAGTACGGCAAGATGGTCGGTGATCGTCTTTGCGTTCGACGGGCCGACGCCGATATTGATCATGGTAATACCCTGCCCGTTTTTGTCGATGGCATGATAGGCTGGCATCTGGTGGCGCGACCAGGGCGAGGCGACGCTTGCCGCCTCCGCCTGCTGCGCCGACATGTTGGCGCCGATCTCGATATTGCCAGGCAAGATCAGCTTTTCGATGGCACCCTCGCGCAATTGCAAAAGCGCCCAGGTCATGAAGCGGTCGACATAGCGCTGATAGTTGGTGAGTAGGATCCAGGGCTGCACATGGCTCCAGTGCGACCCGGTATAATGCGTCAGCCGCCGCAGCGAATAATCGGTGCGCACCGCATCGAAGAGCGAGAGCGGCAGCGCCTCGCCCGGCTTGATGCGCTCGATATAAAGCCCGTCCACCACCTCGTCGCCGACCAGCGAGAGCTGCGGGGTTGGAAAATAGGCGGCAAGCTCGGAAGCGTCGACGGCGCCATGCGTCAGCTCGTCGCCGCTGTCGATCACATAGGGATAGGGAATTTCCTGCGCGCTTAACCCCACGCGCAGCTTCACGTCGTAATCCTGCGTCAGCGCGTTCAGTTGCTCCAAAAGATAAGGCGTAAAGAAGCGCGGCTGTGTGATCGTCGTGTAATAGGTTCCGGCTCCCTCGATGCGCGCAAAGGCGCGCGTGTTTGCAGGCTGCCGGTGCGCGCCCGAGGTCTCGATCGCGAGATAGGGATAGCAGAATTTCGCGCGCTCGGCCGGCGCGGGCGGCGTCTTGTCGTTGAAATAGCGCGCCAGCGCCTCGCGCAGCGCACTCGTCGCCGTATCGTGATGGGACACGAGCGCGCCGATCGCCTGCTCCGGCGTGGTCACGGCCTGGCCGTTTTTGCGGTTAAACATGAATCCCCATTCCATGCGGCAGAATAGCAATTTTCCCGTGCAAGCGCCATGAAGGAAGTGGTTCAAATTTTCGGGATCCAGGTAAGAAGGGGTTTACACTCAAACCGCCATCCCCAATAACACCGTCATTCCCGCGAAAGCGGGAATCCAGAAATAATGTACGCGCTTCGCGCGCTCTTTATTGTTTTTCTGGATCCCGTGTCTAATCCTCGCGCCTCACGGCGCTCGGGCACGGGATGACGAGTTATGTTATATTGTACTCATGCCCCGCCCCGAAAAGCTCCGCAAACTGTTCCACGAATGGTGCCCGCACGCGCCCTATGAAGACGCGCTGGCTATTCTTGCAGCAGCAGGGGCAAAAGATAAAAAGAGCCTGCCGCATTCCATCTCATTATGGCTGAGTCTGATCGCGCATATCCGTCACCGGCATACGGATTACGAGAAGCTGCTGGTTGAGGGCTATGAGCGTGAAGCCGCGCGCCATTTCACGCGCGAAGCCGTCAACGATATGCTGCAGTGCTGGGGGTGCGCGCGGAAAATATCCGAAGAAGAAGATGCCTAGAATAATGCCGTCAAACCGTCATTGAGACGGCGGCAGTTTGCTATGATCAGGTGCTTTATATTTAGACTTGACGTTTTTGGCATCCTTCGGCACACCGGATTTTGCAATATCCGAACCATCAGCAACGTGGCAACCCTTTTTAATAAAAGGAGAAATATGCGTAATAGGTTTTTTCAAATTATTTATTCCCGAAGTACTTGTCATATTATCCTCTTTTCTAAAACACCAATAAATTGCCTCATAAACCAGCGGCCGTCAAGTAATACTGGAGCGTTGCAACGTAAAAACTGCTTTTCTCTGCGTTATTTCTTGCGTGTCTTTGCGGTCTTTGACAATTCCCTTTTTATATGATTGCCGTCCAATTTAACAATCGCCCCTTCTTTGGGCGATGTCCCCACAGTCTGGTCCACGGTCGGAGCTTCGGGCTTAACATTCGGGTTTCGGCCTCGAATTTCATGACAACGGCCCGGCCAAGGACCTTGCATATAAACCGGCGGCGATATCGTTCCGGAAACTTTCGTCATTTATCTTCTCCTGGAATAAGTGAAAGCAGAGCTATAACGGCTAGAGGCCGGCACCGGCACTGTTTTTATAAGATGCAAAATCCGCGCGGCTGATATTATTTGTCTGATCGACATTTAAAGCCGCATGAAGAGTGAAGGAATAATCCGTAAGCTTTGCCTCGCCCGCGACCCTTGGAAAAATATAGGTTTTTTCCATAACTTTAAAGGGGAAGGGTCCAACCGTCAGTTCGCGCCATTCGGTAAGGATGCCGCACTCCCGGCAATTTTCATTCCAGCGATAAGCATATTTTCCGAAAAAATTACCGCTTTTGTATTTCTTGTTCAGATTGTCAACATCGTCGGACGTAATGGTTTCGATCTCGCCCAATTCAGATTTGAGGAAAGCCGCGATATCGTCGGGACCCAATTCCTCCCTTGTTGATTGCACCCGTTGTCTTGCCCGTTGTTTTATCAAATCAAAAGAAAGCGGATTTACAGGCGGCGCGTTGGATTGAATAACTGGCATTATAAATCTCCAATGAATTTCAAATATTCGTCATCTTATAAGCGCATATCGATAATGTAAATATGGAATTTTACTTCGCAAACTGCCGATATGTCACGCGTTTCGGGTTCATCGAATCCTTGCCTTATCGCTTGAGCAGGAGGAGAGAGGTCATTTTTTTGCAGCTACACGCTTCACATATTCGGCAAAATCGCCCAGGTTGACATTGTTTTTATGATAGACGTTCAAGGCCGAATACAGATCTTTGGAATAGCTGAGCGGTGTTTTCTTGCCTACAATTGGTCCAAAAGGCGGATAACTATTCATAAAACTTGTTTTTTCGGAATTATCGATATTCAGCATTACCGCTGCCATTGTCGTGGCACAGTCTTCACATGAGATAGGAAGCATACTGGTTTTACCAAAAAAATTGGCGACATGATGTTTATTGTTTAAAGCCTCCACATCATCGACCTTCACATACGGCCTATCTTTTAATTCCTTCTTGAGAAAAGCATCAACATCGGCAGAGTCAATCGATTCATCTTCCGGCTTTCCCGAAGCGGCTGGAGTGGCGGCGCGCGCGATATCAAGAAAAAGCTTCAGCGCGTCCGGAGAAAGTTGCGGCGGAGAGCTTGCGTTGGATTGTATGATAGGCATTTATGCTCCTTAAGTATAAATCCGGCATATAAGACCGTAGTTCAAATGTAAATATAGAAAAATGGCTCAGCGCGCAAACTGTCTATACGTCACCCGCTTCGGGTTCACGCTGTCTGCGCCGAGGCGGCGCTTTTTGTCTTCCTCGTAATCCTGGAAATTGCCTTCGAACCATTCCACATGGCTCTCGCCCTCGAACGCCAGAATATGCGTGGCGATGCGGTCGAGAAACATGCGGTCGTGCGAGATGATCACCGCGCAACCGGCATAATCCTCCAGCGCTTCTTCCAGGGCGCGCAGGGTTTCGACATCGAGGTCGTTGGTCGGCTCATCGAGCAGCAACACATTGGCGCCGGATTTCAGCATTTTGGCCAGATGCACGCGGTTGCGTTCGCCGCCCGAAAGCTGGCCGACCTTTTTCTGCTGGTCCGCCCCCTTGAAGTTGAAGGCCGAGCAATAAGCGCGCGAATTAATTTCCTTCTTGCCGAGATAAATAATGTCATTCCCGCCAGAGATTTCCTCCCATACGGTCGCATTCGCATTCAACGCATCGCGCGACTGGTTGACATAGCCGAGCTGCACGCTCTCGCCGATCTTGATCTCGCCCTTGTCCGGCTTCTCCTCATCGGTGATCATGCGAAACAGCGTGGTCTTGCCGGCGCCGTTCGGGCCGATAATGCCGACAATGCCACCCGGCGGCAGCTTGAAGGTGAGATCGTCGATCAGCAGCTTGTCGGGATAGCCTTTGTTGAGATGCTCGAAATCGATAACGTTATTGCCAAGCCGCTCGGCCACCGGGATGATGATCTGCGCCGTGCCCATCCCCTTGTCGGCCGCTTTCTTGACGAGATCGTCGTAGCGCTGGATACGCGCCTTGCTTTTCGCCTGCCGCGCTTTCGGCGAAGAATTGATCCACTCAGAACTCCGCCTCGATGGCCTTCTGGCGCGAGGCTTCCTCGCGGCCTTCCTGCGCCAGGCGTTTTTGCTTCTGCACAAGCCATGACGAGTAATTCCCCTCATAGGGAATGCCCTGCCCGCGATCGAGCTCCAATATCCAGCTCGTGACATTATCGAGGAAGTAGCGGTCGTGCGTGACGATCAAAATCGCGCCCGGATATTCGCGCAGGTGATGTTCCAGCCACGCCGTCGTCTCCGCATCGAGATGGTTGGTCGGCTCGTCGAGAAGGAGGAGATCGGGCTGTTCCAGCAGCAGCTTGCACAGCGCCACGCGGCGCTTTTCGCCGCCCGAGAGTTTATCGACGCTCCAGTCGTTCGGCGGGCAACGCAGCGCATCCATCGCCTGATCGAGCCTGCTGTCGAGATCCCATAAATTCTGCGCCTCGATCTGGTCCTGCAGCTTCGTCATTTCGTCGGCGGTCTCGTCCGAGTAATTCATCGCGAGCTCATTATAGCGCGCGAGCAGCGCCTTCTGCTCTTTCACGCCCTCTTCCACATTTTCGCGCACGTTTTTGGAAGCGTCGAGCTGCGGCTCCTGCGGCAGATAGCCAACTGTTGCGCCCTGCGCCAGCCACGCCTCGCCATTGAACTCCTTGTCGAGACCGGCCATGACACGCAGCAGCGTCGACTTACCGGCACCGTTGATGCCGAGCACGCCGATCTTTGCGTCTGGATAAAAAGACAGGTGAACGTTGTCGAGCACCTTCTTGCCGGAAGAATAGGTCTTCGACACGCCTTGCATATGGTAGACAAACTGACGGGACATGAGTTCTCGCAATCAAAATGGATTGCAGCTATGTAAGCAGGCCTACAAGGAAATGCAATGCAGCTCCCTTTTATCTTGAAGCCGTCATTTGTTCGAAATGGTTTATCAGGCCGCCTATATTAACAGCGACTTTCTGCTTGCTTATAGCTTCAAAAATACCCTCATTTGTCTCAAGAAATTCGACAGGGGATTTGGCATTCACGCCGGTTTCATTTAGAGCAGGTAGAGCGGTCTTTGTAACAAAGTTGAGTGTTTCTTTCAAACCATTACGATTTTTGCCCGGCGCAGCTTCCGTCTTCACTTCACTGGTGAGATAGTATCTTTGTTCCGGAATAAAATATTTTTTAGAATTAATAGTTTGAAACTGCCCTTTAGCAATAACACGCCATCCGGGTTTACTCTTTAAAGCTTCTTTTAGTGCCGCTTGTGCCGCTTGCGCAGGGGGCGTCATATCGATTGCTCCGACAGGAGGATTCAAGCTGACTAGTGGTTTCTTCTCTTTTGCAAGAGCCACATTTGCACGCCTGCTGCCATCCTCTGCCCAGACGGCTTTAACGGAACCCCGCTCTGCCCATGCCAGAAGGTTTTTTTCCAAACTAGCTCGGCGCTGTTCGCTCTTATTCAAGAATCGCACTTTGCCTGCAATCTTTTTAACGGCACTTTCGGCAATTTTCGATTTCTCTTCATCCGACAACACGCATGAATCTGACTTCTGATTGCTGCATTTATTAACAACATAGGTATGAAAATCCCTGCGGAGGAGAAGATCTAGATTGCACAACCTTCTGGCGTTAATTCGTGCTTGCGCCTGTCCCGAAACAGGCTTTCTTGAGATGCCCGACATATAAAATCCTATATATTATTTAACGGTATTATCTTTGATACCATGCCGGCGTTATCTAGGCAATGCGCCATCCTGGATGGTGGGGCAACGCCATTTTTGCATCGAGAGAAAAATTTAGATGGACGTTGTCGCGCACCGTCTTATTGGAAGCTCGCAGCATTATGGAAAGATAAAGAAAACTTTAGTGAAACATTCCAAATGACGAAAACCGCATTTTATCTGCGTCTTCCTTCTGCTTCTCTTCATTATATTTGTTTATAAGTTCCTTGGTAAATCTATCTTCGTCTTCTATTACAGGCAAACCGGTTTTTTGGTCATGTACTTGCACAATATATGGATCATCATGAAAGCCTGAATTGCTAGCGCGAACTTTACTATAATAAGCTAGCAAGGGCGTATCGCCGGACGCATTGCTTGCGATTTCGATATAGCTCTCTTTGGTTACGTTGATGTCGCTTTTCGTTAGACCGTTCTTGTCATTAAGTTTTACATGCAATGTTTTTTCGTAGACGAACTTACCCTTTTTTTCGTTCCATTCATAATGGTTGAAGTTTAATTCTCTTTTTTTAACGATATCCGCGAGGATTTTATTCTTATTGACTGCAACATTTGCCATATATTGCTTTACAGCATCAGGAGAATCGAGCGCGACACTAAAATTGGTATTTTTCTTTCTAAGCGCCGCAACGCGTATGGCTTCGTCGCGAATAACCACGGGAACGGCTTTGCCTTGATAACCATCCTTATTATTCAAAGCCCACTTCACAAGCGCCAACTTCCGCGCCTCGCGGTGGGTTGGGTTATTTTTGTTTTTTAAATTCTCCGTCGCATACCAAGCCTGCGTCCATGCAATATCTGTCAATGTTTTATGGTCTATTGCGCCGCCCGATTCCTTCAACTTATTCGCAACAGCCCGGCGCATAAGCCGGTCCATATCCTTCAGCCTGCGTTCGTTGATCCGCTGCTGCAAGGTCAGGTGCTTGGTCTTTGCGATTTTGGACATATTATTTCTTACTTCAATATCGTCTTATAAGCGAATAACTTAAGTTAATGACTGTAATCAAGATTTTATATCATCTTTTAAAACCGCCAACACTTAAGCCATATTAGGGTTAAGTGCCCTCCCGCATTCCGCAGGTTACTTCTTCTCCGCGTGTTTTCTTTTATCGTAATAGGCCCTGAACTCGTCGACAAACTCGTCCCAGTCTTTCGCGATGGGCATGCCGGTTTCCGTGTCGAAAAGCTTGCCGGCATAGGGGCTGTCATAGAGACCGCCATCTTCATAATCAGTCCTGTATGTCGTATCATGTAATTCCAGCCAAGGCAGCGTAGCAATTTTTTTGTCTGAAAGGTCCTCTAGCTTGACCTCGGCAACGACAAGCTCTTCCTTCTTGAGCTTGTCTCCACCTTTCTCTATTTTTACAATCGATGTTTTCATGCCGCCATTCGTAAAATCGTCCAAAATAAATTCCTTCTTTTCATAAAAAGAAGCGAAGGTTTCTGATTTTATCTTTTCGATTTTTTCCTTGTGATTTTTTATCGCCTCGGGGCTATCGAGCGCGACCTTGAAATCGACGCCTTTCTTTTTAGTCTTGGCTAAACGAATTGCATCTTCGCGGATAACTTCGGCGACATCCTTGCCTTTGTACCCTTTTACGATCTTCCCTCCTGAAAGACCTTTCGTGCCCCAGTCCACCAGAGACTTTTTATAGGCTTCGCGGTTTGCGGTGCTTTTGTCTTTCAGGTTTTCCGTTGCGAACCACGCCTGCTCCCAGGCGATTTTTTCGAACTGCTTGTGGTCGAGCTTTCCATCCGAATCGTTAACCAGCTCCTTGGCGATCGCCTTGCGTATGCGCTGGTCGTAATCGTGCAGCCTCTGCTTGTTGGCCTGCTGCTGCTTGGTGAGAGGTTTAACCCCCATTTTTTATCCGTTTCGTTTTAAACTTTAGCTGTCTAAATATTTAGGCAAAATAATTCTTTTAAGAATTCTATAACCATGCTCTACACGCGGCAACCTATTCAGCGGATTAGGGTTAAGTCACAAATGCTAACCGTTTTTTTCGCCGGGTGGCTGCATTTCCCCGCAGTTTGCTTTACAGAGATGCCGTGGGGCCTGTAGCTCAATGGTTAGAGCCGGCGGCTCATAACCGCCTGGTTGTAGGTTCGAGTCCTACCGGGCCCACCAGCCTACGTTCTTCGAGCTTCGGCTCGGCGAGCCGTGCGAGCCGGCCGAAGCGAGGTAGAGCGTGGCTGTCGCACCGTAGCGCTTCTTAGCGCGTAGGCGGATTGGGGCAACATATGAAATACGTCTACATTCTCCGTAGCATCACTTTTCCTGATCGGTATTATACTGGCATCACCGATAATCTAAAAATGCGCTTGGCGAGACATAATGCAAAAGAAGTGCCGCATACGTCCAAATATGCTCCGTGGCAGTTGAAAACTTATGTAGCGTTTTCGGATGAGAAACAAGCTTTCGAGTTTGAACAATATCTAAAAACTGCTTCCGGCAGAGCATTCGCTAAGAAGCGGCTATAATATTTTTTATCCCCACCTCTCCTCCGATATGCTAATAGGCGATGCGTTTAATGGAGGGGACCCATGCCTGAACTGCCGCAAAAATATATCGACCTCAAAAAACTCGAAGCGCCGAAGCTGGTCGTCGTCGCGCTGCGCGATTACGGTCTGAAGGAAACGCCGGGCCCCGGCGACAATCCGACCATCATGCAATGGGCGAAAAAACTCGGCATCAAGGATTATATCCATGACGCCATCGCCTGGTGCGGCCTCACCATGGCGCATTGGTGGCATGATGCCGAAAAGCCCGTCATCAACGAGCCGCTCTGGGCGCTGAACTGGGCGAAAGCGGGCCAGAAGGCGGACCGTCCCTCATTAGGCGACACGCTTGTCTTCAAGCGCGACGGCGGCGGGCACGTGGCGCTTTATGTCGGCGAGGACGACGACTGCTACCACATCCTCGGTGGCAATCAGAGCGACATGGTGAACATCACGCGCAGGCAGAAATCCACGCTCGTTGCGGCGCGCCGTCCCATCTGGAAAATCGCACAGCCGGAAGAAGTGCGGCCGATCAAACGCAGCGCTACAGGCGCGGTTTCGACGAACGAGGCATGAATTAGAAATAGCTAAGCCGCGCCGCTGACCTTGACGAATTGCGCGTTCTGCTCGCGGACTTTGGCGGCCGCATCGTCGTATAAAAACGGCACGAAGGAATAGCGCAGGCCCTTCGTCACCGGGCGCGTTTCATGCAGCAACGAACATGAGAACACGCAGGCGCCGCCCATCGGCGGCTGATAGCCCGTCATCCCGAATTCCGGAAAAACGAGATCGCCGCCGTCATATTCGCCGGGGTTCAGGTTGATCGTCACCGAAAAGCGGCGATGCGCGTCGCCTCTCGTTGCGTTGTCGCGATGCGCGGAAAAATGCCCGCCGGTTTTCGCATCGTAACAGGCGACCAGGAAACGTTCGATGCGTGTAGCATTGAACTGATAGGCTTTCAGGATCTCCGGCACGATGCGCCGCTGCATGCGCTGGCGGACGCGGCGTATCAGGCGGTCGTCGTCGATCAGCCAATCGGTGCGGCGCTTGTGGTGATAGTCGACCTCCATCACCGTCTCGCCGTCCTTGTCGGCCATAAAGCCGGATTCGGCGCCGCCGAAAGAGGCAAAGCCCTTGATCAGCTCTTCGCAGAAATAGGGTTCGAAAATATCGGGGATCATCAGCACCGGCGCCTGTGAATGCACCGAGAACGTGCCGGCGCGTTTCGGAATTTTGTGGAACACGTCCATCACTTCGCGCACATGCGTTTGCGCATCCAGAACCGGCACGCTTGCGATCACGCGCAGCCGCTCGTCGAGAATGAAAGTGGCCGGCGCGTAACTGCTGCTGCTATCGTCCGGCACCAGTCCGAATACATGCGAGATGCGCCGGTCGAAATCGAAGAACAGTCTGGTTCCGGGCAGGCGCAGGGTCGCCGTGCTTTGCGCGTCGCGCAGGTCAATGGTGATCAGCGCCAGCATCGCGCGCTCGCCGTCGAAATGCTCCTTTTGCGCCAGGAAATCGAGCGCGATCTTGTTGACGGGCTCCTGCGTCAGGGAGCCCAGAAAACTTAAAATCACGATGCGCCCGGCCAGCGTCGATACGTTCAGGTCCGGATTGAGGTCGCAGGCCGCACGGAACCAGGGCACGCCGTCGCCCGCCTTGTAGGGAGGGGCCAGAACCTGCGGCGCGTTCTCCGGCATCTGCGGCAGGGTGTTTGCGGCCATTTTAAAAGCCATTGTCATCCTAAGGTCACTCCGCCACTCTCACCCCATATCGGGCATGCCCGATATGGGCATTAACGATGCACAAGTCGGATATATCCGACTTGTGAAAACAGAAAATAAGCGGCCCAATTCAACTTTCTATCCAAACGCATAAAGCATTTAGAAAGTGTAAACCCTGTTTTTGAGCGGGGTATTAAGCTCGCCCTGCCAAAATCTTGCCGCCTACTAGGCTGAGGGGGGCGGCAGGTTCGATGCAGGAAAGCGTTGGCGATTATGGACATATTGCGGCCGGTTCACCGGTCAGCGCACAACGCCGCATGCTCGAGCAGCGGCTGAAGGAAGCGCGCGACAAGCTCTCTTCCGAAACCAGCACCCGCCCCGCTTTCGATACCGCGCTCACGCAGCTCTATGCGCGCAACAAGCTGGGCACCGCCTTGCTGATTCCCGCCTTCGTCGTGCTCATTGCCGGCATCGGCTCGATGTTCTTCAATATCGCCGCCATCATCCTGTGGCTGATGGTGACCATGGGCGTGCATGCCGCCAACACCATTGCCTGCCACCAGTTCCTCGGCGCCCGTTACGAACCGACGCGCGCGCGCCGCTGGCGCAAGCGGCTGATCATGCTGGAGAGTTGCCAGGGCCTCGCCTGGGCGGCCCTGTGCCTCATGCCGCTTGGGCAGGATCCCTTCTCGGGCTCGATCCTCTTCTTCGTCGTCGGCCTGATCGTCATTTCCATGAGTACGCTGATGAGCTCGAGCCTGCCGTCCGCCATGCTCGGCGGCTCGGCGCCGATCGCGGGCACCTCGGCTCTGCTTTTCATCCTGCGCGGCGATCCACTCTCGATCTGGATGGCGCTTGTCCTTGCCGGTGCGGAAGCCTTCTTCCTGGTGCTATCGAAACGTCTGCATGCGCAGGCCATCGACAATCTTACCATCCGTCTCGAAAAAGATAACCTGATCGCCGAACTCGAGCAGGCGAAAGCCACCTCGGATGAGGCGCGCCGCCGCGCGGAAGCGGCAAGCCTTGCCAAATCCCGCTTCCTTGCCACCATGAGCCACGAACTGCGCACGCCGCTCAACGCGATCCTGGGCTTTTCCGAGATCATGAAAAACGAGATCATGGGCCCGCTCGCCAATAGCAGCTACAAGGATTATGCCGACGACATCCACAAATCCGGCCAGCATCTTTTGAACCTGATCAACGAAATTCTCGATCTCTCACGCATCGAGGCGGGCAAGTTCGAACTCAATGAAGAGAGCGTCAATCTCGTCTCTACCGTCGAGGACAGCGTGCGCCTCCTGAAATTGCGCGCGCAGAGCCGCGGCATCAACCTCAAGGAAACTTACGAAGAGAACATGGCGACGATCTGGGCCGACGAACGCGCCATCCGCCAGATCACGCTCAACCTGCTTTCGAACGCCATCAAATTCACGCCCGCCGAGGGCACGATCATGATCAAGGCCGGCTGGACCGCGGGCGGCGGGCAATATATTTCCGTGCTCGATACGGGCCCCGGCATTCCCGACGATGAAATTCCCATCGTGCTCGCCAATTTCGGGCAGGGTTCGAACGCGCTGAAAACCGCCGAGCAGGGCGCGGGCCTGGGCCTTCCCATCGTCAAGGGCCTTGTCGACATGCATGGCGGCACATTCACCTTCAAGTCGAAACTGCGCGTCGGCACGGAAGTCATCGTCACCTTCCCGGCCGAGCGCGTGATGACGGCGCTGCCGCCGATCAGCGAAAAAGACGCAGCGGCCAAGAAAGCGCAGCAATTGCAACAGGCCGCCAATCAGATGAAAATCAACATCCGGCGGCCCGTGGTGAATGCGAGCTAGAATGTGCCGAGCAGGCTGAAGAAAAACCGCCCCGCGATCAGCAGCAGGTAAACGGCGAAAGCCATCTCCAGTTTCCGCTTGCCGAAATGATGCGCAAGCTTGACGCCGAGCGGCGCGAACAGCGAGCTTAACGGCGCAATCAAAACCACGGCCAGCAATGAAACAAAACCGATGCACCAGAGCGGGAAATTCTGCGCATGCGGGGTGCCCGCGATCATATAGCCGAGCGCGCCGGGCGCGGCCACGATCACACCGATGCCGGAAGAGGTTGCCACCACCTGATGAATGGGGCGGTTGTAAAGCGTCATCAGGAGATTGGCGAAAATACCGCCGCCGAGGCCCATCAGCGCCGCCAGCAGGCCGATGCCGAAGCCCTGTCCTGATCGCGCAATACCGCCCGGCATCTGCGAGCCCAAACGCCATTTGCCTTGCGCATCGAAAATCAGCCTTAAAGCCGTAAGCGCGCAGACCAGCGCGAAAATAATTTTCAGCACCAGTGAAGAAACGAAAGAAGCGATAATCGCACCCACGATCACGCCAAGCAGGATCGGTATGCGCCAGGCGCGCAGCAGCGCTTCATCGCCCACGCCTTTTTTCCTGTGGTTGAAATAGGAGACGAGCGAGGTGGGCGCAATGATGGCCAATGATGTGCCGAGCGCCACCTGCATCTGAAACTCGGGCGGAATGCCGGTATGGCGCGATACTTCATAAAGAATGGGCACCAGCAGCGTACCGCCGCCGATGCCGAACAGCCCCGCCAGCACGCCGGTCAACGCGCCGCTGAGAAGGAGAAGGGAAATGAGAAAACAAAGTTCAGTCATGCGGATCTAATTATTGTCATCCCCGGCGAGACGCGAGCGTTAGCGAGTGTCGAGGGAAGGGGATCCATAAACTATTGTTACAGATTCCCTTCCCCTCGCCTACCTTCGGTAGGCTCGGCCGGGAATGACAATAAGTGATTGTGATTTTCATGCCGCCATGGATATATTTTGTTGAAGCATAGCCAAAGCCCGCCGCCACACTTCAATGCCCGCTCCCTCTTTCACGGCACCCTCCGCCAGCACGCGCCGAAAAGCGCGCGCGCCGGGAATGGCGTGAAACAGGGTCAGCATATGGCGCGTCATCGAAGACAGCTTTACACCGCGCGATAATTGTTCCTCAAGATAAGGCTCCATCGCCAGCGCGGCATCGAACGCATCATTATGAGGCGCAGGCGTGCCGAACAGCACGGGATCGGCGGCAAGCAGCCGCCACGGTTCATGATAGGCGGCGCGGCCCATCATCACGCCGTCGACATATTCGAGATGCGCGGGGATGTCTTCCAGCGTACCAATGCCGCCATTAAGTACGATAGGCACCTGTGCGAATTTTTCCTTCAACCGGTAAACCCGTTCGTAATTCAGCGGCGGAATGGTGCGGTTGTCCTTCGGCGACAGACCCTTCAGCCACGCCTTGCGTGCATGCACGATCAGCACATCCACGCCCGCATCGATCACATGCCGGGCAAACTCGTCCAGCGCGACCTCGCTGTCCTGCTCGTCGATGCCGATGCGGCATTTGACGGTCACGGGCACACGCACCGCTTTTTTCATCGCCGCAACGCAGGCCGCGACAAGTTTGGGCTCGGCCATCAGGCAGGCGCCGAAGCGGCCGTTCTGCACGCGGTCGGACGGGCAGCCGGCATTCAGGTTGATTTCGCAATAACCGAAATCTTCGCCGATCCGTGCCGCCTCGGCCAACTCATGAGGATCGGAACCGCCAAGCTGCAGCGCCACCGGCTGCTCCAGCAGTGAAAATCCCAAAAGCTTTTCACGCTTGCCGTGAATGACGGCGCCCGTCGTCACCATTTCGGTATAAAGTCTCGCGTGGCGCGTCAGCTGGCGGTGGAAAACGCGGCAATGCCGGTCCGTCCAGGCCATCATCGGCGCGATGCAGAAGCGGTAGGGCGAAAAAGCGCTATTCATCAAAGCGTTATGGAGCACACTGCCAATCCTGGCAAGCCGGAAACGCTTGACCGGAACTGCTCTTTTTGCCACCTTCCGCTATCATACGGGAGCAAGCATGGATTATCTGAATTACCTCGCATCCCTAAGCGGCGACGACTGGCGCACGGTGTCCATCGTCGGCCAGGGCATATTGATGACCGTGCTGGTTGTCACGGGTATCTATCAGATATTGATCATTCGCGCCGAAAATAAAAAAAGCCGTACGATTGATATTTGCAATCGCTACTCGTCCGATGCCGTTTTGAATGAATGCCTTGGACGATTATACGAAGCCCGCCTGAGCGGCGACCTTGATCTCAATCCGCTAAAATATAGGCCCAAGGTTGTTGGCGTGCTTACTTATTTCGAAATAATTGCCGTTGGAATCCAGCAAGGCATTTATGGTGAGAAAATGACACATCAATATCATGAAATTCCGCTAAGAGCTTACGTCGGCAGATATCTCAATAACGGCAGAGCTAAAAAATTCGACATTGAATTGGAAAGCTGCAAGTATCTGCTCGCTTTAGCGGAAAAATGGGAAAAATATGACGATGCCGTCGTGCTTACGGAACGTCAATTAGCGCTTACATTATCAGACGAATCTCAAGAAAAAAACACTTCTAGAAAATCCAATGAAAGCATTACAGCTTTGGCTTCCGATCAGCTTGCGGCAGTCGCTTGAGCCACTGCCATTCGCATTCCAAAAAAGAAGCGGCGGCCGTTTCCATTCTGGCCTCCGGCGGGCTGGTTGCCGCGAAAATTGTGGTGGCCGTCCTCACCGGCTCTCTGGCGCTCTTAACGGAAGCGCTGCACAGCCTGCTCGATCTCGGCGCCACCATCATCACTTATTTCGCCGTCAACTGGGCGGACCGGCCGGCCGACGACACGCATAATTACGGCCATGGCAAGATCGAGAGCCTGGCTGCGATGTTCGAGGTGGCGCTACTGCTGGTCGTCGCCGCTTTCGCAATCTGGGAAGCGATCAATCGCCTCACCGGCCACCCGCACGAGGTCAGCGCCTCGCCGGTGGCGATTGCGATCATCCTGATCTCGGTCGCCGTCGATTTTTTCCGCGCCCGCGCTTTACGGAAAGTAGCGACAGAGACAGCGAGCCAGGCGCTCGAGGCCGACAGCCTGCATTTTGCGTCCGATATGTGGGCCTCGCTCGCGGCCCTGTGCGCACTGATCGGCATCTGGCTCGGCTTTCCGCTGGCCGATGCGATTGCGGCGCTGGTGGTTGCCGCCATCATCGTTTTCATTTCGATTGGTTTGGGTTACCGCACCATCAACACGCTGCTCGATGCCGCGCCGGAAGGCAGCCGCGAGCTGATCGAGCAGATTGCCGGCAATGTCAGCGGCGTCGCCAGAGTGGAGCGCGTGCGCATTCGCAATGCCGGCGCGCAGAATTTCTGCGAGATCTGCGTGCAGGTCGCGCGCACCTTGCCGCTCACGCGCATCGAGGAGATCAAGGCCGAGGTGGCAGCTAGCATCGGCCGCGCCCTGCCGCGCACCGATGTGACCGTTGTCCCCGAAGCCGTGGCGCTCGGCGAGGAGAGCATTACGGAGCGCGTGATGCTGATTGCGGCGCGCCAGCGCAGCTTCGTGCATCATGTCACCGCACAGCATATCGAGGGGAAACTTGCCATCTGCCTCGATCTCGAGCTCGACGAAACCATGCCGCTCTCGAAAGCGCATGGCATCGCCACCCGGCTTGAGGCCGCCCTGCGCGGCGAGTTCGGGCCAGACACCGAGGTCGAAACCCATATCGAACCGCTCGCGAACCTGCACGATATAAACCCGGCGCCGGAGGCCGAGCGGCTTGCGCTGGAGCGGCATGTCAAGGAGCTCGCGGCAGGCACCGCTTTAAGCAATATTCACGCGCTGCGCCTGCGCCAGACATCCGCGGGCCGCATTATCGTGCTTCACTGCAACCTGCCGCCCGAAATGTCGGTGCGCGCCGTCCACGATGCGGTGGACGGGCTTGAACGCAAGCTGCGCCTCGATTATCCCGATATCCTGCGCATTCTCATTCACGCCGAACCGCCGAACGCGCATCATTAGGACACCTTATGGACAACGAAACGCCGGAGCAGATTTTTCTGCAAGATTACAAGCCGCCCGCTTATCTCATCGACACCGTCGATCTCGATATCGGCCTGCATGAGACGCAGACTTTTGTGAAAGCGAAACTGGCCATTCGCCCGCAACGCCCCGGCGAGCCGCTGCGCCTGCATGTGGACGATATCGCCCCGCATGAAATCAAAATCGACGGCATTGCGCTGAAAGCCGACGAATTCGAGCTGACGAAGACGTATCTCACCATTCCGCAGGCGCCCGCCTCGCCCTTCACGCTGGAGACCGCAACCAGGATCGACCCGAAGGCCAACACGCAGCTGATGGGCCTTTATATGTCGGACGGCATTTTCTGCACGCAATGCGAGGCGGAAGGCTTTCGTCGCATCACGCCCTATCTCGACCGCCCGGACGTGCTTGCGCGCTTCACCACGCGCATCGAGGCCGACAAAACCGCAACGCCCCTCCTGCTCGCCAACGGCAATTGCATCGAGAAAGGCGACCTGCCGGGCGGCCGCCATTATGCGCTCTGGCGGGACCCGTTCCCGAAACCCGCCTATCTCTTCGCCATGGTTGGCGGACGCTTAAGCGTGGTGCGCGATCATTTCATCACCATGTCGGGGCGCAAGGTCGCGCTCGAAATCTATGTCGAGCCGGGCAAGGAAAATCGCTGCGCCTGGGCGATGGACAGCCTGAAGCGCTCATTTAAATGGGACGAGGAGGCGTTCGGCCGCGAATATGATCTCGATAGTTTCATGATCGTCGCCGTCTCGAATTTCGTGTTCGGGGCGATGGAGAACAAGGGCCTCAATATTTTCAACGATAAATTCATCCTCGCCGATCCCGACAGCGCCGTCGATGCCGATTATGTCGGCATCGAAGCCGTGATCGCGCACGAATATTTCCACAACTGGAGCGGCGACCGCATCACATGCCGCGACTGGTTCCAGCTTTGCCTGAAGGAAGGCTTCACCGTCTTCCGCGACCAGGAATTTACCTCCGACATGCGTTCGCGCGCCGTCAAGCGCATTGCCGACGTGCAAAGGCTGCGCAACACGCAATTCGTCGAGGACGCCTCCCCGCTCGCCCATCCCGTGCGCCCAGACCGCTATCGCGAGATCAACAATTTCTACACGACGACGATCTACGAGAAAGGCGCGGAGCTGATCCGCATGCTGAAAACCCTGCTCGGCGCGAAAATGTTCCGCGAGGGCTGCGATCTTTACTTCAGCCGGCACGACGGCCAGGCGGTGACGATCGAGGATTTCATCAAATGTTTCGCCGATATCTCGAACCGCGACATGGCGCAGTTCATGCGCTGGTACAATCAGGCCGGCACGCCTGAAGTGACGGTAAAGCCCCGTTACGACGAGGCAACCAAAACTTATACGCTGCAATTTACGCAAACTATTCCGCCGACACCCGGCCAGCCCACCAAGGAGCCGCATGTCATTCCCATCGCGCTCGGCCTGCTGAACGAAAAAGGCAAGGAGCTGCACAACGCTGTTATCGTGCTCGATCAATCCTCGCAGGAATTTACGTTTAAGGTCGACGAGCGGCCCGTTCCCTCCCTGCTGCGCGGTTTTTCGGCGCCGGTGCGCTTGCAGGTGCCGCTAAGCGATTCAGAACTCGCGCTGCTGGCTGCAAAAGACAGCGACGATTTCAACCGCTGGCAGGCCGCGCAGGAACTGGCGCTGCGCCATCTTCTTCCCCTCGCCCGCGACGGAAAACCGGGCACCACAAATGCCGCAACCGTGATCGAGGCCTATCGCACATTGATGCTCGACGAAAAACCGGAGCACGCCTTCCGCGCGCTTGCCCTGCAATTGCCGACCGAACTCGACATCTGCCGCGAGCTGTCGCGAGATGTCGATCCCGACAGGGTCTATGCAGCCAAACGCTCGCTTCAGCTTGCCCTGTCGGATGCACTTGGCACGGAAGCAGTCAAAATTTATCGTGCACTTGAATCGAAAGGCACTTATGCGCCGGATCCAAAATCGGTCGGCCGCCGCGCGCTGCGCAACGGCCTGCTGCGGCTGTCGACATTCGCAGGCAATCATCTCGATATCGCCGAAGCCCAATTCAAGGCCGCCGACAATCTCACCGACCGTTGCGGCGCACTCGCAGCACTTGCCGAAAATCCCGGCCCCTTGCGCGAAAAATCGCTCGCGGCTTTCGAGGCGCGCTATCAAAACGAGCCGCTCGTGCTCGACAAATGGTTCGCGCTACAGGCGCTCTATGCGCATGACAGCGTGCTTGCCACGCTGGAGCAGCTCACCCTCCACCCCGCCTTCTCGTTCAAGACGCCGAACCGCGTTTACGCGCTGCTGAACACATTCGCGCAAGGCAATCTGCCGCAGTTTCATCGTCTCGACGGCGCCGGTTACCGCTTCATCGGCGACTGCGTGATCAAGCTCGATCCCCTGATGCCGTCCGTGTCGGCGCGGCTGATGACGGCGTTCCGCTCGGTCGGCTGGCTCGAGGAGAAGCGCAGGCGCCTTGCCTGCGGCGAGGTGGAAAAAATTGCGCGCACGCGCGGCCTCTCGCCCGATGTCGCGGATTTATCCACACGCCTGCTTGCGGCCTAAGATATTGTCCGGACTCACTCTTTGAGTCGCGCGGCCGCATCACTCTAACGTGAGAAAAAAGTTAACGAAATCTTGCTGGACAAGATTCGGTGAATCATTTTTACTGGATCTTGATTCGGTTCGCTTCCAACGGAAGTGAATCGAGAGGGGACATTTCAAAAAACAAGGTTGACTGCCAATGTCGCAGGCGGATATCGCGCTTGCGCGCCTGAGCGCGCGCGAATTAAATGGGCTGGCAAGGCTGATTGCAGGCAAGGCCTATCAGCGTTTTATCGGCGCCGAACTCCTGTTGCAGCGTCTTGTGCCCGCCCTCATCGTCGGTTTTGTCGGCGTATTCACTGCCGCGATGTTTTTGCATATTGCCACGGATCGCCTCAGTGTGCAGGTCCGCGTTCAGGAAAATCTGGAAGCGCTTGCAACCCTCATCGAGAACGACCTGAACAAGGTCAACGGCGATACGATGCGCGCAGTCGCCCTCGAAACTCATGCCGCGGCCAAGCAATCGGGACTCGCGCTGTTGCTGCTCGATCAGGCGAATAATATCAGGGCCAGCACCGCGCCGGAAACATTCAAGAAAAATGCGGCCTTCAGCGATGACACGTCGCCCGCCCGGCCCGGCCTCACGCAGATGATTACAGAATTCGCGTTCGGGCATTTTGCGCCCTATATCGTGCAGCGCCGGCCTATCGCAAACGACACGCTTGTGATCTTGCGCGATGCGCAGCCCGTGTTCGAGGAATGGCGCGCGCAGGCGCTCACCTCTTTCGGTCTGTTGCTGAGCACGAGTTTCGCCGTACTGCTGCTGGGCTTTGCCTTTCACTGGCAGGCGCAGCGCGCGAAAGCGGCCGACGGCATATATGAGCGCGCCCGCGCCCGCCTCGATGCGGCGCTCGATCATGGCCGTTGCGGCTTGTGGGATTGGGATGTGGCGCGCGGCCGCCTGTTCTGGTCGGCCTCGATGTTCGAACTTCTGGGGCTCGAGCCGCGCGATACGGTTGTCGATTTCGGCATCGCCCTCTCCCTGATCCATCCCGACGACGCCGAATTTTTCGCAGGGCTCGCCGGGCAACTGGTCGCGGGCGAAAAAACTGCGCTGGATCGCGCTTTACGTTTTCGTCACGCGCAGGGCCACTGGGTATGGATCCGCACGCGCGCCAGCCTTGCGAATAACGATGTGCGCAATCCCCATCTGGTCGGCATCGCCGTCGACGTCACCGAGCAGCAACGGCTCGCCGAGCGCACGGCGCAGGCCGATGCGCGCCTGCGCGATGCCATCGAGAGCATTTCGGAAGCTTTCGTGCTGTGGGATGCGAACAACGAGCTTGTCCTGTGCAACAGCAAGTTCCAGCAGCTCCATGGCCTGAACGACGAGACCGTCGTGCCCGGCACGTCCTATCACACGCTAATCGCGCAGGGCCGCCAGCCCGTCATCAAGAGCCGCATCATGAACGATGCCGCCTCCTGCGACGAAGATTCCGCCACTTATGAGGCGCGGCTCGAGGACGGCCGCTGGCTCAACATCAACGAGCGGCGCACGAAGGACGGTGGCTTCGTCTCGATCGGCACCGACATCACCGCGCTGAAAGAGCACGAACAACAATTGATGCATTCGGAGCGCCGCCTGCGCGCCACCGTCGCCGATCTTTCCAACACCACGCTGAAACTGGAAGCGCAGGCGACAGAAATGACGGAGCTTGCCGAGAAATACGCGCTTGAGAAGGCGCGCGCCGAGGCCGCCAACCGCACCAAGTCGGAATTCCTCGCCAATGTCAGCCACGAATTGCGCACGCCGCTGAACGCCATCATCGGTTTTTCCGAAATCATGGAAGCCGGCCTGTTCGGCGAGCTGGGCGCGCCGAAATATAAGGAATATTGCCGCGACATTCACGGCAGCGGACAATATCTGCTCGATGTCATCAACGATATCCTCGATATGTCGAAGATCGAGGCCGGGCGCTTCAAGCTCGATACGCAATGCTTCCTAGTGGACAGCCTGCTGAACGACACATTGCGGCTGGTGCGCGGCCGCGCGGCGATGAAAAATATCGGCCTCAGTTGCGCCATCCTGCCACCCGACCTGAAGATCGACGCCGACAAGCGCGCGATCAAGCAGGTGCTGCTCAACCTGCTCTCGAACGCGGTGAAATTCACGCCCGACGGCGGGCAGGTGCATGTGCGCGTCCAGGAGCACGACGATACGATCGGCTTCGAAATCTGCGACAACGGCATCGGCATACCGGCGCATATGGTCGACAAGATCAGCCAGCCTTTCGTGCAGGTGGTCAACCAGTACACGAAAAACCATATCGGCTCCGGCCTCGGCCTTGCCATTTCGCGATCGTTGATCGAGCTGCATGGCGGTTCATTACAAATCGAGTCGGTCGAAGGCCGCGGCACCACGGTGCGCTTCCTGATCCCGCGCAATTTTTTTCAGATCGCGGACAAGAAAACGCCGGAAGCCTTTAAGGCCGTGGCGTTCGCCTAAACAGGCCCCGCAGAACTGCAAACCCCGCCAATAGCGCAAACAACGGCGCCAGCCACAGCAACCAGGTTTCAGGCTTGAAAGCAGGCCGCAGCAGCACGAATTCGCCATAACGCGCGACAAGAAAAGCCCGGATATCGCCGTCGCTTTTACCCGCCTGCACCTGTTCGCGCACAAGATGGCGCAGGTCACGCGCCAGCGGCGCATCCGAATCCTCGATCGACTGGTTCTGGCACACCAGGCAGCGGAACTCGCGCGTGAGCGCAAGCGCGCGCGCCTCCAGCGCGGGATTGGCGAGTTGTTCGCCGGGCATGGCGGCAAAGGATGGAACCGCTACAATGAAAAATACAAAAAGGAGAAATATTGTCATCCCGAGTGCAGCGAAGGATCTCAATGACTGTGAGGGATTCTTCGCTTCGCTCAGAATGACATATAAAGATCGCTGCTTCATTATTGATTCCGTCTCGTTACCCGCCCCATCAGCGCCGCCAGGCCGCCCAGCGCGATCACGACACAGCCGAGCCAGATCAGCAGCACCTGCGATTTATAATATAGCCGCATGACGACGGCACCGTCCTGAACTTCCGCCAGAGACAGATAAAGTTGCGAAACACCTGTGGTGAACAATCCCGCCTCGGTGGTCGGATAATTGCGCACCCTGTAAAGCCGCTTTGCCGAGGAGATATGGCCGATCTCACCACCACCCCTGCGTATGGTGAACTGTGCTTCCTGCTCGTCATAGGTTGGCGTCGTGCGCGTCTCCATCCTGTCGAACATCAGCACATAAGACGAAAGCGCAACGCTTTCGCCCTGCTGCAGGGTGACCGTTTTTTCTTCCGAAAAGGCGGAAGCGCACACCACGCCCCATAAAAACAGTCCGACGCCGAAATGCGCCAGCGTCGTGCCGAAATGAGAGAGGCGCTGGGCGCGCAGGCGCGCGAAACTCTCGCGCAGCGGAATTGCGAACAGTTGCACACGCCAGAACGGCTCGGCCAGCGCGCCGGCCATCACATAGGCAGAAAGCGCAAGTCCCGCAGCCGTCAGGATATGCCATGGCTGTTGCCAGAGAAGTGCTACAGCCACAAGCGCGCCGATTGCGACTATACCGCTCATGCGGCGCATCGCGTCGTCCAGCCTGCCGTGTTTCCAGGCAAGCAACGGCCCGAACGGCATCAGCAGCAGCATCGGCACGATCAGCAGCGTGAAGGTCAGATTGAAATAGGGCGGGCCGACGGAGATTTTTTCTCCGGTCAGTACTTCCAGAAACAGCGGGTAAAGCGTGCCGGTGAATACGGCAACGGTCGCGGCCGAGAGAAACACATTGTTCAGCACCAGCGCGGATTCGCGCGACACCGGCGAGAAATCTTCGCCCGTGGCAAGTTTCGGCGCACGCAGGGCATAAAGAACCAGCCCGCCGCCGATGAACAGCGCCAAAATCAGCAAAATCGCAACACCGCGCGCCGGATCGACGGCGAAAGCATGCACGGAAGTCAGCACGCCCGAACGCACGAGAAATGTGCCGATTAACGAGAGCGAAAAAGCGGCAATCGACAGCAGCAGCGTCCAGCGCGAAAGCGCGCCGCGCTTTTCCGTCACCAGCGCCGAATGCAACAGTATAGTGCCAGCGAGCCAAGGCATGAAGCTTGCATTCTCCACCGGGTCCCAGAACCAGATGCCGCCCCAGCCGAGCTCGTAATAGGCCCAGTAGGACCCCATAGCGATGCCTAATGTCAGAAAAATCCACGCCGCAAGGCACCAGATGCGCATGGCGCGCGCCCATTGCCGGCCGGCCTGCCCGCTGATCAGCGCGGAAATCGCGAAAGCGTAACAGATCGAGAAACCGACATAGCCGAGATAGAGCAGCGGCGGGTGAATGGCGAGGCCGATATCCTGCAGCAGCGGGTTCAGATCGTTGCCCTCTAATGGTGGCGGAAAAGAACGCCCGAACGGGTTCGAGGTGAGCAAAATGAAGAACAAGAACGCGCAGGCGATCAGCCCTTGCACGCTCAAAACGGAGGCGCGCAAAACCGGCGGCACATCGCGCGCAAGCCCGGCAAAGGCCGTGCCGAAAATGCAAAGCACCAGCACCCAGAGCAGCATCGAGCCCTCATGGTTCCCCCACACGCCGGTGATGCGGTAGATAAGAGGTTTTGCCGAATGCGAATTTTCGACAACCGTCGCCACCGAAAAATCGGAGACGATATAGGCATAGGTTAGCGCTCCGAAAGCGAGCACGACGAAGAGAAGCTGTCCTACGGCTAACGGGGCGGCAAGGCGCAATAGCGCGCCATCGTTCTTCCACGCACCGAGGGATGAAAAACAGCATTGCAGCAGCGCCAGTGTCAGCGCCAGCACAAGACAGTAATGGCCAAGCTCGACGATCACTGTTGTGCCCCCTTCGGCACTTCGCGGTCGCGCCAGTAGCCCTGTTTCTTCAGCGCGTCGGCGACATCGCGCGGCATATAGGTTTCGTCATGCCGCGCCAGCACCATGTCGGCGAGGAAAAGATCGCCCTGCAAGCGCCCCTCGGCGACCACGCCTTGCCCTTCGCGGAAAAGATCCGGCAGCGCGCCCTTGAATTCGACCTTCAATTTTTTCTTGCCGTCGGTGACGGTAAAAATAATTTTCTGCCCCTCGCGCTTTACGCTGCCTGCCTCCACCATGCCGCCAAGGCGCAGCCTTTGATTAGGCTGTAAGCTTTTCGCCGCAATCTCGCCGGGGCTCAGGAAAAAAACGATATTGTCGTTGAGCGCGGACAGAATAAGCGCCACGGCAAATGCCGCAACCGAGAAAAGCCCGAGAATAACAAACCCGCGCTTTTTCTTCCTGCTCATCGCTCTTGCCTCTTTGTGCCCGCGGCTTTGTCGATTTCGCCGCGCACCAGTTCATACCACGGCGCATCCTTGGGCAAATCCGCAAGCAGCGCTGTCAGTTCGGCTACGCATTTTCCCTTATCTCCCGCCTCGCATTTGGCGCGCGCGAGAAAATAGCGCGCCATCGGATTTTTGGGATCCTTGCGCACAGCCGCTTGCAGGATTTCCTTTGCCTCGGGCGTCACGCGGCCCTGTCCTTCCACCAGCGCCTCGGCGAGGCCGAGTCTGGCGGGCATGCTATCGGCCTGCAGTTTCAGCACTTGCCGATAGGCTTTCACCGTGTCGTCGAAACGGCCGACGGACCTGTAGCTGCGCGCGAGGATCGTCCAGCCGCGCGCATCGTCCTTGTTCTCGCGCAAATGCTCCTCGAGGCGGGAAATGAGTGTCGTGAAATCGGCCTTGTCCAGGCTCGCCGCGCGGCGCTCCTGCAAGGGCATATCGGCGGATTGCGGATGGCCGAGCTTCAAATAAAGGCCGAAAGAAAAAAGAGGAATGAAAAGCAGCGCGGTCAAGGCCGTCAGGCGCAGGCGGCGCTGCGAGGCTGCGTGTTTGAGAGCCCCCTCGCCCGCCAGAAGCCAGGCGGCTTTCTGCTGCGCCAGCGGAAACAGCACGCAGAAAATCGCGAGCGCGGCAAGCAGGAGGGCAGGCACGTAAAACATGCCTGAACTTAATGCAGGGAGGTTAAAAAAGCGAGATAAGAAAAATTTGGGGGATCAGGCACTGGCCTGGGTAGTGGGGGGAATGATATTCGACGTCGCGTCGAAGCTGCGCTTCAGCACCGCGGCATAATCCTCGCCATGCCAGGCGGTGGATACTTTCACGGCGGCATCGGCATAGGCAAGAACGATGCGGCGCCTGTCGTCGAATTTGGTGCGCAGCTCTTCCTGCAGCGAATCGATGGCGAGATTGAGGTAGGACTCGCATTCGCCATACAGCCGGTTCACGAGTTCGTTGAGGGCGAATTCCTGCACATAGGAACGAATGGTGTTGAGAATCCTGATCAGGAAGCAGAGGCGCTGCAGATCGAACTGGTCGGGAGGAAAAGGCGTTTTGTTGCCGAAGGCGCGCAGCGGCCGTACATTGCGGCGCAGGAGCTGGAACACCTGTCCCAGTTCCTCGCCCATCGCGGCGGAAAGTTTTTGCCGGACCTCGGACAGGCGGCGCAGCCATTCCGAATTCTGCGATTCGAAATCGATCGCTGCGCGCATATTGCGGCAGATCATCGCATAATTGCGGGCATAAAGCGCGACGGGATTGTTTTCGGCCGGTTTCGTCAGATTTTCGATGCACAGCTCGGCCAGATGCGTCGCATCGCCGAGCGCGATCTCGATCAGCGGCGCGAAAGGAGAACTGACGACCTGGCGCAAATCGTCGCTGCCCGCGCAGGCCGTGGCCCAGAACGGAAGCTGCGCCGGCTTGTCGAGCTTGTCGTGCAAAAGCACGGCGACATAATAAGGCAGGCGCACGTCGATATCGGCGAACTTCCTGATGATCTTGCCGACGGCCGCGACATCCGGCTTCGATGTGTGCGAGAGTGTTGCGGGCATATTTTTATAGCACGCATCGATCACGTCTTTGTATTTCAGCACGATGGCAATGTCTTCGAGTTCGAGTAGCTGGTACTCGCCGCCGAAATGAAAGGAAAAGCGGCGGCGCGATTCCGGCGTCTGCTCCGCGCGCGCAAGCGCCTCGCTGAGCTTCGGCAGCAATGTTTTCCTGAACTCGCTGCCTGCGGCAACGAGCGCCGGATCGTCCTCCGACGAAACCTTGTCCGCCAAATCGTGCAGGCGTGCGCGCATGCGGGCGACATCGTCGGTCATATGCGCTTCGATCCATGTCCAGATCGGCTCCAGCGCGCCGCGCCAGATGCGCCCCCAGGTTTTTTGCGATGGGCGTCCGTCGATCAGGAATTTTTCGAGCGGCCGGAAAAACAGGCGGGCGGGATCCGGCATGCGGAACGGCTCCGGCTGTTTCACGCCTTCCGGTTCGGCCTTGAGCTTCTCGTCGAGCATGGCCATGAGCGGATCGGTCGCATGACCTTGCGCCTTGCCGACAGCATGCTCCAGCGCCTGCCGCGTATGCGGCGGCAGCCCATCGAGCGCTTTCTCGACATTATCCGAACCGGCCCGTTCGCCGCTCATTACAAAATACCCTCTATAATTCACTCTATTTTTAGAGGAGAAGGGTTAAAGAGAGGTGTTGCGGTTTCGTTAATCATCTCTTGCGGCAAAGTTTTTGCCAGACGGCGTTATGTGCCCGCACCTGCCGCAGGGTTTCGTCGCTGTCCTTGTCCGACCAGCGGATTGGCTGAAAAACCCGGCAGGGAAGCAGCAATAACAGCTCATCACTCCCCGCGCCGGTAGTCGTCGGGCTCGCGCAGGCGCTTAACATCAGCATCGAGGCGAGCGCGAAGATCGCGCGCCTCCTCCCCTTCGCGCAAAAGTTGCAGCGCCCGCTTGAAGGCCTGCACCAGGCCTTCGTTTTCGCAGGCCCTGGCAATCTCGCGCCGGGACAGCCAGTCGGAGAAAAATTTGAAAAGCCCGCTGACAAGACCAAAAATAGCAAGCAGGCCCTGCACGGCTTCAGACGATCTTCGCCGAGGCGCCGATACGGCCGCGAATAGCCCATAGCGCGGAGAGCGCATTGCCGAGCAGCGCTACCTGCTGCGCGAAATCCGGCACCAGCGCCGGGTCGATCTGATGGCCGGTGACGGAAATAAGAGACACGATCACCGTGCCCAGCGATGCCCAGATTGTGGTCGAGGCGTACCATGGTTTTTCTTCGTTCATGCGAAGCTCCTTCATGTTGTGAAAAAATCGATCAGGGCGTGACGGTCACATCGAGCGCACGGCCGCGCCCCAGCGTCTCGCTCATTTGAAAAATACGCAGATGATGGCTGAGCTGCGCGGAACCGAAATCGGTAATCTCGTCGGCATTCGCGTAAAATACCGAAGGCGTGTCCACGCGAAACGTGCGCACCACATCGCCGCCGTCGAGAATGTCGATCTCGTAAGCCTCGAACGTCTCGTTCAGCGGTACTTCGGACAGTTCCCAGCTATCGCCGTCCACGCGTGTGCGGCGCTGGAAACTGAACGTCACGCCGCTGCCGGTGCGCACCATGCGCGCCTGTTGCGGCGAGAACGGCAGCAGGCCGACGGCACTCGGCGTGAAATCGAGATCGACCTGCATTTCCTCGCTGCCACCCTCCGGCACGATGCGCCATTCGGTGAGGCGGTTGAGATCGTCAAGCGTCAGAGGCAACGATAAAGGCGTGCCGTCGAGCAGAACGAAATTCGCACCCTCGTCTACGTCCTCATTTGCCAGATGTTCGGTGCCAAGCTGCCCGCGCAACAAATTCGACAAACGATAGGTTTTTGTGCCGATCAGTTCCGCCTGCGCGAACTGGAGGATTTCCCACGAATTATCTGGATGCCGCAGCGCCGCCGAATTGCCGCCGGCAAGCAACGAGTCTTCATCGATGTTCGAGAGCGTGCCGGAGCCGATCTGCACATCGAAACTGTGAGTGCGGTCGATCGACCAGACAGGCCCCGCGGCAAGCGCGCTCAACGTTTCGCCCATCACCGCGCGGCGCGCAATTGTCGCGACATTGACATAGCTGCCGAATTTTTTCTGCGCCACGCTCAAACGCCCCGGCCACGGGCTCGCGGTCGCCACGATATAAGGCCGGTAGGGTGCCGCATCGTTCGGTAGCGCGGGCAGGTCCATGATCAGCACATGCGGCGCGCCATAGGCCTGCGGCCGCGCGCTCGTATAATTGCGCCATTGCACGATCCCGCGCGCGCAGGGCTTCGGGTCGACGCGCTTGCCCTCGATACGCAGCAGCTTGTCCTGCTCCACGCGCGTGATGCGGCACAGAACGGTTTCGGAACCCGCCTCCACCTTGATCAGATCGCCGGGCTCGTATTTGAGCTGCGACAAAGGCAGCGCGAATGTCACGCTTTCGCGTTCCACCCAGGCCTGATGCAGCAGCGTTTCGGCGCGCGCCATCGCCTCGTCCGGCGGCATGATAAGAGCGAAATCCTGCCGCAATTCGCGGTCCGATAATGACACGCCATGCCGCGCATTCACCGTGCTGCGGCGAAAATCCATATCGGCATCGGTAACGGTGAACTCGATGGCGCGCGGCAATTCGGTTTCCTGCGCGCGCGTAAAACGCAGGCTTTCCTGATCGTTATCGCGCGCCAGATCGTTTTCGGAAAAACTCTCCTGCGAAACAAGCGCCGCATAGGGCTGCGGCGCAAGCATACCGCCCGCATCGACAATATCGAAACCGAAAGCTGCCCCTAAAGGCTCGAGCGCCGCACGTCCTGCCATCGGCCTGTCGATCACATAACCTGTCGCAACGCCGGTAATTTTGCCTGCATCTATCGAAGGCCCGCTGAACTGCGTACCGATCAGTTCCACAAGCCGGTCGATGGGTGCAGCACCCAGCCGCCCGTTCAGCCAGTGGCCGGTGCGCCAGTTGTCACCATCGCCCCACACGTCGGACGCCGCAGGAAATACGGGCCACGGGCGCGCATCCCACGCCCATAGATGCGCGCGCAATGTATCAAGCATGCGTCCGTCATAAACGCTCGAGCCGGGATTGTTCGCATCGTCGTCGTAAAAATTTAAAATCGCCTCGAGCGCCCGGCGCTGCATCGCATCGTCGCGCCGGCCCAGCGCGCCGTAAGGCAAGCCCCCTTCGCTCGATTTCGGATCCGGGAAAACATTCGGCTGGTTCGCGCCAAGGTCCACCGCCGGCACGCCAAGCTCCATGAAATAAATGGGCTTGCTTTGCGGCACCCAGGCCGTCGCACTTCCATCCTCCACGCCGTCGAGCCGTTCGACATGCTCGTTCAGCCACCAGTTTTTCAGGTCTTTCGGCCGGTAAACCCACGGCTTGCCGTAAGCGCCGTCGGCAATCGGTGCGCGTGTCTGCGCAGCACGCGCCTCGTCGTCGGCATAATAAAAATCGTACGCCTCGCCCGCATTCAGGCGCGATTGCAGATAAGTTTTGTCGTAGGGCGTTGCCGCAATTTCGGCATCGGGATGATTTTCCTGATCGCGCCAGTCGGACAGCGGCGGATAAAAATCGATACCGACGGCATCGATATCGTCACACGCCCATAGCGCATCGAGCGGGAACAAGACATCGTCGCTGCCGGGCGGCACATAGGAGCCATATTCCGTCCAGTCGGCAGCGTAAGTGATCTTCGCATCTTCGCCAACAATGGCGCGCACATCTTGCGCCAGAGAAATCAGTTGCGCGATCGCGGGATAGGCCTGCCTGTCCGAGCGCAGCCGCGTCAGCCCTTTCAGCTCGGAGCCGATCACGAATGTGTCGACACCGCCCGCCGCAACGCCGAGCGCGGCCAGATGCAACACCTGCCTGCGATAGCTGAATTCGTCCGGCCCGCTATAGGTGACATCCTCGCCGTCGATAGTGAAATCGCCCGGCGCAACGGTGCCGAAAAACGCCTCGATCTGCGCGTTCACATCGCCCGAATTGTCCGGCGTACCGATGACGCCTGGTGCGGGATCGCAGGTGATGCGCCCGCGCCAGGGATAAACCGGCTGCCCCGCCTCGCCCGTATAAGGATCCGGCAGCGTATTCCCTGCCGCAATATCCATCAGCAGAAACGGCGTCAGCGCGACGTTCAGTCCACGCGTTTTCAGTTCCTGAATAGCGGCGATCACGCTCTCATCGCAAGGCGTGCCGCCGAATGCGGCACGATCGTCCACCTGGCTGACGACATGCGCGTCGGTGCGCGCAATGCCGCTCACGCTCCATATCGCGCCGCTCGTAAGTTTATCGGCATTGTCGACGCCCGGCTTCACTTCGCAATCGCTAAGCCGCAGATCCGTGCCGTACCACGGCACGATGACCGAGACGGAATTCAAATCCGGCGCCAGCGCCTGCAATTCGTCGAGCGAGGCGATCAGGTCAGTGCGCGCCAATCCCGCATGCGCGTTTTCGGACACGGAAGCGCCAAGCGCGCCCTGCCTTGTCACCGGCTCGGTGTGATAGCCGAACTCGGTCGCGCCCGGAATGAGGCATACGCCACGCAAATTTTCTTCCAGTTCGCCGATCGGGCGAATGACTTCGAATGTCAGCTGCGGAATGCGGTTGCCGAACGCGCCGATGGGAAGCCGCTCGAACACGATATAGCAAAGGCCGCGATAGGCCGGCACATCGGGCGTGCCCTGCTTGGCCTGAATAAGCGTGTCGGGTTCCTGCGCATCGTCGCCTTTATAAATGCGAATGTTCAGGCCTTCGCGGTTGAGAGGTTTTCCATCGGCCCAAATTCGGCCGATATGCGCAACAGGTCCCTCGGAAAGTCCCACCGCGAAATTCGCGAAATAGGAATAGGTCGTACTGCTTGTCCCGCCGCCGCTGCCGAGCAGCGAAGTGGCCTTGGCCCCGCTATTTTCGACGCTCGCCTCTTCCTCGAAACGCGTGGCCCAGATGATTTCACCACCCATACGTGCGCGGCCGTAAATTTTCGGAATTGCCTGTCCCTCGGAAGATCCCTGCACGTTCAGATCGTGCAGGCGCGGGCCTTCCTGCGCGCGCGCGCCGCCGAAAAGTTTCTGGTCGAGCGTGTAGCCGGCGGCGGCACCGACCGCGCGCCCCAAAAGCGCGCCGAGCGGTCCGCCCAGAAATCCGCCGATGGCGGAACCGGCCGATGAAAGAAGAAGAGCTGTCATGGAATAAAGCGAATAGTGAGTAGCGAAATAGCGAATAGTTTGTTTCTATTCGCTACTCGCCATTCGCTATTCGCTCCTTTTCGGGAAACGTAAAAATCGCAGCCAGATGCCGCAGCCACCAGGCATTGATGCTGGTCTCTGCAACCGCCGCACCATCATAGGCGTGGATCATGCGCCGGTCGTTCACCGCAATCGCCGCGTGCTTGCACGGCAGATGCGGACGATAGCGAAACAAAAGCACATCGCCCGGCAGAATATCCTTGCGCTCGGCACGCGTCAGATGCCGCTCGGCCGCATATAATAATGTGTCTTCCGCGCCCGCCTCCGCCCAGTTGCGCGAATAGGCGGGCGGCGCTTCGGGCTCCACATTATATATGTCGCGCCATACGCCGCGAATGAGGCCGAGGCAATCCGCCCCCACGCCCTTTAAAGACGCCTGATGGCGATAAGGCGTGCCGATCCAGGTGCGCGCCGCTGTAACGACATCGTTCACGGCAGTAATGCTCCGCCGTCATGCTGTTCGTTTTCGCGCGCGACATAGGAAAGCGCGTAATCGCTGCCGGGAATATGCGGAAAGCCGCGAAAATTCACTGCGTTGTCGAACACATCGCGGCAGGTAGCGAAAGTTTTGTCGCAGCCGACGGTGGCGGTGAACTCGTCGCCCGCCTCGACCGCGCGCGCCGTTTGAGTCCATAATTCGAGCACGCGCCCCGCATCCGTTTGCCGGTCGACGCGAATGAAAAAAATCTCGCCCGCATTGGCGCCGGAAGTAAACTGCACCCGCCCGCGCTCGAGCCGTCCGGCATCGATCGCGCTCAAGCCCGTCGCCATGAACGTGCGCGCACCCATCACGCTTTCGATTTCGCCATTCGCGCGATTGCCGGTGGCATCGAGATCGACGCCGCAACTGGTGCTGCCGAGATCGACATCGCAGGTAACCTGGAATACTCGACCTTTCTCCTGGTCGAGCGCGGCACTCAAAGAGCGCACCTCGGCGGTGAAATTTCTTCCCTCGCGCGTGATTTCGCCGATATGTCCTTTTTCCAGTAGCACGCGCTGCGAAACATCCCCCCAGTTGACGAGGTAAAGTTCGATCAATGCGTTGTCGTAAAATCCGGCCTTGAGATCGGCCTCATCCAGTTGCGGCGAAATCAGCGCGCCGGAAATTTCCGCCGTATCCACATTCAGCCCGGCACTCGCCGGAATTTCGCTTGCCGTGAAACCGGCGGCGGGCTCGAAATCGACATCGTCGAAACTCAAAACCGCATCATGATCGGTAAAACCGAAAACGGTATTGTCGCGCCGCGTCAGTTTCCAGCAGCGGCACAGGGTGGTGGCACCGCTTGCCAGATGGCTTGCAAGTCCGGAGGGAATATCGCGCATCAGATAAAAATCTCGATCAGGGGAATGGAAGGAATGTCGCCGGCCTTGAAGGCTTTCAGGCTGATATCGAGCGCATCGGTATCGAAACGCACGGGCACGTCGAACTGGAACCCCGCCGTCACGGCCGCATCGCTCGCCGGAATATGTCCGGGAAGAAAAGTGACAATGCCGCTTGTGGTATCGACCGTGAAATCCGTGTCTTGTGTTTGTTCAACGCCGTCCACCGCCACGCGCACCGTGTCGGCGACAGGCTTTACGATCGGCCGCTCATATATATTGTCGCCCGTGCCGTAGATTTTCTTGAGCTGGTATATCGCAAGCACACCCGTGCCCGTGCCGATCAGGCAATCGTCCGGCGACGATGTCGCGCTCAAGGCATGCGAAGTGAAATCGAGCGGGTCCTTGTAGCGAAAACCATATAATTTTCCGCGCCGCTCCTCGAAAAAATTCAGCACGCTGCGCAAATCGTCGATGGAGCGCACGCCGATCCCCGCCTCGTATCTGCGCCGCGAATGCGCCCAGCGTGCATTGCGCTCCTCCTTGCCGGACGCAAGCGTGACGATATCCGTACGCCGCTCCGGCCCGCCGCGCGCATCGAGCGCAAGCGACAATGGAAAATTGACTTCGTGAAAAGACGGCATTTAATTCCCCAGCTAGTTTCCTCTGCGCCCGCGCGAAACCATGCGCGCAAGCTGTGCCGCAATCTCGCTTTGCGAGCGGCGAAAACCTTCCACGTCGGGCGTTGCGATATTGATTGTCACGCTTGGCGCGCCGGCCTGCTCGTGTACGCGCACGCCGAGGCTGCCGTCGGCGCCACGCGAGAGCGGCAGGATCGCTTCCGCGCCGCGTTCGCCCGCAACGCCAAAACCGCCGCCGCTCTGGAAAAATGTGGGTGCCGCGATCACGCCGCCCTTGGCGAAAGGTTTCACGGCGGGCAAGGGCGCTGCGGCGGATGCAGGCATAAAAATATTGCTCAGGCCGTTGACCAGCGGGCTCAGAAAATCGCCGATCTTGTTTTCGATCGGCTTGAAAGCGAGATTGAGCGCAAGCCTCGACAGGCGCAGGCCGATATTATCGATCACATCGCCCAGCGATTTTCCCTTGATCGCCACGCCGACAAACGCATTCGTCAACGATTGCGAAAACGCATTGGCGACGCGAAGCGCATCATTGCTCGATTTTTTGAAACCCTTGTCGTCGAAATTCACCTCGACATTGACGGAACCGTTCTGATCGTTTGTCATTTTAATCCGGAAAGCGTTGCATCAGCGCCGAAAAATCATTGTGTGTCATAAAGTTTTTCTGCGTCGTTCCGCCCGCAAGCCAGAAAAGCTCGCGCAGGCTCAACTGCCAGAATTGCGCGGGCGGCAGGTGCAGGCGCGAAAAGCCGAAAGTAAGCACCTCGTTCCAGGGGAACGGCGTTGCGGAGACGGCGCGGGAGAGTGTTGCATCCCCCGCGCCGCTCAAGGGCGCGGCGCTTCGCCCCTGTTTGGTGCGTCAGCACCAAACCTTTCAAAAGAGTTTGACGTGTGAGCGTCAAAGCCTTGTAATGTTGGTGCATCGGCATCAAAGCTCGTTGTATCTTCCTCGACACCGAAGGTCGCGGCCAGAAGTTCGGAAACGATTTTCACCGCGCCCGCCGCGCCATTTTCGATCGGCATCGCCGCGACATCGTCGCGATCGACGACATGACCCGCGCCTCTCAACCCGAGCGTGATGATCGTGATCGCCTCAAGCGACGAGATCCGCCCTTGCGAAAAGCGCTCGGCCAGAGCGACAAGATCCTTCGCCGCGAAAATATCTTCAAGCTCGGCCAGCATGCCGAGTGTGAGGCATAGCGTATAAGTCTTGCCGTTAAGGCATGCGTCGATCTCTCCGCGCCTGCGATTGGCCATGGGCGTCCTCCGTTAGAAATTTTATTGCTTTACTTAAAGCAAGTTAATGCTCAACAGGCATCAGGCGCCGGTGAAGGTGAGCGCGCCTGCGCTCTCCAGGGAAATCTCGAAATTCAACTCACTCTGATATGTGCCGGAATATTCGAGCGACATGATCTGGAACGCGCCCTCGATCGTCCCAAAATCGGGAATCATCACGCGCCAGGTGCGGATGATGCCGTCGAACAGAATTTGACGTAACACGGCGTCCGCCGCATCGTCCTTGAACACACCGGCGCCGGAAAGTCGCGCGCGCTTCACGCCGGCGCCCGCCAGCAGCTCGCGCCATTGGTTGGTGGAATCGGCATTGGTGATGTCGACAGCCTCGTTCTCGAAACTTAAAGCCCGCGTACGCAAGCCTCCGATGGTCGAAAAAGATCCGCTGCCATTGGTATCGACTTTCAGCAGCAGGTCGCGGCCTTTTTGTGCGGTCATGTTATCCTCTAGAGTTTTTCGGTAAGCGCGCGGAAATTGATCAGCGCGCGGGTGGTTGCGGGGTCGGGCTCGCGGCGGAATTCCGCCGTGTCGAAGCGCAGAAGAACGAGCTTGTGATCGTCGAGATCGAGCGCGGCATTCTCCAGGCTGTCTATAATCGCATCGCTCAGGCCATAGGCTTCACGAAAGCCGGGCTCGCGCGAATAGCAGGCAAGAGAAATTGTATGTTCCTGCCCCGCGTTCGAACCGTTCGACCAGTCGCGCAAGCTCACCGGCCCATAAGCGATATAAGGATAGGCGGCGCGCGCGGGAACGGCATCGTAAACATGATCGCCGCCAAGCGACGAAAGCAGCGCGCTGTCCTGTTTCAGCTGTGCGACAATTGCAAGCTGCAATTCGAAAGAAGCAAGCGTGCTCATTTCTTGTTCCCCGCCGCATCCCGGCGCCTGATCTGCTCCAGCAATTCACGGAATATGATCACGCGGCGCGGCTTCGCTTCTGCCTTCATGGTTTGATCTCCTCGATTAATGCGAGCTGATAGGAACCATCGCCCACGGCATCGCGCACGCCGCGGATGTTGAAATATCGATCGTCGTAACGCAGGCGGTCTGCCAAAGTGAGCAGCGGGCCCTTGCGGTAGCGCAGTTCATGCGTCACGCACTGCTCCGCACTGGCATTACCAATAGCATTATGCACAGACACCGCGCGCAGGTTCGCCCAGAATTCCTGCACCTCCACCCAGATGCGGCTCGCACCACCTGCGCCGTCGGGCGTGTCGTCTGGCTCTTCCAGCGTCATGCGATATTTCAGCAGGCCGGGATCGAAAAATTCGTTCATTATATATGTCTCACGGCCAGATTACCCGGTAAGGCGCCATCAGCGCCTCGATCACCGAGGACGGCGCGTTCAATGTCAGCCGCCCCGTATCCACGCGTTGTTCGAACCATTGCCCGGCAAGCCGCAGTACCGCCTCGCGCAATGGCGCAGGCACGGCATTCGCAGCACCGTAGCCGCAGCTCATGTCGATCTCGATGCCGTTGGCATAAGCCGTCGGCGCCAGAATGGCCGATTGCAGGATCATCATGTTCGGCACGCGCGCTTTTTCGAGCATATAGCTCGATGCGGAAATCACGCTTGCGTCGCCCGCATCGTTCAGCACACGCACCTCGGCAATCGATGCCACCGGCGCAACCGGCAAAATCACCCGGCGCTTCACCGGCCAGCGGTCGAGAAAGGCGCGCCAGGTCTGCGTGATCAGCACGCGTTTGGTCGCAGCCTCCACATGTCCGCGCGCGGTAGAGATCAGGCGCGCCAGCAATGTATCTTCTTCATCGCTGTCGAAACGCAAATGCTCTTTCAATTCGTCGAGCGAAATCGGTTCGGATGCAGGCGGTGTGATTAAAAGTGCGGGCATATTCGTTCCTCAAGGAGCGAATAGCGAAATAGCGAATTGCGAATAGAAAATTCTACCCGCTATTCGCTACTCACTATTCGCTATTCGCTAAATTAGGCCGAGACTTTCAGCAGCTTGATGGCGTTGAAATCCTGCACGCCGCCGCCCACGCGTTTCACCGTGTAGAACAGCACGTAAGGTTTCGACGAATACGGATCGCGCAGGATCTGGATGCCCTGGCGGTCGACGACGAGATAGCCGCGGCGGAAATCGCCGAAGGCGACGGGGTAAGCGTCCGCCCCGATATCGGGCATATCTTCCGCCTCCACGACGGGAAAACCCATCAGCATGGCCTGGCCGCCAGGTTGCGCGGGCGGCGTCCACAAATAGTCGCCCTGCTCGTTCTTGAATTTGCGGATCGCCGCCTGCGTCTTGCGGTTCAACACGAAAGCCGCGTTCTGGCGATAGCCCGCCTGCAGGCCGTAGATCAGGTCGAGCAGCGCGTCGGAAGGGTTGGCGTCGGCAAAATTATCGGCGTCTCCAGTTTTCACGAAGCCGAGCTTGCCCCATTCCCAGCTTGCATTCGCAATCGTCGTGTAGCTCAGGAAACCTTTCGGCTTGTTGGTGCCGTTGCCGGTCACAAAAGCCGTGCCTTCCTGCTGGGCGAAAGACACCTCGACTTCTGACGCGACCCATTCGTCGATATTGACGGCGCTGTCCTCCAGCAATGCCGGCGTCGCGGCCGGCATGGCGTAAAGTTCGTGCGCCGGAAAATCGAGTGCTGCGATCACCGACGTGTCGGTTGTGTCGCGCGCGCCGGTTTCGGCCACCCAGCCCGTCTCAAAGCCCGTGGTCGAAAACGGCTTGCGGTAAATATTGCCGGAAATCGTGCGCACGCTGGCGATATTGCGGATCGGCGAAATCGCCGCCAGCCTTTGGCCGACCTGCTGCTCGATTTCATAAGGCACCGTGTAGCCGCCATCGGCGCCGGAATTGGTGCCGACCGCCAACGTCTTCTGCTCAAGGCCAGTCGTATCGCCGCGGCGGAGATAATTGACAAAAGCCCGCTTCTGCTCGCTGACAATCGGGCCGCCGCCTTCAAGCTGCGGCCGCTGCGATTTCGCCACCATATTCCTGACCGTCTGCTGCAAACGGTCGTAATTGTCGGAAAGGCGGTTGACTTTTTCGTTCGTCAGCACATCGATCGTGTTCTTGCTTTCGATCTCCCTTGCCATCTCTTCCTGCGCCTCGATCAGCGCGTGATGATTGCGCATCATGCTCGAAAAGCGTTCGTTGATTTCGGTCTGCGAAATATCGTTATCCAGCGCCTTGGTTTCGCGCGGCATTGTGTCTGTCATGTTGTGAGGTCCTCAGTTTGTTGCGGTTAAAAATGAAGCGGATGAGTTAAACTCATCCGTTCACCCCCGCGAAGGCGGGGGTCCCGGTATTATAAAATCGGGATTCCCGCTTTCGCAGGAATGAGTGGGATTGATCAGGCTTGGACATCTCGCTTCCGCTCAATGCCGCAAGCCTTGCGCCCGGGAGCATGGGAAATGTCACAAGCGAAATTTCCCAAAGATCGATATTCAAAAGCTGTCTCTGTTTTTTGTGCGCGATGCGCCGCGCGCGCTGCGTGCGGAAACCGATCGACAAACCGTCGAGCGCACCGGCGCGGATCAGCGAATAAGCTTCGCAGGCGCGCTGCACGCCGGAAATCAGCTTGCCGACAACGCGCAGGCCCTTGTGGTCCTCGTAAATGTCGATCCACACGCCGATGGGCTCGGAAACATCGTGCTGGAACAGGAATTTCACGTCGCGCGCCGGGCGGGCGCGCAGCGTTTCGCGAAACGCGCCCGGCATTACCATATCGTTGTTGCGGTCCGGCGTTCCGAATAACGATGCGTAACCGATCACTAGACCGTTTTCACCGACGGCGGCTGTCTGTGGCATGAAGTGCGTTGTCCTTTTAAGAGTCGTTGCAGATGCGCGCCGAGTTGCGCGAAGGCCGCGCATGCCTGTTCGTTGTCGTTGGCGGGCGCGGCAAGATGCCGCAGCCGCGCAATGATGGAAAAAATAAATGCCAGCATCAGAGCGTCTCGAGCAACCGGTTCAGCCGCGCGATTTCTTGCACGAAATACTCAAAACGGCGGTTAGCGTTTGCCAGCTCGCGCACGGCCAAGACAAGAAGTGCGGAAGCGCTGCTCGCCCATAAAAAAAGCGCGAGATGCGCAAGATCGCCGCGCTCGATGAAATTTGCAGTGATGATGTCCGGCATTTCCCCTGGACCTTTCACGGCAGGCGGCTATGATACGCGAACGCCGAAAAGGTATTCGCCAAGGAATCTGTCATGGCCAAATATTTGCCGCTCTCGATATGCGCCTTGATCTCTTTCTGCTGCACGGCGCAAGCGCAGGAATGTCCCACCACGCAGCTCAACGATGCCGTCAACGCCATAAAGAACGCATCGGGCTGCCAGGCCGGCATCGCCCTATATGAAAGCTGCGGCAACAAGGCCAGCAGCTATGCCAATCTCGGCGCCTTGGCCGAGGCGGCGCAGACCCGCTGCGAAAAAATTTTCCTCGGCGATCTGCATGGTAATCACCGCCGCCTCTACAAAAGCCGGCAGAATTCCTGCTTCAAACAATTCGTGAAACACAGCGACGCGCTTTTCTATAAGCCGCAAAACCACTGCGGCCCTTATCTGGCCGAGGAATATGCATATCGCTATGTGCGCGCGAAAGAAGAAGTAGCCAAAAACCCGAACCCGCCTTTGTGAAAAGGGAGATTAGTTTCTCTCGGCTTACACGTTTTTTGGTGTCTCACCCTTTTCTCAATCAACCTGTTGCCAAGATTCCAACGGAATATTGAAGTGATGATTGGCCGAGCGTTTAGCCATATCAAGGTCATCTTGCTGATAATCTCTATCGTCTTTTCCTTGATTATCATGCGCATAGAAAGTGTAAAAATTATGCGTGCCGCCCGTTACCTTTTCTTGCCAGGCCTCTTTAAGAATCTCGAATTCGTATCGGTCGGAGCGAAAGCTAGTTGTCCACTTCATTTTATTTTCCCTTAAAGAAAAACTGATGATTACCCTTACCAGGCATGGCATCATTCCACTCTGGTTTGCCATACTTGCCTTTAGTAAGAATCTCTAATTGATAATGAGGCTGCCCCCTAGAAGGTGTTATATCGAATTTAACCTTTTTCCTACCTCTAAGAAAAACGTAATTGCCATTTTTATTAATCACTTTATCTATCTTTCCGCCCAGAAATCTTTCAACAGATTCAGCTGCTTTTTGTATAGTCGCTTGGGAGGCAGTGTCTGAAACGATAGCAGAAATATTTTCACCCATTATATTCTGGGCGACTCCATAAGCAGCACGTACGCCAAGCTTCGCCAGCGAAGTGGCTGCACCTCCCGCAAGAAATAAAATATCATCTGCTGGGTCTATATGATCGTCCGGAAACATATGCCGTGCACCGGGCAGTTGTTCCTGTAGTTCCGGATTCTTAAGCGCATCTCTGATAATCTGAGAAGATGAATAACCTCCATCCGTCCACTGCCCACCCTCGGAATTTCCGGCAGGAACGCGCGGCTGGCCCGGGTCGTATTTGTTAAAAAAATCGTCACGCTTACGCTCTTTACGCAATACATACCCCACCGCCTCGCGTTTTTCGTCGTCGGTGAGGAAACTTGCCTCATTCACGCGTCTCCACAGCGCCTCGCGGTCCGAATCGAGCGCAGGGATCGCGTCGGCGTCGAAACGAAGCTCTGCATTGCCGAAAGCGGGCGCCAGCCAGTGCGAAAAAGATTGCGTGAGGCGCGAAAGCAGCGGCAGCACGCAATGCCGCCAGAAAGCGCGGTTCGCCTCCTGGTAATTCGCGTAAGTCGCATCGCCCGGAATGCCGAGCAGGATCGGCGGCACGCCGAAAGCCAAAGCGACATCGCGCGCGGCCGCGTTGCGCGCTTCCAGAAAATCCATATCGCGCGGGGAAAGCGACATCGCCCGCCAGTCGAGCCCGCCTTCCAGCAGCAAGGGCCGCCCGGCGTTCGCAGCGCCCTGGAAATTCTGCTCCAGCTCTTCCTTCAGCCGCTCATATTGTTCGCGCGACAGGGTGGCGCCGGAAGCCGGCGCATAGACGAGCGCGCCGGAAGGCCGCGCCGAATTGTCGAGCAGCGCCTTGTGCCAGGAACTCGCCGCGTTCAGAATATCGAGAGAGCTTGCCGCGGCTTCCAGCGGCGCCAGGCCGTAATGATCGTTTAATGGGTGGAACAGAGACAGATGCAGGATGGGCGGCACGCCCTCCTCGTCCTGCCGGAAGCGCACCGTATTGCCGCCCACCACATAATCGTAAGCCTGCGGCCAGCCTTCCGGGCCCGGCACAACTCTCATCCTGTCGGGGCGCAGCGCGTAAAGTTCGGCGACCGTGTCATCCACCTTCACCGCTTCCACATAGGCATCGCCCGAAATCAGCAGATGGCCGATCAGCGCTTCCATGAAACAGGGTCCCGCCTGGCGCGGGTTCGGCGCACGCAGCAAACGCAACAACGGGTGCTCGTCGCCGCTGTCGTTCGTCTCCATAATATAAAGCGGTACCGAGGCAGCCGATTCCGCGATCATGCGCACGCAGCGATAGACGACCGGGTTCTGCGCATAACCTTTTTGGGCGAGCGCGTTGTAATTGCGCGGCGACCATTGCGGTTTGCCGAGCTGCCCCAACGCCACGATGCTGTGCGCGCGCGAAGCTTTACTTTCGCGCGGTTGCGAAATTCTAAAAGGCCACATGATGTTTTTGTTGATCCTGTTCGTTCGGATTTGCGCGCTCAATGCCGGCATGGCGATTGCCGGTCGCGTTCGCTGCGTGTTTTGAAAAACGCCAGTTATCGATAGAAGCTGTTGCGAGAGCGCAGGCGTCTCGGCTCTTTAAACGTTGTCGCTATTCCACTTGCCGCCAGGCATCGAGAGGCACTTCGAATTCATCAAAAGCGCTTTTCTTTGCCCAATCAAGAGTGTCTTGCAAATAGTCAAAAAATTCGCCGCCCATGCTATTATAGACATGCAAATAATATCCCGCAGCTTGGTCATATTCGATCACAAACTTGCGCTTCTCTGGGTTTATAAAGTTTGCAATTCATTTCATGATTATTTTTCCCGAAAATAATATCTCGTCCCTCTCAAGTTTGAAGCAATCCTTGTGCAATCCTATGAAAAGCAGCTGACCGCTTCTGAAGATCTTCAGAAGAAAGATCGAAATATTTTTCCCAGACACCTGCAATCAAAGAAGCGATCCTGATTTCAGTGTGCTCGTTGGCATTTAAAGACAACAAACCCTTATATATCTCCTTTGCTTCAGGAGAATATTCATTATCGGGCGCACCGATTGCGATAAATCCTTCTACGTCTTCTTCGCGAAGAAGCCGGTCGATTATGGTTTCAAGATTTTCCATATTTCGCCTCAATTCTGATGACGGAAAAAGGTAATAGCCTTGCCCGCATTTCTACCCACGGTTTCTATAATAACAGTAAGACCGTTTGAACCCCTGTAATGAATTTGCGGTGTCCCATATTTTCCCGTTTTTATTGCAACATTCCCTGTTTGGCGAGCCGAATTCGTTGCATCTTGTATTTCATTTTGGGTAATGCTGCGGTCGTCAATACGCATATTTCCATGCTCTGTTAATTGAGGCTGAGACATTAAATTGATTCCAGCCCTAATTTCCAAGAGTCTTACCTCAGCCGCTCTGGCAACAGCTTCATAATGTGCAATTTCGCCATCGATGGTCGCGCGAAAACTTTGTGGTTCCTTCCATGCCGGGTCCCATTCGCGCGCGCGATTTGTGGCAGAGCGTGCATTAGCTTCAGCAACGGCAAGACGCATATGCTGGCCTGGCGTCGCATCAGGAAATCTAGCAATGATGCCACCGCCGCGCGATCTGGATTGCACGAGAATTGTTTCTCCATTTCTCGTGCGGCGAATATCCTCGAAACTTCGTGCGCGCGGCTTGCCGCGCAAATAATCCCTAAAACCCTGCCTTGACGCGCCGATACTGTCACCGCCATTCGTCCACTGCCCACCGTCGGAACTGCCAGCCGGCACGCGCGGCTGTGCGGAATTGAAATTGGCTTTGCCTTCCTGCGCAAATTCCTCGCAGAATTTTTCTTCCCACTCGTGCTCCAGCCTAGCCCTGTAGGCAAAGATCAACCGCGCGCTTTCCAGCTCATGTATGAACTTTGTATTGATTAGCCAGGGCGAGCGCTGCAGTTTCCGCTCCCTCTCCTCGAGCTCCAGCTTCGCTGCATAAGTCTTCGAGCGTGCGAAATAATATTCCTTCGCACTCAAACTGCGAAACTGCATCTCATATTCTTCTGATCAGCGGCTTTGCCGCGTTCAGCTTCAGCGCCGTGACCGCCCATACCAGCGCGTCCAGCCGGTCCGGCGAGCGGTTGCCCGATAGTCCCTCCGGCCCGAAATCGCACATCTCGTCCTCGAGCGCACCGAAAGTGCCGACATGATGCACATGCCCCTTGGCGTAGAGCGCGGCCACGGGTTCCGCGCGCAGAAACTTGCCGCGCGTGGCGCGCACGTTTTTCACCGGCACGTTCGGATCGATGGTATCGATGATCGACTGGATCATCTCGCCGCCCTGATTGATCTCGACGATCAGCGCATCCGCATCATAGCGATTGTAAAGCTCAATCGCGCGTGCCGCCCAGATATGCGGGCGCACCGCCTGCAGCGTCGCATCTTCCAGAATATAGGCATGGCCGTCGGCGCCCTTGGCGGCTGCGATCAGCCCGCAGGCGTCGGCCCGCTTCGAGCTCGATATCGCCGGATCGACCGCGATCACGATGCGCGAAAGGTCCGGCGCCTCGCGCACGCGATGTGCATCGATCATGGCGCGCGTGAATAATGCGTCGGCGCGATCCTCGATCAACTCGCCGTCAAGCTCCTGCCGCCCAAGCCTAGTGCCGCCGTAACGTTCCTCGATCTGCTGCAAGAAAACCGGCGGCAGATTGTCGGCATTGGCCGCGGTTTTTGCGTGCGTCGCGCACACACCCGCATCGTTCAGAAGTTTTTTCAGCAAGGGCAGCGGTCGCGGCGTGGTCGTGATCATTTGTCGCGGCCAATCGCCAAGCCGCAAACCGAATTGCAGATTGTCGAATGTTTCCTGCGCATAGCGCCATTTCGCAAGCTCGTCGCACCAGGCGGCGTGGAATTGCGGTCCGCGCAAACCGTCCGGCTCCTCGGCCGAAAATATCTGCGCGATCGCGCCGTTCGGCCAGATCAGTTGCCCGCGCGATTTTTCGAAACGCGGCCGCTCATGGCCCGGGTGCACGGCCAGAATGCCGGAGACACCCTCCACCATCACGTCGCGCACATCGTCGTAAGTCTCGCCGATCAGCGCAATGCGCGAAAGAGGTTCGTTAGAAAAAGGTGGCAGGCCCAGCGCCAGCCCCCTCACCCATTCGGCTCCGGCGCGCGTCTTGCCGGCCCCGCGCCCGCCCATGAACAGCCAGGTTATCCAGTTTCCATGTGGCGGCAATTGTTCGGGCCGCGCCCAGAGCGCCCAGTCGTGCAGGAAGAAGTCTATCTGTTCATCGCTCAGTGCGCTCGCCAGAAGGGGAAGATTTTGCGTTGCCGTCTTCCGCTTTCGCCAGTTTTTCAAGGCGCTCGCAAAGCGCGCGAAGGATGGTTCCCCGGTCGACGCCTCTGGCGGCATGCTGTCTGTCCTGTTTCTTTTTCATCTCAATATCCAATGCGATCAAACGCTCCAGCGTTGCGGCAAGAGCGGAAAGCGAGCGCGCATCGCGCTCGTGATTGTCTTCGATGCTGTGCTTCTCGAACTCGTCGAGTTGCCGCTGGAACTGCTTGAACAATTGCTTGAGCAGGGTTCGCGGCGCACGCGTGCGGCTTTTCGCCGCGCTTTTGCGCCCGGTCGTTTTCTTCATCATCTACAATTTCGGAATGATATCTGTTTACGCGAAAGCAGCGCCGCGGTCAAGAATATTTTCCTACGTATGAATACGGTGGGATAAGATGCGACGGGCGAAGCCCGGCGAATTGCTCCGGTGGAGCAATTCGAGCATCGAGCGCCCTGAGCCACTTGGAACAGCTTGGCGTTCCAAGTATTTTAATTACCAACATCGCAAAGCGATGTTGGTGCGAAGGGCCGGAAGTGAGCGACGTGGCAATCCAGCCTATTGATATTGATAAAGCTGGATCGCCACGCGCGCTTTGCGCGCTCGCGATGACGATCTTTATCCGCCCTTCGGCAATTCCATCGCATGTTTTTCGTAATCGTCGAGATCCGGCACGTCGCGCTCGAACGCTGTTACCTTGCCGCGCGCCGAAATACCGGCCTCGACCACGCTCTCCCTCGATCCGGAAATCAGGTAGTGCCAGTCAAAGAGCGGCTTGCCCAGATGCCGCAGCACATAGGCGCAGGTGGGCGGCAACCAGTCGAGTTCTTTCATGTTCTTTTTCGAAAAAGAGACGCAGTCCGGCACGCGCTGCTTGCGATGCTTGTAATCCGTGCAGCGGCAGGATTTGCAGTCGAACAGATCGCAGGCGATCGAGGTAAAGGTTAACGTGCCCGTATCGGTGTCCTCCACCTTGTTGAGGCAGCATAAGCCGCAGCCGTCGCACAGCGCTTCCCACTCGGCGCGGTTCAACGTCTCTAAAGGCTTATCCCAAAATGGTTTTTTGCTCAATCGATCCTCGGCGCGTCAGCGTTAAACAAGAATTGAAAACTATAGCTGAAAATTTACAAAAAACAGTATTATAGAGTTAGCACAAATCACCCAAAGGTTAATTTTGTGACGCGGAACAAAGACAACGACCCTTTCGATCATTTACGGCGCGAACACCGGCGTTTCGGCCTGCTGGAGGTCGATGCCTGGCTCGATTCCAGCATCTACCGTCTCGGCGACGGTTTCCTGCGCAGCTGGGACGGCTTCCGTGTGTTCATGGATCGCTTCGGCGTGTCCGGCATCACGCGTCTTGGCGTCGAAATGGTTTCGGACGGCGCGACCTTCGCCGTGCTCGGCGGCCTCATCATGCTGGCTTTCGCACAGCCCGCTTTCGATATCACCGCCACGACGGACTGGCGGCAGGCGCAGGATTACGCGGTCGTCTTCCTCGACCGCTCCGGCAACGAGATCGGCAAGCGCGGCGTGCTGCACTCCTCGCAGGTGCCGCTCGAGGAAATTCCCGATTACCTGATCAAGGCGACGCTCGCCACCGAAGACCGCCGCTTCTACGACCATTTCGGCATCGACATGACGGGCACGTTCCGCGCGCTCGTCGAAAATATCCGCGCCTCGGGCGTGCGCCAGGGCGGCTCCTCGCTCAGCCAGCAGCTTGCGAAAAATCTCTTCCTCAGCAACGAACGTACACTCAACCGCAAGATCAAGGAAGCATTCCTGGCCGTATGGCTGGAAACCCATCTCTCCAAACAGGAAATCCTGCGCCTTTATTTCGACCGCGCTTATCTCGGCGGCGGCGCCTTCGGCGTGGAAGCGGCGGCGCAATTCTATTTCGGCAAATCGGTGCGCGATATCACGCTTGCCGAAGCGGCCATGCTCGCCGGCATGTTCAAGGCGCCGACGAAATTCGCGCCGCACGTCAACCTTCCCGCCGCCCGCGCCCGCGCCAATGTCGTGCTCAGCAATCTCGTCGATGCCGGTTACATGACGGAAGGCCAGGTGTTCGGCGCGCGCCGCAACCCCGCCTCGCCCGTCAACCGCGACGAGCAGGAAGCGCCCGACTATTTCCTCGACTGGGCGTTCGACGAAGTGAAGACCATCGTCGGCAACAAGGAAAAAGTGGTTACCGTCAAGACGACGCTCGACAGCTCCCTGCAGCGCAAGGCGGAAGACAGTATCGAAATGTCGCTGCGCACCTCCGGCGCCGATTACCGCGCGCGCCAGGGCGCGCTCGTATGCCTCGAGCCCGACGGCTCCGTGCGCGCCATGGTCGGCGGGCGCGATTACGGCGCCTCGCAATTCAACCGCGCAACTGTCGCCCTGCGCCAGCCCGGCTCCTCCTTCAAACCCTTCGTCTATGCCGCAGCCATCCTGAAAGGCTACACGCCTTACAGCGTGGTGCTCGACGGCCCGATTACGCTCGGCAACTGGTCGCCGCAGAACTATACGCGCAGCTATATGGGCCCTGTCACGCTGATGACGGCCATCCAGCGTTCCCTCAATACGGTGGCCGTGCGTCTGGCCGAAGCGGTGGGCCGGCAAAGCATCGTCGATCTCGCGCATAAAATGGGAATTCATACCGAACTCAAGATCTCGCGCGCGTTGCCGCTCGGTGTCGCCGAAGTCACGGTGCTCGACATGGCGAATGCCTATGCGGTGTTCGCCGCGGGCGGCAAGGAAGTACAGGCGCACGGTATCGTCGATATCCGCAATGCCAATGGCGAGGTGATTTTCCGCCACGAACGCGATACGGGCAAGGCCAAGCAGATCCTGCCGGAAAAAGCGGCAAGAAACATGAACACGCTGCTCGCCAATGTGTTCGAGCCGGGCGGCACCGCCTATGTGCGCGCGCGCATGCCGGGCATTCAGGCCGCGGGCAAAACCGGCACCACCTCTTCCTACCGCGATGCCTGGTTCGTCGGCTTCACCGGCAATTATGTCTCCGCCGTCTGGTTCGGCAACGACGATTACTCGCCGATGCGCAATATGACGGGCGGCACCTTACCCGCCGCGACATGGAACGATTTCATGACATTCGCGCATGCCGGCATCGAACTGAAAACCATTCCCGGCCTGAACGGGTCGCCGGGGTCGCGCCAGAACGGCGACAAGGATAAAATCGCGCAGAACATGCCGCGCATAGGGGGACTGCGCTCCTTTGCGCTGACGCCGAAAGCGGCAACCGCGATCATGGCGATCGAAACCCGTCTCGTGCAGGCCGTGAACGACAGTAGCAAGGCGGCCGCGCAGTCCGAGATCGCACCGTCGCAGGTCAGCGATCTGCAAAAACGCGACGACGCGACGCTGGTGAGATAATTACGCAGAGTAGGTTCGTATTAGCGAGATCTATTTGTTCGTCATTCCCGCGAAAGCGGGAATCCAGATATAAAGCTTAAATTAGGGATTGCGATAAATCTTCCCAATTAGGATTGAATTTATCAATCAGTTCTAGTTTCCACTTTCTATTCCATTTCTTCATTTGCTTCTCACGAATGATGGCACCCTCCATCGTATCGTGAAATTCATAATAGATAAGCTTGTTACAGCCGTAACGTTTGGCGAAACCTTCGAAGATCTCGTTTTTGTGTTCGAAATCGCGGCGGGGCAGATAGCTTGTAACGCTGTTTCATGGATTTTCATCATCATATCTGGATTCCCGCTTTCGCGGGAATGACGAGTTATGGCGGGTTTCGCTACCGCTCAATCCACCCTACGAATTCTATAATCAAGACAAATCAATGCACAGCCTGAGGAGCAATATCTTTCGGCGTGCCAATATCTTCGATACGCTTATCCACCCATTCGCGAAAGCGGTGATCGCTGTCATATTTCGCCTTGAATTTTAGCGCAGCTAAAGTGCCCAATGCAGCAACCGTACCGCCCCCGGTCGACACTCCAATACCAGCGCCAAGCCATGACAAAAACATTGTTACAGAGACGCCAGCTCCAAACCCAGAACCGGCGAACATTATATCAGCCCAGAACTCCAGTTCTTCCTTTGTCGGAGGTTTATCTTTGCAATCATAGTTTTTATCGCCCTGTTTTTTAGTATCCGAAAGCCTGAACGCATCATGAAAATCCAAGCCATGAGGCTGGGCAACGCGGGAATAAGCAGGCAAATTATTTATTGGCTGAACCATAACTGTCTCCATAAAATACTTGCTCTCGATCTGCTTTTGTTTGGAAAAAGTCAAGATAAATACGTTAACCAGCAATCAGGCCCACTATTGCATGGTCCATTTTGGCTCTATAAACCTAAAATCGATCAATAAGATGAGTTGCTCCCTCCTCGCGCATGCATAACCCCCTGCACGTCCTTCTCGCCATCGCGCTCGGCCTGTTTCTCGGCCTTGGCAGCGCGTGGATGGCGCTCGAGCGGCAATGGGGGTTCGACCGCGTCGAACTCGGCCCCTGGGTCGGCGTGCCGCGTGCAGGCAGCATCGATGCCGATCCCTACACGCAGGCGCTGATCGTGCAGCAGGCGCAGATCCCGCTCGGAGGCGGCGAGGGCGTTGCCTTCGATGCCGTGAAAGATTCGCAAGGCCGCGCGCTGAACGCGGGCTGCACCTATATCGTCAAAGGCGCCGGCCTGCCCACCCGCTGGTGGAGCCTGACAGCATCCGACCCTTCCGGCGCGCTGTTTTCCAACCCGCTCAACCGCCACGGTTTCACCAGCCAGGAAGTGACGCGCGCCGATAACGGCGAATTCAGGATCATGGTCTCGAGCCAGGTGCAGCCGTGGAACTGGTTGCCGACACCGCCCGACGGCCCGCTCCGCCTCACGCTGCGCTTTTACGACACGCCGCTGACCACGACTGCCGGATTGGAAAACCAGTCCATGCCCGTCATCGACCGCGAGAGCTGCCAATGAACTGGAACCGCCTCGCTATCACGCTTGTCTCCGCGCTGATCATTGCCTGCGTCGCGCATCTGGCGACCATTCTGCTCCTGCCCTATGTGGCGCCGCAGGATGTGTGGACGCGGCTCGAAAAAACCGGCGCGCCCGGCAGTTTCCACATTTTGCCCGCCGCCTCGCCCAGCCAGCCGGCCGACCCGAACGCCGACCCCGCCGTCGTCATGGCGATCTGCCGCTACGATCTCGAAAAAAATCCGTTCCGCATTTTCGGCGAACCCTCGCAATGGTATTGGGGGCTGGCGCTGCATACCAATCGCGGCTTCATCTATTATTCGATCAACAACCGCGCCATCGGCGATGCGCCGCTCGATCTCAGAGTCCTGAGCGAGGACGATTTCGCCGCCAAGCAGCAGGAAGAGGTGGAGGAAGCGGCGCAGGAATTCATCGTCGCCTCCCCAAGCACGCGCGGCTATGCGGTGCTGCGCGCACTGGTGCCGGAACAAAGCGCGCGCGAGCAGATCGAGGAGAATTTCAGGAAAATGAATTGCGAGGGGTACAAGGAATAGTCCGCGCACAACGCGCTGTCGCAAGTGGCATCAAAACATTAAACGCGTAATAAGCTTGTCCGCGTTCTCGATTGCGAGATTAGTTCGATATCTGGCCACGTATATTTTGGTGCCCAAGGATGTGCTGTTGCCCATTGAGCTGATCAACAAGTAAAGAACGAGTTCGGCTTCGCTGGATATAGGTTTTTTGAACAAGGCATTCAGGTCTGCGCCCTCCTGCAGCCATTCACCCTGAATCTTTCGCCGCTGCTCAATAGCGGTCTCAAATAGCTGCGTGAAATAAGTTGGGCAACCCTGTTTTTCAAGGGCCGCTTGCGCTCTTTCCAGCCATAAGATCGATGACTTCAAGTTTAATAGTTTAGTGCTACGATACTTGCTTATTAGTCCACTCGTGTAATCAGTTTTCGATACGCCAAAATCATTTTCTCTGCTCCGCAAATATGCCCATATATCGGTTAACCATGCGCTACATTCCGAAGGCTTGGCTTCATACCATTGCAACAGCTCCTCCAGCCAGGTTGGAGGAACCATCTGAGCAAATGATCTAGGCATGCTGGAATTTACAAATCTTTGCTGCTCCCTAATAAGTTGCAGGTTCAAATTTGATGAAGATTGTTTAGATGAACTATTGGCTTTATCAGCCTTGCTCAACAAATTACCATTTTGAAATTGATCAGGAGATTTGCTTCCCGAAGGTTTTCCCGGATAAGCCGGGCTCAAGTTGCCCGGTCCATTGCCCATCATGCCGTTGTACATGGCTTCATAGCCTGCGCAGATTTCATCCCATTTTTCCTCATACCAATCCTGAAAAGCGAACCATTTTTCATCCCACACGCGGACGATATGGTTATCGTATCCATCGACGACAACCGACCAGGCCCGATCCGGCAAGTCTCCTCTTTCGTAGGCATCTACAATTGCCGACCAGATAGTTTGCGCCTTTGCCTTGACGGCTCTTGCATTCTGCAAGGCGCGGTCTGCGGACGTAACGGCATCAGCGGTCTTTCCGGCCGCGGTCGCAACCGCAGCGGCTTTTGCATCTCCATAAATCTGTTTTGCTTGCAGCAGCAACTCGCTGGTTTTCATAACTACATATTGAGTCCCCACTGTCGCGCCCGCGGCAGCTGTTCCTAGAGCACCTGCGCAGTAACCCGCAGCCTTGACGGCAAGAGGCATGCCTTGGGAGGGAGCGGTTTCCTTGCCTGTCCCGGCTGGTTGCGGCGTTGGCGAGCCCGAAGGAGTTGGCGCTTGTGCCTGCACGGATTGCGGTTTTGCCGGTCCCGCAACGTCGGGCTTCATGCAAACCTTGGTGGGCCTTTCCTGCGTTTGCGGGGCAGGTTTTTCTTGCTTCTGCGCAGCGTCAAATCTTTGCGCAGATGTGGAAGGCGTATTGCGCCCCGCTTGTTTGCTATTTTGAATCACAACCATATAACAACAATAATGTGCTCATAAAACTCGGCGTTTATATCACAGACGCGCATTAACCGCACGCCCCCTCGTGATAAATATATACTAACTGCATTACTTAGAATATATCCTCCCGATTTAACCTGGAACATACCAACCAAGGGCGCAATTTTATGCAAGATATTGAATCGGCATGCGTTTTATCGTAAGTCCGACTGCAAACAAACACCGCTAACAGCAAGCTAATTTTACTATAAAAAGTAAATCTATTTATATTAATTCAATATAGATATGCAATTTTGCTGATATTTACTGGTTACTGGTTGAAATTAATACTTAAATTCGCTAGCTTATACACGCTCAGAACAGAGAAAACAGTCGCACAGGGAGTAAAGAATGACGAGAGACAGTGCAGGCGGCACGCCGCCTGTAAGAGGTACAGGCACCCTCGGTAAGCCAACGCTTTCGGCGGAATTCAGAGCAAAGCTGATGGATGAGTCGGGTCCTTATGGTATCGACCGGACAACTATGGAACTTTTATTTCCGTACACACACTAAATTTAAAAACCGTGCCGGTCACTTCACCGGCGTTTTGGATTGCGGCTTGAACGCCTCATTCTTTCGTACAGACGGTTTGTGATTACCGCTGCGCCCCACGGAGCCGCGCACTTCCCATTCCAGCGCATCGATGGAAGCTTCCGCCTGCACCGCTTTCGTGGACGGCAGTTCCACCATCAGCCGTCCGAGCGCGCTGCGATAGGCCAGAATGCGGTAATGCAGCGACTCTTCCACCCAGGCGATTAGGCGCGCGTTATCCGCGATACGGGCTTCGGCCTCGCCGCGCATGGCCTCGTCCGCATCGAGAGCATGAAAAGCGGCGCGGCGCGCCGAATCCGCTTTGCCCACGCGCATGGCGGCATCGCGAAACAGCGGCAGATGCGAGGCATCCGCGCGCGCCTGCTCGATCAGGATCTCGTAATAGGTCTCATGCGACCTCAGCCCGCCATTGCGCAGCAATAAATAAAAATCGTTGGCGTCCGCGTCATACCAGTCCCGCGCTGCAAGCCGTGTCCATTGCATTGTGAAGTAATGATCGGCGCGGAATGTGCCGCCGCCCGGCGGCCGCACCAGGTCCCAGGCGATATTGCGCAGTTCGTTTTCGTCGTCCGTCATGCGATAGGAAGAAACCGGCTCACCGCGCGCGGCAGCCGCATATTCGCCGGCAGTGCTCAGGATCGTGTCGTGGAAAACCGATTCCTGCTTGCGGCCGAAATCGCCCACAGGCTGCGTCACGCAGGCGGACAGAAGAAAAAAGGCGAAAACGCCTGGAATACCGCTTTTCATCAAGACTGTTTCTTTTTGCGCTTGCGCCGTTTCGGCGGGTTTTGCGGTGCGGGCGGGGGCTCCTCCGCCCGCTCATAACGAATACCTGTGTATAAAACGACCTGCGCCGGCCCCTGGCCGGAGCCGCGCTCGCGCCCTGCCCGATGCCCGCGCTCGAACGTAAAATCGACGATTTCGCCCATGTTTGCCCCTCATTGCCTGAACGCAGAACCCCGTATCCCGATTAGACGGAGGATACGGTTGACGTTTCGTTAACGCTTCACTGCCAGACTAAAGTTAACCGCTTCTTAAAGCGGCTTGGTGGGGACCAAGGTGGGGATAAAAATGCTGAATCCAATTCTCAATGATGTCATTGGGCCGCAAGGCCATGACGCGCAGGAGCGCGCCAATTCGCTTGTCTGCCAGATTACCGACGGTTTCCTGCGCGGCGAGGAAACGCGCGATCACAATGAAGTGCGCCCGTTCGAGGAGCTCCTGTCGCAGCTTCTGCCGCGCGCCGACCTGTTCACCCGCGCCGTCGTCTCGCACAAGCTGTCGCAGCGCCGCGACCTGCCGCGCCGCATTGTCGACATGATGGTCAGGGACGATGCCGCCGTCGCCGAGCCGCTCGTCATCCACTCGAATCTGCTTACAACCAACGATCTCTCGCAATTAATCGAGCGCGACGATCCCATCCTGCGCCTGTCCCTGCTCAAGCGCGAAGATCTCACGCTGGCACAGCGCCAGGCGCTTTTGCTCGATATTCCGCTACGCCGGCCGCTGACCTTGGCCGAGCTTGAGCCGCCCGAGGCAGATACGCAAAGGCTGATCATCAGCATTCCGCGACAGCAGGCCGCATCGGCACTCGTCGCAAAGCCGCAGCATGATGCGCCCATCGTCTTCAGCAAACCCATCGAGGTTCTGCCGCATGCCAAGGCCTTAATGCAGAACATGATCCGCGCCGCCGTGCTGCGCCGCCCGCAGGATCTGGGCGCGATCATCGCGCACGAGCTCGATATCGAACCCGTCATCGCGCAGGCATTGTTGAAGGACGAAAGCGGCGAGGCGCTGATTGCCACCTGCCGCCATCTCCATATATCGGAAGACGCAAGCGTGCAGGTCGCGACCCTGCTCTATCCCGCGCTGCTGCGCACGGGCGACGGCATGCGCAATCTGCGCCGCATTTACCGCGCTTTCACGGATGAATCGACGCTGCGTATCGTCACGGCATGGCGCGCGTTGTCGCACAGCAAGCGGCAGCAGCACGAGCCCGTGCATGCACCCGCGCGCGATTACAGGGATACACCGGCCACGCCGGCCACCGCACCTGCGCACAAGCAGGCGTCAAACCAGTAAATATAACTGCCATCGTCATCCCCGCGAAGGCGGGGATCTCGTTACAGCAAATACTCGGACAAATCTTTCCATTCTAGATTTTGCTCTTCGATCAATCGGAATTTCCATTCTCTTCGATATCGCTTGATCAATTTTTCGCGTTTAATCGCGGCTTCGAGTGTTTCGTGCGGCTCGACATAAACAAGTACTGTCAGATTGTATTTTTTCGTGAAGCCTTCGAAAAGCTTATTCTTATGTTCATAGTCGCGACGGGATATATCCGTTGTAACACCTGTATATAGGACACCTCTGCGTTTATTGGTTACAATATAAACACAAGGTTTCTTCATTGAGATCCCCGCATTCGCGGGGATGACGGTAGGTGTTTTTGATCAGAATTACAATTTAAGCACAGAGTAAATAGCGGAGTGAATTATATTCTACGAAACCACCAGCTCTTCCGGCAAAAAGGATCGCCCTTCACGATCCTCGACCACAACAATCCAGATATCGGGATCGAGCTTCAACTCGCGCGCCAGCTTTGCCTTGATTTCATCGGCCGTAAGCAAGGCGCCATCCTTATACGCTTCCCACAGCCGCTCGTTCGCACCGCTTTCATAGGCGGTTTGCATTGCCGGCACAAAAAGCCGCGATGTGTTGTCGGGCAGATCGGCGCGGATGAAAATCGCGCCCGCCTCTTCCGCTCCCTTGCGCTCGATCAGCGCGAAACTGCCCGCAGAAAAACAGCGGCGAATATGCGCCGCAACCCAGATTGCCGATGTGACTCTCATTATTTTTTCTTTACGCCAGGATTCGTAACAGGATTCGCACCGAGATTGGCGGCCGTCAGCGCACCGAGCAGCTGGCCGCGGATCGTACCCGTTACCGGCAGGCCGTGCGCGGCCTCGAATTTCCTGATCGCCTCATGCGTCTGCCGGTTCAGCCTGCCATTCGCGGCACCCGCATCGAAACCGAGCTCGTTGAGGCGATTCTGCACGGTGAACACGAGGATATCGTCGGCTTCCTCGGCGGCGGGTGCGGCCTGCTCGCGCAGGCGCGACAATGTTTCAGCATCGGCAGTGCCGGTAATTTTGATGCCTTCGCGCGCCTGAAAAGCGCGTAGGGCTTCCATCGTCATCGGCCCGGGGCGGCCGTCGAGCGCGCCCTTGTAAAAGCCGCTCGCGCTCAGTTTCTCCTGCACACCGCGCATGTCGGGTGCTTCCACCTGCGGCTGTTCCTCAACCGACACCTGAAAAAGAGTGGCGGGAATTTCCTCAGGGATTTTCGTTGCGAATTCCTGTTTCTGGAACAAAGGTGCAGGATGCGGCCCGGCCTGGCCGAACAGCGCATGCGCAACCTGCATGCCGCACCACAGGCTGAGAACAGCCAATATCGCGCCGAAGGGTTGCCGTAATAATCTGTCGAGGCAGAACAGGAGCGTGCGCATGAATATATTCATTATAGCGCGCACAAGGCGCGGCGATGAGCGTTTGCGCTCGGCAAACTCAGGCTCACATTCGGCATCGAGATCGAACAGCATCATGAGCTACCCCACGGCTTGCAGCGGCGCGGGCGCTTCTTCCAAAGCGCGCGGCTTTCCCCGCATCTTCACATGGCGCGGCAGCGTGACGGTCGCGATCGTGCCCGTGCCGTGCGAGGCCGACAGCTTGATTGAACCACCCTGCATCTGCGCGAAACTTTTCGCCAATGACAGGCCGATATCGGACGTCTCATAGTCGGCATCGAATTTCGCGCCGGTATCGGCGACGGCGAAGCTGAGCGTTTTTTCGTCGAACGAAAGCCCGAGCGTCACCGTTCCGTTGCGCGGCGTGAATTTCATCGCATTCGCAATCAGGTTCAGGAGAATGCGCATGCAGACACGGCGGTCGGCGAAAATTTCCGGCACGGCGCGCAAGGGCTGCCGTTTCAGCGTGATCCCCGCCTTCGTAGCCTGCGGCTGCATCAGCATCAGGCAATGCTCGACAAGTTCGGCCGGCTGGAAACGCTGCGGCTGCAGCGTGAAGGTTCCCACCTGCGCCTGACCGATATCGAGCGCGCTTTCCACCACATCCAGCATATGCCGGCCCGAGAGATGCACGAGCGCGGCATATTCGTTTTTCCGGCGCGTGCTGAGCGCCAGGCCCGCCTTGCCGCTTAAAATTTCGGAAAAGCCGAGCAGCGCCGTCAGCGGCGTGCGCAGATCGTGGCCGAGTTGCGCGAGCATGCGACTTTTCGCAACATTTTCTTTCTCCGCCTTTTCGCCGATGCGGCGCAGGCTTTCTTCCTTGTCCCTGCGGTTGAAGATCTCGCGCGTCACGCCGACGAATTGCAGCTTTTCTCCGTTAAGCGGTGCGCAATTCATTTCCACCCAGATAAAACCATCACCGCGCCTCAAACGAAATTCGAGCGAGACCGACTGTTTTAAAGATTCCGCGCGTTCGAACATGGCAAGAAAAGCCGGGCGGTCCTGTACATGCACACGCTCGAACAAAGGCTGCGCATCGCCGAACATGTCTTTTGCCGCTGCTGATGCGAGAAGCACATTGCCGGAGCGCGAATGCAGCGAAATCGTGTCCGGCGCATGCTCGATCATCTGTCTGTATTTATCGTCCGCGGTCCGAGGCGGATCGTTCAACTGCGATGCCAGCGCATAGGCGTTGGCGATCAGGGCGCAAGCCGCCGACAACAGCGCCAGCGCCGTGAAGGCGGGCGGTTGCGCCTGCGGCAACAGGTCGTAGAACGAGGCGCCGCATAAAATCGCCGATAGCGCTCCCGATGCGCCGAGCGCGCAGGTGAGCACGCGCGACGAGCCGCTCAAACCCGCCTCGATCAGAACGACGATCAGCCAGCCGATCAGGAAAGAATTCAAACCTCCCGTCTGCGAGGCGAGGCAGCCGATCATGAAGATCATGCCCAAACTCGAAACCATCTGCGCCATTTCAAGTCGGCCGCCGCACACAAGCACTGCGCCAAACAGCGGCGCTGTCATCCCGGCAAGCAGCAGGAGATCGACGGTTTGCGGCATTCCATAAATGAAAAGGCAGAACGGCAACGCCGCAAGACCGGCGCAAAAAGACAAAAGGCGCGATATGAAAAAGGCGCCATGACGCGGCTCATTCCTTATGACAGGAGGCAGCAGCCGCGCCAGCGCAGCACCCATCGGCGATGGTAAAATTTCACTCAAACGCAGAACCCGAAACGCAACGTTAACTCCGCAACAACAATGACAATAATGGCTTTAAGGCTTGCCTAAAATTCGATCTTTCATCGCCCGTTAAGCCTGAAAAAGCGTTGCCGTGCTGAATTATTCGTAAAAAACGACAAGGCTAATAACGGCCTTGTCGTCCCCGGCGAGGCTTTGCGTAAGCAAAGCCGAGGGAAGGGGATCCCTGAGACCTTTATTACCTCAAATTAGAACTAAATCGGCAAATGGCGCGCAAGCTTTTCCTGCTACAAATTTAAACGTGTAATTGTCCGCAAAAGTGCGAGGCAGGGGCTATAAGATATGCGATTTCTGATCAAGGCCGTGTTCTGGCTTGGGCTGGTGATATGCTTCCTGCCCGCGCCCGACAATGCGAAGGCGCCGGGCGTCTCGACCGTGGACGCAATCGCTTTCCTCAGCACGGCCGTCAACGACATCAAGGGTTTCTGCACGCGCAACCCCGATTCCTGCGTCACCGGGGCCGCGGCCATGCAGCGTTTCGGCGAAAAAGCGGAATATGGTGCAAAAATCCTTCACGAATTCATTTCCGCCAAGGTGGACGAGAGCAAGGATCTGCTGCCGCCCAAAGGCTCGCGCACGCAACTCTCCGTTAACCAGACGGCGCAAGCCTCCGGTAACCAGAGCGTCAGAAGCGCTGGCAATACGTTGACACCGCAAGACCTGATGCCCGCCTTCCGCCCGCCGAAAGTGGCGCAGGCGCAGAACTAAGATTTCAAAACCCGTCATCCCGTGCTCGAGCGCGATAGCGCGAGGATCGGACACGGGATCCAGGAACTAAATAAGTAGCGCGCGAAGCGCGCACATTATTGTTTTTGTCTGGATCCCCGCTTTCGCGGGGATGACGACTGATGCTAAATTGGCAAGATGGCATTCCCCCCCATCTCCGAAATCCACGAAAATTTCCAGGTCCTCACCGACTGGGAAGATCGCTACAAATATATCATCGAGCTCGGGCGTACGCTTTCGCCCTACCCCGAGGAATTTCGCGATGAGCAGCACAAGGTGCGCGGCTGCGCGAGCCAGGTGTGGCTGCATGTCACGAAAAACGGCGAGCGGCTTCATTTCGATGCCGACAGTGACGCGCATATCGTGCGCGGGCTGATCGCCATCCTGCTCAGCCTGTATTCGGACAAAACCGCCACTGAGATTTTATCGGCGGATGCGAAAAAAACTCTGGAAGACTTCAAGCTGCACGATCATCTTTCCGCCCAGCGTGCCAACGGCCTTACCGCGATGGTGGAGAGGATCATGGCGGAGGCCAAGGCTGCATTATAAACTCGTCATCCCGGGCCCGAGCGCCACCCATCTCGGCAAGCCGAGATGGGCATTTATAATGTTCAAGCTGGCTACCGCCAGCTTGAATGGCGCGAGGAGCAGACACTGGGATCGAGTAAACTCTATCCCAGCAATTACAATGCCCAAATCGGGCAAGCCCGATTTGGGTGGATCCAGAAATTAAACAAAGAGCATGCTCTGCGCGCACATTATTTTTGGATCCCCGCCTTCGCGGGGATGACGGTTAAAGTCAATACAAAATCTCCGGCCTGTATCCTTCCGCACCCCAGTGGCGGATTTTGGATCTGCCTTTGCCAACCGCTTCCTGCGTCAGTCCGTAATGCCTGGCAAGGCGGTCGAGCGCGAGTTTCAGCACGACCTTTGCCGTACGCTGTGGCCATTTCCGCTCCGTCTCCACAATCTTCAACCCTTTCAGGAAGCAGCAGACATCGAGCAGGATGCCGGAAAGATCGGACCCCACCGCCTTCAACGCCGCCTCGACGCACGCGCGCGCCGCAAGCGTATTGTCGGTAAAATCGTGCGGCGCAGGCTGGCCCGATTGCCGCACATAGGATTCGTCCCAGCGCGACGTGATGCGCGGCGTGAGCTGCGCGCGCGTGAAATCGGCGCGCAATTTTTCGCCCGCGGAAAACTGCGTCTCATTCAGCAGCGAAGCCCCGCCCTTGCCCTTGCGCAGGCGCAGCCAGGCAAGCGGGCTCTCATTGATATGCACGCTCACGGCTTCTGTCGTGCCGTTCCTGCCCTTGAGCTTGCGGTTTTCCGTCACCTGCCCCTGCGCGGAAATTTTCAGGCGCGAGGGCAGGATGCGCGCAAGATAAGTGCGCCCCGCAGGCGTGATGTGAAGCTCCTGGCCTCTTTCGCACACGTAATTCTTTTTTCGCAAGGAAACGAGCAGATGCTCCGGCAGGGTCAGCAAGGGCACGCCTTCATGCAAAAGACAGATGCGCTCGTCCGCATGCGGCGCAAAACCGAGCGCATGCCGCGACAATGATTGCAGCACGCTCAAGATCTGCCGCTCGCGTTTTTTCTTCTCCGTCATCACAACCTCATCTGCGCGGCGGCGGGAAGCAATGAGACAAGCTGCGCTTCGAGCGTATCCAGCAATTCGTCGAACTCTCGCGCATCGCGCGCATCCTCGACCGCGCGGCAGGCATAGGCGACGGTGGTGCGGTCGCGCCGGAAATGCCGCGCCAGCGCGGATAGCGAGAGACCGAGGACGACATGGCCGAGATAAATTGCGATCTGGCGGGCGCGCGCGATCGGTCTTGGCCCGCGCGTGGCCGAAAGCAGTTCGGTTGAAGTGACGAAAAACCTGTTCTCGATTATCATTTCGAGGTGCGAAAGCGGCAAACTGTAATTGCGGTAAGGCTTTTTGTAAGTTGTCCCCAGGCATGCCGTGAGCGGTTGCGTTTCCATTGTTGTCCTCCAGCTGGCGAATCATACGCTTTTAGGAATAAAAGCCTAGTCAATCTATCGCCCCCGACTCAGCTGGGGATAATTTTTAGAAAAGATTCGACTCCGAGGGGGCGGGCGGGCATTATCCTGAGTGTGAAGGTTGTTTACGGTTTTGGAATTCAACGCAGAACCTCAACGATGACCATCACGCCCCGTCTGGGAACCGGTCTTGGCTTAACGTGACAAGATTGCAGGGCTCGGGTCAGATTGAAGCGGGATTTATTTTTCAGACCATGCGTTTAACGGCGCATACCATCTGAGAAATGAAACGATAAACTGTAAACGGCGGCAAATCCGTTAGAACAGGATGAATGGCATAACTTCGGTTGGGCCAGCATGACGAGCCGGAGGCTTGAGGTGCGAAAGCACTTCACCCCGACTCGCCGTTCAGACATAATCCGCGAAAGCGGACTATCTGGACTGAACAAGCGGGGGGTTGTCACCAACCCCCCGCTTTTATTTTTTGGATATATAACTATTCGTCATGCCCGCGCAGGCGGGCATCTCATAGGGCGAGACCCCCGCATTCGCGGGGGTGACGATAAGAGAACCCTTTGCTCAGGATGACAACAAACTTCTGAAGCTTTATTTTTTATGTGACAAGAAGACGAAAAAAACACGCCCTGCTTACGCAGGGCTCGCGATGACAATTGAAGATTTGATCCTATCTACTAGCGTCATTGCGAGGAGGCTCACCCATCTCGCTTTGCGATGACCCTAGAGAAAAATCCGGCGCTTAATTCAGCGACTTCTTGACCTGCTGCTTGATTTTCAGCGCCACGCGCGACAGCTCGTTGTCGTTGGCTTTCAGCAGGAAGGCATCGAGACCGCCGCGATGCTCGACCGAGCGCAGGCCGGCCGCCGACACGCGCAGGCGAATGCTGCGCTTCAGCGCATCGCTGCTCAGCGTTACCACGTTCAGGTTCGGCCGGAACGTACGCTTCGTCTTGATGTTCGAGTGGCTGACCTTATGGCCGCTCATGACTTTTTTGCCGGTCAACTCACACTTCCTGGACATGGAAAACTCCTATGGATGGCTGTGTCATAGCTTTGAACGGCAATTCCGTCAAGAAAAGAGCCTATTATAATGTAAACAAGACCTTGTGAACCGTCCTTTTAGGTTCGTTCCTGCGCTTTTACCGAGCATTCCGCCCGCGCAGGCGCAGATGCAGGTGATAGCCTGCGCGCGTTTCCGAATGCTCGGGATGGCATCAATACACAAATCATTAAGGTCAATAGCGCGTTAAAACTCTCTTCGTTTTTTTGCGGTTAAACTCTCGAATCAGGCGCGGTGATTTCATGACATACTCGGTTCAGCGTTTTATTTGCAGGGCGGCATGCGGCGCGCTTGGCCTGGCTTTTCTTGCGGCGGGCGACGCGCGCGCCGAACAGGCCGCCGTCAAGGCGGTTTTTAACGTCTCGTTAAGCGGCATCGGCATCGGCAAGGGAAATCTGAGCGCCATGCTGACGCCCGATGGGTACAGCATCGGCGTGAGCGCAAAGGTGAGCGGCATTGCCCGCCTCGTATCAAGCGGCGAAGGCACGGCGCAGGCGCGCGGCATTTATTCGTCGCACGGCATCCGGCCCGCAAGCTACGCGATCAACAACACGGTCGACACGCTGCACAACAGCGTCAGCTTCGAGATGAAGAACAATAATATCGTCAGCGAGAATGTGGTACCGGCAACGCCCGCGGATTCGAACCGCGTGCCGCTGACATTGGCGTCGCGCCGCGGCGTCATCGATCCCTTGAGCGCGTTCCTGGTCCTGAGCGAGGAGCACGAAGCTTTAAGCCCCGCCAATTGCGAGCGCACGCTGAAAATCTACGACGGCCGCCAGCGCTACGACATCGCCATGGCCTATGCGCGCACCGAAAGCGTGAAGGGCATGGGCGATATCGAAGGCAGTTCGCTCGTGTGCAGGGCGGCATGGCGGCCGATCGCGGGGCACCGCACCAATAATTTCGAAACGAGCCATATGGAAGAAAACCGCGACGTGGAAGCGACGCTGACGCCCCTTCCCGGCACGCGCTTCCTGCTCGTCTCGCGCATCTCAATTGGTACTTCTGTCGGCAAGGTGCTGATCAAGGCACAGCGCGTCTCGATCATGCCCGGCCAGCAGGCAAGCTTGCAGTAGGCCGGGCTGCGTTTAGTTTAGATAAAACACACAGCCGATAAAAAGCCAAAGCTCTGCTTTAATTTTTGAAAGTCGAAGCGCTCTATATCGCGTATAGATGGGCTTTGCGGACTTTCTCGAAGTTGAGATATTTGCCGCGTGTTAAGCCGCTTCCTTCCTTTGCTTTTTAGAATTTAGAGCTCTTATCCATACCGCAAATGATTTCGTGGGAAGCTTATATTCGCCCTGTTTTTCATCATTAGAAAGAATGACGCCTCTTTCTCGAAGTGCTCTTAAAGCGTTACTCACTTGCGTGTCTTTTACGCCGGAGGATTTAATAATTTGGTTGCGAGTTACCCATTTATCTAAGTGAGGAGCCACCGCATTAAGAACTTTTCTATAGTCGTCAGAAGATATTTTATCGAAATAAAGCTCGCTGAAATATCTCTGTCCTAACTGATCTAAAGCGCCATTTTCTTTAAAGACTCCATTGTTAACGTCTTCAAACGTAATATGATCATCTTCATCTGCCTCGAAGGCTGAATATGCAAACTGCTGAATGAAGTGCGGATAACCTTCTGATAACTTCACAATAGCTTTAAGCGCCTTGTCATCGATTATTGTTTCAAATCCATTAGTTTCTTTGGCCTCCTCCAGACCGCGCTTAATTACTTCCTCACATTCATTTGGAGTAAGAGGATCAAGAACAAAAGTTTCAAAAATTCTTGGTGCAGATTCGTGGCTTACTCGCAGTTTAGAAACTAAAGATGGGAGGCCGGCGAGACCAAGGCATATACGATCGCAGCGAAGCCTGGTCATTCTTTCAGTAAATAGTTTGCAAAACTCTCCTAAGCGTGCCTCTTCCGGAGGCCTGTCAGCTTCATCAATTAGAACAAGAACCCCATCAACATCTTCGGCAACATATTCTAAGAAAGTTGCCATTCCATCGCACAAAGAATCTACTAAAAATCGAGCATTATGATTTTGCCCTTCGCCGCTATATTTAACACCGCATACTTCCCAACCTTTGATGAACTCCCACGCTTTTGTTGTCCATGCTTTGATTGGCTGACGGGTAGCTACTTCGCTTTTAAAGGCTGTAGCGATCCGCTCGACAATCTCTTCACAGCTTGTTGCGCCAATTAAATCAACCGACAGAACAATAAAATTCATATGCTTGTCGTCTAACGTCTCCGCCTGTCCTGTTGCCACAAGATAAACACTAAGAAAGAGGGAGGATTTGCCGATACCCCGCTCACCTTGAACTAGGAAATGCTTCGGATTTTTATGTTTGGTTTGAAATAGGCTTTGCTCAATGGATTTCGTTTCTTCCCAACGTCCGCAAAACATGCCGGGATTTATAATACTATTAGGGCGAAAAGGGTTAAATTTAGCCATATATTACAAGGCCTTAGTTGCTAGTTACAAGGAGCTAATAAACACTAATAAGCGCTACTAACCGCTAATAACTCATACTAAGTTCCAATAAGCCTTGCCAGAGCTAATCTTTTTTTACTTCATACGCCTAGGGATATATGCGAGAGTCCCCCTATCCACATGCTGTGAATTCCGGGATCAGCGGGGGCAAGGCCTGCGAAAAACCTGCCTCCGCAAGGCCCAATGCCGTTCACGCCAAATTGTCGTGCGCTCTGCTTTTGTTCATGGTTTAATCATGCATTAATCCTGTTTGCCTAAAATTCTAGGTATCGGGCTTGACCTTTGAGTCAAACTATAAATCGCTTTAGCAAGAGCTATGGCGACTCAAACAACCGGAAAGCTGGGGACGAATCAGGCTTTTCCCCAGCATATAGTGGCAGGCGGCACATGCCTGCTAGCGCTGGTGTAGAACAGAGGCAGAATCGCTCGGAGTCAGCGATTCGGCCCCCTTATGTTCTTTTTTTGTTCGGCCATTCACGTTTCAGACTCGTTTTGTCCTAATTTTTCGTTTACGCCATCGTTTATATCATGGATATGACGGGCAAATCGGCGCCGCGCATAACATAAGTGATAGATTAAACTGGGCCATAACCGGAAAAACGCTATAACGACCCAATGCCTGAAATAGAAATCAGCGAACATGGAACCCTTGCCTTTAACGGGGAGCGGGTGGGCGAGATCCAGGGCCTGCGCTTCCTGCCCGACAGCTATGCCTTTTCGCATCTGAGCGAGATCGACCGGCAGACGCTGTCGCAGGCGGCGGCCACCGCCATCGTCGCGCGCGGACAGCAGATCGCGGAAGCGCCGAACGAGCAGTTCATCCTCAGTTCCGACAATATCCTGCGCTGGCGCGGCATCGAGGTCGCGCGCATCGTTGCAGGCATCAGCGAGATCGAGCCCGAGCTGCAGCTTCTCGCCGACGATGCCTTTACGGGCACGCATCGCGAATGGGTGGAGGCACGGCTGAAAGCCTATCTGCGCCATCACATCAGCATGCATCTAAAACCGCTGTTCGACTTGCGCGCCGCGGAAAGCCTGCCCGAGGGTGCGCGCGGCATCGGCTTTCAGCTGATCGAGGCGCTTGGCGTGCTCGAGCGCTCGAAAGTCGCAGCAGAAGTGAAAGCGCTGGAGCAGACCGTACGCGCGCAAATGCGCAAGCTCGGCGTGCGTTTCGGCGCGCATCATATTTACGCCCCGGCGACATTGAAGCCGAAACCGCGCGCGCTCGGCATCCAGCTCTGGCTGCTCAAGCGCAATGAGCCGGTGAACGAGCAGATGGCCGCAATCCTGCAACTGGCGCAGAGCGGGCGCACCGCCTGGGCTGCGGACCCTTCGCTTTCGCCGGAATTCTACCGCGTGCTCGGCTTTAAACTGATGGATGCGCGCGCCGTGCGCGTCGACATTCTCGAGCGCCTTGCCGATCTGATCCGCCCCATTCTTTCCTATCGCGAGAACATCACGCCCGGGCCGCCGCCTGCCGCGTATGTGGGAGCGGCAGGCTTCATCGTCACGCCGGAAATGACATCGCTCCTCGGTGTGACGGGCGACGACATGGCAGCGATCCTGCGCGCGCTCGGCTATGTCTCCGAAAGCAAGCCGCGCGCCGATATCGAGGCCGCGATCAAAAAGGCGCAGGAAGATTATGCGCTTAAACACCCCGCCCCGGCACCAATCCCCGAGGCAAAGCCCGAGGAGCCGAAGGTCGAGGTCGAGGTTATTTCGAAAGAAAAACCGGAAGCACCCGCAGAGGCGCCAGCCACGCCGCCAAAGGAACTGTCCGTTAATCTCGATGTCTGGCGTTTTCCGAGACCAGAGCGCAAATTCGAAAAGCGCGCACCGCGCCGCGAGAAAACCGACGGCAAACCGGGCGGAGAGGCCGCGCCGAAGGCGGACAATGATCGCCGCCCGCGCCGGCCGAAGCACAGGCACGACAAAAAAGAAAAGCGCGAGAATGTGAGCGAACGCCGCCTCGTCTTCTCGACGGAAAACAAGAAGGACAAGGCGATCGACCCGAACAATCCCTTTGCCAAGCTCGCCGCGCTGAAAGGCCAGCTCGAGCAGAAGACCTAAGAGATCATGACCTATATCGTCACCGAAAACTGCATCAAGTGCAAATATATGGATTGCGTGGAGGTCTGCCCGGTCGACTGTTTCTACGAAGGCGAGAACATGCTCGTCATCCACCCGGACGAGTGCATCGATTGCGGCGTGTGCGAGCCGGAATGCCCGGTGGAAGCGATCAAGCCCGACACCGTGCCGGGCCAGGAGGACTGGCTGAAGCTGAACACGGAGTTCGCAAAAACCTGGCCGAACATCACCACCAAGAAAGACCCGCCCGCAGACGCGAAAGAATGGGAAGACAAGCCGGACAAGCTCGCACTGTTTTCGCCAAAACCCGGCTGCGGGGATTAGCGAAGAACTCCTCAATCGTCATCCTCGGGCTTGACCCGAGGATCTCTTTCAATTCTTAGATGCTCGGAACAAGTCCGAGCATGACGTGATGAATCAAACTTCTAAAATCTCCCCCCTCGCGCCGAAGCGCTATGCCGACCTGCCCGCCATCGACGGCGTGCGGCTTGCGACTGCCGAGGCGCATATTCGCTACCTAAACCGCAAGGATGTGCTGCTGGTTGTGCTCGATGAAGGCACAGCGGTTGCGGGCGTGCTCACGAAATCGAAATGCCCGTCCGCGCCTGTCGACTGGTGCAGGCAAAATCTCGCGCAAGGCGCGGCCCGCGCGCTTGTCGTGAACACCGGCAACGCCAATGCCTTCACGGGCAAGGCGGGCGATGCTGCGGTGACACGCACGGCGAAAGCCGCAGCTTCGCTTCTGAATTGCGCGGAGCATCATGTAATGATCTGCTCCACGGGCGTGATCGGCGAGCCGCTCGATGCATCGAAAATCGAGGCCGTGCTGCCGCAGCTTGCGCAAAATGCGCGAGATGGCGGCTGGCTGGATGCGGCGCGCGCCATCATGACGACGGACACGTTTCCGAAAATGGCGGTGCAGACTATCAACGACATGAAGATCGCCGGCATTGCCAAGGGCTCTGGCATGATCGCGCCCGATATGGCGACCATGCTCGCTTTCGTGTTCACCGATGCGAAAATCGCGCCGGATGTCTTGCAGCAGATCACGGCACGCGCGGCGGAGAAGACGCTGAACCGCGTCACCGTCGACGGCGACACCTCCACCTCCGATACGCTGCTGGTTTTCGCGACAGGCAAGGGGCCTGCTGTCGATGAGCGTGCGTTCGAACGCGCACTGACAAAGCTCCTGCGCGATCTTGCCATTCAGATTGCCAAGGACGGCGAAGGCGCGCGCAAGCTCATTACAGTTGAAGTAAAAGGCGCGAAGGGCAAACGCGCAGCGCTAAAAATCGCGCGCTCCATCGCCAACAGCCCGCTCGTGAAAACCGCGATTGCGGGCGAGGACGCGAACTGGGGCCGCATTGTCATGGCGATCGGCAAGGCGGGCGAGACGGCCGAGCGCGACAGGCTTTCGATCTATTTCGGCAAGCACTGCGTCGCCAGAAACGGCGCGCGCGCGCCCGATTATGACGAGGCCGAACTTTCCGACTATATGCGGAGCGATCATATCGACATTACGGTCGATCTGGCGCTCGGGCGCGGGCGCGCGCAGATGTGGACTTGCGATCTCACGAAGGATTATGTCGCGATCAACGGGGATTACAGGTCGTGAAACTCGTCCTTGTGGCAGCCTGCGCCGTGCTGGATGCAGACCATCGCATCCTTCTTGCGAAACGGCCGGAAGGAAAAACGCTGGCCGGTTTGTGGGAATTGCCGGGCGGCAAGGTGGAGGCGCATGAGCGCCCGGAAGACACGCTCATTCGCGAACTCAGGGAAGAGGTGAATATCACGGTGAAGGAAGACTGCCTGAGCCCCCTCACTTTCGCGAGCCATACTTATGAAACCTTCCAGCTTTTCATGCCAGTGTGGATCTGTCGCAGATGGCAAGGGCCGGAGCGTGCGCTTGAGGGACAGGAACTTGCCTGGGTGCGCGCGAAAGATCTGCGCAGCTATCCGATGCCGCCTGCCGACCTTCCGCTCATTCCGGTATTGCAGGATTTGTTGCGTTCTTAAGTGTCTGTTCTTACTGGTTTGCTGGGATCGGCAAGAATCAAGGGGCCGGTAAGAACTCCTATAACACGAAGGGCGCATAATTTAATCGTTTCAACAACGGCCCATGTGCCTACTGCACTCGTGGTGGCCGCAGCGGCAACCTGCGCGGCTTGCTTCAAATTTTGATTGGCCTCATGCGAAAGGGTTTGTGTGGCGCACGCTTGCACAGCCGTGTCTATAAAAGATCTATCGGTATAAGCAGGCCTGACAGGGCGAGTTCTTGTATCTCCTTTTCCTTTTTCTTTTGCGAGTTCTTTCTGCCAGTTAAATTTACCAGGCTTTCCTTTATCACGGGTTTTGAGAACTTCATCTCCCCACGGAGCGCCTTTCCAGCGCCTATCACCATCAACCCACAGTTCGGAAGGGTAGAGCCTGCGTCCCTGGTTTTTTCTGAAAAGAATGTAGGCGGAAGCGGACGAAAGATCGCCGGACATTTCGGAAGAAAAAAACTGGGATTTTACCGGCTTTACCGGCGGTGTGTTTTTGTTTTCCGATCTGGCGGGCGCGGGCGAGGAGTTGATATCGGCAGAAACATGAAAACCGGTTCTAGGCTGAACCTGACGTACAGGATGCGTTCGCCGACCGGAAATTCGTTCGTTTTTATTGCTCATGAGTTCGCTCTTATAAAATTCCCAAAACCTATGCTGCACGCTCTAGCCAAGAGAGCAGAAAAAGTAAACAGCCCGGCCGGTTTATTCTGTTTACCCTTTCTTAACCATAACCATGCCGGATAGATAAAGCGGTGCGCAGGCCCGTCTTGTTGCCCTGTTGTGGCCGCATTCGCGCGCCAGGACTTAAAGTAACTGTCATCCTGAGCGCAGCGAAGGATCTCGATTTGCGTCATGCTCGCACTTGTTGCGAGCATCCTGGATCCTCGGGACAAGCCCGAGGATGACGAATAGGGAAATTTTTTGCCTGCCGCTCAAAATGATATCACGACTAATAAAGGCCCAAGATGAATCCCGAAATAATGAATCCTGAAATCCTGAGCCCCATCACCGATATGAGCTTCTGGAATATGTTCTGGCAGGCGCATGTCGTCGTCAAGCTTGTCATCATCGGCCTGCTCGTGTCCTCCGTCGTCTGCTGGGCGATCATTCTGGAAAAAGGCTTGCTGTTCACGCAGTTGAAGCGGCAGATGGACAAGTTCGAAAACGTGTTCTGGTCCGGGCAGAGCCTGGAAGAACTTTATCGCGCGCTCGAAAGTCGCCCGCATCACGGCATGGCGGCCGTGTTCGTCGCTGCGATGCGCGAATGGAAGCGCACGCAGGAATCGGGCGGGCGCGGCATTGCGGGTCTGAAAGACCGTATCGAGAAAGTCATGGACGTGACGATCGCGCGCGAGGCCGAGCGTCTCGAATCCCGCCTGTTGTTTCTGGCCAGCATCGGCTCCTCCGGCCCCTTCATCGGGTTGTTCGGCACGGTGTGGGGGATCATGACCTCGTTTCAGGCCATCGCGGTTTCGAAGAACACCAATCTTGCGGTTGTGGCGCCCGGCATTGCGGAAGCGCTGTTTGCCACCGCCGTCGGCCTTGTCGCGGCCATTCCCGCGGTGATCGCCTATAATAAATTGCAGTCGGACGCGGCGAAAGCCATCGGCCGCATGGAAGGTTTCGCCGACGAATTCTCGGCCATCATCTCGCGGCAGATCGACGAGAGGATGAGCTAAGAAAAGTTTCACGCATGGCCATCGCTTTTCAAAAATCGCAGGGAAGAAAACAGCGCAGGCGCCACCGTCGCGCGCTTCCCATCGCCGACATCAACATGACGCCGTTCATCGACGTGATGCTGGTGCTCTTGATCATCTTCATGGTCGCAGCCCCCATGCTGACGGTGGGCGTGCCGATCGAGCTGCCGAAAACCGTAGCAAAGCCGATGCAGGACGAGACGCAGCCCATCACCGTCTCGATCAACCAGGCGGGCGAGATCTATTTGCAGGAAACGCAAGTGTCCATCGACGATCTCGTCGCGAAATTGCAGGCGATCGCGCAGAACGGCGTCGAGGAGCGCATTTTCATTCGCGGCGACAAGGGGGTCGATTACGGCACGATGATGCGCGTGATGGGCCTCGTATCAAACGCCGGCTTCAAGAAAATCGGCCTCGTCACGCTGCAAGACGAGGTGCCGGCCGGAAAGAAATAAGATGAATTTCCGGCGCAGCCTGATTTTTTCCGCCCTTCTCCACCTGGCTCTCCTGCTTGTGGGCCTGATCACCTTTCCGTCGGCAACGCCGCATCGCACCAGCGCGATTGCCTCCATCCCCGTCGACCTGATCTCGGAAGAGCCGATGGTGAAAGGCGAGAAGGAGGCAAAGAAAGCGGAGGTGGCGCAGACGCGCGCAACGCCAGCACCTGTGCCGACGCCTGAGGAAACACCGCCGAAAGAAGAAGACAAGCCGCCTGTCGAGGCGAAGACCGCGCCCGCGCCTCCGCCGCCCGCCGTCACCACGCCGCCCGAGGAGAAGCAAGAGCCGCCGCCACCCGAAAAATCTCAAACCAAGCCCGATGAGGTCGATCCCGAAGGAATCTTGAAAAAAATCGAGGAGGCAAAAAAGCTCGAGGAAAAGAAAAAGCAGGAAGAGCTGAAAAAGGCTGAGACCAAGAAGAAGGCCGAGGAGAAAAAGAAGCTCGCCGAGGAAAAGCGCAAGGCCGAGCAGGAGCGCCTTGCCAAACAGGCGAAGGAATTCGATGCCGACAAGATTTCCAACCTTCTCAACAAGCAGGAGGGCGCGCCCAAGCCTAAGGCCGAGGAAGGCGAGAAGCGCAGCGCCTCGCTGGGGTCGAACCGGGGCACGGGCACAAAGCTCACCAAAAGCCAGGTCGATGTCATGAACGACATGATCCGGCGGCAGGTCGAGCCCTGCTGGGTCAACCCCACCGCCAGCGACCTGATCGTCAAGGTCAAAATCCCCATGAATCGCGACGGCTCGATCAGGGGCCGTCCGCAGGTGATGAACAGCAGCCCGGACCCCACCTTCCGCATCCTCTCCGAGGCGGCCGTACGGGCGGTTATGCGTTGCTCTCCGCTCAAACTTCCTGCAGAAATGTATGATGGGGAAGACGGCTGGGAAGTCATCGACTATAATTTCAACGATCCGAATTGATGGTAGTATGCCTGTTTGAAATTATCATAACCGTCATGCCCGCGTAGGTGGGCATCTAGATCCCCGCATTCGCGGGGATGACGGAGAGGAGAATTGGGCGTTTTGGCAAGGTTAAACTGATGGCAGAAAATTTTTATTTCAACCGCCGCAAGGCGCTGGCGTTGATGGGGGGTGCCGCCACGGCCGCCCTGCTGCCGGCCCGCGCGCAGGCGCTGACGCAGGTGCAGATCGGCGGCGGCAATTTCCAGCCCATGCCGATCGCCATTCCGGATTTTCTCGGCGATCCGGCGATAGGTGCGCAGGTGCGCGCGGTGATCGCCAACAATCTGACGCGCTGCGGCTATTTCCAGGTTCTCAATCCCGTTTCCTATATCGAGAAATTTTCCAGCATCGACATGCAGCCGAATTTCCAGAGCTGGCGCGTCATCAATGCGCAAGCGCTGCTGGTCGGCAATGTCGCGCGAAGCGGCGGCGGATTCGTTGCGCAATACCGCCTGTGGGATATTTTCACGTCGAAACAACTCGACGGCCGCCAGTTCACGGTTGCCTCCGACAACTGGCGCAAGCTTGCGCATATTCTCTCCGATGCGGTCTACGAAGCGCTGGTGGGAGAAAAAGGCTATTTCGATAGCCGCATCGTCTTCATCGACGAAACGGGGCCGAAGAACCAGCGCGTCAAGCGCCTGGCCGTGATGGACCAGGACGGCGCCAATGTGCGCTATCTCACGCGCGGCGGCGAACTTGTTCTGACCCCGCGCTTCTCGCCGGACAATCGCAGGGTCGGCTTCATGCAATATGTGCCCGGCGGCGACCCGCGCGTGGTGCAGCTCGATATCGATACGGGCGGCGCCGACCTGCTCGGCAATTTTCCCGGCATGAGTTTTGCGCCGCGCTATTCGCCGGACGGCACGAAACTGATCATGTCTCTTTTAAATAGCGACGGCAATTCAAACCTCGCGCTGATGAATGTCGCAAGCAAGCAGACGACGCGCCTGACCAAGGATGCGGCCATCGACACCGGCGGCTGTTTCTCGCCGGACGGCTCGCGCATCGTGTTTGAGAGTGACAGAGGCGGTGGGCAACAGCTTTATATCATGGGCGTGAATGGCGGCAACGCGCAGCGCATCTCTTTCGGGCAGGGCCGTTATTCAACGCCGGTGTGGTCGCCGAAAGGCGACCTGATCGCCTTCACCAAACAGGGCGCGCAGGCAGGCGGGCAATTTTCCATCGGCGTGATGACGCCGGAGGGAAGCCGCGAGCGCATTCTCACCTCATCCTTCCATGCCGAGGGACCGACCTGGAGCCCGAACGGCCGCGTCATCATGTTCTTTAAGGATGTGGGCGGCGGGCCGAAAATCTACACCATCGACGTCTCGGGCCGTTTCGAGCAGGTGCTGCCGACGCCCTCCTTCGCTTCCGATCCGAGCTGGTCGGGGCTGCTTGGGTGAAGCGTGGTGCGCAACCTGTCATAAAAGCATCATGTAAAAACGGTAACCCTCCTTGAGTTTCAATTCGTTCGATTCTCAAGGAGACCTGATTCAAATGGCTTTTATTTCGCGCATTCGACCTGCAAACAGTTTTCAGAATTCCAGGCAGGAACCGCAGCATCAATTCCATATTTTCATCAACTCGGGCTGCCCGGAGGATCATATCCCCGAGGGAGAAAGCGAAGCGAAATCTTTTCGCGACTGGCAGAGCATAAAAAATAACGAAGCCCTGCTGAGCGGGCAGGAAAGACAGCTTCTTCAGAAAATAAATGCGGCTTTTGCGGCAACGGACATGCAGAATTTTAATTCCCACGAACAATTCGACACATTTGTGGAAGCAAATAAGGGCGCCCTCGCCGCTGCCGCGAACAGGATTGCGCCGATTTCCGTCGCCCACCAAAGGAGCAAGAATTTGCAGAGCGGAGAGCTCTCTTCCGTAGACCGCACTTATATAAACGGCTTTATTGGCGCCACCATTACCGATCCCCGCTTTGCCGATAAAATCGTGCAGGCGCGATTGGAGCAAATCCTGCAAAGAGTTAAGTGGTAATCGGGCTGCGGATTAAGCGCGCGCCATTAAAAAAACATCATTGTTTAACCATATCTGCTGACCTGTGCTTAACGTAAAATGTTTATGACTGGGCTTCCTTGCTTTCGAGAGGATTTCAGGAGTTTTCCATAATGTCCACGCTTTCGCCTTTCCGCGCCCTTCGCCTGTCCGCAACACTTGCCGCAGCACTGATGCTTGCCGCCTGCGCCGGCCAGAACCAGGATGCCAACGGCCTGGGCGCCGGCATGAATGCCGCAACGCCGGGCTCTAGCCAAGATTTCTCGGTGAATGTGGGCGATCGCGTCTTCTTCCTTGAAGATCAATCCACGCTCACGCCCGAGGCGCAGGCGACCCTGGAAAAGCAGGCGATGTGGCTGCGCCAGTACGGGCAATATAGTTTCACCGTCGAAGGCCATGCCGACGAGCGCGGCACGCGCGAATACAACCTGGCGCTCGGCGCCCGGCGCGCCGCAACCGTGCGCGACTTCCTCATAGCGCGCGGCATTCCGCAAACGCGCTTGAAAACGATCAGCTTCGGCAAGGAACGCCCGGTCGCGGTCTGCGATTCCGAGACCTGCTGGAACCAGAACCGCCGCGCGGTGACAGTGCTGGGGCAATAGCCGAAATCGGCCAATCACAATAAAGGGCCTCTTACGGGGCCTTTTTATTTTGGCTAGAGGACCGGCCCAATTCCGGTTTTGGACGGCTAAATCGCCCTCGTTTTGCCCCGATTTTTATGCAAGATTAATTTGCTTGCGTTTATGAGTGGGGGACCATGTCTTTCAGACTATCTTTTCTTACTGCCCTTTTTTGCATCGCCTTGAGCGGCGCGGCGCAGGCGCAATGGTCGAGCGCGCCTGCTCCGGAAGGCTGGACAACCCAGCCCACCCCTCCTCCCGCAAATGCGCCCGCGCCGGAGGGCTGGGGCGAACGCCCGCCCGTAACGGCGGCGGGCGGCGGCGATGGCTCCTCGCGCCTGCTGCGGCTCGAGGAACAGTTGCGCAGCCTCAACGGCCAGATCGAGCAATTGCAATTCCAGAACCGCAGCCTGCAGGAACAGCTACGCAAAGTGCAGGAAGATGCCGAATTCCGCTTCCAGGAACTGGAAGGCGGCAAGAAGCCGGGTGCAAGCGCTCGCCCGGCCCGCATGCAGGCCGCTCCTCCCTCTGCTGTGCCGGACGAGAATGTCGAAGTGCTGAGCACGAAACCGCAGCTTGGCGCGCCACCGCGCAATCTCGGCCAGTTGCCTGCCGATGCAAGCGGCGCGCCTGTCGATCTGTCGCCAACGCCGGGTGCGGCTGCGGGCCAGCCGCTCGAACCCCTGCCCGGCACCGAGCCGCGCCCCACCTTCACGCCGAGCTCGAAGGCTGCCGTGTCCGCAGGCTCGGACAGCCCCGAGGATCAATACGATCTCGCCTATGGCTATATGCTGCGCGGCGATTACGAGATGGCCGACAGCGCCTTCCGCGATTTTCTCACCGATTTCCCCACTCACAAAAATGCATCAAAAGCGCAATACTGGCTGGGCGAGGCGCAATATCAGCGCAAGCAATATAAGGCGGCGGCGGAAAGCTTCCTGAAAGTCTACAACAACCATCCCGATTCTGAGAAGGCGCCGGAAAGCCTGCTGCGGCTCGGCATGTCGCTGCATGCGCTCGGCCAGAAGGATGCCGCCTGCGCCACCTTCGCCGAGGTCGGCAACAAATTTCCGAAATCGAGCCAGGCCGTGAAAAAACGTGTTCAGACCGAGCAAAAAACCGCCGGCTGCTGAAGCGGCGGTCATTACGGCGCCGGAAGCGGATTCCGCCTTCGCGATCTTTTCGCCTTATTCTTCATTGCTGCTTGCCGTCTCCGGCGGGTCCGACAGCATGGCGCTGTTGCAGCTTGCGCATGAGTGGCGGGCGCGGCAAGGACATACAACGAAACTTGTCGTCGCCAGCATCGACCATCGCCTGCGCGATGCTTCGAAAGACGAATGCGAATTCGTGGCCGCTTTTTGCGCGGCACGGAATATTCCGCATGTGCAATTGCACTGGGAGGGCGCAAAGCCCGCCAGCGGCATTCAGGAAGCGGCGCGGCAAATGCGCTATCGTTTGCTGATTGAGGCCGCGCGCGCACAGGGCTGCGAGGCGATCGTCACCGCGCACACGATGGACGATCAGGCCGAAACCGTTTTGATGCGGCTGATGCGCGGCTCCGGGCTCTCGGGCCTGCAAGGAATGAGCACGGTTTCCGAAAAGGAAGGCCTGCCCCTGCTGCGGCCGCTGCTTGTCTTTCCGCGCGAGCGCCTGCGCGTCAGCCTGCGCGCGGCCGGGCTTTCCTGGCGCGAGGATGCGAGCAACGAAGATGCGCGCTTCCTGCGCCCGCGTCTGCGGAAGATTTTGCCGCAGCTTGCCGAGGAAGGGCTGGATGCCACGAGGTTCGTTAAGCTTGCCAAAAAATTCGCCCGCGCCAATGAAGCACTTGATGAGGGGGCGCGACAATTGCTTGCGTCCTCAAAAGAACTGGAACGCACAGCCTACCGCACCACCCCGGAAGAAATCCGCCTGCGCGCGCTGAAATTGGTGATCGCTTCTTTCAATCCCGACGCCTATCCGCCTTCGGACGAGGAACTCGAAGCGCTGGATGCGGCTTTAACGGGCGAAGAGAAAGTGCGCCGTACGCTGGGCGGCGTGATTTTTTCTGCAGGTGAGCGGTATATGCGCTTTTCGGAGGAAAAAGGCAGGCGCAAGTAAAGTGGATCCACGCGCCTATATTTCTGCCAGTCAACCGCGCAGCTTGGCTTGCGCGGTTTTCAGAAGGTCCTCTCCGATGCCTCGCGCCTTTTTCTGGCCCAGTCTGTCGTCCGTGATGTCGTCCAATTCCTTGAAGCGCGCTTCGTAGTGGTTTTGCTCCTCAAGTGTCAGATAGCCCAACATTGCGGTATACAGCACCTTCAACGCTGGTATGGCGATCCTGATGCCTCCCAATATCCAGCCAAGGCCTGGTATTAAAAGCGTCAACCCCATTCCTGCCGTAAATAAAACCTTAGGATCAGTGAAAAATTCGCGCCAGCCGCGTGCAGGACCTTGCGGCTGATTTACGGCAACACGATTTTGCTGGTTTGGGAATGGAATATACTTCAATGGCATAAGCTGTAGCGGCCCAGATGGCGGATAACACCTATCCTGAAGATTGCGCCATTTTTCTCCTTTCTCTAGCATATCCAGATACAGATGATGGTTGACATCTGTAAAAGCTTTAACATCATTATACGCATCAATGGCGTCGTCAAATTCGTTCTGCAATTTTTCAAGCTCACGCAATTCCCGCTCTGTGCAGGGGCTTTGCTGAGGCACGACAGATATGGCGGCGGCATAGGTGGGGGAAAGGCCGATACGTGTCATAATTTTTAATCCTAAATAAAATCATAGTACATGTAGCGTATAGGGGATTGCAGTCAAGCGTAACGCTTGTCAATCTTTATGCTTGCCGCCCTTAAGAAGCGCTCCGCGCGAAGGCATGCTCAAAGTGCGCGGCGTCTCAACCGGCGTCCAGCTCTTTATATCGCTGACCTGCACCTTGCCATCTTTGAATATCGTAAAAATTTGTTTAGGGTTTTCGGCATCGTCGACGTATAATTTTGTGCCATTTGTATCTTGTGTCGAGGAAGTAATGATGACGGAAGTTGCCGTGCAGCCCAAAGCCGGCACATAACCGGTCGCTGCGCCGATAAGCAACACGCCCGCCGACAATAATTCCTGCCAGGGCGATGGCCGCCCGTCGCATGCTATCGCAGCCCCAAGCCCCTGACAGGTTTTGGGATTGCGGAGTTGCTCGAGGATGGGATTTTCCATTCTTACGCGCTGACTGCCGATGCTGGGAACAGCATCTGGATTCTGCACCGGAGCCGGAATGCCAGGCGGAGCGCCTGGAGGCGGGCAATTTTGAGGATCGTTGAGTTTCTCTTCTACTTCCTTAAATCTGGATTCCTTGAGAATATCCCTTATGTCTTTTAAACGCTGATAATCTGGATTGTTCTTATTGCCGATATACCTATAATATCCAGACTGTAAAGGATCTACTCTGACCATTAGTCCAGCGTTCACAAGCCGGTTTATAATGTCAGCCGATTCCTGAAGTAATCTTTTATATTCAGCTAAGCTTTCACATTCGTCGTTCGAAGCAAAAAATGATGGCGTCGCAGTCGATACGCTGCGAAAACCGGGGCCAGGTAAAAAAGGCGCGATTGAAACCATAATTACCCCCTCAATTTAAATACGCGAATAACGAACATGCCTTATATAATCAAACGTCCTATATTAATATCGGAAGCCCTGCCTAATTCTATCTCCCGTATAAGCCCTTGTTCTAAAAAGCTTTTAAATTCGCTATAGAGATACTGGTTATTTTAACCGGCAACGCTTATTTTAACATGCAAATCGTTTTATCCTCCGAGGCCTCATGAATCCGAACCTTCGCAATTTCGCGCTCTGGGTGATCATCGCCCTGATGCTGCTTGCCCTGTTCACGCTGTTTCAGGGCTCTTCGCAGCAGACCGCTTCGGGCTCCGACATTCCCTTCTCGCAACTGCTCTCTGACATCGATTCAGGCCGTGTGCGCGACGTGACCATGGTGGGCCAGGACATCATCGGCCATTATACGGACGGGCGCGGCTTCTCTTCCTTCGCGCCGCCGGATCCCTCGCTAGTGCAAAAACTTTACCAGAAAGGCGTGCAGATCAGCGCGCGGCCACCTTCCGAAAACGTGTTCGGCTCGCTGCTGCTATCTTCCCTGCCCATGCTGCTCCTGATCGGCGTGTGGATTTACCTGATGCGCCAGATGCAAGGCGGCGCCGGCGGCAAGGCGATGGGTTTCGGAAAATCGCGCGCCAAGCTTCTCACCGAGGCGCATGGCCGCGTGACCTTCGACGATGTCGCGGGCGTGGATGAAGCAAAAGACGATCTGTCCGAGATCGTCGAATTCCTGAAAGACCCGCAAAAATTCCAGAAGCTCGGCGGCCGCATTCCGCGCGGCCTGCTTCTCGTAGGCCCCCCGGGCACCGGCAAGACGCTGATCGCGCGCGCGGTGGCAGGGGAGGCCAATGTGCCCTTCTTCACCATTTCCGGCTCCGATTTCGTCGAGATGTTCGTCGGCGTCGGCGCCTCAAGAGTGCGCGACATGTTCGAGCAGGCGAAGAAAAACGCGCCCTGCATCATTTTCATCGACGAGATCGACGCGGTTGGCCGCCATCGCGGCGCGGGCCTCGGCGGCGGCAATGACGAGCGCGAGCAGACGCTCAACCAGCTGCTTGTCGAGATGGACGGTTTCGAGGCGAATGAAGGCATTATCATCATCGCCGCAACCAACCGCCCCGACGTGCTCGACCCGGCCCTGCTGCGCCCCGGCCGTTTCGACCGGCAGGTGGTGGTACCGAACCCGGATATCGTCGGCCGCGAGAAGATTTTGAAAGTGCATGCGCGCAAGGTCCCGCTCGCGCCCGATGTCGACCTGCGCACGGTTGCGCGCGGCACGCCTGGATTCTCTGGTGCCGATCTTGCCAATCTCGTGAACGAGGCGGCGCTGCTGGCGGCGCGGCGCAACAAGCGCCTTGTCACGCGCGATGAATTTGAGAACGCGAAAGACAAGATCATGATGGGCGCGGAGCGGCGCACGCTTGTGATGACCGAGCAGGAAAAACTGCTCACCGCCTATCACGAAGGCGGGCACGCCATTGTCGCATTGAACGTTCCCGCGACAGATCCCGTGCATAAGGCGACGATCATTCCGCGCGGGCGCGCGCTTGGCATGGTGATGCAGCTCCCTGAGCGCGATAAGCTTTCCATGAGCTATGAGCAGATGACATCGCGGCTTGCCATTGTGATGGGCGGGCGCGTGGCCGAGGAAATGATTTTCGGCAAGGACAAGGTGACAAGCGGCGCGCAATCCGACATCGAGCAGGCGACGCGCCTCGCGCGCATGATGATCACGCGCTGGGGCTTTTCCGAAAAGCTCGGCAAGGTTGCCTATGGCGAGAACCGGGAAGAAGTGTTCCTCGGCATGTCGATGGGCCATCAGCAGAACATTTCCGAGGAAACGGCGAAGACTATCGACGAGGAAGTGCGCCGCCTTGTGGACGAAGGCTATGTCGAGGCCACCCGCATCCTGAACGAGAAAAAAGACGATCTGGAAACGCTCGCCAAGGGCCTGCTCGAATACGAAACACTTTCGGGCGATGAGATCGCCGATCTTCTGGCCGGCAAGAAACCTTCGCGCGAAACCGACGACACGCCGCCGCCGCGCTCCTCCATCGCCACAGCCGCCGGCCGCAAGGGTAAATCGAAGCCAAAAGGCAGCGGCGGACTGACGCCGCAGGTGCAGACCTGACCTTTTTGTCATCGTGAGCCAAAGGCGAAGGATCCCCATCGTCACCCCCGCGAAGGCGGGGGTCTGGTTTCATGAGATGCCCGCCTGCGCGGGCATGACGGTTTGTCGAAATTCCCTAGGATGACATTATTATCTGAAGTGTTATAAAAAATTCTTTTTCGGAGACCCTCATGAAACAATGCTGGCGCTGGTTCGGGCCGGACGATCCCGTCCGGCTTTCGCATGTGCGGCAGGCTTCCGCCTCCGGCATCGTCACGGCATTGCATCACATCAAGGCGGGGGATGCGTGGTCTGAGATTGAAACGAAAAAGCGCCGCGCGCTGATCGAAAATGCCGGGCTGACATGGGATATCGTCGAGAGCATTCCGGTGCATGAAGACATCAAGCTGCGCACCGGCAACTGGAAAACCTGCATCGACAATTACAAGGCAAGCCTGCGCGCGGTGGCGGCAGCCGACGTGAAGACCGTCTGCTATAATTTCATGGCGATCACCGACTGGTCGCGCACCGATCTCGAATATGTCATGCCGCATGGCGGCACGGCGCTGCGCTTCGACGCGCCGGATTTTGCGGCTTACGATCTTTTCATCCTCGAGCGCAAAAACGCGGAGCGCGATTATTCGGCAGCGCAAAGGAAGCAGGCCGAAATCCGCCTCAACGAGATGAGCCAGGCGAAAAAGGATTTGATCGAGGCCAATCTGATCGGTGCGGTACCGGCGCGCGATTTCACCTTCAACCGCGAAGGTTTCCGCAAACATCTTGCGCAGTATGACGATATGAGCGCGGAAGACTTCCGCGGCAATCTGCTTTTCTTCCTGCGCGAAGTGGTGCCGGTTGCAACTGAGCTCGGCATGCGCCTGTGCATCCATCCGGACGATCCGCCCTTCTCGCTGTTCGGTCTGCCGCGCGTTGTCTCGAACGCGGACGACCTGTGCGCCATCATCAAGGGCGTGGACGAGCCTGCGAACGGCATTACATTCTGCACGGGCTCGTTAGGCGCGCGCGCCGGCAACGACCTGCTTGCGATGGCGCGGAAATTCGCGCCGCGCGTGCATTTCCTGCATCTGCGCAATACCACGCGCGAAGAAGACGGCAGTTTTACCGAGGCCGAGCATCTGGATGGCGATACCGATATGGTGGCCGTGGTGAAGATTTTCATGGATGAAGAAAAGCGGCGGCACAAAGAAGGGCGCGCGGATCATGACCTTCCCTTCCGCCCGGACCATGGGCATCGCCTGATCGACGACATGGGCAAGCAGGTGAACCCCGGCTATTCCTGCATCGGCCGCCTGAAAGGCCTTGCCGAGCTGCGCGGCGTGATACGGACGCTGGAGGCAACAGGCGAATTTAATTGAAGGTTTCTGATTTTCCTGATAGTTTTTCGAAATTATATTTTGATGTTTGAGGAGTGTTTCAGATGATCGATAATGCAATCTATTTTCGGGCTCGCACCCGCACCGACTTATTAGACGAGCTTTCAAATATAGAAGTGATATTCAATGAAGTTTTGGAAGCGCCTAAAATCAACGTGGAATCTTTCCTGCAAACGGAAAGCAGAGACGGCAGAATTAACAAAATTACTCCTGAACGATCGGAAACCGACGAAAGGGAACATGTGACCATGCTTGATGTCGCACTAAGAACGGATGGAAAGACGGAAATTGCCGATGGACATGATGACCGTGTGAAGTTCATGAAAACATCGCAAGGAATATCGGTTGGCGTTATGATACAGGAAGACTCGCCCGCCTATGATGCCTTAAAAGATATGCTGGCGGGTGAGCCATATAAGCACGTGGATCTATGGGGAGACGATACGCCCGATACCATAGTTCGAGGAAACCTAACAGACAGCGTTATTCATGTGATCCTGGGGATCAAGGGGCAGCCGTTATATACACCTTCGAAGAATTAATCCGCTTCCCGCGCGAGTTTCGTAATCTCGCTAAACCGTCCTTGTTGCACCAACTCTTTTGGCGCAAGCCATGAGCCGCCCACCGCCGCCACATTTGGCAGTTTCAGATAATCGCGCGCGGTATCTGGCGTAATGCCGCCGGTGGGCATGAAGGTCACATCCGGAAAAACCGGCGCGCAAGCTTTCAGCCACGCAATGCCGCCCGAGGCTTCCGCCGGAAAAAACTTGATCAGCCTTATTCCCTGCGCGCGCAGGTTCATTACTTCCGATGGTGTTGCAGCACCCGGAATCCACGGAACGGAGAGTTGCGCTGCCGCCTTGCATAAGGGCTCCGCACTGCCGGGCGAAACGAGGAAGGAAGCGCCCGCTTTCACCGCCGCCTGCATCTGCTCCGCGTTCAGCACCGTGCCCGCGCCGACAAGAGCCTGCGGGATTTCGGCAGCGACAGCGCGAATGATTTCAAGCGCTGCGGGCGTGCGCAGCGTGATCTCGAGAATATCGAGGCCGCCCGCCACCAAAGCTTTCGCAACCGCGACGCCTTCCTCAATAGTATCGAGGCTCAGCACCGGCACCACACTGCGCGCGCGCAACTTTTGCGTGAAATCCACTTCGCACCTTCCACTGTAAGGAATAGTTCTAGTAAGTTCTGCCTTGGGCGACAAGTCTCGATTACGATTGCGAAAGCTTATATCGATGGCTATAAATCAATAACTGGCGGTAATTTATTCTGGGAGCATTTTATGAACGACACCTGCAGCATTCCGGTTTCACAGACTAAAGCTAATCTTGTAAAGCTCGTAAACGATAGAAACGCCGAATTCGTAAAGCTGATGGCCGAGATTTACGAAAACGAAACCAGCAATAAGACCGACGATGAGAAAGATGAGGCTAACACTCTTATCGGCAAAAAGTTTACCTGGATCGATTTTGTCTGCATGGCAGCAAATACGAGTAAATATGGCACTTATCGCGACTCCATAATCGAGACTCCAGAGATAATGAAAAAATGGCTCGACGATCCGCTGACACCCGGGGAAATCGCGGCTTTCGCCGATGCGGCCTTACGAGAATCGAAAAGCAAAAAAAGAAATAAAAGCGGCAAGATTGTTCCGACTGCCGTCAGCAGAGCGGGGTTGCTGCTTGCCATTAACAAGTTCGGCACTTCGATGGATGAGACGATCAAGAAGCTGAGTGCCGCCGTCGATAGTGATCGAGTTGATATAAAGATAAACTATTTCAATAGTACGTTAGATGCCTTCAACGCTGCAGCTGCACACTATAATGAAGTCAACGATGTGTGCTGCGATTGCAAGATAAATAGATAAGCCGCTTAGGCGCTTTTCTGCAGGCTGAATGTTTTCACCGCCTGTGCCGCACCCTGTGCATAAAGCGTCCGCAGGGCCGCGGTTATTGCCTGGACAAAGCGTGGATCCCTGGGCAGGTCGTCGCCGAAAATTTCACGCACGCTCAATAGCGACGTTGCGAGCTTTTCCGGATGCGGGCCCGCCTGATCGGCAAGGCTGCGCAGGCGCGCTTTCAGCGGATCGCTGACATCGATCGGCTGTCCTTTTTCGTCCGTACCCGCGACATAACGCATCCAGGCGGCAAGCCCAAGTGCGATACGATCGAACGGCGCGTTCTGCGCAAGCCGCGCCCGCGCCGTATTGAGCAGGCGTTGCGGCAATTTCTGCGAACCGTCCATGGCGATCTGCCAGGTTCGATGTTTCAGCGCCGGGTTGGAAAAGCGCGTGAGCAAGGAGGCCTTGTAGGCTTCCAGGTCGATGCCCGGCAATTGCGGCAGCGTGGGCATCACCTCCTCGTCCATCATGCCGCGGATCAGATGTACGAAAGCGGGATCGGCCACGGTCTGCGCGACCGTGTCATAACCCGCAAGATAGCCGAGATAGGCGAGCGTGGAATGCGCGCCGTTTAAGAGCCGCAGCTTCATCAGCTCGAAAGGCGCGACATCTAAAACCATCTGCACACCGACATCCTCGAGCGGCGGGCGGCCATTGCCAAAATCGTCCTCGATCACCCATTGCGTGAACGCTTCGGTGATAACGGGCGAGGCATCTTCAAAGCCAAGCTTAGCCGCCATATCTTTTTTATCTTCATCCGACGTTGCGGGCACGATACGGTCGACCATCGAAGACGGACAGGCAAGCTCGCTTTCGATAAATTTTCCGAGTTCAGCATCACGCAAATGCCCAAGCCTTACAAGCAAACGTTTTACGACCTTGCCGTTCGCAGGCAGATTGTCGCAGGACAACACGGTGAAAGGCTTTACACCTTCAGCACGGCGGCGGCGCAGCGCCTCGACGATAAATCCAAGCGCGCTCGCGGGCGCTGCCGGATTTTTCAGATCGGCCTGGATATCCGCGTGATCTTCCTTCAGGTTTCCCGTCGCCGGATCAAAGCAATAGCCTTTTTCAGTGATGGTGAGCGTGACAAGCCTGACATGCGGACTGCACAGGGCCTGCAGAAGTTTTTCCGGGTTTTGCGGTGCCACGATCACATCGCGCAGTGCGCCGATGACGCTCAAATTTTCCTGTCCGCTCCCGCGCTCGGCCAATGTATAGAGGCAATCCTGCGGCAAGAGCGCTTCCGCCATGTCTTTCGAGCGCAACGACGCGCCGCAAATCGCCCAGTCGCGCGCACCTGCATTCAGGCATTTTTCCACGTACATCGCCTGATGCGCACGATGAAACGCGCCGACGCCGAGATGCACGATGCCGGTTTTCACGCTGCCTATATCGTAGCGCGGCCGCACCACATGCGCGGGCATATCGTGAAGCGTTTTTTTCGAGAGCCGTTTCATCTTGTTTCGTTTTTCGCGCGCGCGACGATCTGCGTGGGGTTGACGAAGCGCAGTGCCAGCAGCAGCCAGACCAGCGTGGTGAGCATATAGATCACCGCCATCGCGTCGATGGACTGCACGGCGCGCACGCCTGCCGCAAACACGGCGTAATAAAGTGCTACAACCAGCGTCTGGCTTGTCGGCCCGGCCGTAAGGAAGGTAAGCTCGAACATGGCGATCGTGCGCACCAGCACGAGCAGGAGCGCTGCCAAAAGGCCCGGCAGCAGCAGCGGGATCATCACATGGATGAAAAGTTGCCAGCCATTCGCGCCGAACACGCGCGCCGCCGCCTCCACGCGCGGGTCGATCTGCTCGATGAACGGGATCATCACGAGAATGACGAAAGGCACGGTGGGCACGAGATTGGCAAGCACCACGCCAGCCATGGTTCCGGCCAGGCCCGTTTCATACAAGGTCGTGGCGAGCGGAATGCCGTAAGTGATCGGAGGAATGAGCAGCGGCAGCAGGAACAGCAGAAGCACGAGTTTCTTGCCGGGGAAATTCCGCCGCGCCATCGCATAGGCCGCGGGCAGGCCGATGGCGCCGGACAGGAACACCACCAGAAACACGATCTCGAAGGTGACGATCAGGATATCCTTAAGCTGGAATTCCTGCCAGGCGGCGAGATACCAGTTCACCGTCCAGCCTGTGGGCAGCCAGGTTCCGAGCCAGCGTGTGGCGAACGAGCTGACGACCACGGTCGCGATCATCGCCAATAAGTTGACGATGAAGAAGATCACCAGCGCCCAGATGGAAGCGGCCCAGAGCCATGTCGAGAGGGGTTTTTTCGTGGCCATCTTTACCCCTTCCCGCCCGCGGCCGGGCCACGATAGAAAAGCTGCCGTGCGCTTAAAATGAGCGCGACGATGCCGAGCTGCACGCCACCCATGATCATCGCAACTGCTGAGGCCATGGAGAAATCAAACTCCTCGAAGGCGGCCTGATAAGCGGCAATCGAGATCACGCGCGTGGGGCCGGCCGGCGCGCCGAGCAGCACGGCGGAGGGAAACACCGAAAACGCCTGCACGAAGGACAGGCAGAACGTAATCGCAAGACCGGGGATGAGCAGCGGCAGCAGCACCGACCAAAAACGTTTTCGTGCATTTGCGCCCAAAGTGGCCGCCGCCTGCTCGATGGCTGGATCGATGCCCGTCACATAAGACAGCGTGAGCAGGAAGGTGAACGGGAACCCCGTGATGAACAGCGAGAGAAACACGCCCCAGTAATTATGGGTCAACTGCAGTGGATGATCGACCAGCCCGACCGCCAGCAGCGTGCGGTTGAACCAGCCCTGCGGGCCCAGATAGGTGAGCAACCCTTCCGCCACCAGCACGGTGCCGAGCGTGACGGGGAGGATCAGGATCGTCGTCAGCAATCGTTGCCGCTTCAGCAGGCGCACGCGAAAGGCGATGGGCACGGCAAGCAGGAGATTGAGCAAGGTCACCGGCAGCGCCAGCCAGAGCGTGGTCGCGATCGTGCCGTATAGAAACGGCTGCGAAAAAAATTTATCGTAATTGGCAAGCCAGTCGCCCGCGTGCGGCATGAAAGACAGCCAGAAGCCGTGCGCGAAGGGAAAGACGAACAAGGCCAGCAGCAGCAAGACACCCGGCAACACCAGCGCGCTTGTGCTGTCGATGCCGCGCGCTTTCAGTTTCAGAAAAAACGGCGTCATGAAGCTTCCGGAAACACCAGCACCTTTTCCGGATCGGCATGCAGATGCACGATCTTGCCGGGCGCTTGCGGTTCCACCGACCGAAACGACACGTCGATGCCGTCATGCGTGCGCCCGTGGCAGGCAAAGCAATGGCCACGAAATTCGCTGACCGTCACCGTCACCGGCAACGCATCGGAGGTCGGCACGCCGGGATGGAGATCGTCCGTACGCACGGCCATGATGGCGCGCAGGCCCGGCCCCGTCTTGCCGCGCAACTCGCCGAACACGCGCGCCGTGCCGATCTGCACCGTCGCCCGGTTCTCGTTCTGGGCCGCAAGCACGCCGGAAATGCGGTTGCGAAAGCCCATGAATTCCGCGACATCGAGCGAATCCGGTTTCGAGAAGAGTTCGGACGGCGTGCCGATCTGCCGCACTTCGCCGTGGCGCACGACGACGATGCGGTCGGCGAGCGACAGCGCTTCTTCCTGATCATGGGTGACATAGATGGTGGTGGCACCGAGGCTGTTGTGAATGCGGCGGATTTCGGCGCGCATTTCAAGCCGCAATTTCGCATCGAGATTGGAGAGCGGCTCGTCCATCAGCACCAGCGGCGGCTCGATGACGATGGCGCGCGCGATCGCCACGCGCTGCTGCTGCCCGCCCGAAAGCTGGCCCGGCAATTTTTCTTCCTGCCCCTGCAGGCGCGCCATTGCAATCGCTTCCTCGACGCGGCGCCTGATTTCCGATTTTTTCACGCCACGCATGGCAAGACCGAAGCCGATATTTTTTCGCACACTCATATGCGGGAACAGCGCGTAATTCTGGAATACCATGCCGAAGCCGCGCTGCTCGGGCCGCAATGTGTCGATGCGCTTGTCGTCAAGCCAGATGCCGCCGCCTGTGGCATCGAGCAGGCCCGCGATAATGTTCAGCGTCGTCGACTTGCCGCAGCCGCTTGGCCCGAGCAGCGCGATGAACTCGCCTTTTTTAATGGCGAGCGTGACGTCTTTCAGCGCATGCATATCGCCGAAGCAACGGCTGACGCGATCGAGCCTCAGCTCGTTGAAGTTTGCGGCACGGATGCTCATGAGGTTATTTTTCTACTCTTGATAACTCAGCTCTTCTTCTTGGCGCCGCCGATTTCCTCGTCCCAGCGCTTGAAGGCTACAACCATCATGTCGGCGGCAAGCGGCGTCTCGATCGGCGCCTCGGCAATCCAGCTTTCATATTCGGGCCTGCCATACTCTTTCAGCGCCGCCTGGCTCTCGGGAGGCGCCATGTCGAGCGTCACATTCTTCACCGCGGGGCCGGGATAGAAATAGCCCTTGTCGAAGGCATAGGCCTGCTGGGCAGGCTGCAGCAGGAAGCTCATGAGATCGAGCACGACGGCAAGCTTTTCCTCGGCAATACCCTTCGGCACGACCATATAGTGTGCATCCGCCACCCAATGCATGCCCGAAAGGCGCGCAACCGCCGCCTCTTTCGGCACGATGCCTAGCACGCGCGGGTTGATATCCCAGCCCGTCGTGCTTGCGATCATGTCGCGCGAACCTTCGCCGAGCTCCTTCATGGTGGCGCCCGTGCCGGAGGGGTAATATTCGATATTCTCGCCGAGTTCCTTCAGATAGGCCCAGGTCTTGTCCCAGCCCTTGACCGGATCTTTCGGGTCCTTGTCGCCCAAAATATAAGGCATGCCCATCAGGAAGGTGCGGGCCGGGCCGGAATTGGCGGGGCGCGCATGCATGAAGCGGTTCTTGTTTTCTTTTGTGTAGGCCAGCAGCTCTTCCGCAGTAGCAGGCACTTTGGCGACACGCGCGGGAACATATTCAAGCAGCGGGCCGGACGGGTAATAGGCGATGACGACGCCCTTGCCCTGCGCGATACCTTGCATGCGCAGCGCCGGCTCTTGAAAGATCTCTTCCGGCTTCGGCAGTTCCGCGGCGCGCGCGGGCAGAAGGTCCAGCCACAGATCCTGCGCGATACCGGCAGCAAGCGCATCGGTTCCCGTCAGCACGAGATCGATATCGACGCGGCCCGCCTGCTGCTGCGCCTTGATCTTGGCGGGCAGTTCCGGGGCTGGGGCCTGCGTGAAGGCAAAGCGCGAGACGAGTTGCGGCTTGGCGGCGGCATAATTGTTCATCGCCGCCTGCGACAGCGCGAAATTGCCGCACACGTCGATGATGCTCAGTGTTACCGGCGATGTTGGAAGTGCAGCGCGCGCGGGCGCGCAAAAGAGAGCGGCGGAGGCCGCGCCCATCAAACCGCCGAAGGAACGGCGGCTTATGTCTTTGTTCAATATGTTCGAGCGTTTCGTCATGTTTGATTGTTTCGTCATGGCAGTTTCTCCATCGATCACAGTTTATAGGCTTTTTTGGCAAGATTGTAGGCAAGATCGCGCGCAACCTCATGCGCCTCGTCCTCGTCGAGGCGATGCGTTGCGACAAGTTCGGCGAGATAGGCGCAATCGACGCGGCGTGCGACATCGTGCCGCGCCGGAATCGAGGGGAAGGCGCGCGTGTCGTCGTTGAAGCCGACCGTGTTGTAGAAGCCCGCCGTTTCGGTGACGAGTTCGCGATAGCGCTTCATGCCTTCATAGGAATCGAAGAACCACCAGGCGGGCCCAAGCTTCAGCGCGGGATAATGCCCGGCCAAGGGGGCAAGCTCGCGCGCATAGGCTGTTTCATCGAGCGTGAAGGCAATGATGGTGAGGTTTTTCTCGTTGCCGAAACGGTCGAGCAGCGGTTTCAGCGCCGCTACATAATTCGTCGGTGTCGGAATATCGGCGCCCTTGTCGCGACCGAAGGTTTTAAACAGATATGGATTATGGTTGCGCCACGCGCCGGGATGGATCTGCATGACGAGGCCGTCATCCAGGCTCATGCGCGCCATCTCCGTCAGCATCTGCGCGCGGAACAGCTCGGCGTCCTGCTCAAGAGCCTGTTTGTGAACGACGCGCTGAAACAGGCTCTCCGCTTCCGCCTGCGGCAGATCCGCCGTTGCGGCGGTGGGATGGCCGTGATCGGTGGAGGTGGCGCCGAAGGTCTTGAAGAAGGCGCGGCGCTTCTGATGCGCCTTTAAATAGCCTTTCCAGCTTGCAGTATCCTCGCCGGTGATCTCGCCGAATTTTTTTATATTTTCCCTGAAATTCGGAAAATCGGGATCGACGACATTGTCCGGGCGATAGGCGGTGACGACATTTCCTACCCAGCCGCTCTCACGGATCATTTTGTGCCATTTCAGATCGTCGAGCGCGCTCTCAGTCGTGGCGATCGCCTCGATATTGAACCGCTCAAACAGGGCGCGCGGCAAAAAGGCGGGCGTGGCGAGCGCCTGCGCGATCTGATCGTAATAGCTATCGGCATTTTTGGCGTTCAAACGTTCCTCAAAGCCAAACAGGGTCGAAAAGGCATGGTCGATCCAGGCGCGCGTCGGCGTGCCGCGGAAGAGATGATAGTTCTCGGCGAATGTGCGCCAGATCTTGCGCCCATCCTGCTCCACCTTGGCGCCATCTGCGCGCGCAATGCCGAGATCCTCGAGCGCGACACCCTGGCTGTAGAGCATGCGGAAGATATAATGGTCGGGCACCACGAAAAGCTGCGCCGGATCGGGGAAGGGTTTGTTCTCGGCATACCAGCGCGGGTCGGTATGGCCGTGCGGTGAAATGATAGGCAGATCCTTCACCCCATCATACAAACGGCGCGCAATCGCGCGCCGGGTCTGGTCTGCCGGAAACAGCCTGTCGGGATGAAGCATTCGCTCCTCCCCGGCAAGATGCGGATTTGTTTTGGCGGTTTGCGGCATGCGCGCTTAACTCTCGGAAAAACTTTCGGAAAAACTTGAAGCCGCGCCTATGATTTAGTGAAACGAGGTTGCGATCGGGCTTAAGGCGCGCGCCCAATATTCCTCTTCCCTTTATCTGTGCCCACATACTAAGATGCCGGCAATGAGTCAAATATTGCCGTCATGCCCGCACTTGTTGCGGGCATCCACGAGTTTAAACCTCCAGTCGTGGATGGCCGGACTAAATCCGGCCATGACGAATTAGGTATAGCGGCCATGGAAACGAGATTGGATAATAAGCCTGCCAAAAGCCCTAGTCGAGGCCCGCGCGCACTCAGGCTGGAGCCTGCCGACAATGTGGCGGTGGCCATCGACGCCTTGAGCGAAAGCGACACGGCCTTCGGTATTCGGGCGAAAACACGTGTTCCGCCCGGGCATAAGCTGGCGCTTGCTGCAATTGCGAAGGGGCAGCCCATTATCAAATGCGGGCAGGCCATCGGCTTTGCCCTTGAGGCTATCGAGCCCGGCGACCTCGTCCATGTGCATAATGTCGGCTTTGCGCCGCACGGGCAGGACGGAGCGCATGCAAACGCAGGGTGCCCTCCCCTGCAAAAGCCCAAAGACGTCAAAACATTCGAAGGCTATCGCCGGTCCAGCGGCAAGACCGGCACGCGCAACTATCTCGGCATCGTCACCTCGGTGAACTGCGCGGCTTCCGTTGCGCGCTTTGCGGCGGAGGCTGCGAAAAATTCCGGCCTGCTATCCAATGAACAAAATATCGACGGCGTGGTTGCGATCACGCATGGCACCGGCTGCGGTATGGCCTCACAGGGCGAAGGCTATGACATGCTCAAGCGCACATTGTGGGGTTATGCCGCGCATCCGAATTTTGCAGGCGTGATCCTCGTCGGGCTTGGCTGCGAGGTGATGGAGCTTGGCCGGCTGAAAGAGGATTATAACTTGAGCGAGAGCGACACGTTTCGCAGCCTCACCATCCAGCAGAGCGGCGGCACGAAACGCACGGTCGAGACCATTCTGGGCACGCTGAAAGAAATGCTGCCCCTTGCTGCGAGTGCTAGGCGCGAAACGCGGCCTGCTGCCGAACTGATTGTCGGCCTGCAATGCGGCGGCTCGGACGGCTATTCGGGGCTGACGGCGAACCCAGGCCTAGGCGCGGCTTCCGACCTGCTGGCCGAGCAAAACGGCACCGCCATTCTGTCTGAAACACCGGAGATTTATGGTGCGGAACATTTGCTGCTGGCACGCGCCGCCTCGAATGAAGTTGCGGAAAAATTGCTGGCAAAGCTGAAATGGTGGGAAGAGTACACAGCGCGTCACAATGCTTCCCTGAATAATAATCCTTCTCCCGGCAACAAGGCGGGCGGGCTGACGACAATTCTGGAAAAATCGCTGGGTGCGGTGGCGAAAGGCGGCAGCACACCGCTACGCGCGGTTTACGACTATGCGGAGCCCGTGAAAACGCCCGGCCTCGTCTTCATGGATACGCCGGGCTACGACCCGGTTTCGGCGACCGGACAGGTGGCGGGCGGCGCCAACCTGATTGCGTTTACCACCGGGCGCGGCTCGGCTTTCGGGGCCAAGCCCGTGCCCTCGATCAAGCTTGCCAGCAATTCCGCGCTTTACCGGCGCATGACGGACGACATGGATATCGACTGCGGCGATATTCTCGATGGCGTGCCGGTTAAAGAAAAGGGCGCGGAGATTTTCGAACACATGCTGCGCACGGCTTCCGGCGAGCGCACGAAATCCGAACAGCTCGGCTATGGCGATCAGGAATTCGTGCCCTGGCAGATCGGCGCGGTGGTGTGACTATTTTATTGTTTTTTCTTTATCATCAACCACAGACTTAAGACCCAGTCTTTGCTTCACGCCATTGAAATAGGTTTGATAATCTTTCTCAGGATATTTTGTAGTCGTCTTCATGGCGGTTTTATCTCCATGTTCTTCTGTTTCTTTTGTCGTAACAGGAATAAGCTCCGCATCCAAAAAGCGCTCGCTGCCGGGCCCTTTTACCAAGGCAGCCGCAAGCTCATTCGCATCGCTACGTTTAATCGTGAAATTTTCGTTGGCATATTTTTTCAAAACTGTTTTTTGGCTGGAGAAGACATAAGTTTCGCCATAGGTCCTGTGAATGAAATAATGGCGTATCAGATTATCAAGCTGGCCGGGAGTCAGCTTGCTTAATTCTTCGACCGTCCGTTTCCTGATATCCTGCCTGTAGGGAACTTGCCGATTGTCGTATTGGATCTCGCCAATATCCCTGTTTTCCTGCGGCTGATTTTGCAAAACAAACTCGACAGGCGACGCGGATAATTCTTTGTAATTTTGACCGGCTGCATGAAATGAAACTTCCAATACTATTTTCTTTTTCCTATTCTTTAAACAGCGCCTACATTAGAGCATTTTTTCTATTTATCAATCCTGTAAATGAAAATTATCAATATTTCTAATGACAGATAAATATAGGGAAATGCATGGAAATTTGGTTGAGGTGTCATTCCCGGCCGAGATCGCCGCAAGGCGATCGAGGGGAAGGGAATCCAAAAAAAATCGCAGGCTGGATCCCCTTCCCTCGCTTTGCTTCGCAAAGCTCGCCGGGGATGACAAACAGGGCGACAACACGAGGGTGGAGATTTCAAACCGAGTCAGAAATCCGCAGCCTCAATCTATTTAAGCGCGGTGGCGGGCATGCCCGGGCATTTTACGTTCGGGTCCTTGATCAGTTCATCGAAGGTCCAAGTGGTTTTCTCTTGCCCGTCGACGATAAATGTCATGTTCCAGACTTCTCCGAATTTCATGTTCTTTTTGGCGCGAAACTTTTCGCCCGGTTTTAGCGGACCGGCAAAGCAAATGCCCGTGTCTTTGTAGAAAGCTTCCTGGGCTTTTGCGCTCATCTCATCCTGCCATGCGTAATAATCTTTGTTGTAATTTTGATTATCGAATACATCCTGATAGATCAGAAGAAGGTTAAACAGCTCGCCCTTGCTGATCAACTCGTAATCATGCGAGGCTTTCAGGAACATGGATCGCTTGATGTTGCGTATGTGATCCTGTTCCGTGAAACTGACGAAATTACGAAATGCGCCGAAGAATGGAATAAAGGAGACGCTGCCCAGACGAGAACCAAATTCATGAAGCGAGCGTTATAGTTCTTGCAGCACCCAGTCAATCCCGAGGGCTGGCCGAACATTTTTTATTCAGGTTTTTGAAAAGCTCTTTAAATTCCCACGTGGTTTTTTGCGTTTTGCCGTCATCTTTGTAAAATGTCATGTCCCACACGTCGCCGAATTTCATGCCTTCTTTGGCGCGGAATTTTTCGCCAGGTTTTTGTGGACCGGCAAGACAAAGGCCGGTATCCTTGTAAAACGCTTCCTGCACTCTCGCGCTCATGATATCGGAAGCGCCGTAATCATAATCCCTATCGTCAAAATGATCGTAATTTTCTTCTCGCTGATAGGCAAACAGCAAGGTAATGAGTTCGCCCTGGCTGATCAGATCCGAACCATGCGACGCTTCAAGGAACATTCCGTGTTTTTTGGCGTATTCGGCATCTTCCGCCCTGAACCCAACAATATTTTTGAATCTGGCATAGAAGGCGGACATGGGAACGCTGCCGCTACGAACGTACAGCGATATAGGTTCGCCGCCTGAGCTTGTGGCTGTAGTATCGATTGTGCCGCCCATACCTGTCCAAATATCGTTTATATAATTTTTAGCTTTACCGGGATCGGTTTGAGAAGATAAGAGTATTGGTCCGGCCAAGCATTCGGGCAGCCCCATGGTTTTCATATAGGCTTTTTCGTCGGGACCGGTTCTGGCTTTATAATAAGGCGGCCATCCCCGTTTGTATTTCCATTCGGTACCATCGGCGATTGTGCCATCCTTGTTCAAATCGCATTCACGCAAGGCGTTCATAAGCGCCGGCACGAGATTTTGCGCGAACTCCTCGGCGCTGATGCGACCGTCGCAATTCGTGTCGATTTGCCTGTAATTGATGCCGCTGACCATTTATCTTCCACTTTAATATATCAAATGCGAATTTATCGAATGAGAATAACGTTATAGTCCTTGCAATATCCGGTCAATCCCGTTTGATTTAATGATGCTCTGGCCCGAAAGAGAGAAAATTTCCCGCCCGCTTGCGCGTTCTCTCGCCGCTTTTGCGGCCAGCGTCGTTCTGCCCATGCTGCTGACGGCGCTCGCGCTCGGCCTCACATTCGTCATGCTCGAGCGCGGCAGGCTGGAAGAAATGGCGTCAAACCGTGCTTCGACCATGGCCGCGAATATCGACCGGGAGATGAACGGGCGGATTGCCGTGTTGCGCGCGCTCTCCACCTCGCCCGCGCTGGCGTCGCGCGATTTCGAACTGTTCCAGAGGCAGACCGAGAATATTGCGCAGGCGCATGGCGGGCAGATCATTTTGCGCGACATGACGGGGCAGCAACTTGCCAATTCCGCCATCCCCTGGGGACGGGTGCTGCCGAAGATCCAGGCCGACACGCCTGCCCGCGCCATCGAGACCGGCGCCGCTCTGTTCAATTTCACGCAGACGGAAACGGGCGCACCCGTTCTCACCGTCAGCCTGCCGGTGAGCGAAAACGGGCGGAGCTATTTTCTCGATATGAATGTCGATACAGAGACGGCAAGGACGCTGCTCTCGCCGCCCGCTTTGCCGCGCGACTGGGCATGGGGGATTTTCGACCGTTCCTCGCATACCATCACGAATGGCGGCGATATCGGCGCCGATGTTTTTACCGAGACCTTAAGCAAGGTTTCCGGCGATAGCGGTACCTTTCTCGCGCGCGCGCAGGATAACCGCGAGATCCTGCTTGCCGTAGCGGTAGCCCCGCTGACCGGCTGGCAGGCGGCTGTCGCCGTTTCCAAAACGGGACTGGAAGAACCGCTGACGCAATCTCTTTTTACCCTCGCCCTTATCGCCGGACTTATTTTCACTTTCGCCATGATCGCCGTGACGCGTTTGAATGCGCGCCTGCGTAACGGCACGCAGGACCTCCTTGACGCAACGCAACGTTTTCAGCCGCCCGAGATCCTGAACCCCGTCAAGACCGGCGTGAAGGAATTCGACCGCGTGGCGGAGGCACTTTCCGCAGCCTCCATCGCATTACGCGAAAAAACGCTGCAGATTTTTGAGCGCGAGGAGCGTTTGCGCGTACTGCTCGACAATCTTTTCGTCTTCGTCAACCTGCTCGATGCTAGCGGCCGCATTGTCGAGGCCAATCTCGCGCCGTTGCAGGCGGCAGGCCTGACGCGCGACGATGTGATCGGCAGGCTGCTTTGGGAGACTTACTGGTGGAACTGGTCGCCCACCGTGCAGGAGCGCATCAGGGAAGCGGTGGAGACGGCGCGCGCGGGACAGACCGTGCGCTTTCAGACCGAAATGCGCATGGCAGGTGGAGCGCTGCACATGATCGATTTCAAGCTGGAGCCGCTGCGCGCGCGTGACGGCAGCATTTCCTACCTGCTCCCTTCGGCAACCGACATTAGCGAGCGCATGGATCTGGAGCAGAAATTGCAGACCGCGCTGGCGCAGATCGAGGCGACTTATGCGGCAGCACCCATAGCACTTTTCCTGATGGACCAACATTTGCGTTTTCTGGCCGTGAACGCGCAAGCGGCAGGCATGAATAAAAGAAGTATTGCGGAACATCTGGGCAGAACGCTGCGCGACATTCTGGGCGACGACGGCAAAAGGCTCGAGACGCAATTGCGCAAGGTTCTGAAAACAGGAAAACCCATCGAACATTTCGAATATACGCGCACGCCGGACGAGGGCGAGCGTATCACACGCGTGTTCTCGGCGAGCTACTGGCCCATTCTTTCGGACGACAACAAGGTGCAGGGCGTTGCGGGCGCGGTGCGCGACATCACGGCTAATGAAGCGTCCAAAACCCCTTGACCGGAACAAGTTCGGCAGGCCCGACCAGGCGCTTATGCGCCACACGCACAGAATGCAGCGGGCCTTCCAGCTCGCGCTGCCAGAATTTCAGGAAATGGTTGAGGAGCGGAAAATCGGGCGCCTTATCGTAATCCTGCCAGATATAGGTTTGCAGAAGCGCCGGAAAATCGGGCAGCCGGTAAAGAATATGCGCCGTGGTCAGGCTATAGCCTTCAAGCTGGCGGCGAAAATCGTGGAAGCCCATTCTGCTCTCCTTGCGCGTGCATCTCCTTTATTCACAAGCGTAAAGGAGGAAAGCTCAAGAAAGGCTAAAAAATTAGGTCGTATTTTTCACATTGGCGTGAGGAGTTACAGGAGCAGGCTTGTTGTCATTCCCGGCCGAGCCGCAGAATGCGGAGAGGGGAAGGGAATCCAGAAACTATTTTTTAGATCCCCTTCCCTCGCTCACTAACGTTCGCTCGCCGGGGATGACATCGAAACTTACTCCCCATATTCATGCGTGCCGCCCCAGAGGTCGCGCACGACATATCCTTCATTTTTTTCAACTAGATAATCTGCGCTCAGCGGCACCTTGCCGAAGCCACCAGGCAGATCAAGCATGTATGAGGGCTGGCATAGGCCCGAAGCGTTGCGGCGCAACACCTCCATCAGCGCCCTGCCGCGGCGCACAGGCAGGCGAAAATGGCCGGTGCCGGGTGCGAGATCGGGATGGTGCAGGTAATAGGGCTTGATGCGCAATTCGACGAAGCTGCGCATGAGCTGCTCCAGTATCCGCGCATCGTCGTTCACGCCTTTGAGCAGCACCGACTGGCTGAGCAGCGGAATGCCGGCATCGGCGAGAGCTGCGATGGCCGTACGCGCGGCGTGCGTGAATTCCTTTGGATGATTGGCATGGAGGACGACATAGGTCGTTTTGGAGCTGCTATTCAGCGCTTCGATCAGCGTCCGGGTAATTTTTTTCGGTGCGAGCACGGGCGTGCGCGTGTGCCAGCGCAGGATCTTGACATGCTCGATCGGCTCAAGCCGCTGCACGACGTTCTCGATGCGGCGCGGCGACAGCAAGAAAGGATCGCCGCCGGTGAAAATCACTTCCCAGATTTTTTTATCGCTGCCGATGTAATTGAGCGCGGCCTGCAATGCTTTCTCGCCGAGAATTTTCTCCTGCTTGCCGACCTTCGCGCGGCGAAAGCAGAAACGGCAATAGGCGGGGCACAGATGCAGCAGTTTTAAAAGAACGCGGTCGGCATGGCGATGGACAATGCCCTCAAGCGGGCTGTGCGCCTCATCGCCGATGGGATCGCTCAGTTCTTCCGTCGTAGTTTCGAGCTCGCGCGCATCGGGAAGAAACTGACGAGCGATGGCATCGTCCGGCCGCTCGATCAGCGAGGCAAGTTCGGGCGTGATCGCAAGCGCATAGCGCTCCGCCACCTCGCGCAGGGCGGGCATGTCTTGCGGTGCAATTAATTTTGCACTTACGAGGTCTTCGACCGTGCGCAGGGTTTTAGTCACGTTTCTTCCTCAATCGTCATGCGCGGGCTTGACCCGCGCATCTATCATTTTTTGATAAAAGATGGATCGCCGGGTCAAGCCCGGCGATGACACTCTGGTTATTCACGCCGCCCACATCACATCCCTGATATCTTTCGCGCCAAGCAGCAGCATCAAAAGCCGCTCGAAGCCGAGCGCGATGCCGCAGGCCTGCGGCATATGCGCGAGTGCGGCAAGGAAATCCTCGTCGAGGGGATAGCGCTCGTGATAAATGCGCTGCTTCTCATTCATCGCCTCGGTAAAGCGCGCGCGCTGCTGCTGCGGATCTGTCAGCTCATCGAAGGCGTTGGCGAGCTCGACGCCGCAGGCATAAAGCTCGAAGCGCTCGGCAAAACGCGCATCATCCGCGCAAGACCGCGCCAGCGCCGCCTCGGCCATCGGATAGCGCGTAAGATATGTCAGCCGCCCGTCGCCGAGGCGCGGTTCGATTTTCTCGACAAGGATGCGGCTGAAAATATCGCCCGCCGTATCGTCTTGCGCAACGCGCACGCCCGCGCATGCGGCAAGCTTGTCGCGCCGCCAGTTCCCATCAGCGTCGATGACGGAATTGAGATCGATGCCCGCGTGATTTTCAAGAGCCTCGCTCAAGGTGAGAATTTCGGGCGAAGCGACAATATCGGCGCTGCGCTCGCCATGACACAGATGGTTTGCCTTGACCGCGCGCGCCATGGCCTGCACGAAGCCACGGCAGTCTTCCATCAGATCGGCAAGCGAGGCGCCGGTCCTGTACCATTCCAGCATAGTGAATTCGCGCGCATGCAGCGGACCCGCCTCGCGGTTGCGGAAACTGCGCGCCAGCGTGAAAATTTTTTCCTCGCCCATACTCAATAATTTTTTGCAGGCGAATTCCGGCGAGGTGTGGAGATAGAGATCCTCGTCCGCCGCGCCATCGACGGCAAGCGCTTTCGTTGCGAAAGCATGCAGATGCGTCTCGTTGCCGCCTGAGCGCTGCAGGATGAAGGTGTCGACTTCCGTAAATCCCTTGCTTTCGAAAAAACGCCGCGCCGCCGAAAGCGCCGCATTGCGCGCCAGCAAATACGGGCGTTTGCGCGCATGATAATCTTTATTCGGCCAAGCCTCTTGGCGCGGCGGGCAAGTCGGGCTATCAGGGAGCAAATCTTTTCTTGAGAGGTGCATTGTGAGCAAGGTTATCGCCAGTTCTTTGCGTAAAGGCAATGTCGTTGATCTGAACGGCAAGCTTTGCGTGGTTTTATCGGCCCAGAATATCCACCCCGGCAAGGGCACGCCGGTGACGCAACTCGACATGCGCCGCATTTCGGACGGGGTGAAGGTGCAGGAGCGCTACCGCACCACCGAACAGGTGGAGCGCGCCTATATCGACGAGCGCGATTTCCAGTACCTCTACAAGGACGGCGACGGCTATGCCTTCATGAACAACGAAACCTTCGACCAAGTGACCCTGCCGAAGGACATTGTCGGCGAGCAGGCCGCTTATCTGCAGGAAGGCATGACGGTGCGCATCAGCCTGCACGAGAGCAACCCCGTTGCGATCGAACTGCCCGCGCGCGTCATCCTGGAGATTGTCGAGACCGAGCCTGTCACCAAAGGGCAGACCGCGTCTTCTTCCTACAAGCCCGCCATGCTTTCGAACGGCGTGCGCACCAACGTGCCGCCGCATGTCACGGCCGGCACGCGCGTGGTAGTGATGACCGAAGACGGCTCCTATGTTGAAAGAGCCAAGGATTAGAGCGTTATCGTCATCCTAAGTGCGACGAAGGCTCTCAAAGATACCCGTCATGCCCGCACTTGGTGCGGGCATCCACGAGTTTAGAAAGTAAGTCGTGGATGGCCGGACCAAGTCCGGCCATGACGATGGTGGTTAGACCTCCACTCAGAATAACAATTCAATAAAAAACCCCCGCTTGCGCGGGGGTATAGGCGGGAGAGAAGGGTTAAATTCAGCTCGCTGCCGCAGCTTCGGCTTTTTTCTCGACCGCAGCAGGTTTTATCTTGTCGAAGTCCGCACGCGTCAGCTCTTTTTTGCCGCCGGCAAGCTCGATGATAGCCAGAGTGACTGCCCGGGTCAGAAACGCGTCCGCATCCATGCTTTCCAGATGGAATAGCTTGAACAGCTCGTCCAGATCCTGCGTCTCTTGAACAACTTTTGCTACGTCGACGGCGGATTTACTTGCGTTACCGCCTTTTTCCAAGACTGTTTTCCAGCGCTCATCGGCAGTGGGAGGAGCCTCCGTTTCCGATGTCTTGGCCGTCGTCGATGCGCCACCTGCCCCGGCAGCGCCGCCCTGGTTTGCACCCGTCGATGATGCGCCCGTGCTGCCTGCGCCGGTATTTGCACCTGCGCTATCTGCACCGGAACCTGCGCCCGTATTTGCGCCAGCACCTGCTCCCGCGGCTCCGCCACCAGCACCTGCCGCGCCACCCGCAGCCGGAGTTGGGCAAGCCGGCGGAGGCGGGAACGAGATCAGGCCGAACAATTCGCCCGAGCTGTATTGACTATCGGGCTTACCGCCAGTCTCAATATCGCGCTTCTTCATCGCGGCAAGATAAGCTTCACGCGTGATCGTGCCTTTACCTGCTGCCAGGAGCGGCATCAGGCCGAGCGGATCGCCGCCATAGGTTTTCAGATAGGCCATGACGTCTTCTTGTCCGAGTTTGCCATCCCAGGTCACGGAGTCGAGGTGGTCGAAACTCTTCTCGACCTGCTCCTGTGTGACAAAAGCATTATTACTGGGATTAATCTGCTGCCAGATTTTGTTCATGGCAGCTCTCTTTGCAGCCAATGCCGCAGCAGCCGCCGCACCGGCTTCCGCCGCGCCACCAGCAGCACCAGATGTAGCCTTGGCTGTATTTGCGTTCGCAGCGCCACTGCCTGCCGTCGCACCTGTGCTACCCGCTGCAGCGCCACCAGCCACCGGCTGCGTTTCCGAAAACACAGGCGGAGTGACCTGCATTCTCGTGACAGGCAGCAAAGTATTCTGCATATCCACGTCTGGCGTATCGTCGAGCGCGAGAACCGGTAAAGGAAGATTTGAAAGATTGGGTGTCGGCAACCGCACGGCGCCCGATAGCGACGGCGTCTGCACACCCAGACGTTGCATGACATCAAGCACGGAGGGCGTCTGCAAAGCGGCCTGCGCCTGAGGCAGTTGAACTTGGGGTAACTGTATTTGGGGCAGCTGAACCTGGGTGTTGGTTCCCAGCAGCAGCGGCGCGTAATTCGTAAGGCTGGCATTGAAGAGCGGTGAGAGCCCCAGAGTCGCCGGCTGAGACGTACGCAGGGCCGTTAAAAGGGATATCAAATTTAGATCCGACTCTAATGACATGATGTTTACTCTTTTCTAAAATGGTTAAGGGTTATGGTAAACGAATTTTAAGTAACGTCAACTATTAATTGGAAATACAGGCGTATCAACTGTTTGTGATCGTTCATTTTTTCTAAGATTTACTATAACTGTATTTGAGTCAAAATTTACCGTTTGTCGGCGCGCCGCAACCGCCATATAGCTTTACCGTAGAAATAACGGATGTATCCCTCGCATGCTTAATCTCTATCTTCCCGCCGACCAATGTATCGCACAGAACGGCAAGACCGACGAGGACACGATCGCGAAAGCCGTGTGGATCGACCTGCTCATGCCCACGCCGGAGGAAGAGAAAAGGGTCGAGAGCGTTCTGCACATCGACGCGCCGACGCGCGAGGAGATGCAGGAGATCGAGATCTCAAACCGCCTCTACACCGAAAACGGTGCCATCTACATGACGGCGACCGTGCTTTCGCAGAATGCAGACGGGAACATGTTGGCGTCTCCCGTCACCTTCATCCTGCTGAAGGAAAAGCTGATCACGGTGCGCTATGCCGAGCCGACGCTCTTTCCGCATTTTATCGCGCGTGCGCGCAGGCCCGGCAGCAATCTGACCTCCGGCCCGCTGATCGTGCTTGGCCTGTTCGAGGCGCTGGTCAACCGGCTGGCCGACATGCTGGAGCAGGCGGGCGCCGATATCGATACCATGTCGCGCGATATTTTCGGTTACGGTCCGCAAGGCGGCGGCACGCGCGACTTTCAGGCGATCTTACGGCGGCTCGGCTATACGGGCGATCTTTCGTCTAAAGTGCGCGAGAGCCTGGTGTCGCTGGCGCGCGTCGCGCATTTCCTGCTCGAGACCATCGATTTTTCGCATCTCGGTTATGCGCGCGACATGAACAACCGCATCAAGGCGCTGGAGAAGGATACGACCTCCCTCCTCGACCATGCCGGCTATCTTGCCGCCAAGGTCGGCTTTCTGCTGGATGCCACGCTGGGGCTGATCAGCATCGAGCAGAACAATATTTTCAGGATTTTTTCCATCGTCACCGTCTCGCTGATGCCGCCGACGCTGATCGGCGCGATTTACGGCATGAATTTCGCAGAAATCCCCGAGCTGCACTGGGGCTTCGGCTATCCTTTCGCCTTGATCCTGATGGTGGCTTCCGCCATTGTGCCGCTTGTGTTTTTCCGCCGCCGCGGCTGGCTTTAGATTGCAGGAAAGCGGAGAGAGTGATAAAAAACGCCAATTATCCTAGGAGAAAACCATGTCAGATTTATATGAATTTACGCCAGTGCCGGCTTTCAATAAGGCCAATACAAACAATGACGATTATATGAGCAGGGAAGAATTTACAAAGGCCGTAGAAGAAATTTATATCGATAATATATTCAATACGAAAACAAAGAAATTTACCACAAGGGAGAGCTCTCCCGATGATGCCATGGCACTCGATATACAATGGGCATTCGTCGAAGCCGCGTCGGCAAAATATCGGGATGAAAACGATAAGTATCCCGATTTTATTTCCCGTGCCGAATATCAAAGATTTTTCGAGGCGAATAAAAAACTGGCGGATGAAATATATGCCGGTGGTTTTTCCAAAACCTACGATCCCGATCAAAAATTCTATTATATAACTCCAGTCCTTGCAAAATAAGTTGCCGGAGATAGGAATGTCAGGTTTGGAGAAAATCCTCGCGACCGTCGACAGCGATTTCGACAATTCGCTGCAGCGCCTGTTTGCACTGCTATCCATTCCCTCGATCTCGACCGATCCTGCCAATGCCAAGGATTGCCGCAAAGCGGGAGAATGGCTTGCCGATTATCTCAACAAGATCGGTTTTCAGGCCGCGCTGCAGGAAACGCCGGGGCATCCCATCGTGCTCGCGACTTACAAGAGCAAGGCGAAAGGCAAGCGCAAGCATCTCCTGTTCTACGGCCATTACGACGTGCAGCCGGTGGACCCGCTGAATTTATGGGATTCCGACCCCTTCAAGCCAGTGCTGGCGAGCGGCCCGGGCGGGCGCAAACGCATCGTCGCGCGCGGCGCCTCCGACGACAAGGGCCAGTTGATGACGATTGTGGAAGCGATGGCGGCACAGCTTAAAGTGGAAGGCGACCTGCCCGCTAATGTCACGCTTTTGTTCGAGGGCGAGGAAGAGATCGGCAGCACGAATCTTGAAACCTATCTCGAAAAAAATGCCGGCCAGCTCAAGGCCGATATCGCGCTTGTCTGCGATACCGGCATGTGGGACGAGGAAACGCCGGCGATCACGGCGAGCCTGCGCGGCATTGTCGGCGAGGAAGTCACGCTCACCTGCGCCTCGCGCGATCTGCATTCGGGCCTCTATGGCGGGCCCGCGCAGAACCCGATCCGCGTGCTGACGAACATTCTGGCGAAAATGCACGACGACAAGGGCCGCGTCACCCTGCCCGGCTTTTACGACAATGTTCCCGATATTCCGGCGCCTCTGCGCGCGCAATGGAAAAACCTGCCCTTTAACGAGCAGGATTTTCTGCGCGAGGTCGGCTTTTCGAAAAATGCCGGCGAGCAGGGCTTTTCGGCAATCGAGCAGGTATGGGCACGGCCCACGCTCGAATTCAACGGCATTTCCGGCGGCTACACGGGCGAAGGCTTCAAGACCGTATTGCCCGCAAAGGCGGAAGCGAAAATTTCATGCCGCCTTGTCGGACAGCAGGACCCGGAGAAAATCCGCGCAAGCTTGCGCGCCTTCATTCGCGATAATCTGCCCGCCGATTGCAAAGTGGAATTCAAACCGCATGGCGGCAGCCCGGGTTTTCAGGTGCCCATCGACGGCGAGGCGTTCAAGCACGCAAGTGCTGCACTTTCCGACGAATGGGGCAAGCAGACCATTATCATGGGCATGGGCGGCTCCATTCCCGTCGTCGAATCCATGAAGCGTATTCTTGGCGTCGACAGCCTGCTGATCGGCTATGGGCTGAAGGACGACTGCATCCATTCGCCCAATGAGAAATACGAGCTTTCCTCGTTCCATAAGGGCATTCGCAGTTGGGTGCGCGTGCTGAACGCGCTGGCGCAATAGCGCAGATGAAATTTCTGCAAAAACTTTTCCGCCGCAAGGTGCCGCGTTTTCGCAAGCGCGACCACGCGGCCCTTCTGAATGAACGGGCACGGCGCGAGATCCTCTTACAGCCGCGCAACTGCGAACCGCTGCGCCTGCTCTCCGCCGGCTACAAGATTTTCTCGCAGGGCGACGAGGACGGCATTATCGGTGAAATCTTCCGCCGTATCGGCACAAGCACGAAACGTTTCTGCGAGATCGGCGTCGGCGACGGGCGCGAGAACAATACGCTGGCCTTGCTGTATCAGGGCTGGTCGGGCGTGTGGATCGAATCGTCAAAGCGGCGCTGCGAGGCGATTACGAAAACTTTCGCCTGGGCGATCGATGACAGGCGCCTTGCACTTCTGCCGCAGCGCGCGGATGTAAATTCCATCGCAATGCTTGCGGACAAGGCAGGTTTTGCGGACCTCGATCTTTTTTCCATCGATATCGACGGCATCGACTGGCATGTCATGAAGGCGCTGCTAGATTTGAAGGCGCGCGTCGTGGTCGTGGAATATAACGCCAAATTTCCTCCGCCGGTCGATTTTGTGGTGCGCTATGCGCCCGATTTTTCGTGGCAACGCGACGATTATTTTTCCGCATCATTAACCGCGTGGGAAAAACTGATGTACGAGAAAGGCTATGCGCTTGTCGGTTGCGGGCTGACCGGCGCGAATGCTTATTTCGTGCGTGCCGATCTGGCGAAAGAAACCTTGTTCTGCGCGCCGTTCACGGCCGAGAACCATTATGAGCCGCCGCGCTACTGGCTGGTTTCGGGCTGGGCCGCGGGCCATGCGACATCGGGCAGGGAGCCGGGTTAAAATTAAGCCATGAATGGCGGTTATGTTTACATCATGACTAATAAAAAAAACGGCATAATTTATATCGGCGTCACCGCGGATTTGTTGCGTCGTATTTATGAACACCGGGAGGGATCGATGCCCGGTTTTACAAAACGCTACAGTTTGAAAAAACTAGTCTATTATGAATTTTACGACGATATCCAAGATGCTATTCAACGCGAAAAAACTTTAAAACACTGGTCTCGTGCGTGGAAAATTCGGCTTATTCATAAAAATAATCCAGAATGGAATGATTTGTACGAAACGTTGGTTTAGAAAGTCGTGGATGCCCGGGCCAAGCTCGGGCATGACGTGTTGTACACTACTTAAAAAACCGTCATGGCCGGACTTGGTCCGGCCATCCACGATTTAAAAAAATTAAAAAACTTAAACCGCCTGCCCGTACATCTCGTCGACATGCTCCCAGTTGACGAGATTGTCGACGAAAGCCTTCAGGTAATCGGGGCGGCGGTTGCGGTAATCGATGTAATAGGAATGCTCCCACACATCGCAGCCCAGGATCGGCGATGCGCCGTGCACGAGCGGGTTTTCGCCGTTCGGCGTTTTCATCACCTCGAGCTTGCCGTTCTTCACGGCCAGCCAGCACCAGCCCGAGCCGAACTGCGTGACGCCCGCATTTGTGAAGTCTTCCTTGAATTTGGCGAGCGAGCCGAACGCATCGTTGATCGCGCTTGAAAGACGGCCCGGCAATTTGTCGCCGCCGCCGTTCTTTTTCATCCACTGCCAGAAATGAATATGATTGTAATGCTGCCCGGCATTATTAAAGAGCGCCTGGTTCTTGCCGAAGCTGCCTTTCACAATATCCTCAATAGACTGGCCTTCGAACGGCGTGCCCTTGATCAGCTCGTTCACCTTCGTGACATAGGCCTGATGATGCTTGTCGTGATGATATTCGAGCGTTTCGGCCGACATATAGGGCGAAAGCGCTTCATAAGCATAAGGGAGAGCGGGAAGCTCAAAAACGGATTGGGATGTTTTTGCGTTGGCTGCCATGATGTTTCCTTTCGTGGAAATCAAGCGGTTTGAGCACGCGGCCTGTAAACAATCAATGATTTTTTACGCCTTCCCGACAACCGCAAGCGCGAAGGCATAGGCCTGCGCCACATCCTCGAGATGTTTGAAACGGCCGGAAGCGCCTGCATGGCCGGCAGACATATTGATTTTCAGCAGGATGGGATTTTGTGAGCGGTTATGCGCGCGCAGTTTCGCCACCCATTTCGCAGGCTCCCAATAGGTGACGCGCGGGTCCGTCAGCCCGCCCTGCGCGAAGATGGCGGGGTAAGGTTTTTCCGCCACGTTATCGTAAGGCGAATAGGCGCGAATGGTTTCGAAAGCGTTCGCATCCTCGATCGGATTGCCCCATTCCGGCCATTCGGGCGGCGTCAGCGGCAGCGTATCGTCGAGCATGGTGTTCAGCACATCGACAAAGGGTACATCGGCAATAATTCCGGCAAAAAGATCGGGGCGCAGATTGGCAATCGCCCCCATCAGCATGCCGCCCGCCGAGCCGCCATGCGCGACGATGCGCTGCCTTGCCGTATAATTCTGCGCGATCAGGAATTCGGCGCAGGCGATGAAATCGTAAAACGTGTTCGGCTTATGCTCGCGCTTGCCGTCCAGATACCAGTGCCAGCCCTTTTCCGCGCCGCCGCGTACATGCGCGATCGCGTAGATCAGGCCGCGATCGACCAGCGAGAGCGGATTGGTGCGAAAATCGGCGCTGATCGAATGGCCGTAAGAGCCGTAGCCGTAAAGATAAAGCGGCGCGCTACCATCGAGCTTCGTATCTTGCCGCATCAGGAGCGTGAGAGGCACTTTCGCGCCGTCATGCGAAGAGACAAAAAGGCGCCTGACCACATAATCTTTGCTATTGTGGCCCGAGGGCACGATCTCTCGCTTGCGCAAGGCGCGTGTGCGCGCGCCCAGATCATAATCCCACACCTCGCCCGGCGTGGTGGGCGAGGCATAAACAAAGCGCAGGTTTTGCGTTTCATATTCGAGGCCGGTGCGCATGCCAAGCGCATAGGCTTCTTCCTGAAAGGCAATCGCATGCTCCTTACCGCCTGCCCGTTCGCGCACGATCAGGCGCGGATTGCCATCCTCGCGCTCGAGCCGCACGAGATGGTCTTTCGTCACCATCAGGCTGAGCAGGTAAATGCCGGCGCGATGCGCGATCAGGTCATGCCAGTTTTCCGAACCGGGCGCATGAGCGGGTGCCGCCATGATCTTGAAATCCTCGGCGCCGTCGGCATTAGTGAGGATGAAAAATTCGTCGCCCCCATCGGCGATGCCGTAAATACGCCCGGTTTTACGCGGCGAGACGCAGCGCGGTGCAGCGCGAGAATACAAATCGATCAGCCAGTTTTCGCTGGTCACGTGATCGTGGCAGACGATGACGGCGTAGCGGTGCGTCAGCGTTTCACCCAAGGAGACGAAAAAGCCGGGATCGCTCTCCTCGAAGATTTTTTCGTCCTCTTCCTGCACTGTACCGAGCACATGGCGATAGACGAATTGCGGGCGGTGCTCCTCGTTCAGGCGCACATAATAGAAGGCTTTACTGTCGGCCTGCCATACCGCGCCGCCGTCTGTATTGCGCACGATATCAGGCAGTTGCGCGCCCGTTTGCAGGTCGCGCAGGACGATGGTGTAATATTCCGAGCCCTTGTTATCATAGGACCAGGCAAGCAGCTTATGATCCGGGCTGTGTTCGATGCCGCCGAACTGGAAAAATTTCTTGCCTTTCGCTTCCGCATCACCGTCGAGGAGGATTTTCTCGGGCCCGCCGTCACGCATCTCACGGCAGAATAACGCATGCTCACCACTTTCGCGGTAACGGCGGAAATAGGCATAAGGGCCGTGCTTTACCGGCACGCTTGAATCGTCTTCCTTGATGCGTCCGCGCATTTCGGCCACAAGCTTTTCCTGAAAACCCTTATGCGGCGCGAACCAGGCGGCGCTGTAATCGTTCTCCGCGCGAAGATAGGCGGCAATATCGTTCGGCAGCGTATCCGGCTTCTTCATCACCTCCTGCCAGTTATCCGCCTTCAGCCAGGCATAATCGTCGCCGATTTCGATGCCGTGAAAACTACGCTTCAGCAGTTTTTTTTCGGCGGCAGGAACGGGAGGAAGCGGCAGAGGCGCGTGCACGCGTGTTAATCCCTCGGCTCGAAACGCAGCGCCGTGCCGTTCAGGCAATAACGTTTGCCGGTCGGCGGCGGGCCGTCGGGAAACACATGGCCGAGATGCGCATCGCATGCAGCACAGCGGATTTCGGTGCGCGTTCTTTCCAGCGTATTGTCGACATGTTCCTTGAGCGCGGTTTTCGATACGGGCTGGAAAAAGCTCGGCCAGCCTGTGCCGGAATCGAATTTCGAATCCGAGGCAAAAAGCGGCGCCTCGCAGCAGACACAATGATAAACGCCGGCGCGTTTTTCTTTCAGATAAGGGCCGGTGAAGGCACATTCGGTGCCGTGCTCGCGCGTGATGCGATATTGCTCGGGCGTCAGTTTTTCCTGCCAATTACTTTGCTTCGAAGCCATGTTTTTGCTCCTCTATGCTCTTGATCTCATATGGTCATTTGGGCATTCCGGCGCCGGGAATCAAGAGCATTCCCGATTATTACTTGGGGTAAGGCTTATTTTTTAAAGAAAGACTTGCCTAATCAAAATAAACTGGCTAACACTGAGATATCGATATGCATAATGACGTGTAGTTCAAGATTTGACTGTCATGTTAGCCAGTATATCGCGTTTAATCTTGAACCCGGGGCTTTTCGGCCGTGCCTTAAAGCCGCCCTTTAACAAAGTAAAATAGTAGGACATCAGGACACATGACCCAGCAAACTACTGAAAATTCCGCCCTCATCTCGCTCACGGCCGACATCGTTTCGGCTTTCGTCAGCAACAATTCCGTGCAGACCGGCGATCTGACGGGCCTGATCGGCGAGGTTTACAGCGCGCTCCGCCGCACTTCTGGCAACGGCGCCGCCAATATGAACGGCGAAGGCTTGAAGCCAGCCGTTTCCGCCAAGAAATCCATCAGCCCGGACTACATCATCTGCCTCGAGGACGGGAAGAAATTCAAATCTCTGAAGCGTCACATTCGCACGCATTACAATCTCAGCCCCGAGCAATATCGCGAGAAGTGGGGCTTGCCGCACGACTATCCGATGGTTGCGCCGAATTACGCGCAGGCGCGCTCGAACCTCGCCAAGAAAATGGGCCTCGGCCAGCAGCGGCGCAAACGCGGCGCACGCGGCTAAGCAACATTGTTCAACAGTTTCCGCCCGTTCCTCGGCAGACAGGAATGGGCGGAATTTATTTTATGGCGTAGCATGAATAATAGCGGCAAATCCTTTCTCTGGCCTGACCCCCTTCTGCCGGTTGCGGCTTTTGCGCTGGTGGTGCTCGCCTCCAATATTCTCGTGCAATATCCCGTGCATGTCTTCGGCCTGCAGGACATGTTGACTTACGGCGCGTTCAGTTATCCCTTCGCCTTCCTGATCACCGACATGACCAACCGCCATTTCGGCGCAAAGCTGACGCGGCGCATCGTCGCCGCGGGTTTCGTCATCGCGGTGCTGCTCTCGCTGATCTTCGCAACACCGCGCATTGCCGCGGCTTCGGGCCTTGCCTTCCTGTGCGCCAACCTCCTCGACGTGCAGATCTTCGACAGGCTGCGCGACAAGGCCTGGTGGCTGCCGCCGCTCGGCTCGTCGCTGATCTCGTCCGCGCTCGACACCATCATGTTCTTTTCCGTGGCCTTTGCGGGCGATGCCGTCATGAGCGCGCCGGTCGATCTGTTCGGCGCGACCGTGCCGCTATGGGCGAAACTTGGCGTGTTCGATTATCTGATCAAGCTTTGCATGGCGGGGCTGATGATCGTGCCATACGGGGCATTGATGCCGTGGACGAGGCCGCTTAAAGCAGCTCGCGGCTAATTTCTCTACCTTACTTTTCTTTCAGCCTGAACCGCAGCAGTAGCGTGCGCTGGAAGATATTGAAATTGTCGTCCGAGATCAGCGTCACATAGGTCGCGCCGTCCTTGCCCCTATGCACGGCGATGCCTTCCATATTGTCGATTGGCGAACTGGTATCGGACTCAAAAATAATTTTTCCGTCGAGCCGCGCACTACCTGCAATATCGCTGCCTTTGATGCGGCGGATACGGCAGGCAATGCCGAAAGGCGGCCGATAGCGGCGCTCGAGCAGCAGCAGGTCGCCGTTCTCCAGAAACGCTGCATCGGTTATGTCATAGCCGTCATGCTGCAGCACGGTGAGACGGCGCGACACATCGCCGTCGAGAATCCAGGCGCGCAGGTTGTCCTCGCCGCGCACCGGGCTTTCGGCAATCGCGAGCAGAGCGCCCTTGTGGCGCGAAGATGCCGGAAACACGGCAAGCGATTCGAGCCCGCGCGTGCGGCGAAGCTGCGCAAGATCGGCAGGCACCGAAACCGGCACAGGCAGCGCATGCATGCCATCGCGCGCAAGCGGATAGCGCCAGATGGCGTTGATACCCTCAAAGCCGATCAGCGCATCGCCACCCTGCAGGCTTAAACTTTCCGCATCGCCGCGGCGCTGGCCTGCCAGGCTTTTGCCTTTCAGATCGAGCATCGGCGTCAGCTCGGCATTTTTGACGCCGAGCGGAATTTCGTTTTTCGTGTCCAGATCGAAACGCAGCCATACGCCTCCATCGGAAATGGCGGTGGCATGCTGCCCGCTTTCATCCAAAGCAAGACCCGAAAAACCGCCGAACCCTCTTGCTGTCGATGTGAGATCGAGCCCACCGACCCATTCGAGCGACGCCGGCTGCGGAAGGTGGAACTCTTTTACCGGCCGCACGAGAACATCGATGCTCTGCGTACCTGCGGGAATGTCTTTCGGCTTTTCGGCGGCGAAAGCTGAAAAAGACAAGACAATAAAGCATGCAGCCGTTAAAGCATGTCGCATATATAAAAAGCCGATCCTTATCCGCTCATTCCCATCCCATATCGGACTTGCCCGATATGGGGATTTATAATGCACAACTCGGATATATCCGAGTTGTGGTAGCGGGAATCCAGCTTTATGACATGGACCCCCGCTTTCGCGGGGGTGAGCGGAAATTGGGAATCTCATGCTGCGCGCTTTCTGCTGCGGGTTTGCGTGGGGCGCGATGTTTCCTCGAACAGCTCGGCGAGCTTCTCCGTCATCGCGCCGCCCAATTCCTCGGCGTCGATCAGCGTCACCGCACGGCGATAATAACGCGTGACATCGTGGCCGATGCCGATGGCGAGCAGTTCCACCGGCGAGCGCGTCTCGATTTCATAAATCACGCGGCGCAAATGATTTTCGAGATAGTTGCCGGGATTGACGGAGAGCGTCGAATCGTCGACCGGCGCGCCGTCCGAAATCATCATCAGGATTTTTCTTTGTTCGGGGCGGGCAACCAGCCGCGCATGCGCCCAGGCGAGCGCCTCGCCGTCGATATTTTCTTTCAGCAGGCCTTCGCGCATCATCAGGCCGAGATTGCGCCGCGCGCGCCGCCACGGCGCATCCGCCGCCTTGTAAATAATATGGCGAAGGTCGTTGAGGCGGCCGGGCAATGCCGCTTTACCCGCCTGCAGCCACGCCTCGCGCGATTGCCCGCCCTTCCAGGCGCGCGTGGTGAAGCCCAAAATCTCCACCTTCACGCCGCAACGCTCGAGCGTGCGCGCCAGAATATCGGCGCAGGTGGCGGCAACCGTGATCGGCCGCCCGCGCATGGAGCCGGAATTGTCGAGCAGCAGGGTTACGACCGTATCGCGGAAATCGGTCTCGCGCTCCTGCATATAAGTGAGCGCCGACATGGGATCGATGATGATGCGCGACAGACGTGCGCTATCCAGCACGCCTTCCTCGAGATCGAAATCCCAGGCGCGGTTCTGCTGCGCAAGCAGGCGGCGCTGCAGCCGGTTGGCAAGCCGTGCCACGATCCCCTGCAGGTTTTGCAACTGCTTGTCGAGATAGGAACGAAGACGGTCGAGCTCAGGCGTATCGCACAGCTCTTCCGCATGCACCGTTTCGTCGAAACGCGTGCAATAGATTTTGTAATCCATTCCAAAGGAAACGCTGCCCCAGTTCGGCTGCTTGCGGCGCGCCTCGCCGGGCTGCTCGGAATCGTTCAGGCCGGAAAGCGCCTGCTCTTCCATCATGGTTTGCGGTGTCTCCTCGCCTTCTTCGCTCTGCTGTTGCCCGGCAGCACTTTCCTGCGGCCGATCGGCGGCCTTGTCCTGATCCTCTTCCTGCGCGGCGCCGGGATTGTCGCCTTGCGATTCGTTTTCTGGCTCCATCATGTCGTCGTCGCCCGGCTCGCCAAGCTCGCTGCCCATTTCCAGATGCTTCAGAATTTCGTGCAATGCCTGCGCAAAGCCCTGCTGATCGGACAGCAGCGCGGTAAGATTGTCGAATGCTGCGCCCGCTTTCGCCTCGATATGCGGCCGCCAGACATCGACGAGTTTTTTTGCGGCAGCAGGCGGCGGAAAGCCGGTGAGCTTCTCGCGCACAAGCAGCGCCACAGCATCGGCCAGAGGTGCATCGGCAATGCCGGAAATATCCTGATAGGGGCCGCGCCGGTAGCGGTCTTCCAGCATGGCGGCAAGATTTTCGGCGATGCCGGTCATGCGTTTTGCGCCGATCGCTTCCACGCGCGCAGTTTCAGCCGCTTCGAACACTTCGCGCGCATTCGGACCCTGCGGCAGATGCGCATTGTGCACGCCCTCGTCATGGCAGGCGATTTTGAGCGCAAAGGAATCGGAAATGCCGCGCAGCACCGCCGCGTCCTCGCGCGTCATCTTGCGCGGCGGCTCGGGCAAACGCGCACGCTCTCTGCTTAAGTAAGGCCGCTCGGCGGCGAAGGTAACATCGAGGTTCTGGTCATGCGCGATCGTGCGCAGCGAGACGGAGACGGCGCGCTTGAAAGCTTCGGTGCCGGTTTTGTCGTTTTGTACTGGCATCTCTTTATCCGCTCATTCCCGCGGCGGATTATACTAGCTCAACGCCACATTCACCGCCGCCTCGGGAAGTTCTTTCCCAAAAGCGCGCTGGTAGAATTCCGCGATCAATGGCCGTTCCAGCTCGTCGCATTTGTTGAGAAAGGTGAGGCGGAAAGCAAAGGCGATATCGCCAAAAATATCGGCATTCTCTGCCCAGGTGATCACGGTGCGCGGGCTCATGACAGTGGAAATATCGCCGTTCATGAAGGCGTTGCGGGAAAGATCGGCAACGCGCACCATGTTGGAGACGATCTCGCGCCCCTCTTTGTTGCTCATATAATGTTGCGCTTTTTTCAGCACGATATCGACTTCCTTGTCGTGCGGCAGATAGTTCAGAGTGGCGACGATGGACCAGCGGTCCATCTGCCCCTGGTTGATTTGCTGCGTGCCGTGATAAAGCCCGGTGGTATCGCCAAGCCCCACAGTGTTGGCGGTTGCGAACAGGCGGAAATAAGGATGCGGGCGAATGACGCGCCGCTGATCAAGCAGGGTCAGGCGGCCTGAAACTTCCAGCACGCGCTGGATGACGAACATCACATCGGCGCGGCCGGCATCGTATTCGTCGAAGCAGAGCGCAATATTGTTCTGCAACGCCCACGGCAGGATGCCATCCTTGAATTCCGTCACCTGCTTGCCATCTTTCACAACGATGGCGTCCTTGCCGACCAGATCGATCCGTGAAACATGGCTGTCGAGGTTGATGCGCACGCAGGGCCAGTTGAGGCGTGCTGCCACCTGCTCAATGTGTGTCGATTTTCCGGTGCCGTGATAACCCGTCACCATCACGCGGCGGTTATGCGCAAAGCCCGCCAAGACCGCCAGCGTCGTGTCCTTGTCGAACAGGTAATCCGGGTCGACATCGGGCACATGGTCTTCCCTGAAACTGTAGGCGGGCACCTGGATATCGCTGTCGATGTTAAACAGCTGGCGCACACTGACCTTGAGATCGGGGGTAGTTTTGGTGTCGGCGGTTGGGGTCATATTTCCTTTTAAGGCTATTTCGCTATTCACATCAATCGTCATCCCCGCGAAGGCGGGGATCCAGCACAAGATTGTGCACGCAAAGCGTGCTCTTTATTGATTTCTGGATCCCGGGTCAATTCCTCGCGCTATCGCGCTCGGGCCCGGGATGACGGAGAGCCTTAACAAAACCCCCCGCTTTTCAGCTGGGTATAGGCCAAAATCACGTCCTTCAGCTTGTCTTCATTGGCCGTTTCAGCGGCGGCATCCGGGTGGAAGCGCTTGACCATTTCCTTATAGCGCAGCTTGATTTCGGAAGCCGTGGCAGAGACTTCCAGATCAAGCATCATGAAGGCCTTGCGCTCAACATTGCCGACGGGCCGGTGCTTGGGCGGCGCCTCATCCGCCCGTTTTTGCTTGAACAGGGAAAAGGGGTCGGAAAAGCGGAAGGATGCCTCTGTTTCGGCCCAGAAATTGCCCTGTTTGCCCCCCGTTTCCAGCCCCTTGACGCCCATGGACCAGGTGGGGCGATGGCCGGTGAGGGCCGATTTCTGGAAACTGGCCACCGCCGCATCGTTCATGCCGTCGAAATAGTTATAGGTGCTGTTATAGGCGCGCACATGCTCGAGGCAGAAACGCCAGTATTGGCCTTCTGCGCTCCGGCCTTTCGGCGCGCGAAAATCGCCCGCATGCGCGCAGCCGGGATACTCGCAGCGCGGCTCGCGCGCGTGCACGTCCGGCTCCTCGTCGCGCTTGATGCGGATACGGTCGAAAATATCTGAATCGCGGCTCATTCGACTCTATTTATGGGGAGCGGTGATGGTTAAAGCAAGGCGCAACCCCGGTCAATCTTATCACGAGAGCCTTGACGCAAGATTGATGGGCGCGGGCGTAAAGTGGATTTTCAGGGCTTTACATAATTCTCGCGCTCGTCATTCAGGATGGCGCGGGTAATTTTTTTAGGATGAACGGGGTCGTCGACAAAGACGGTGGCAGCGCGCCCTTTTTTACCATAGATATGGGGTGCCGACCCCTTCGGAAGCCTGGCCTCCTCGGCAAGGGTTCTCTCATAAGCTGCGGCACCATCCTCGACATCGTAAATGCCGTTACCGGATGGCAGCGAATGCAGGTTGTGATCGAGGGCATCGGCGTCCAGATCGAAATTGACACCGTAAGGATTGCCGAAAGGTTCCTTGATGGAATCGAATCCAGGATGTTGCAGCGAAAGTTCCCGCTGACGGCTATATTGCTCGCGATGTTTGAATTCGTGCCCCATGATCAGCCAGGGCGGCTCCAGCGTGCCATTGCTGAGTAGTTTCGTGCGCCGGGGATAGAAAACGATTTCATCGTAATTATGAATATAGGCGTGATGTTTTACTTTTTTCGTTTCGGAATCAATGTCGTGATAGAAGCTGCAATCGTAAGCGCCAGAAAATTCGCTGACGATACTTTCGTTCTCGTTATGCGACACGCGCATGATCAGCGGGGTTTTATCTTTCAGCGACGCATCGAGCGTGGCACGCCCGGCCGTTACTTTTTCCAGCTCCTGAAAGCATCTTCTGGTATCGGATAGCAGCAGCTCGCGCGAGGCAAGCTCGGCTTTATCGACAACGATGATAATGTTTCCGTAAGTCGCAACCGGTGTAATTTCGTTTGACTGCTCGGGCAGATCCGGATGAAATTTCGTCTTCCCCTTCAGCCGCTCGGCGAGCGAGGAATAATAGGGGCTGCGCATGGCCGCTTCAGGCTCCCAGCGTATGCCTGCCACGATTTCCTGCACTTTTTTATCTGCCGCAGCGCCGGTGAGAAACTCGCGCACGGCGGGTTTGGTATCGGCGTAATCGAGAAAATCCGACCGGTTCAGAAATGAAATGCGATTTGCATCCGGAAATGGGGCGGCGCGGGAAATAAAAACCATGGCGTAATACCTGTTAAATTTATAAATAGACTTTATAAGTGCGGGCAGTTTAAATCAATCCACCATGCGCGAGCAACGTATAAAAAAGATATTGGCTGATCTGTTCCAGCCCGTGCGGCTTGCTGTTCAGGACGATTCGGCACGCCATGCCGGCCATGCAGGCGCACGGCCCTTGGGTGAAACGCATTATAATATCGGCCTTATTTCCGAAAAATTTGCTGGACTTTCGCGGCTCGCGCGTCATCGTCTGGTGAACGCCGCCCTGCAAGCGGAGTTCGACAGCGGCCTGCATGCATTGCAACTGGATCTCAAAGCCCCGGAGGAATGATGTTGCGTTTTTTCATTCTTGCGTCCTGCCTGATGCTCGCCTCCTGCGCCAGCGCGCCGTCCGGCAGCCAGGAAACGGTGCGGTTCATTTCGAACCCCGCCGGCGCGACCATGACAAGTTCGACCGGGTTTTCCTGCGTAACGCCTTGCGAGACGCGCATGAAACGCGACGAGGAATTCACAGCACTTTTCGAAAAGCCGGGCTATCAGAGTGTCAGCGTGATCGTGGGCACGAAAATCAACAATTTCGAGAAAAGCTACGATTTCGGCCCGGTCTCTTTCGGTGTCGAAAGCATGACGGTCGCCGGCGACGAGCGCGGACTTTATAACACCGAACATACGCCGAACCCGGTGACGGCGGAACTGGCGCCCCTCAAGTAAGGGTCATCAAGCCGATTTCCGCACCCGCCTTGCGTCCTTCGTCGGCGTAATGCGCAGGCGCGTGATACGGTTGCGCTCGCGCCGGATCACCTCGAACTTGAAGCCGTAGAAGGTGAAGGTCTGCCCCAGCTCGGGGATCATGCGCGCCTCGTGGATGACGAGGCCCGCAAGCGTCGTCGCCTCCTCGTCCGGCAGGTTCCATTCCAGTGCGCGGTTGATATCGCGAATGGCGACCGAGCCGTTGGCGATGACGATATTGCCCGGCAGTACGCGCACGCCCTGGATATCCTGATCGGTTTCGTCCGAAATATCGCCGACGATCTCCTCGATGATGTCTTCCAGGGTGACGAGGCCCATCACCTCGCCATATTCGTCGACGACGAGCGCGAAATGCGCCTTGCGCTTCAGGAACAGGCGGAGCTGTTCGTTCAGGGTGGTGCTGTCGGGCACAAACCAGGGCGGGCTCATCACCTGCGCCAGCACGAGCTTCGATGCGTCGCCATTGATGGCATGCAGCGTCCGCACCAGATTCTTGATGTGCAGCACGCCGATGATGTTCTCCGGGTCGTTTTTCCATAAAGGCAGGCGCGTGTGCGGGCTGCCGAGTGCTTCCTCGACAAGCTGCGCAGGCGGCATATCGATATCGAGCGCGTTCATCTTGGTGCGGTGAATCATGACATCCGAAACGGTCAGTTCTTTCAGGTCGAGCAGGCCGCCCAGCATGTCCTTGTCGACCTTGTGTACGCCACCTTCCATATGCATGAGCTGCACGGCGCCGCGCAGCTCCTCGTGCGCGTCGACCAATGAATTCGCATCGGAGGAAACAATGCCGGACAGGCGCAGCATCCAGCGCGAGACTTGTTCGATAAGAGTGGCAACGGGGCTCAGGATCCGGCTGGTGGCGCTGATCAGCCAGGAGAAAAACAGCGCCGAGCCTTCCGGATTTATAAGCGCATAATTTTTCGGCATGATTTCGACGAAAACCACGATCAGCACCGTCATCACCGCCGTGGCATAAAAAATACCCGCTTCGTCGAAGAGATAGACGAACACGGCCGAAATCAGCGCGGTGGCGAGCGTGTTGATGGCATTGTAGCCGAGCAGCAGCGCCGCATTCACCTTTTCGATATGGTCGAGCATATCGCCGACGCGTTTGGCGCGCTTGTCGCCCGCCTGCTCGAGCGGCAGCAGCCGCGCCTTGTTGGAGGCGATGAAGGCCGTCTCGGCCAGCGACAGCAAGGCGGCCATCGCCAGAAGCACGATGACCGCGCCGAATGTCAGCAGCACTTCGCCGGTTTGCATTTCCATCAGGATTTATTTACCTCGTTTTGCAAAAAGCTGGCAAGCTTTGCCTGCTCGATATCGCGCGCGACGAAAGCCTTGCCGATGCCGCGCACCAGAACAAGATTGAGCTTGCCGTCCGCCGTTTTCTTGTCTTTCTGCATACCCGCCAGAAATTTGCCGCTCGATAGGCCAAGATGCCGCGCCGAGGCCGGCAGACCCGCTTTTTCAAGATAACGCTCAACACGCGCCGCGTCTTGCGGCGGACACAGGCCGAGCTGCACCGAAAAACGGAAAGCCATACCGATGCCGATCGCCACCGCCTCGCCATGCAGCAATGCGTCGCCGTAGCCCGTCAACGCTTCCAGCGCGTGGCCGAATGTATGGCCGAGATTGAGCAGCATGCGCTCGTTGTTTTCACGCTCGTCGCGGGCGACGATTTCGGCCTTCACGCTGCAGGCACGATGGATCTGCTGTTCGATCCCGCACCTATTCTTCTCGAGCTGCTCGAAGAAAGCGGCATCACTGATCAGCGCCATCTTGACGATTTCAGCGGAACCGGCGCGCTTTTGTCGCGCATCGAGCGTATCAAGCACGGCGGGATCGATCACAACCAGGCGCGGCTGGTGAAAAGCACCAACGAGATTTTTTCCATGCGGCAGGTTGATTCCGGTCTTGCCGCCGACAGAACTATCCACTTGCGCCAGCAATGTCGTCGGGATCTGCACATAATCGATGCCGCGCAGCGTAATGGCGGCGGCAAAACCGGCAAGATCGCCGACCACGCCGCCGCCGAGCGCAACAATCAGGCTGCCGCGCTCGATACCGGCATGGACCAGATCGCCGACCAGTTTTTCGAGGATGGCAAAACTTTTCGACGCCTCGCCCGGCGCGACCGTAAACAGTTTCGCATCGATTCCCGCCGTTTTGAGACTTTGCAGAAGCGCCGGCGCATGCAGGCCGGCAACGGTTTTATCGGTGACGACCGCAGCCGCACGATAAGGCTTGACCTGCCCGATATAATCGCCTGCGCGTATCAGCGAGCCGCGCGCGATGACGATATCGTAACTGCGCGCTCCCAGTTCGATATGGATTTTCTTCTCGGTCATGCCGACAATCCATGATATTCGTTAAGAGCATCGATAATACACAAAACCACTTTATCGTGCGTATTGTCGTTGCTCTCGATCACAATATCGGCCTCGGCATAAATGGCGGCACGCTCGTTCAGCAGGCGGCGCATCGTCCCTTCCGGATCGGCATTGAGAAGCAGCGGCCGGTTTTTCTTGCGCCGCACGCGCTCGATCAGCACATCGATATCTGCCTTGAGCCAGATGGACAGCCCGCCCTGCTTGATCGTCTGGCGCGTCTGCCCGTTGATGAAGGCGCCACCGCCCGAGGCCAGTACTTGCGGGCCGGATTTGAGCAAACGCTCGATCACCTTGCGCTCGCCGTCGCGAAACGCGGTTTCCCCAAACATTTCGAAAATATCCGGCACTTTCATGCCGGCCGCAGCTTCGATTTCGGCGTCCGCATCGATAAAAGGCACGCCAAGTTTGCGCGCCAGACGGCGGCCGATCGTGGTTTTTCCTGCACCCATCATGCCGATCAGCACGAGAGATTGGGCACCGATCTTTTTGCGCAATTGCACATATTGACGGGAAACAGTCGCCATGCGCAATTTGTGCCCGAAAAAGGCAGCGATGGCCAGTGGGACGGAAAGCTTAAATCAGGCGTATTTACAGGTGGGGCAGAAAGGCAGGAAAGCTTTCGGCATCAATTTACGCGGCTTCTCCTGCCTCAATTCGCCCGAGGCAAGACGTAACACATAACTATGCGTTACATTTTTCTCATTTTTTTCGAGAAAATCTTTATATCCCTTTGTGTCTCTGGGAGGAGGTTTTAATATATTGAGCACATAATCCTTGTCTGCGTAGTCCCCGGCCAATGTATTTTTATTTAATTCTTGTTCCTTGAATTCCATGTTCCCGGTCTCCGGGTTTTGGACATAAGTGAAATAGTAAGTACCGCGCACGCCTTCGAAAGCGTCATCTTTCAAATCCGAAAGAAGACAGGCAACCAGCGCGACATTGTCCTTCGTATCCTTATACAGATCGACGCCAATATCTTCACTGGCATAGCCTTGCACAAACGGGCTTTTCAAAAATTCCTGCAGAATGGGATTGATGGCATGCCGTAGCCTGCTCTCAGCAAAAAAACCAAAGGCCGAAAGTCTATCGATTTTAAAATTTCGATCTATTCTAATATTCATCTTAGTCTCTCATAATTTCGGATTATAATTATTTTTATTAATTTTGCAAATGCAGCCCCCAGGCTTTCAACTGCTCGAATTTGGGCAGCGCCTGCTCCGGGCCGATGGCGGCGAAAGCATCGTTTTCCTGCGCCAGCATGGAGGCGGCATAGGCATGGACATCGTCCACCGTCACCGCCTCGATTTTCTCGACGATTTCCTGCAAAGGCAGGACGCGGCCATGGGTGAGAAGCGAGCGGGCGAGATGGTCGGCGCGCGCGGGCGTGTTTTCGAACGCCATCAGCAAGCCTGCCTTGAACTGCGCCTTGGCACGCGCGACCTCGACGGCGCTTGCGTCTTTCGCTGCATTGCGCAGCACATCCATCATCACCGGCACAAGTTCGGAGACAAGCTGCGGGCCCGTTGCCGCATGCATGGCGAAAATGCCCGTATCGTCGAAGGGCCACATGAAAGCGGAAATATTGTAGCAGAGCCCGCGCACTTCGCGCGCTTCCTGAAACAGCCGCGAGGCCATGCCGCCGCCGAGCAATCCCGCAAACACATGCGCCGCGTAAATTTTCTCGTCCTTGTAAGGCGTGCCGGAAAAACCGAAAGCGATCTGCACCTGCTGCGTGCTGCGCACGGTCAATTTGCATGTGCCGCCGAAGACGGCGCGCGGCGGCTCGAACGACGGCCGGTTCTGCAGCACGGAAAAATTCTTGGTGACGCAGGCGAGCAGCATATCGTGATCGACGGCGCCTGCGGCCGCGACCACGCATTGCGGCGCGGTATAATTGCGCGCGACGAAATTCACGATATCGTCGCGCGTCGTATTTTGCACGGTCTCCGCCGTACCGGCGATAGCGCGACCCAATGGCTGATCGGGAAAACAGGCTTCCTGCAGCAATTCGAAAATCATCTCTTCCGGCGCGTCCTGCGTGGCGGCGATTTCCTGCACGATCACGGCCTTCTCGCGCTCGAGCTCCTCGGGCGGAAAAACGCTGTGATTGAGAATATCGCCCAGGATATCGCCCGCGAGCATCAGGTCTTCCGCCAGCACGCGCACGTAATAAACCGTCTGCTCGTGCGAGGTTGCAGCATTGATATCGCCGCCGACATTCTCAACCGCCTCGGCGATATCGCGCGCGTTGCGAATTTTTGTGCCCTTGAAAGCCATATGTTCGAGAAGATGGGCAATGCCGCTTTCCTTCTCGCTCTCGACCCTTGAGCCGGCCGCAACCCAGACGCCTAAAGTCACGGAAGGCATGTCGGCGACTTTCTCGCTGACGATGCGCAAGCCGTTGCCGAGCGTGGTCAGTTTCGGTTTCATGCCGTCTCCAGATAATCCCGTATTCTTGCCGTATTCGCGGGAAGAACGATATAATTTTCTTTTGCTCCGGCCATTTGGGAAAGCGCTTTTGGCACAGGCGGCGCCAGCCCACAGGCTTTTTCGACCGCCTGCGGGAATTTGGCGGGATGGGCGGTGGAGAGCACGATCATCGTCTCCCCCGCTTTCCTGGCCTTGCTTGCTGCGACAAGTGCCACCGCCGTATGCGGATCTATGAAACGGCCGGTTTGCGCGTGCAGGTTGCGGATTTTTTCTTCGACCTCGGCCTCGGACGCGGAGGCTGCGGAAAAACCGGCGCGGATTTTTTCCAGAATTTCCGGCAGAATGACGAAGCGCTTTTTCTCGCGCAGATCCTTCATCAGGGCGCGTGTCCGCGCCGCATCGCGGCTCGACGCCTCGAATAAAAGCCGCTCGAAATTGGATGACACCTGAATATCCATCGAGGGCGAAGTGGTCGGCGTCACGCGCTCGATCTCGTAAACGCCGCTCTCGAGTACGCGCACGAGAATATCGTTTTGGTTGGTTGCGATGATCAGGCGCGAAACCGGCAGGCCCATTTTTTTGGCAACAAAGCCAGCAAAAATATCGCCGAAATTACCCGTAGGCACGCAGAAGGAAACGGGTTTTTGCAGCGCGCCTAGCCGCAGGGCAGAAGTGAAATAATAGGTCACCTGCGCGGCAATGCGCGCCCAGTTGATGGAGTTGACGGAAACGAGGCGATGTTTTTTTGCGAATGCGGCATCGGCAAACAGCTCTTTCACGATCGCCTGCGCATCGTCGAAATCGCCTTCCACCGCGATGGGAAAAATATTGGAAGCATTGCTTGCCGTGATCTGCCTGCGCTGCACATCGGAAATACGGTTGTACGGAAACAGCACGACGACATCGGCATGCGCCGCATGAGCAAACGCGCTGACCGCCGCCCCGCCCGTATCGCCCGAAGTGGCGCAGAGAACCGTGATTTTTTCCCGGCTTTGCGCAAGCTCGCCCTCGATCAGCCGCGCCAGCACCTGCATGGCGACATCCTTGAAGGCAAAGGTAGGGCCATGAAAAAGCTCGAGCAGGTGCAGATCGGGCGCAAGCTCCGTCAGCGGGCAGACATCTTTATGCGAGAAATTCGCATAAGCTTCCTCGCAGGCCGCCGCGAGTTTGTTTTCAGAAATAGCTGTGCCCGCGAACAGGCACAGTATCTTCGCCGCAACCGCCGCAAACGGTTTGCCGGCAAGGGCGGCGATTTCAGGCATGGAGAGCTGCGGCCAATGAGCAGGCATATACAAGCCACCATCCGGCGCGGCGCCCGCAAGCAGGAGCTGCGAAAAATCCGCCGGTTTTTCTTCTCCGCGCGTGGAAATATATTGCAAGGCGTAATCCCTAATGTTCCGCCGCGTCCGTATTCTGGCGGCGGCGCAGCATGACATAGATCACGAGCAGAACCAGCGCCAGCGCAAACCAGGTGATGGCATATTCGAGGTGATTGTTGGCAATGTGCAGAATACCGTCGCTCGCCTGCGGCAGGCCTTCCTCGTTGGGGTTAAGCTGGTCGATGGCGACAGGCGCGACATTTGCCTTCTCGAGCGATTCATATTCGGCGAAGGCAAGCGGGTCGCGCAAATACCATTCGTTCTTTCTGGGCTCGTTGGGCGGCGTGAACATGCCCGGCTTTTCCGGCAGCCGCACCAGCCCCTCGAGGATCTGCGTACCGCGAGGGGCAAGGCTCTTCGGCCGCTGCGCGGGATATTTCTGCTCGTGCGGCACAAAGCCGCGATTGACGAAAACCACGCCGCCGCCCTTGAGCTCGAACGGCATGAATACCCACCAGCCGATACCGCCATAGCGCTGCGCTTTTTGTAGCAGCAGCGCATAGAGATGCACTTCCGGCAGAGGCATGAAGTGCCCTTCGATCTCGACACGGCGATATTCAAGCGTGGAAAAATCGGTCGACGGCCATGCCCATGCGGCCGGGAAAACTTGCGGACGCGCATGCAGGCCAGCTTCATAATTTGCGATGAAGTCGAGTTTCTCGGCGCGGCGGGTCACCTGCCAGGTGCCGAGCCCGATCAGGACAAGGAAAGCAAGGCCCGCTGCAAGATCGAGACCGCGCAGGCGCATGGGTCAGCGCCTCAATGCGGCGGCAGGACCGGGCTTTTTCCCCAGACATAGATACAGGCAAAAAGAAACAGCCAGACCACGTCGACGAAATGCCAGTACCAGGCCGCGAATTCGAAACCCAGATGCTGCTCGCGCGTGAACTGCCCGGCATAGGCGCGCGCCAGGCAGATGCTCAGGAAAATTGTGCCGATGATCACGTGAAAGCCGTGAAAGCCCGTGGCCATGAAAAAGGTGGCGCCGTAAATATTGCCGGAATAGGCGAATGCGGCATGAGAATATTCGATCGCCTGGCAGGTGGTGAACAGCGCGCCCAGGATGATCGTGCACCAAAGACCCAGTTTCAGGCCCTTGCGGTCGTTATGCAGCAGCGCGTGATGCGCCCATGTGACGGTTGTGCCCGAGAGCAGCAGGATCAGCGTGTTCAGAAGCGGCAGATGCCAGGGATCGAAGGTAAGGGTGCCCTTCGGCGGCCAGACGCCGCCGATAATTTCCGTGCGCAGGAACAGCGTTTCGTGATGCGGGAACAGTGACGTGTTGAAATAGGCCCAGAACCAGGCGACGAAGAACATCACTTCCGAAGCAATGAAGAGGATCATGCCGTAGCGGTGATGCAGGCGCACGACCGGCGTGTGATTGCCGCCGACCGTCGCCTCGCGGATCACATCGCGCCACCAGGCGACCATTACATAAAGCACGCCGAGCAGACCAAGACCCAAAAGCCACGGCCCAAACTGCGCGCCGAACAGCGCCAGGCTCTTCATGCTCATGATGGCGCCGACCGCCAGGCAGAAAGCGAACAGGCCGCCGATCACGGGCCAGGGGCTTGGATCGACGAGATGGTAATCGTGATTGGTCTTCATAGGCGCCTCTTAGCGTCCGGCCTGCGAGAGCCGGGGTTTTCCGGCATAGAAAGTGTAGGAAAGCGTGATGGTGTCAAGCGTGATCAAGGATTTATCCTTGATCAGATCGGGGTCGACGAAGAAACCAACCGTCAATTCCCGCTTTTCATGCGGTTTTAACGTCTGCTCCGTGAAACAGAAACATTGCAGCTTGTTGAAATAACGGCCCGCGAGCTCTGGCGTGACATTATAGCTCGCCATGCCCGCCGTTTTGCCGTTCGAGAGATTTTCGATCACATAGACGGCGCTTGCGAGTTCACCGAGCCTGACGCGCATGTCGCGCTGTTTGGGCGTAAAGCGCCAAGGCAGATCGCCCGCCACATTGCTGTCGAAGCGCACGAGAACGGTTTGATCGAGTACCTGCCCGGGCGGTTTTTGCGCCACCTGCGTGGTGCCGCCGAACCCCGTCTTGCTGCAAAACCAGCCATAGAAGGGAACGGCCGCATAAGTGAGCCCGAACATGGCGGTAAGAAACAGCACGCAGGCGATGGCTGTACGCTTGTGTTTTGATTTCAGATTTTCCGACATCGTAACCCGCCATCACAATCCGCTATGCGACACGCCCTTGACGAGCGTCACCGCATAGAAGAGGAGCGCGAAGGCCAACAGGGCCAGGCCGAGCGCGAGATTGCGGCTTCTTAAGCGTTTGCGCTGCTCATCATCCATCGCATCACCAGAACAGTTTTTCCGCGAGCAATGCCGCAAACAGCAGGAAGAGCTGCAGGATCGAATAGGCAAACAGGGAGCGCGCGGCTTTCGCGGCAGGCTCGCCTTCGCGCAAGAAAAACACGCGGCCTGCCGCGGCAAGAAAGAGCGCGCTCGATAATACGGCAATCGCGGCATAAGGCGCATGCGCGGAGCCGAGCACCCAGGGCAATTGCGCGGCGATAACATAAAGAACGGAATAAGTGAGGATCTGCCTTCGCGTGTTCGCCTCGCCATGCACGACAGGCAGCATGGGAATATTCGCCATTTTGTAATCGCCAGACTTCAGAAGCGCCAGCGCCCAGAAATGCGGCGGCGTCCAGAGGAAAATGATCAGGAACAGGTAGAGCGAATCGAGCGTGACATGGCCGGAGACGGCGGCTGCACCGATCACGGGCGGCAACGCGCCCGCCGCACCGCCGATAACGATATTCTGCACGGTTACGCGCTTCAGCCACATCGTGTAGACGACGGCATAAAAAAAGATGGTGAAAGCGAGCAGGAAGGCCGCCAGCCAGTTCGCAAATAATCCCAGCGAGCACACCGCGCCGATGGCCAGCGTCAAGCCGAAACTTGCCGCGGCCTGCGGTTCCATTTTTCCTGCAGGTATGGGGCGACCGCGTGTACGCAGCATTTTGGCGTCGATGTCGGCGTCATACCACATGTTCAGCGCGCCCGACGCGCCCGCACCCACCGCGATGCAAAGCAGCGCAGCAAAGGCAAGCACGGGATGCAGATGGCCGGGTGCTAGCGCCATGCCAGTCAGCGCCGTGAATACGACAAGCGACATCACGCGCGGCTTCAGGAGCGCGATGAAATCGTGCACTTCGGCGAGATCGCCAATATTCCCTCCCCCAGAAAGGGGGAGGGTCAGGGTGGGGGTTGACCCCCCATCTAACTTCCCCCCTTTCAGGGGGGAAGAATATTCAGTAGCACTTTTCACTGCACCATCGCCTTATATTGCTCGGCACGCCCGGCCAAAGTTTCTCCGGCGAACCAGATACCGACATCGTCGGCAATGTCCTGCCGCTGCTTCTCGGAAAGAGGAGGGCCATGATCGAGTGCGTGGCGCGCCTCTTCCAGCGCCTGTTTCACGCTGGCGAGAATTTGCTCCCTCTCCTCTTCAGAGCATCGGGAAAGAAGCGCAACGCCCTGTTCCAGATGGTCGTCGAGAACATCGACGACCATGCCGTTATAGTCGACGCGAGGCATCAGCCGACGAGGCGCGGCAGCGTCTCGTACTGGTGGAACGGCGGCGGGCTCGGCAGTGTCCATTCCAGCGTGGTGGCACCTGCACCCCACGGATTATTGCCCGCAAGACGCTTCTTCGCAAACGCCTCGATGATGCCGATGAAGAACACGATCAGGCCGGCGAAAACGATGTAATAGCCGACCGACGAGACGAAGTTCCAATGTGCGAAAGCATCGGGATAATCGGGAATGCGGCGCGGCATGCCCTGCAGACCTAAGAAGTGCTGCGGGAAGAAGATGGTGTTCGCGCCGATGAAGAACAGCCAGAAATGCAGCTTGCCGAGTAGCTCGCTGTACATATAGCCGAACATTTTCGGAAACCAGTAATACCAGGCCGCGAAAATGCCGAACACTGCACCGAGCGAGAGCACATAATGGAAGTGGGCGACGACGTAATAGGTATCGTGCAGCGCCTTGTCGACGCCGGAATTCGCGAGTACGACACCGGTGACGCCGCCCAGCGTGAACAGGAAGATGAAGCCGAGCGCCCACAGCATCGGCGTGCGGAACTCCAATGATCCGCCCCACATGGTGGCGATCCACGAGAAGATCTTGATGCCGGTCGGCACCGCGATGATCATGGTGGCGATGACGAAATAGGCCTGCGTGTCGACGTCGAGCCCGACCGTGTACATGTGGTGCGCCCACACGACAAAGCCGATGACGCCGATGGCAACCATCGCATAGGCCATGCCGAGATAGCCGAAGATCGGCTTTTTCGAGAAGGTAGACACCACATGGCTGATCACGCCGAAGCCCGGCAGGATCAGGATGTAGACTTCCGGATGGCCGAAGAACCAAAACAGGTGCTGAAACAGCACCGGATCGCCGCCGCCTTCGGCCACAAAAAAGGTTGTTCCAAAGTTACGATCTGTCAGCAGCATGGTGATCGCGCCTGCGAGCACGGGCAATGAGAGCAGCAGCAGGAAGGCGGTGATCAGGATGGCCCAGGCGAAGAGCGGCATTTTATGCAGCGTCATGCCCGGCGCGCGCATGTTGAAAATGGTGGTGATGAAATTGATCGCGCCCAAAATCGACGACGCACCGGCAAGGTGCAGAGAGAGGATCACGAAATCCATCGCCGGGCCTGACGTACCGAAAGGCCCTCCACCCGAAAGCGGGGGATAGGCTGTCCATCCGCCGCCGAAACCGTTGCCGCCGGCGGGACCCGGCACGAACAGCGAAATCAGCAAAAGCGCGAAAGCAGGCGGCAGCAGCCAGTAGGAAATATTGTTCAGGCGCGGGAAAGCCATGTCGGGCGCGCCGATCATCAACGGCACGAAGAAATTGGCAAAGCCGCCGATGAAGGCCGGCATCACCATGAAGAACACCATGATCACGCCATGGCCGGTGGTGAAGACGTTGAACATATGCGGGTTGCTGAAATATTGCAGGCCCGGCTCCTGCAGTTCCAGACGAATACCGCCCGACAGCAGCGCGCCGATCACGCCCGCAAACATCGCAAACCACAGATAAAGCAGGCCGATGTCTTTATGGTTGGTCGAAAACAACCAGCGCGCAAGACCATGCGGATGGGCGTGAGAATCGTGATGATGCGTCGATGCGGTCATGTTTCAGCCTTTAAAAAATTTCAGCGCAAGCTCGCTGTATTGATCTGATCGGTGGAAGCGAATTTCTGCTTCGCCTCGGCAAGCCATTTATCGAACGCGGCCTGCTCAACCACGCGGATGGCGATCGGCATGAAAGCGTGGTTGGCGCCGCAAAGCTCGGAGCACTGGCCGTAATAGATGCCGGGCTTTTCCGCCTTGAACCAGACCTCATTGAGGCGGCCCGGCACGGCGTCGGCCTTCACGCCGAAGGCAGGCAGGGCGAAGGCGTGAATGACCCCTTGCGGATCGGCCGTGATCTGCACGCGCACGATCTTGTCGAGCGGCACGACAAGTTCATTATCCACCGCCAGCAGGCGCGGCTGGTTCACGGGATCCTTGCGGTCCTTGTCCTCGAGCAGGCGGCTGTCGAAAGCGAAATTGCCCTGGTCGGGATAGGTATAGTTCCAATACCAAGAATAGCCCGTCGCCTTCACCGTCAGCTCGGCGGGTGGCGGCGTGTATTCGTGATAGAGCAGCTTGAACGACGGCACGGCGATAAAAATCAGGATCACGATGGGGATGGTCGTCCACAGCACTTCCAGCAGCGTGTTGTGCGAGGTCTGCGACGGCACAGGGTTTCTTTTCGCGCTGAAACGGAAAATGCACCACAGCAGCAGGCCCAGCACGAACAGCACCACGATCGTTGTGATCGGCAGGAGAATGTCGTCATGCAATACGCGGATTTCGTGCATTACCGGCGAGGCCGCAGGCTGCAGACCGATGGCCTTCGCAACCGGCTGCTGCGCAAGCGCATGCCCGTTCATGGAAAATAGAATGGAGAATAAAATTGCACCGGAAATTATGCCCAGCACATTTTGCCAACGCATCGTCATGAGATCCCAATTCACCTTATGATTGCCCGGAAAAGGGCCTTGAGCGGATAAGCATCTCAATAGAGGAATTTTGGTTGAAAACAAGCGCTTGGATTTAGTTTTTCGTATAAATCATGCTTAATGTCGCCAAAGTATTTTTTGTGGCAGGCTATTTCCGCAATCCCGTGCCATCTTCGCCTAACCCTTGCCTTTTTGGCGGCTGCACGCCAATCTCGCACGACTTCAATCAGGCATTCAGGAATGCGCACGCTTTTTCCTCTCATTTTTTGTTGTTTTCTTTTCCCGACAGCAACCGCCTTCTCCCAAGAAGCGCCCATGCCCGCGCCGGGCTCGTGGACGACGACGCGCGGCAGTTACGGCGACTGGCAGATGCGTTGCGAAAGCACGCCGGGCACGAAAAACGAGCAATGCGCCCTTGTGCAGACGGTGATGGCGCAGGACCGCGCCAATGTCGGCCTGATGGTGATTGCCGGCAAGTTCGGGCCGAAGAAAATGGAAATCCTGCGCGTCATCGCCCCTCTCGGCGTATTCCTGCCTTTCGGCCTGGGCTTGAGAATCGACGAGCAGAGCCTTGTCGCTACCGATTTCGTACGCTGCGTGCCGAACGGCTGTATGGCGGAGGCAAAACTCACCGACGATCTCATGAGCAAGCTCAGAAACGGCAAGAATGCGAATTTCGTGATCTTCCAGACACCGGAAGAGGGCATCGGCATTCCCGTATCGTTGAACGGTTTCGCGCAAGGCTACGAACAGCTTAAATAAAGGAACCCAATAAAAACGATCATGGACACGCAATATTTTCTCGCAGCGGTTTTGGGCGTCATCGAAGGGCTGACGGAGTTTCTGCCGGTTTCCTCCACCGGGCATCTGCTGCTGGCCGAGCATGTTCTGGCTTTCTCCAAGGAAAATTGGGAAGTCTTCACCGTCGTCATCCAGTTCGGCGCTATTCTCGCGGTCGTGGCGGTGTACTGGAAAAAATTCTGGAACATCCTGATCACGCTGCCGCGCTCAAAAAATTCGCAGCTATTCGCCCTCAATGTCGTCATTGCCTTCCTGCCGTCGGCAGTCGCAGGCCTGCTGCTGATCAAATACATCAACGCCTATCTGCTGCAGCCGTCGTTTGCGCTTCCCGTGATCGCGGTGTCGTGGATCTTGGGCGGCATTATCATTCTGCTGTTCGAGCACATCGCGCCGAAGCCGCGCTTTTTCGATGCCGACCGGCTGCCGCCGTGGAAAGCCTTGCAGATCGGCTGCTTTCAGGTTCTAGCGATCGTTCCCGGCGTCTCGCGCTCGGGCGCCACCATCCTTGGCGCCGAACTGGTTGGCGTCGAGCGCAAGACCGCAGCAGCTTTCACCTTTTATCTTGCCGTGCCGACCATGCTGGGCGCGAGCGTGCTCGAATTCTACAAAATGCGGGCGGCACTGGCACAGGGCGACCTGATGGTCATCGCCATCGGTTTTATTGTGGCGTTTGCCGTCGCCTATGTCGTCGTGCGCACCTTCATCGGCTTTGTCGGCCGCTACGGTCTGGCGCCTTTCGCCTATTACCGGCTTGCGCTCGGTGCCCTGGTACTGGCATGGCTGTTCCTATGATGAGAGATTCGGGCCTTGTAAAAATTATCTCCGGCGGCCAGACCGGCGTCGACCGCGCAGCGCTCGATGCGGCATCGAAAGTCTATCTCGTCGTCGGCGGCTGGTGCCCTTATGGCCGCAAGGCGGAAAACGGCATCATCCCCGACACCTATCCGCTGACGGAGACGCCCTCCCCCGATTATCCGCAGCGCACCGAATGGAATGTGCGCGATTCGGACGGCTCGCTGATTATCACCATGGGCGAGGAACCCGCAGGCGGCTTGGAGCTGACCATCGCGCTAGCCGGAAAAATGCGCAAACCCTGCTGCATCGTCTCGATCCTCGACGACGGCTGGCAGCACAAGGTTCGCGAATGGGTGCATGGCAACCATATCCGCGTGCTCAATGTTGCAGGATCAAAGGAAAGCGAGGCGCCGGGCATCCACCAGCGCGCTTTCATTATGCTCTGCCAGCTTTTTCACGACCTATCGTCGCGGCGATGACGGAGACGGTTCAGCCCGCAGCTGAAATCGACCCGCACGAAGAGCTGCTGCCGCTGGCGCCACCGGGCAAATTCACGCATGGTTCCATTCTGCATCACGTCGTGATCATGTCGGCGGCCGGCAGCATCGGCCTGATGGCGGTTTTCGCGGTCGATTTCCTGAACCTGCTCTATATTTCCTGGCTGCAGGATCAAAAGCTCACGGCAGCCGTCGGCTATGCCGCGGTGATCGGTTTTTTCCTCGTCTCGGTCTGCATCGGCGTCATGATCGGCGTCAGTGCACTGATGTCGCAGGCCATCGGTGCGCGAAAGCGCGACAAGGCAAGGGAGATTGCAGGCACCGGCCTGCTTTATATTTTCGGCCTCACCGTTCTCCTGATCGCCATTCTGATGCCGCTCGCAAAGCCTTTGCTTAGCCTGATCGGCGCACAGGGTGACACACTGGCACTTGCCACGCGCTTCCTGCTGATCACGCTTCCCTCGACGCCGCTGCTCGGCATCAGCATGGTGCAGATGGGAATTCTGCGCGCGGTCGGCGATGCGCGGCGCGGCATGTGGGTGACGCTGGGCGGCGGGCTGTTCACCGCCGCCATGGACCCGCTTTTCATTTTCGTGTTCGGGCTTGGGCTGGACGGTGCCGCCATCGTCATGACGCTGGCGCGGCTGATGCTGGTGGCGATCGGCTCCTACGGCGTTTTCGCCGTGCATAAACTTGTCGCAGCACCGCGCCGGAAAATCGTGCGCGACAATATCCACGCGATCAGCGCCATCGCCGCTCCGGCCATTCTCACGAATATCGCAACGCCCGTCGCTAATATTTATGTCACTGCCGCCATGTCCGCCTATGGCGATGCGGCGGTGGCGGCCTGGGCGATCATCAACCGCATCATCCCGCTTGCTTTCGGCGCGAGCTTTGCGCTTTCGGGCTCGATCGGCCCCATCCTCGGGCAAAATCTCGGCGCACGGCATTTTACGCGGCTGCGCCAGACCATGCGCTACAGCCTCACCATCGTCTGCCTGTATATTCTGCTGGTGTGGGCCCTGCTTTTTGCCGTGCAGGACCTGATCGCGCTCCTGTTTGCGGCTAAAGACGAAAGCGCCGGCCTGATCCGCTTTTATTGCACCTATGTCGCAGGAACTTTCCTGTTCATGGGCGTGCTGTTTGCGGCCAATGCCGCGTTTAACAATCTTGGCTTTCCGCTATTGTCGACCGCCTTCAACTGGGGCCGCGCCACGCTCGGCACCATTCCCTTCGTCTATATCCTCGGCAGATATTACGGCGTGAAAGGCGTGCTGATGGGCCAGGGCCTTGGCGCCGTGCTGTTCGGCCTCGGCGCCATGGCCACAAGCTTTTATGTGATTGGGAGGCTTGAGCGGCGGGCACGCCGCCTTTAAAGACCCGTTATGCCGTTCGACAGGGGCGAATGCTTGGCCGCAAAATCGAAGGATGGGCTGGGAAAGCCATGAATATGCTCTCCCTTTTCCAGCATGCCGATATCGCACAGCAGGGCTTCATCGGCAGGCAGGGATTGATCTTGCCTGGCCAGGGAATGGAAAAACAGCCAGACATTATGACACATGCAATTCCCATTGAAAAATCTTCATTTTCAACTCCTTACAAGAACTCTGTTGAATGCCCCGGCTCGCAGGGTCTATAACAAAATCCAATTGATCATTCCAACGAATGTTTATAATAGTAAGTATTAATTTTCGTTATATGAGAGGTTTCATGCTTCCACTGCTCGATACCGACCAGCTTCGAACCCTGGTTGCCATTGCCGAGACTGGAAATTTCACCAAGGCCGCCGAAGAGGTCAACAAGAACTCAATCTGCCGTTTCCATGCAGATGAAACGGCTTGAGGAAATCACCGGGCGGCCGTTATTTCTGAAAGACGGGCGGCAAAGCCGCCTGACCGAAGCGGGACGCGAGCTTGTCGATTACAGCCGCCGCATTCTTCAACTCAATGCCGAAGCCATGTCGCATTTTCGCGGGCCACAGATCGACGGCGCGGTGCGCCTTGGCATGCCGGACGATTATGCCGAGCGCATCCTGCCCACCATTCTTGCCCGTTTTGCGAGAACGCATCCGCGCGTCGAGGTGACGGTGAGCTGCGCCTCAACACCGCTGCTGCTCGATGCGCTCTCCCAGCACGAGATCGATCTTGCCATCGTCACGCGCACGAAGACCATGCCGCAGGCACGCGTGTTTCGGCGCGAGCGCGTGCTATGGGTGGCGGCAACCCACAGCAATATCTGGCAGGAAAATGTCGTGCCGCTCGCCATGGGTAAGCGCGAATGCGAATGGCGGCAGGCGGCCTGTGCCGCGCTCGACGCCGTCAACCGCCCGTTCCGTATGGCCTATTCGAGCTGGGATTTTTCGGCGCTATGCGCCGCCGTGCTTGCGGGTCTTGCCGTCAGCATCTTGCCCGAATCCGGCCTCAAGCCCGAAATGCGCGTGCTCACGCCGGAAGACGGCTTTCCGCAAATGCCGCATTGCGACGTTGCCGTTCTCCACGCCACCGGCCAGCTCACGCTGGGCGCGCAGGCGCTGGAAGAGCAGATCGTCTCGACGCTAAACAATTTCAATCCGCTCATGACGGCAACGGCGATGTAATCAAAGCCTGCAGGCCTCGAACACGGGCGCGATCTCTTCGTGCCAGTTTGCGGCAAATTTTTCCAGCAGCCGGTCGGACAGGTTCGTTCCGGACGCGACGCGCGTTTTAAGAACGCTCAGAAAAACGCTCTCGTCCTCGTCTTTTTCGTTTTTGTACCCGCGCGCGCGCAGGCCCTGTTCGGCCAGCGCCACGATATCGCGCGCCACTTCGAGCGCGAGCCTGCCGCGGATGCGTGCCGCAAATCCCTCGCGCGGCATATGCCGGTATAAATCGATCACGTCTTCCGCCGACCAGGCCTTGATCCGCTCATAGGCCGCCTCGCACACGCCCTCGTCATAAAGCAGGCCGACCCACAGAGCGGGCAGCGCCTTGATATGCGACAGCGGCCCGCCATCGGCGCCGCGCATCTCTATGAAATGTTTCAGCCGTACTTCGGGAAACAGCGTGCCGAGATGGTTCGACCAGTCGGCGAGCGTTGCACGTTCATCGGGGAGCTGCGGCACTTTCCCTTCCAGCAGCGCACGGAACGGCACACCCGCGACATCGTGATAGACATCGCCGCGCTTGACGAAATACATCGGCACGTCGAGCGCCCATTGCACATAGCGCGCAAAGCCCATATCGGCATCGAACACGAAAGGCAGGATGCCTGCGCGGTCGGCGTCGGTATGCTGCCAGATATGCGTGCGATAGGTTTGAAAACCGTTCGGCCTCCCCCCGGCAAAGGGAGAGGCGGAAAACAGCGCGCTGACGACAGGCTGCAGCGCCATGCCGATGCGCATGATCTTCACCATCTCCTGCTCCGAGGAAAAATCGATATTCGCCTGCACCGTGCAGGTGCGATGCATCATGTCGAGGCCCAGGGTTCCGACCTGCGGCATGTAATTGCGCATGATGTCGTAGCGGCGCTTCGGCATGCGCGGCATGTCGCTCAAAATCCCTGCGGGCCATAGGCCAAGACCGAGAAAGGAAAGATCCAGTTTTTCGGCCGCACGATGCACGGCGCGCAGATGCGCATCGATCTCCTCGCCTGTTTCGTGCAGCGTTCGCAGCGGCGCGCCAGAAAGTTCGAACTGCCCGCCGGGCTCGAGGCTGATTGCCGCCTTGCTTGCGGGATCGGAGAGGCCGATCAGCTTGCCGTCCTGAACAACGCGATCCCAGTTGAGTCCGAGCGCGAGATTTTCGAGCAGGGCGGCAATGCCGTCAGGCTCATATGGCGCGGGCTTGAGATTATTTTTTGCGAAAACGAATTTCTCGTGCTCGGTGCCGATGCGCCAGTCGGCTTTCGGCTTGCAGCCTTGCTCCATATAGGCCACGAGGTCGCCGATGCTCTCAACCGGCGTATCGTCTAAAATTTCGACAGCCATTTAGGGTCACATCTCCTAAGCGCGCGCCTGCCAGAGCATCGCCAGCGCCGCAACGGCAGCCGTATCGGCGCGCAGGATGCGGGGACCGAGCGAAATGGGAAGCGTGAAAGAAGCGTTCAGCAAATCCTCTCTCTCGTCTTTCGTAAAACCGCCTTCGGGACCGACCAGAACGGCACAAGGCATGCCGCGCAAGGCTTGCAATTTTTTCAGCGGCGATTCGAGATCGGCGGATTCGTCGCAAAAAATCAGCACCCTTTCCGCGTGCCAACTTGCAAGCACGGCGTCAAGGCTTTGCACGGCTTGAACTTGCGGAACTTGCAAAAGTTCGCACTGTTCTGCCGCCTCGACCGCATTAGCCTGCAGGCGCGCGACATTCACGCGCGACACCTGCGTATTCTGTGTGAGCACGGGCACGAGCTGTGCTGCGCCCATTTCGGTCGCTTTCTGCGCCATATAATCGAGCCGCGCCTGCTTCAGTGGCGCAAAGAGATAGAAAATATCTTCCGCCTGCGTTTGCGCACGAAGCTGGCGCTCAGCCTTCATCACGCATTTTTTCTTTCTGGGAAAGTCGAGCGCGGCAAGCCATTCGCCGTCATGCCCGTTGAAGAGACGGATCTCGCAGCCAACCTTCAGGCGCAGGACATGGCCAAGATAATGCGCCTGCTCGGGCGTGGCCTCGCAATGCGCATTCGCCCGCAGGGGCGCGTCGATATAAAGCCGTGGCAGACGGGAGGTCACGGGATTTCATAGCGGGCCGATCAGGTTTTTGGCAATGTATTTCATCTGAAATTCGCTTACGTCTCTGTCATCTCCGGCGAGGCGCGAATGAAATGAGCGCCGAGGGAAGGGGATCCATACAATCTTTAGATTCCCTTCCCCTCGCCAATGTTTCACACTGGCTCGGCTGGGAATGACAATTGCAGACTTGCACACTCCCCCATTTCCCGGCAAAGCAGAATGATGGACAATCCAACCACTCCCGACGCCCTGCCCCATCACTGGATCTCGCGCATGCCGGAAAGCCTTCAGCCCTATCTGCGGCTGATGCGGCTCGACCGGCCGATCGGCGTCTGGCTGCTGCTGATTCCCTGCCTGTGGGGCGAGGCGCTGGCTTCGCTTGCCGAAAAACATGCCTTGCCGAATGTATGGAACCTCTTCCTGTTCGTCTGCGGCGCCATCGTCATGCGCGGGGCGGGCTGCATCTGGAACGATTACATCGACCGCGATCTCGATAGGCAGGTGGCCCGCACGCGCGCACGCCCGCTTGCGGCCGGTATCGTCAGCGAGCGCGAAACCCTGCTGCTGATGGTGACGCTCCTGCTCGCCGGGCTCGTGATCCTCATGCAGTTCGACGGCTTCAGCATTTTCCTTGGCCTTTTGTCGATCGTGCCCGTCGCCGTTTATCCCTATGTGAAGCGCTTCAGCGATTTTCCGCAGCTTGTGCTGGGGCTTGCGTTCAGCTGGGGGGCGCTTTTGGGCTGGAGCGCGCATGGCGGCCCGCTCGGTCTTGCGCCGATCATGCTTTATGCGAGCGCGATCTGCTGGACGGTCGGCTACGATACGATCTACGCCATGCAGGACGTGGAGGACGACGCGCTGATCGGCATCGGCTCCACCCCGCGCCATTTCGGCAAGAACGCAACCGCTTTCGTCGGCATCTGCTATGCGCTCGCCATTGTTTTCATGGGCAGCGCTTTCAAGCTGGCGCAGGCGGGCTTTATCGCCTATGTCGGCATTCTGCTGCTCATTCTGTTGCTGGGACGGCAGGTTTATATGCTGAAAGCCGACGATCCCACCTCGGCCCTGCATGCGTTTCGCGAAAACAAGCTCGCCGGGTTGACGGTTTTCGCAGCGCTCGTACTGGATGGAATAATTCTGTACGCGTTTTAGTCGCGCGCGATGATTTCGCGCTCGTGATGCACGCGCAACACGGACGGTTTGCTGCCGGTCAGACGGCGGCGCAGGAAACGCGGACGCCGCATCAGGAACAGCCTGCGCGCGCGGCGCGGCGATACGCCATCTACCTGCAAAGGGCCGAAGCGCTGACGTGTCAGCACATCCCCATGTTCGGAGCGAATCAACAAAGGCAATGAGAGCCGCGCAGCCCAAGCATGCCATTCGGCCAGAATATTTTCGTCGTCGTCGGCCGAAAACAGCACGACATCGTAATCGGAATTGCCGTGCGCGAGCACGACATCGCAATGCAGCCCGTCCTGCCCATAGCGGATATCGGCACTGACGCCCCGGTAATGGTCGAGCGGCACCGAAATATGCATGGGACAGCCGGCCCGCCCGAGGCGATGGATGATGACGGCCCGCTCCGTGGGGCGCAGTTCCGCCTGCGGCTGCTTCAACGACCGCGAAGCGGCGCTCGATGCCGGCAGAATAGCTATACAGCCGGCTTGATAGCCTGCTTGGCCCTGTTCGGGTCGACGCACGTGACAACTCCCTGTTGGCCTTGCCCTTATTTGACTTTGGGTCTTCGGCCGTAAGGGACAGGATCGGGCCATTCCGTTAGCGGGAGCTTAACAATCGTGGTTAACAGGCCTTTGCGGCTTTGAAACCCTGCCTGCTGGTCAAGGAAGGCTTGCGCCTTTCGTTCAAATGCGCGACATCGGAGCCATGTCGACGCAGCATGCCCTGAATATTGCCGCTTTTTACAGCGCCATCCATGTCCTGATCTTCCTGGCCCTCAGCGCGCTTGTGGTGCGCGAGCGGCTGAAGCGCAGGATCGGGCTCGGGAATGGCGAGGACGTCCAGTTCCTCCAGATCGTGCGCATGCACGGGCATACGGCCGAATATCTGGCACCGACGCTGGTGCTGATGCTGTTTTTCGCGGTGCTGGATGTCGGCGCGCTGAGCGCGCATCTGTTCGGGGTCACATCCCTTGCCGGCCGGGTTTTGCATATTGCGGGCCTGCATTCCTCGCCGGCGCGCTCGATGGGGCGCGTGCTCGGCATGGGGCTGATCATGGCCTCGCTGGCGCTGGCGAGCCTGACCATTCTTCTGCTGCCGCTCCTGCGCGGCTAGCAGCGCATGCAGGACGATCTCTCACTTTTGAAAGATGCGGCGCAGGGCGCGGGCGAGATCGCGCTGTCCTTTTTCCGCAACAATCCGAAATCCTGGCTGAAAGGCGCCTCCTCCTCCGTCTCGGAGGCGGATATGGCGGTCGACGATTATCTGAAGGAGACGCTGCGCACTGCCCGGCCGCATTATGGCTGGCTGTCCGAGGAAACGGCCGACACGACGCACCGCCTAGATGCGGCACGCATTTTCGTCGTCGATCCCATCGACGGCACGCGCGGTTTTCTGAACGGCGACGACGACTGGTCGATCGCGCTCGCGGTGGTGGAAAACGGCCTGCCGCAAACCGCCGTGGTTCATGCACCCGCCTTAAAAAAACTTTATCATGCCGCGCGCGGCGGCGGCGCCTACTGCAATGGGCAAAAGCTCGGCGGCAATACAGGCAGCACTCTCGACAATATGCTTATCTCGGGTACGCCGCAGGAGTGCTGGACATATTTTCTTCAGTGCCGGAAAGTGCCGCCCATTTCCTCGCTTGCCCTGCGGCTTGCGCGCGTGGCCGAGGGCGAGCTTGCCGCCGCCTTCTCGCGTCCCGATGCGCATGACTGGGATATTGCCGGCGCGCATCTGCTGCTCGAGGAAGCGGGCGGGCTTCTGATCGATGCGCAAGGCGACAGCCCGCGCTATAACCGCCGCGAGCTGACGCATCCGGCACTCGGGGCTTTCGGCGCGCAGGCGAGAACCTGTATCGAAAGCGAAAGCGCCATCAAAAAAATATCGTGAGGATTTGAAACATGACGGAAAAACAGCAACTTCTGCACCTGGTGTTCGGCGGCGAGCTGACGACGCTCGACGGCACCGAGTTCAAGGACCTGGGAAAGCTCGACATCGTCGGCCTTTACCCGAACTATGCCAGCGCGCATACGGCGTGGAAGGCAAAGGCGCAGGCCAGCGTGGACAATGCGCATATGCGCTATTTCATCGTGCATCTGCACCGCCTGCTCGACCCCGCGGCAACGGCGCCGCAACATGACTGACGGCAATGCTAAAACGTCTGCTGCGTTCGAATTTCTTTCTTGAACTCGTAGGCTGGCTGGGTGCCGCCTATCTGCGCCTTGTCCGCGCGACGTCGAAACTTGTCGTCGAGCCCGCCGATATTTACGAGCGCGCCGAGAAAGACTGGCCGATCATCACCACGCTGTGGCACGGCCAGCTTTTCATGGCGCCGATGATCTATTCCAAAAATGAAAAGGTAGCACTTCTTGTGTCGCGCCATCGCGACGGCGAAATCGTCGCGCGCATTGCGCGTCACTGCGGCTTCGAGGCGATCCGCGGCTCCGGCAGCCCGGAGCGGCAGGTGGCGGCCAAGGGCGGTGCCGGTGCTTTCCGCCAGATGGTGCGCATGCTCGAGGCGGGCGCCAGCATCGGCATGACGGCCGATGTGCCCAAGATCGCCGAAAAGGCCGGGCGTGGCGTGATCGCGCTGGCGCAGGCTTCCGGGCGGCCGATCTACCCGCTTGCCCTGATGACGTCGCGCGGCCATATTTTCGAAAAATCATGGGACCGCGCCTGCCTGCCGCTGCCTTTCGGGCGGCTCGCCCTTGTCGCGGGAGAGCCGCTCCATATCCCGCCGGATGCGGACGAGAATGAGCTGGAAACGGCACGCCGGACACTTGAAGAAAGGCTGAAACGGGCCACTGAGCGCGCCTGTCATTTAAGCGATAAACCCTATAAAATGGGCAGATGAACAAGCCGCCTCTCCTGTTTCACGTCTATCGTGCCATCACCTGGCTTGTGCTGCCGCTCTTATATGTGCTGCTGCTCTACCGGCACTGGCGCGGCAAGGAAGAGTTGGCGCGTATTTCGGAGCGTTACGGGCGGGCGGGCGCCGTGCGCCAGGCCGGACCGCTGATCTGGATTCACGCGGCAAGCGTCGGCGAAACACTCGCCGTGCTGCCGCTTCTCTCGAAGCTGACGGAACAGGGTTTCGAAATCCTGCTGACCACGGTGACGCGCACCAGTGCAGCACTCGCCGAGCAGCGCAAGGGCGAACATGTGACGCACCAGTTCGCGCCCATCGATGCGCCGCCCTGGGTCGCGCATTTTCTCGATTACTGGAAACCGCAACTGGCGCTGTTCGTCGAGCAGGAGCTCTGGCCGAACACGCTTTTTGAACTGACGCGGCGGGGCATTCCGAAAATCCTGCTGAATGCGCGCCTCTCCACCCAATCCCTGCGCCGCTGGTCGCGCCTGCGACCGCTGATCGCCTGGCTGCTCGGCTGCTTCGACATGATCCTCGTGCAGAGCGAGACCGACGCCGAGCGTTTTTCCAAGCTCGGCATCCGCAAGATGCGGCTTTGCGGCAATCTGAAATTCGATGCGTTGGAAGCGCCCGCGCGCGCCGTCGATCTCTCGACGCTCAGCGCGCTGCTGACGGGACGTGCCGTGTGGGCGGCTGCCAGCACGCATGACGGCGAGGAAGAGCAGATCCTGAACCAGACCGTGCAACTCAAGCTTCTTTATCCCAAGCTGCTCACGCTGCTGGCGCCGCGCCACCCAAAACGCGCCGAGCGCATCGAACAGCTTGCCGCCTCTTCCGGGCTGAAAACGGCACGGCGCAGCCTCGGGCAACTGCCGCAGAGCAGTGTCGATATCTATCTCTTTGATACGATCGGCGAGCTTGGCCTGATGTATCGCGCCGCCGACATCGTGTTCATGGGCGGCTCGCTCGTACCGCATGGCGGGCAGAACCCGATCGAGCCCGCGCAGCTCGACTGCGCTTTGCTTTACGGGCCGTATGTCGACAATTTCGTCGATGTCTACAACAAGCTCAGCGCTGCGGGTGCCGCACAATGCGTACGCAGCGCCAACGATCTGCGCTCGAGCCTGCGCGCGCTGCTCGACCACCCGGACGAGGTGAAGATCATGGCCGTGCGCGCACGCGATGCGGTTTCGCGACTCGGCGGCGCGCTCGACAAGACGCTGACCTGCCTGCAACCATATCTCACGGCCGCGCGCACATGAGAACGCCGTGTTTTTGGTCGAGACGTCTTGGCCTCGCCGCCCTGCTGCTGGCCCCCTTAAGCTGGCTCTACGATCTCGCTGTTCGTTTGAGATGGAAGTTCACAAAACCGGAACGCGTCGAGCGGCCCGTGATCTGCGTCGGCGATTTCACGCTCGGGGGTGCCGGAAAAACGCCTGCCGTCATTTTCATCGCGGAGCGGCTGAAGAGATGGGGCGAGCGGCCTTTCATCCTCTCGCGCGGCTATGGCGGCAGCCTGCACGGCCCCCATATCGTCGATCCCGACAAGGACCGCCCGCAGGATGTCGGCGACGAGCCGCTGCTGCTCGCCCGCGTGGCGCCGACGATCATCGGCGCCGACCGCGTGCTCAGCGCGCAAATGGCGATCGAACATCATGCAAGCGTGCTGATCATGGATGACGGGATGCAAAACCCGCATCTGCAAAAGACGTTGACGCTGGCGCTTGCCGACGAGCAAAACGGCTTCGGCAATGCGCGGGTTTTTCCGGCAGGCCCGCTGCGCGCGGCGCTCTCCTGGCAGGAAAAACGCATCGATGCCGTCATCGTCATAAAATCCGGCAATGCGGCGCGGCACGCATCGCTCGACCGCCTGCAATTTCCGTATCGATTTCCGGCCTCATTGCAGACGCAGGATGCGGAATGGCTGGCAGACCGCGGCGTGCTGGCTTTTTGCGGCATCGGCAAGCCGGAGAAATTTCGCGCCACGCTGCAAAAATTGGGCGCGAGAATTTTTCATTTCGAAATCTTCCCCGACCATCATATCTACACGGCACTCGACGCACGGCGGCTGATCGCGCTGGCCACGAAGGAAAACCTGACGCTTGTAACGACGGAGAAGGACCGCGTGCGCCTGCAGGGTCTTGATGCCACGCGCGGGCAGCTTACGGGCCTTACCAACAGCGTTGCCGTAAAATTCGCTCCCGACGACAATGAAGCGTTCGATGCGCTGCTTAAGCGGACTTTGAGATTTCCAGGTAGCGCTTGAGCGCGACCTGCGGCGAGGCATAGGCCTCCTGCCGCTCGGCACTCCAATATTTCAGGTCTTCGAGCAGGATGGGCTCTTTCGTCACCGCGCAGCGCACGAATGTGCCGTGCCGGATGATGCGATAATCCGAGGAGAGATAGTCGAGTTTTGCCTCGGCATCCGGCGCGAATCGGGGATCGAAATTGTTCATGGCTTCACTCTAACGCTTTTTCTCGCGGGTGCCAAAAAAGTCGGCCTGCTGCGCGTCTGCCGTCACCTTCGCCTGCCCGTCGGCGAATTCGAGCGACAGGTTCTCGCCCGCTCTCACCTGCGTACTGCGCATGAGAATTTCATCGCTCTCGGTCCGCACCACGGCATAGCCGCGCAACAACACGCTGCGATAGCTCAAAGACGATAAAAGCTTGTCGAGATTGTTCAACGCCGCCCGCTGCCGCCTTACCTCAACATGGGCTGCGCAATTCATGCGCCGGTGCGCATCGGTAATCCTCTCCCACCAGCGCGCAAGACGCTGCGTGAGCAACGGCAGGGAAAGGCCTTGCGCGGCACGTGCGAGCCTGACGCGCTCCTGCTTCACATGCGTGAGTACCGCGCGCGCCAGATTTTCCCCGGCATGGTCGAGACGCTGGCGCGGCAGCGCCATCAGCGCATCGAGCTTAGGCAGCGCGCGGCGCAGCGCTTCGAGATGTTTCTTCAAGCGCTCGTGATATTGCGTGACGGCGCGCAGTTTGCGCGCGCCCATCTGCGAGAGCTGCACGATCAGGTCCTGGCGCACAGGCAGCGCGAGTTCCACTGCCGCCGTCGGAGTCGGCGCGCGCAGATCGGCGACATGGTCGAGCAGCGTCCAGTCCGTTTCATGGCCGATGGCCGAGATCAGCGGCAGCGTGCAGGCGGCGGCAGCGCGAATAACGATTTCCTCGTTGAAGGACCAGAGATCTTCGATACTGCCGCCACCGCGCGCAACGATCAGCAGGTCCGGGCGCGGCAAAAACGTGCCCGTATCGAAACCGGCAATGGCGCGCGCAATCTCCTGCGCGCTCGTCTCGCCCTGCACGCGCACCGGCCACACAAGCACACGTACAGGAAAGCGATCGGCGATCCGGTGCAGTATGTCGCGAATGACGGCGCCTGTCGGCGAGGTGATGATCCCTATGGTGAGCGGAAGTTGCGGCAGCGGTTTCTTGCGGGAGGCATCGAACAGGCCCTCGGCCGCGAACTGTTTGCGCCGCGCTTCCAAGAGCGCCATCAGCGCGCCGGCACCAGAGGGCTCGATACGGTCGATCACGATCTGATATTTCGAGGAACCGGGATAGGTGGTGAGCTTGCCGGTAGCGATCACCTCGAGCCCCTCTTCCGGCTTGAATTTGAGGCGGCCGAACTGGCCGCGCCAGATCACGGCCTCCAGCTTGGCGCTCGTATCCTTCAGGGCGAAATAGCAATGGCCGGAACTGTGCGGGCCGCGATAGCCCGAAATCTCGCCGCGCACGCGCACATGGCCATAGGCGTCCTCGATCATGTGCTTTAGCGCACCGGACAGCTCCGAAACCGTGTATTCGGCGACATTCGACAGGGCATCAATCGCAACCATACGCTTTACATTCCTTGCTCTTCGTTGCATCCCCTGCTTAAACGAATATGGGACTTTTTTCCAAGAAATTCCAGAGCAAGGAATTCCAGATGCCAAACGTGCTTCTGATCGGCGGCGGCGGGCGCGAGCATGCCCTTGCCCTGGCTTTGCGGCAAAGCCCGCAATTGAAAAGGCTTTATTGCGCGCCCGGCAATCCCGGCATTGCGAAACTGGCAGAAATTGTCGGCCTTGATGCCGGCAACCATCAGGCCGTTATCGAGTTTTGCGGGCTTAAAGACATCGGCCTTGTCGTCGTCGGCCCCGAGGCGCCGCTGGTGGCGGGGCTGGTGGATGATCTTTCCGCAGCCGGCATAAAAGCCTTCGGCCCCACGCGCCAGGCGGCGCAGCTCGAAGGCTCGAAAGGTTTCACCAAAAGGCTTTGCGCGAAGGCGGGCATTCCCACCGCGCATCATCGTGAATTCACGGACGCCGCCAAGGCGCACGAGCATGTGAAAAAATTCGGCGCCCCTATCGTGATCAAGGCCGACGGGCTTGCGGCGGGAAAAGGCGTGACGGTGGCGACGACTGAAGAGGAAGCGCTCAAAGCCATCGACGATTGTTTCGAAGGCAGTTTCGGCAGTGCCGGGGAAAGCATTGTTATCGAGACTTTTCTGGAAGGCGTGGAGGTGTCGTTCTTCGCGCTGAGCGACGGCACGAACATTCTGCCACTGACGAGTGCGCAGGATCACAAGCGTGTCTTCGATGGCGACAGCGGCCCCAATACCGGCGGCATGGGCGCCTATTCGCCGGCGCCCGTTCTCACGCCCGCGCTCGAAAAAGAAGTGCTCGAGCGCATTATCGCGCCCACTATCGCCACGCTCGCAAAACACGGCACACCTTATCAAGGCGTGCTCTATGCCGGGCTGATATTGACCGAGGCCGGGCCGAAGTTGATCGAATATAATTGTCGCTTCGGCGACCCGGAGGCGCAGGTTATTTTGCCGCGGCTGCAAGGCGACATCATCGAGCTGATGCTCGCCTGCGTTGACGGCACATTACAAAACAAGCACGCTTCATGGCGCAACGAACATGCGCTCACCGTGGTGCTGGCGGCGAAGGGCTATCCGGGCGCCGTGCAAAAAGGCAGCCCGCTGCCCGATCTCGCACAGGCCGAAAAAATGAAAGGCGTTATCGTGTTTCATGCCGGCACCGCCGAAAAAGACGAAAAGCTTGTTGCGAATGGCGGGCGCGTTCTCAATATCACGGCATTAGGCGCGACATTGGCGGAAGCGCAGGCGAAGGCCTATGCCGCCGTCGATCAGATCGGCTGGAGCGAAGGTTTCTGCCGCCGCGATATCGGCTGGCGGGCACTGTTATCGTCTCCGCGCGAAAAAATCCTTCAGCAGCGCTGACGCCCGCTCCTCATAAAAACCGCCATAGACTTCCGGCCGATGATGGCATGTCGCGGCGCTAAAAAAACGCACGCCGTTTTCGACCGCCCCGCCCTTTTCGTCCAAGGCCGCATAATAAAGCTTTTCGATACGGGCGAGCGAAATCGCAGCCGTACACATGGCGCAAGGCTCGAGCGTGACATAAAGCGAACAGCCGGTAAGGCGCTCGTTGGCAAGCTTTTGCGCGCCTTCCCGGATCGCCAGTATTTCGGCATGGGCGGAGGGATCGCGCAGCGAAATGGTGCGATTGGCCGCGGCACTCAGGATTTGCCCGTCCGGCGCCACCAGCACGGCACCGACCGGCACTTCGCCCTGGCGCACCGCCTCTTCCGCCTGCGCGAAAGCGAGCTGCCAGATATTTTCCTGCCTGTCCCCTGTTATCGACATGGAACTGTGCTATCACGCCCTCATGCCCTTTAAAAAGAAAATGCCGCAGTTTCGCGGGAAAGACGAACAAAAAAGCCCTTATCCCGGCACGCGTATCGCCAAGGTTGTGGCGCGCGCGGGCCTGGGCTCGCGCCGCGATGTGGAGGATGCGATCGAGCAGGGGCGCGTGAGCGTGAACGGGCGGACCATCACCTCGCCCGCGCTCAATGTTTTGCCCGAGGATAAAATCACACTGGACGGCAGGGTGCTGCCGCAACGCGAGCACACGCGGCTATGGCTCTACCATAAGCCCAAAGGCTGCGTGACGACCGAGCGCGATCCGGAAGGGCGGCCCACCGTATTCGACAACCTGCCGGAGGATCTGCCGCGCGTGATGTCTGTCGGGCGGCTCGACATCAACACCGAAGGCTTGCTGCTTCTGACCAATGACGGCGAGCTGAAGCGCGTGCTGGAACTGCCCGCCACCGGCTGGCTGCGGCGCTATCGCGTGCGCGCTTTCGGCGAAGTGACCAACGAACAGCTCGCCTCGCTTGCAAACGGCGTCAGCATCGATGGCATCGATTACGGCCCGGTGGAGGCGGAATTAGAGCGCGGCACGGGCGACAATATCTGGCTGATCATGGGCATTCGTGAAGGCAAGAATCGCGAGATCAAGCATATCGCCGAACATCTCGGGCTTGCCGTCAACCGGCTGATCCGCATTTCTTTCGGCCCGTTCCAGCTGCGAGACCTGAAACCCGGTGAGGCGCGCGAGGTCTCATTGCGCCTGCTGCAGCAGCAATTGGGCCCGCGCCTGATCCGCGAGGCGAAGCTCGATTTTTCCGGCAAGCGCAGGGAACATGCGGCCCCCCGTCTCGAAAAGCGGGGCTATAAGGAAAATCATGCGCCGCGCGCAACCGCCAAGGCCGAGCGCTATGCACGGCTTCAGGAAGACGATACGCGCCGCATCAGCCGCGACGATGGCACGCAGCAATTGCGCCTCGAGCAAAAATCGGTTCAGGACCGAAAGGGACGCAAGATTTCGGTCGGCAGCACAACGCGCACGCGCGGCAGAAAAAATTTCGATAATCGATTCCAGAGTAGCGAAGAGCGCACAGGCGACAAACCCTTCCGCAAACGCAGCCCGGGCGGGTTTTCTAAAGACAGCCGCCCACGCTTCGATCGCGACGGCGAAAAAAATTCGAGAAGAAAAGCTGGCCGCGGCGCGAGGGGGGTACTGGCGATACACCACACGGCAAACCTTTTCGCAAAGACAGACCGGGCGGATCTTCGAAAGACAGTCGTCCGCGTTTTCAACGCGATGGTGAAAAAAGATTCGAGAAAAAAAGCTGGCCACGGCGCGAGGGGGGTACTGGCGATACACCACGCGGCAAACCTTTTCGCAAAGACAGACCGGGCGGATCTTCGAAAGACAGCCGTCCGCGTTTTCAACGCGATGGTGAAAAAAGATTCGAAAAGAAAACTTGGCCACGGCGTGAGGGAGATGCCACAGGCGACAAACCCTTCCGCAAAAGCAGGCCGGGCGGGTTTTCGAAAGACAAGCGTCCGCGCTTCGAGCGCGACAATGATAAAAAATTCGAGAAAAAAAACTGGCCACGGCGTGAGGGACGCATAGGAGATGCCACAGGCGACAAACCCCGCGACAAGCCTTTTCGCAAACATAAACCGGGCGGGTTCAAGGCAGCGCCCAAAAAGCCTTTTGGCAAAAGGCCTTTCAAGCGTAAGCCCTGATGCGTATTATCGGCGGCAAATTTAAGGGGCACGGCCTGCGCGCGCCTGCATCCGACGCCATCCGCCCCACATCCGATCGCTTACGCGAAACGCTGTTCAACATTCTGGCGCACAGTTTCGACGATCCCGTGCAGGATGCGCGCGTGCTCGACCTGTTTGCGGGAACCGGCGCACTCGGCTTTGAAGCGCTCTCGCGCGGCGCGGTATTTTGTCTGTTTGTCGACCAGAGCGTGCAGGCGCGCGGGCTGATCCGCGACAATATCGAAGCGCTTGGGCTCACGGGTGCCACCAAACTTTTCAAGCGCGATGCGACGAAGATGGGTCCCATCGGCACGCTGCCGCCTTTCGATCTCGTATTCTGCGATCCGCCCTACGGCAAGAGTCTGGCGGAGGCAGCGCTCGCTTCAGCCGCAGCTGGCGGCTGGCTCAATAAAAATGCACTCATCGTCGTGGAAGAAAGCAAAAAGGCCGCTTTGAAGATCGACAAGGGCTTCGAAATCATTGACCGGCGGGATAACAGCGACAGCCTGTTGCTCTTTCTGAAACTGGCAAACAGTTAAACTTCTTTTTACCAATTTTGGTTACAAATCGTTAACAATTCAGGAATGGAGAATTATATGAAATCGATATGCTTCTACGTTACCCTGTCTTTATCAATCCTTTCCACAACGCAACTTTGTGCCGCGGAAACAGAACGGGAAAATTTCCCGGTCGTGCAAAATTATGAAAAAGTTCTTCGCGTCGACTCCACCGCTCATGAAATTATCATAGGCAATAACGATATTGCCGAGGCAACGATCGCCGATGGGAAGACAGTCGTGATTTCAGGAAAAAATCCCGGCACTACGAATCTGGTCGTATTGAACGAGCATGGGGATATCATCGCCGAACGGCGGATCGAAGTTCTGGCCGAATTCGGCAACCACAATATCTCTCCTTTACTCGATGATAATTTCATTAACGATCCCGTTCCCAATTCGGGATGGATTTTGCTAACGTCGGTTGAATAACCGCTCGAGATCGTCTTTCGCAAGGTGAATGTAAGTAGGCCTGCCGTGATTGCAGGTGGAGGCGAGCGGCGTTGCTTCCATTTCTCGCAACAGCGCGTTCATCTCCTCGATTTTCAAAACCCTGCCCGCGCGCACCGAACCGTGGCAGGCAATCGTCGAGGCGATGCTCCATAATTTATCCTGCGCTTTCGCACTGTCCTCGAAATTCAGAATCTCGTCGGCGAGCGCACGCAAAAGATTTACGGTATCGCCTTCGCCCAGCATGGAGGGTACTTCGCGCACGATAATCGTCTCCGGCCCGAAGCTTTCGATGATAAAACCCCAATGCGAAAGCTCGCCGGTCTGCTCCAGCAGCGCCTCGCATTGCGCGGGGTTCAAACTCACGATATCGGGCACGAGCAGGATCTGCCGCGCCATGTCTTTCGAGGCATAAGCGCGTTTGAGTTTTTCGTAGACGATGCGTTCATGGGCGGCATGCTGGTCGATCAGGATCAGGCCTTCCTGCGTTTCGGACAGGATGTAGGTTGCGTGCAATTGCGCGCGCGCCGCTCCCAGCGGGTAATTCGCCTCGACCTGCATGCGCTGCTCGCGCGCGGCGGGCGCAAAAGTTTCAAACGCCGCCTGTGCATGTTCCGCAAAACCGGCATTCTGCCGAAAAGGCGGCGCCGGGTCCGGCGTACTAAAATAATCCGGCAATTTGCTGGAGACCGGCGTAATGCCCGCATTCGATAAAGCCTCGCGCACGGCGCGCACGAGCAGGCTGCGTAAACCGCTGGCATCGCGGAAACGGACTTCGGCCTTCGTGGGATGCACGTTGACGTCGACCTCCTGTACCGGCACGCCGACGAACAGCGCAGCGAAGGGAAAACGGTCGCGCCGCAGACTGTCGCCATAAGCGCCGCGCAAGGCGCCGAGCAAAAGCCGGTCTCGCACCGGCCGCCCGTTGACGAACAAAAACTGCATGCGCGATGTCGGCTGATAATGCGAGGGGCGGCCGATCAGCCCCTCAAGGCGCAGCGTTTCGTTTTCGGCTTTCACAGGCAGTGCATTTTCGAGCAGGGAGGAGCCGAAAATCGCTCGCAATCGCTCAGCACTATCGGCAGGAGGAAAATTGCGCGCGGCACGGTTGTTGAAGCTCCATTTGAAATGCGCCTGCGGATTGGCGAGCGCGAGCTTTTCGAGCACGTCGCCGATGGCGGCAAGCTCGGCCCGCTCACTCTTGAGGAATTTCAGGCGCGCCGGCGTGGCATGAAAAAGCGCACGCACTTCCACCATCGTGCCGCCTTGAAACGCCGCGGGTGCGGCCTCGCCTTTGACGCCATTCTCGACGCTCAAGCTCCAGCCATGTGGTTCGTCGCGATGACGCGTCGTCAAAGTCAGATGCGACACCGCGCCGATGGAAGGCAGCGCCTCGCCGCGAAAGCCGAATGTATGGATATCGAGCAGGTCTTCGCTTTGCAGTTTCGAGGTCGCATGCCGCTCGATGCATAATTGCAGATCGGCAAGCCGCATGCCCTCACCATTGTCGGTGACGCGAATGAGTTCTACGCCGGATCCCGCAATGATAATTTCTATGGTGGTCGCGCCCGCATCGAGCGCGTTTTCGACAAGTTCCTTCACCGCCGCCGCCGGACGCTCAATCACCTCGCCCGCCGCGATGCGGTTTTGAAGGTTAAGAGGAAGCTGGCGGATGGCGCCCATGGTTTAACCTGTACTCAACCCTGCCGCAGATAGGCCTTGGCCAGAAGCTTGCCTTCTTCCACGGCCGGCTGGTCGAAAGCATCCACCTGCAGGATATCGGCTGCGATGATGGTCTCAACGAAAAAATGCATCATCAGCGCGCCCATCGTATATTCGTCGAGTTTGGGCAGGTGCAAGCGCCGCACCGGCCGCGCGCGTTTGGCGAGCGTCTCGGCCGTGGCCTGGCCTTGCGCACTGGTGAGATCGCCGACGGTTTTGCCTGCGAATTCGCCGAGCCCGGCGCGCTGCGCGAGACCGGCATCGATACGCGGGCCGTTATTTTTGCTCTCGAGCGTGATGATGGTGAAGATCTTGTTCGCGGGACCGTCGAGAAAAAGCTGGAGCTGGCTGTGCTGGTCGACAGGCCCGAGTGCGCGCAGCGGCGTGATGCCCTTGCCGTTCTTGCCGAGACTTTCCGCCCAGAGCTGCGCATGCCAAGCCGTGAAGCGCTCCAGCCTGTCGGCATAGGCCATGGTCACGGCCTCGTTCATGCCGCGCGCGGCAAAGGCCGTGAGAATCGCAGCCCCCAAGGCGGGCGGCACATCTTCGGCGCCGGTATTTTGCAAAACAGGCTCAAGCACGGCACCCGCGCCCGCACGAAGGGCCGCGATATCGAGCCCCATGACGGCTGCCGGCAGCAGGCCGACATTGGTGAGCGCCGAATAGCGGCCGCCGATGCGCGCGTCGTGATCGAGCAGCGGCACGTCATGGCTTGCCAGCAGTCTGCGCAGCGCATTGGTTTTCCAGTTCTCGGCTTCCGTCAGGCCGAGCACGTGATCCGAAATCCTGCATCCCGCTTTTTGCAGATGCTCGAGCGCAAGCAACGTCTGCACCAGCGTTTCCGCCGTATTGCCGGACTTCGAAATGATCACAAAATGCGCGGTTTTCAGCGGCAGGTTTTTCAGCAATGCCGCAAAACTTTCCGGATCGAGATTGTCCATGAAATGCAGGCGTGGGCCCGGGGCAAAACCTTCCTCGCCCGGCACATGCCAGCCGGCAACCTGCGCGAGAGCCTGCCCGCCCAAACTTGAGCCGCCCGTGCCGAGAAAAACGATATCGCGCGCACTGTCTTTAAGTTTTTGCGCAGCAGCCTTGATGCCCGGCAGATCGTCGTCCTTGAGCGGCAGATGCAGGAGCGGCATGGCATTGCTGCGAGACATCTCGCGCAATTTTTCCAGAGAGCGCCCGGCCGTAGCCAGTTCGGGCAGGGAAGAAAAAGCATCGAGACCCTGCGCACCGATGCGCGTGGCAAGGCAGAAGTCGACCGAATGCTGGAACGGCGCGCTCACTGCGATTTCACGTCCTTGGGCTCGCCCGCAACGACGACGAGAAGCGGATCCTTCAGATATTTCTGCGCAGCCTTGCGCACGTCGTCGATGGTCACGGCGCAGATCAGTTTTTCGCGTTCGGTGAGATAGGAAGGATCGAGGTCGTCGACCCGAAGACCGAGCAGGAGGCCCGCGATCTTTGCCGTCGTATCGAAACGCAGGGCATAGGTGCCGACCAGGAAATTCTTGGCGTCTTCGAGCTCTTTTGCGCTGGGGCCTTCCTGCGCGAATTTGGAAATCTCCTGCTCGGCCACTTTCAGCGCCTCAGCCGCCATTTCGTTGCGGGAAGACAGAAGGCCCATGAAAATACCGGCATGCCGATACCATAACAGGCTGGTATTCACACCATAAGCCAGGCCCCGCTTCTCGCGTATGGCATCGAACAGCCGGGTGGTTAAGCTATCGCCACCCAGGATACTGCTGAGAATGGAAACGGCCATGAAGTCCGGATCGTGGCGTTTCGGGCCAATGGCACCAAACTGGATGCGGCTTTGCGATGATTTAAGATCGACGACGATGCGGCGGCCGCGGCTTTGCAATTCGACATCCTCGACGGGCTTCAGGTCGGCCTTTTCAGGCAAGCCCCCGAAAGTTTTATCCAGAAGCGCTTCGAGTTCCACCGCATCGATATCGCCGGCAACGGTGATTTTAAGATTGTCGCGCGCCAATAACCGCTTATGCGCGGCAACGATGTCCTCGCGCCTGATCGTGCGCACCGTTTCCTCGGTGCCCTCAATCGGCTTGCCATAAGGATGGTCAGGGAAAGCCGCAGCCGAGAAAGCGAGATAGGCCCGCCTGTCCGGATCGTTCGCCTGCCTGCGCAGCATGGCCGTGGCCTGCCCGCGCACGCGCTCGACGGCATCCTGTTCGAAACGCGGCTCCGCCAGCGAAAGGCGGAGAAGCTCGAAAGCCTCCTGCCTGTTCGCGCTCAATGTCTGCATTGCGCCTGCAAGATAATCCTCGCTCGGATTGAACCTCAACGAGACCGCAAGCCGCTGCAATTTCTGCTGGAAGGCGCGGGCATCTAAAGGTCCCGCACCTTCGTCGAACATGCCGGCCGTGAAATGGGCAAGCCCTTCCTTGCCTTTCGGATCCTGCGCGGCGCCGCCCATGAAGGCGAATTCGACAGCGATGATCGGCAGGTTCGCATTCTGCACGAGCCAGGCTTCGATACCGCCTTTCGTATGCAGGATCTGCACTTTGGTTTCAGCATGCGCGAGCGGGAAGCCAGAAAAAAATCCGGCAGCGACGATGAAGGCGAATGTAAGGGAGCGAATGTTCATTGCGATTTCGCCTCCGCTTTTGTCAGATAGCCGGTGACGGAACGTTCTTTAATCAGCCAGGCACGCGCGGCTTCGCGCACATCGTCGGGTTTGACGGCGGCAATCATGCGCGGCACTTCCCTGATCTCGTCGAAGCTCATGCCCGAGGTCAGGCCGACACCGAAAAAGCGGGCGAGATAGGTCTGGCTGTCCATCGCATAAATCGTTTTTGCTATAAGAGAAACCTTGGCGCGCTCGAATTCTTCCGCCTTCACACCGTTCTTCACGATATCCTCGATGATGGCGTCGACCTCCTTCTCGATGGTGGGAACATCGGCAGCGCTATTCGGCGTCACGCTGATCGCAAAGCTGCCGCTGTCGAGCCCAAAAGCGTCGTAATCGGCCGTAGCCATAGCCGCGATTTTCTGCTCAACGACGAGGCGCTGATAGATCCGCCCTGTATTGCCGCCCAAAATTCCTTCCAGAATGTCGAGTGCAGGTGCCGCGCCCTTGACGGGGCCCGAATAAGAAGGCGTCAAATAACCACGCGACCAGATCACCTGCTCCACGCGCGCATCGGCATAGGTAACGCTGCGCGCAGCGCGCGCGAGCGGCTCGATCGGCCGATGCCGCGGCGGCAGTCCGGGCACGGCCGCTATTTTGCCATAAGTATCCCGCGCGAGCTTGCGCACCTCGTCCGTGTTTACATCGCCCGCGACGATCAGGATGGCGTTGTTCGGCGCGTAATGGCGATGATAATAATCGAGCACATCCTGCGTCGAGAGCTGTTGCATTTCATGCATCCAGCCAATGATCGGCCTAGCGTAGGGATGGTTTTGATAAAGGGCGGCCTGCGCCGCCTCGTCCAGCAATACTTCCGGGTGCTGCTCGATGCGCATGCGACGCTCTTCCATGATCACCTCGCGCTCGGGCAACACGTTTTCGTCGGACAGTACGAGGCCCGTCATGCGGTCGGCTTCGAACTCCATCAATTGCGGCAGGTAATTCTTGGTTGCGCGCTGGAAATAGGCCGTGTGATCGTAATTGGTGAAGGCGTTCTGCTGGCCGCCGACCTCCGATACCCATTTCACGAACCTGCCCGACGGATTTTTTTTCGTGCCCTTGAACATCAAATGTTCGAGAAAATGCGCAAGACCGCTTTTGCCCGGCTGATCGTCGGCCGCCCCCACCCTGTACCAGACCATATGCGTGACGACGGGCGCACGATGATCCGGGATGACGACGACCTGAAGCCCGTTTTCCAGCATGAACTGCTCGGCCTTAGGGGCAAGAATATCGACAGTCTGCTCGGCATGAGCATAGGCTGCCTGCAGGAAAAACAGGCAGGCAAACAAAAACGCGGACGGCTTGATGATCTGTCTCATGTCAATCGAAAATCGTTTCCCACCATGGTGCATCTTCTTTTGCCGCCGATTCCGGCACCGTCGCTTCCGCACCATAAGCGGGCGGCATGGCGAGCGGCGGATCTTGCGGCATACGCGCTGTGGCCTGCGTCTGCGCCTGATCCTGCGGCGGCGGAAGCTGGCTTCGCTGCTCGGGCGGCGGTATGGCCAGCGGCGGGCGCGGACTATATTCGATGGCCTCTTTCGGCGCAGACGGCCCGATGCCGAAGGCGGACAGGGGGCTTCCCTCTCCGCTGCAGCCTGCAAGCAGGAGCGCGCAGGGAACGAGCAGAACGGCTAATCTTGCTGCGATAAACTTCACTATCAATTTCATGGCAAACTCACGATTTGGCATTTCTTCCGTAGCCGAAAAAACTGTCGAACAACAGAAAAACCACGCCGCCGACAATGGCGGCATCGGCCAGGTTGAAGATGTACCAGTAAAAGTCACGAAAATGCAGCGAAAAAAAGTCGGCCACCGCACCATATATGAACCTGTCCAGCGCATTGCCGAGCGCGCCGCCGATAATCAGCCCTATGGCCACGGCCGCAAGCCTGTCCGTTTGCCGCGCAAGCCAACACGCAAGCAGGCAGGCTGCAATCACCATGAAAACCGCCAGCGCATATTGGCCCATGCCTTCCTGAGCAAAGAGGCCATAGGAAATACCCTTGTTCCAGGTGAGCACAAGGTCGAAAAACGGCATCAGCACGACGCGGCCTTTCGAGGCGAGATCGAAGCTGCCCAGCATCCACAGTTTGAAGGCCTGATCGGCAGCGAAAGAGAACAGCGCCACGCCTAACCCTAAGCGCGATTGCGGACCGTATAATTTCACGAAGCCCCCTGAAGCGCTTTCCACTCGCGCAGCGCTTTCGCATCGCGCGCCGAAACATCGGGAAATTCGGGGTCGGCCCCTACATCTTCCGTAATGCGCCAGGAACGCAGGCATTTCTTACCCGTAGCCGGTTTAAAGAGAACGGCCACATTCGCGACTTCCGCCAATGTGAACGCGCCTTCCGGCGCCTTGCCTATTCCCACGTTCGCCGCGCTGGTGAGGCCGATTTCGGCGAAATCGACATCGGCAACGCTTTTCGAAAGCTCCTTATCGCTCAGGAAAATTTCCGGCGCCGCTTCCAGCGACGAGCCGATGCGCTTGTTCACGCGCTCGATCTCCAGCGCACCGGTAATCACCTGCCGGATGGCGCGCACTTTTTCCCATTTGGCAAAAAGCGCGTCATTCCGCCATTCCTCCGGCGTTTTCGCAAAATCCTGCAAATGCACGGAGGTATCTGCCGTTGCGTTGCGACTGATATAGGCTTCTTCCGCCGTGAAGCTTAAAACCGGCGCCAGCCATGTGCTGAGCGTGCTGAACAGGATATCGACCACAGTCAGCGCCGCTTTACGTTTTTGCGAAGAGATCGGATCGCAATAAAGCGCGTCTTTCCTGATATCGAAATAGAAAGCGGAAAGATCGGCGATCATGAACTGGTTCAGGCGCGGCATCAGCCGCTTGGTGTCGAAATTGGCATAAGCATCCTGCACCTCGCACCCCAGCTCGTGCAGCAGATGCAGCATGTATTTTTCGAGCTCGGGCAGATCTGCATAAGCCACACGCTCGCTCTCTTTATAATGTGCGAGCGTGCCAAGCATCCAGCGCAGCGTGTTACGCAGCTTGCGGTAAGATTCGACGGTCGTTTTCATCACTTCCGCACTGACGCGGATATCCTCGGTGAAATCGCTGGAACTTGCCCACAGGCGCAAAATATCCGCGCCGTAATCTTTCACGGCATCGACAATGGACACGATATTGCCCGCCGACTTGCTCATTTTCTCGCCGGATTGCAGCAAAAAGCCGTGCGTCGCCACGATATCGAAAGGTGCATGTCCGCGCGTGCCGCAGGATTCGAGCAGCGACGACTGGAACCAGCCGCGATGCTGGTCCGACCCTTCCAGATACATGACGATATCGCCCGCCTTGCGATCCGGTTTCAGATCTTCGCGGCTCTCGAGCGTGAAAGCATGCGTGCAGCCTGAATCGAACCAGACATCGAGCACATCGTCGATCTTCTCATAATCTTCGGGCTTAAATTCGGGGCCAAGAAAACGCGAGGCTGCGCCCTCTGCAAACCACGCATCGGCGCCCTCTTTCTCAAAGGCATCCGCAATGCGCGCATTCACACGCGGATCTTTCAGTACGGCGCCACTCTGTTTGTGCACGAATACGGTGATCGGCACGCCCCAGGCGCGCTGGCGCGACATCACCCAATCGGGGCGATCCTTCACCATGCCGTTGATACGGTTCTCGCCCTGCGGCGGGATCCATTTTGTGTCTTTGATGGCGTTCAGGACGAGTTGGCGAAGGGTATTACCCCCCACCCGCTCCTGCGGAGCGACCTCCCCCGCAAGGGGGGAGGTTAAGAAAGCACCACCCTCATTCCCTCCCCCCTTGCGGGGGAGGGTTAGGGTGGGGGGTAAAACTTTATCCATCGCAATAAACCATTGCGGCGTGTTACGGAAAATTAGCGGCGTTTTCGAGCGCCAGGAATGCGGATAGGTGTGCTTGAGACGTGCGCGCGCTACCAGCACATTCGCATCCTTCAGCGCATTGATGACGGCCTCATTGGCATCGCCCTTCTCGCCCTTGTCGGTGAAAACGCGCTTGCCTTCGAAACCCGGCGCCTCGATTGTCATCGTACCGTCGGGATTTACGGTGAAGGGAATTTCGGTTTTGATATCGCGCGCTTCAAGCTCAGTCTTGTTCGCCATCCAGACATCGAAGTCCTCGCGCCCATGCCCGGGGGCCGTGTGCACAAAGCCCGTACCTGCATCGTCGGTGACATGATCGCCATCGAGAAGGGGAACATCGAAATTGTAGCCGAGTGTTGCGAGAGGGTGAGCGCAAATGATGCCCCAGAAATCCTTGTCAAATAAACTAAATAATTTTGTGTAGCCAGATTCTGCTATACGCGCCTGCTCGAAGACCCCCTTAGCTAGATTTTCTGCGAGAATTAATCGATCGCCTTTTTCTATCCAGTTCCCTTCAGGAGCATCTGTCACTTCATACAAAGCATAATCAATTTTCGAAGAATATGAGACGGCTCGATTGCCGGGAATTGTCCAAGGTGTGGTGGTCCAAATAACAATAGATGCTTTTTTTAGTTCCACTGCTCGTTTATTAAACTCATTAATATCATCAACTCCCAGCACTGCTGGTGGAGCTAATGCTGCTTTAACCGGAAACTTCACCCAGATCGCATCGCTGGTCACATCCTTGTATTCCACCTCAGCTTCCGCGAGCGCGGTGCGCTCCGCAATCGACCACAGCACGGGTTTGCTGCCGCGATAAAGCTGATCGGACATCGAAAATTTCATTAGCTCGCGCGCAATTTGTGCTTCGGCGGAAAAGTCCATGGTGGCGTAAGGATGCGCGAAATCGCCAAGCACGCCGAGGCGTTTGAATTCCTCTCTTTGCACGTTTAACCAACGTGCAGCGAACGCCCTACACTGAGCGCGAAATTCATTGATCGGCACATCGTCCTTGTTTTTACCCTTGTTGCGATAGTCCTCTTCCACCTTCCATTCGATAGGCAACCCATGGCAGTCCCAGCCCGGCACGAAATTGGCATCGAATCCGGCCATCTGCTTGGCCTTCACGGTCACGTCTTTGAGGATCTTGTTCAGTGCGTGCCCGATATGGAGATGGCCGTTGGCATAGGGCGGACCGTCATGCAGCACGAATTTGCGGCGGCCTTTCGATGCTTTGCGCAGCTTCCCGTAAAGATCGATTTTTTCCCAGCGTGCCAGCAGGTCCGGCTCACGCTCGGGCAGGCCTGCGCGCATGGGAAAATCCGTCTGCGGCAGGAACAATGTGTGCGAATAATCGTTCGCGTTTTCTTTCTTGACGGGGTCGTTCATGGCCTATTCATTGAGCATTTAAGAGGCTTATGCAAGACTGATGCAGGCCTCTTCAAGCCTGCCCTGAAGCGCGCTTTGCGGGCGGATAATATGGATTGAGACCAGGGCTCGCGCGCGTTCCACATCCTGTTGCATCTGCGCAACCAGCCCTTGCACATTCTCGAACTTTTGCTCATGGCGCAGGAAAGCCATGAATTCCACGCGCAGGGTTTTGCCATATAATTCACCATTGAAATCCAGCAGATACGCTTCCAGCAGCGGCGGGCCATCGCCGAACTGCGCGCGCGTACCAAAATGCAGGGCGGCGGCAAACCAATAGCCGTCCACACAGGCTCTCCCCGCATAAACGCCATATTTGAGGCGGCAGCTTGCAGGCAGGGCGATATTGGCTGTCGGGAAACCCAAAGCTCGCCCGCGCTTGTCGCCATGCTGAACGATCCCCTCGACAAACCAGCGATAGCCGAGCAACCGGTTGGCCTGCTCCACATCGCCGCCCTCTAGTGCTGCACGAATACGCGATGAAGAAATAACCTCTCCCGCCTCGTCGCGCTGCGGCGGGAGGAAGCTGATGCCGATACCCACGGCCCTGCCGAGCTCTTTGAGCAGGTCGGGCGTGCCGGCGCGATTTTTACCGAAGTGAAAATCTTTCCCCACCACCAGATGACGCGCGCCAAATTCCTGCACCAGAAACTGCTCGAAAAATGCTTGCGGCGTAAGCGCTGAAAGTGCGGCATCAAAGCTGCGCACCGCCATGCCGTCAAGGCCCACAGCCTTCAGCAACAGCGCCTTTTCCGGTGCGGGCGTGAGGCGAAAAACCGGCTGCCCGGATTTGAAGAAATCGCGCGGATGCGGCTCGAACGTCAGCGCCAGCGCGGGCACGCCTTCACGCTGTGCGATTTCAAGCGCCTTCCCCAGCACCGCCTGATGGCCGAGATGCACGCCATCGAAATTGCCTATGGCGATCACGCCCTGCCGCAGGGCTTTCGGAAGAGGATCGCCGGTCTGAACGAGCTGGAACATGCCTCCGAACAGGCACGGCGCGGGCGCAAAAATCAAGCGCCATTAACCGATCATTGGGGGGATGAGGATTATGCTTGCACAAAGGATTTTATGCATGGCCATTGCCGCCGATATGCCGATTTTGCTGGTCGACGATTACAAGACCATGGTGCGTATTATCCGCAATCTGCTGAAAACGCTCGGCTTCATGAATGTGGATGAGGCGGCCGACGGCCAGGAGGCATTACTCAAGATGAAGGAGCGCCAATACGGCCTCGTCATCTCCGACTGGAATATGGGCCCGATGAACGGCTACGACCTGCTCAAGGAAATCCGCGCCGATACCGAGCTCGCAAAAACGCCCTTCATCATGATCACCGCTGAATCGAAAAGCGAGAACGTGATCGCGGCACGGCGCGCCGGCGTCGACAATTACATCGTCAAGCCCTTCAATGCCGCAACGCTGATGGGCAAGATCGACGCGGTATTTACGGAACAAGCCTCTCCTGAGATTTCAGGCGCTTAGCGCGGCGCGCGTGCCATCGGCCAAATCGTCGTCAAGCACATCCGCCTTCACCGGCCGCGGCGGCGCGAACAGGAAGCCCTGCGCATAGCCGACATTGTAATCGAGCAGTTCGATGACGGTGGCTTCGGATTCAATCTTGTCCGCGATCAGGTCGATGCCGTAGCGGGCGAGAAGATTGCCGAGATCCTCCGGGTGGATATCGCTCAATTGATCTGTGGTGCGGCCGAGCAGCACATCGGCCGGCACCTTGATGCTGCGAAAGCCGCGCTCGGCCAGCGCCTTGACGTCGAGGCGCAAATCGCGCGCCTGGTCGAGAGAAAAGGCAAAGCCGAGCTGCGTGATCGCATGTATGCTTTCGAATTCGAGCGGGCTCATATCGTTATAGGTGCCTTGCGAAATTTCCAGCGTCAGCGAATCCGAAAGCGCGCGGTTCGCCTCGAGGAATTCGACGAGCGAGCGGAACTCTTCCCCGCCTGAAAGCGTGGCCCCGCACAGATTAATGGTAACACCGATTTCTTTGTTGCGCGTCTGCATGCGCCGCACGAGCTGCACGGCGCGGTAAAGCACCAGCGTGTCGAAAGTGATGCCGAGATTGCCCTTTTGCAGGAAGGGCAGAAAATCCTCGGGCAGCAGCGCATCGCCCGCTGCGGTCTTCAGGCGGCTCAAGATCTCGTATTGGCGGATGCGGCGCTGCGGCAGGCTGACGACGGGTTGCAGCAAAAGCTCAATGCGCCCTTCGTCGATGGTCGTGCGGATCAGCTCGGCTGCGGCCCTGTCGTCGAGATGGGCAAGCCGCCCGCGCCGGCGCGGCGGCGGCTGGGGAGCGCTTGCAACCGGCGCTTCCTCGGGCTGCTGCTCCACAACTGGCGGCAGGCCTTCCTGCCCCGCCCTTTTCTGGCCGAACACGGTTGGCGTGCGCACGGCCTGGATCAACTCATAATGCTGGTGCAGCGTGGCATTGGCCTGCTGCATCTCGGCTTCGAGCGTCTGCATGCCTGAGCGCAGCGCGATCACGTCCTGGGTGGCGCGCACCACGCCTGCATGATCATAGGCCGTCATCTTGTTTTTCAGTATGGCGACATCGCGCGTGATATTTTCGAGCGCGAGGTTGAGGCCCTGCAGGTCTCGATTCGTCTGCTGGCGCTCGCGCGTGCGCCAGACCGCCGTCTGGAAGATCACCATCAGGGCAAAACCGCTAAACGAAGCCAGCATAGAGGTATCGAGCTTCAGGCCGAGCAACAGATAGCTCAAGCCGCCGAACGAGATGGCGACCAGCGCCATGGCGACGATAATGACGACCTGCCCCAGGAAATTCATAAAGGTGACACTGCCCCACTCAGGCGCGAATCGCACGCCGGATGAAAAGTTTATCACATTTTATTCGTGCATGGTTTGGTGGCGGGTGCTGCATCCATGCAACACTCCTTCACGGAATTTTGAGTGCTTCTTGCAGTTTTCAAATCCCTGCCCTCTATATCGCCAACGATTCTTTGCCGGACAGTCCTGTCCGGTTCCTTTTGGCATCAGGGGCTTAATTACATGCAAGGCAGATTGGAAATACGGCGCATTCTCATGGCATGCGCGCTTTTCGCGTTTGGCGTTTCTCTCAGCGGCTGCGTTACCGACAGCGCCGCGCAATACCGCTCGAGCATCGACCATGAGGCGGGCTTTTCGTCCTCGCGCCGCATGGTGGCCTGGAATGGCAGGGAACGCCCGGGCACCATCGTCATCAGCACCAGTAGCCGCACGCTGGCGCTTGTGCAAAAAGGCGGCGAGGCCATCGAATATGATGTCGGCGTCGGTCGCCCCGGCTTCACCTGGACCGGCTACAAGACAATTTCCGAAAAGCGGGTCTGGCCGGGCTGGACACCGCCCGCGCAGATGCATGCCCGCCAGAGAGGCCTGCCCGGCCATATGGCCGGCGGCATCCAGAATCCGCTCGGCGCGCGTGCGCTGATCCTGGGCTCCAGCCTTTACCGTATCCATGGCTCAAACGATCCGCAGACCATCGGCCAGGCCGTCTCTTCAGGCTGCTTCCGCATGAACAATTCGGACGTGATGGATCTGTTCGAGCGCGTACGTGTCGGCACACCGGTGATTGTGCGCAGTTAAACTTGTTATTATTATAAATCTTTGTCACCCCCGCGAAAGCGGGGGTCTTTTTTTGAGATCCCCGCATGCGCGGGGATGACGTGGTTTTGTTTAGCTCAAACAACGAAAAGCCCGCTCCACGCGGGCTTTTTTCATGGCTAGCAAGAGCAACTTATCCCTTCCCACTTGCGGCAGGCCTATCCTGAGCAAAAACGGGAAGGATTAGCATGAATATTCTGAAAACGCGTGCCTATCGCAAGGCATTCGCCGCCTATTTGCGGCGGGGCATTCCCATTCATATTTCTCTCAAGGCGGAACAGGCAGCCACGCATTACATCTGGCGCACGCGTGGCGACGACAAGGTACGGCCCTCGCACGCTGCAAATGAGGGAAAGGTTTTCTCCTGGAACAGCCCGCCGCCGACCGGCCATCCCGGCGTGGATTATAACTGCCGCTGCACTGCCGAGGCTTACGTGCAAGGGGTGAGTGAATATGCAAGTCAAACGCTTACAGAAGTTGCCTCAGATAATTCCGAACAATGGGATAATTTGCGTTTTCTTCAACATGCTTATGAGGGCAACGGCGAAACGGTGACACTGGAAGAAACAGGCCATCTAGCAAACGTGATTCAATATTACTTTTATGAAATTATTAGAAAAGGCAGGAACAGTTACAACAGGGTGAATGCGCAAATTATCGATGAAGCGCGTCGGCAAATGGATGGCGACTTCACCTATAAGTTTGAAAATTCATATGATGAATTTGGGGATTATCTTTATGTCTTTGGCAGCGTGACCATTGGCGGCCGTTTTACTGGAACTGTCCACCGTCAAAACGGCAGGATGCGGATCGAGGGCAGTGTCGATTTTTACTTCTTCGATGTGTTCACCGACATAGTTGACCTAAGAGAAATTTTAATAGGCACGTCAAACCCTGCGGAAACGACACCAAAAATAACATGGATCACTGATTTGGGCGGCATTTTCTTTCCCATTATCGGAAACTGGAAAACAAATTTTCAAGCTGAAGCGCGGCAAAATGAGGAAACAAGCATATACAAATGGGAAGACTAGCTTATTCCAGAAACATAGCCAAAACAACAAGCAGATAGAGGCCAAAAAACAGGCCAATGAAAAGGCAAAGCCCAAAGAAGCCGATGGCAGCATTGCTCACCCATTTCCCTTTGAACGCACCGCCTTGCGCAATGATGGCGCGATGGTACCGTTCGCGCCAGATCAGTTCATAAAAACCTGCATAGCTTATGGCGGGAATCCAGCCCATCACAATCAAGAACGCAAATGCCTTACCGCCAACAACCATTTTGGGTTGATTTGCGCAGCGGTGATCGACGCAGTTGGGAAACTGATGCCAAAATTCTTGAAGAATCTTGTAATCTTCCTGCTGCCGCCAAGCGACGGTAACGAGCAATAATGCATATCCCGCAGCAATCGCCAGCAGCAAACGGCCTAAACGCCACCAAGTTGAACTCTCCGGCTTTGCGCTGAAAATGAGTAGCGGCGGGATGATGAGGAAGAGCCAAAACCAGAAATTCATATTCACGACGTTAAGCACGCTTTAGGGAAAGATAAAGGCGGTCGCGCCATCTCTGCCAACGCAAACGACTGCGCCGCCTGAAGCTGTTATTCTTTATATCCTGCAAAAAGAGCCGTTATCTTGACGCCTAAAGCACCAGCAATTTGACCAAGCGTCAGGACACCTAAATTCTTATAGCCATTTTCAATTTCGGAAAGGTAGGAGCGATCGATTCCTGCTTTAAAGGCCAGTTCTTCTTGCGACAGCTTTTTGCTGTTTCTCAACTTCCTGATGTTTGTGCCAATAATTGAGCATAAATCCATGCCCCAATGTGGCCTTTTGCCTACATTATTTCAGTTGGCAATTGCCTACAAAGGCTATACCACATTCACGTTATGGGCAATTACAATGCAGTCGCCGACTTCCTGAACAAATTTAGCCAGCTCACACCGTGGGTTCAGGCGGTCCTAGGGCTAGGTCTATGCGGCATGATCGGCTCGCTGGGCTTTTTTACCAAGGAAATCGTGCGCGTGATTGCGGAACGGTTTAAGCGCAGCGCTTGATCCAGAAGGGCGTAACCGGCGTTACGCCACGCTCGCCAACAGTTTCCGCAGCTTTTCAAACAGCATCTCGATTTCCTGCCGGGCGATGATCAAAGGCGGGGTCAGCGCGATGGTGTCGCCCGTCACGCGCAGCATGATGTCGTGATCGTTAAAGGCGCGATCCAGCACCTCAAGGCCGCGCTGGCCGATCAGGTTCGGCCTGCTTTCAAGCTCGATTGCGGCAGTTAGGCCCAGCGTGCGGATATCGATGACGTGATTGGCATCTTTCATGCTCAGCGCCGCATCGGCCCAGAAGTCTTCCAGTTCTTTTGCGCGCGTGAACAGGTTTTCTTCCAGATAAACGTCGAGCGCGGCGTTGGCCGCCGCCATCGCAAGCGGGTGCGCGGAATAGGTATAGCCATGCGGCAGTTCTGACACATGCTCGGGCCCCTGCATGAAGGCGTTGTAGATCTCGGATGTGACGAGCGTGCCACCGGCCGGCACCGCGCCAGACGTCATGCCCTTTGCAAAAGTGATCATGTCCGGCTCGATGCCATAGCGCTCGGCCGCCCACAGATGGCCGAGACGGCCGAAGCCCGTGATCACTTCGTCGAAGATCAATAAGATTCCATATTTGCTCGTGATCTCGCGCAGGCGCTGGAGATAGCCCTGCGGCGGCGGAATCACGCCGCCCGAACCCGACATCGGCTCGACGATGACGGCAGCAATCGTTGATGCATCGTGCAGATAGACGAGACGCTCCAGTTCATCGGCCAGATGCGCGCCCCAGGCCGGTTCGCCTTTCGAGAATTTCTGCTTCTCGAGATTATAGGTATGCGGCAGGTGATCGATATTCGGCAGCAGGTTGGCATTGTACATTTTGCGGTTGAAGCCGATGCCGCCCACCGAAATGCCGCCGAAGCCGACACCGTGATAGGCGCGCTCGCGGCCGATGAGACGCACGCGTGTGGCCTCCCCCTTCATGCGCCAATAGGCGAGCGCGATTTTAAGTGCCGTATCGACGGCCTCCGAGCCGGAGTTTGAGAAGAACACATGGTCGAGCTTGCCGGGCGAAAGCGTCGCGATGCGGTTCGCATATTCGAAAGCGGGCGGATAGCCGAAGCTGAAGGCGGGCGCAAAATCGAGCGTCTCGGCCTGTTTCCTGATCGCCTCCACGATGCGCGGGCGGTTGTGGCCTGCATTACAGCACCACATGCCTGCAACCGCATCCAGAACCTTGGTCTCGTCGGGCTTGAAATAATACATGCCTTCGGCCCGAACCACCATGCGCGGCCGCGCCTTGAAATGGCGGTTGGACGTGAAGGGCATCCAGAGCGCTTCGAGATTGTTGGGATGGGACCGCGCGTTCATCTGACCTGCTCTCAAAAACAAACGGAAGTTTTAGCAAAGGGGGATGCGGCCGGGAACCCCCTATGAGGCCTTAAACGCTGTTATAGTTAAGTAGATATCAAGTTAAACCTTATATTTCGCCGCATTGCTGGACACCGCCCCACCTTCGGGCTAGTTGCTTTGACAGATGCCCTATCTTGCCCTTTACAGCCGCGCACTTGTCCTGCTGAAACCCGAAAAAAAGCTGGCGCTCATGCTCGCAGGCGCCGCTTTCCTGCTCGGCCTGTTTTGCCTTGCGCAGGTCCTACTGTTCGGCTGGATCGTGCAGGCGCTGACGCAAAGCCAGCCCGTGCTGACGCTTGTGCTGATTTTGGCGGGTTGCGCGCTCGGCGCGCTTGCCCTGCAATTATGGCTTGCGCAGCAGGCGGAACGCATGGCGCATCGGCGGCGCATCGGCGCAATGGCGCAATTTTTCACGCATGTCCTGGCGACGAATACGCAGCCTGTGGCGCGCGCCTCCGAAATCCTGCGGCGCGGCAGCGATCAGCTCTTCCTGCTGCTGCTGACCTTCTTCCGCGACCATCTCGCAAGCATGTTCGTCTTCCTTCTAGCATTGCCGCTTGCCTTCTGGATGAGCGGGATTATGGCGCTGACGCTGACCGGCGCGGTTGCGCTCTTTGCTTTTCTTAACGCCTATCTGACAAAACAGGCTTTTTCGAAACAGGACGAGATCGAGAAATTTCACGCGCATGTCGCAGCGCGCGCCGCCAATGTCATGGACAATGCCAACCTCGTGCAGGCCTATACGCGCATCGAGGCCGAAACGCGCGGGCTGAACGAGACCATGCAAAACCTGCTGCGCCAGCAATACCCGGTGCTCGAACACTGGGCGCGCCGGTCTATCGTTTTCAATGCCGTGCTTGCCGGCGTACTTGTGACCCTGCTCGGCTTCGGCGGTTTTCTCTATAGCGAGACGCAGCTCGGCCTGTTCGAGCTTTTATGTCTTGTCGCACTGGCGCCCGTGCTTTTGGCACGCGCGGAAGGGCTGACGGATTTTGCCAACACCGTCCTGCTGCGCACGAAGACCCTGCACGACTTCTTCACCCTGCTCGATCACGACGCGATCGTCAGGGAAGCGCCGGATGCGGCAATGCTGATCCTGCGTACCGGCGGCATCGAATTCCGCGACGTGAACGCGCATGGCCTGAAAAATTTCAGCTTCAGCATCATGCCGGGCGAGAAAGTGGCCGTTGTCGATGCGGACGGTATGGGCGCCGCCGTTTTAAGCGCGCTGCTGCTGCGCACGCTCGACCCGTCCGCCGGGCAGATCCTGATCGACAACCAGAATATCGCGCATGTCACGCTTGCGTCGCTGCGCGAGACGATCGGCCTCGTCACCCCGGCCTTGCTCGAGCGCACGATCATGGAAAATCTCACCCTCGGCAAGCCGGAGGCGACGCAGGACGACATCATCGCCGCCGTAATGAGCGCGCGCGCTCACGATTTCATCGGCGAAAAACCGGACGGTTTTCATACCATGGTCGGCGAGGCGACGTTGTCTCCCTCCGAACGCGAGCGGCTCAGCATCGCCCGCGTGCTTCTGAAGAATGCCGGCATCGTTCTTTTTACCGAGGCGCGCAACGATCAGGACGAAGACGTGCAGGCCGCGCTCGACCAGCTTTTGTCCGACCGCACGGCGCTGTTCTTTCCGCACCGGCTTTCCACGCTGCAAAAGGCGGACCGCATCCTTGTTCTGGAAAATGGCGGCATTGCCGAAAGCGGCGCCTACGACACGCTGACGCAAAGCGGCGGCCGCCTTGCCGGGCTTATTTCCGAGGGCCGCTTTTCCGCACATGTAACGCATGTACCGGCGCAGCAGAAGCGTCCGACACGGAAAACGGGTTGAGTATGTAAGGATGGGTTGAGCACAAGCGAAACCCATCGATTGTTATATGGTGGGTTTCATTTCGTTCAACCCATCCTACGAAGCGCTGAATTATTGCTGCTGTTGCTCTTCCGCAGCTTTTTGCTTCTTGGCCTTTTTCTTCTTTTTCGCCGGTTGCTGCGGCGTTTCGTCGCCCCGAAGCTTGCCCATGCTTTTCGTCCCGCATCTCACGAACACATTCGGCCCGTAGCGGCGGTGCGCCTCGTCTTCCAGATAGCGGAGCGTGAAGGCGTTGTCGTCGAGGACATGCAGCTCGCGCGCGCCGCGAATGACGCCGTCGCTCACCTGCTCGACCGGAATGATGTAGAGCGAGCCGTTCTGCTCATAAACCTGCACTTCCTTCAGGTCGGTCATCACATACATGGCAAAGGTTTCGGGCGTGCGCTGGGTGATGGAGGTTGCGACACTGCCGCAATAGCCCTTGGCGACCCCGCGCATTTTCGGCAGGTCGTTCTCGTTGTTGAAGGCCACCTGCCCCCAGCGGCCGACAAAAAAATTCGCCGCAACAGCGGGCGATACGGGCAGGCGGATGGGCGTCGGCGCCTGCTGCTGCTGGCGATAGCGCCAGGGCACATATTCGCCGGGCTGCGGCGGCTGTTCCTGGGGTGAGGCTTGGGGCGGCAGTTGGGCTTGCTCCTGAGCCAGGGTTTCAACCGTGCCAAGGCTTAAAAGGGCGAGAAGGACAAAAAGGCGCGCAAGGGACATTTAAAAGGCTCCAAAAACGAAGGCTGGCGGAGCTATAGCCGCTGAATAAAAAAAGGCAAAGGTAATTCCCAAAGGTAATTCTCTTGACTCCCCCGCCCTGTCTGCCTATCTGAATTCAGGGGCTGGCACTCGACGATATCGAGTGCCAACGGGGCTGCCCGAAAGCCACCCCAAAAACAGAACCGATTAAAGACTGAACCAAGAAAGAAAGGACAACACATGGCATTTCGCCCATTACATGACCGCGTGGTCGTTCGCCGTCTCGACGGCGAAGAAAAGACCAAAGGCGGTATTATCATCCCGGATACGGCCAAGGAAAAACCGCAGGAAGGCGAGATCGTGGCCGTCGGCCCCGGCGGCCGCGACGAAAGCGGCAAGCTCACCCCGCTCGACGTGAAAAAAGGCGACCGCGTCCTGTTCGGCAAATGGTCGGGCACGGAAGTCAAGATCGACGGCGAAGAGCTGCTGATCATGAAGGAAAGCGACATCATGGGTGTCATCACGGCGGCGGGCGCATCCCGCAAGGCCGCTTAAGTCAACGCACAGAAAAGAGGAATATTTATTATGGCTGCTAAGGATCTGAAATTCGGCTCGGACGCACGCGAGAAATTGCTTGCAGGCGTCGAGAAACTTGCCGACGCCGTACGCGTGACGCTGGGGCCCAAGGGCCGCAATGTCGTCATCGACAAGAGCTTCGGCGCACCCCGCATCACCAAGGACGGCGTGACGGTTGCCAAGGAAATCGAGCTTGCCGACAAGTTCGAAAACATGGGCGCGCAGATGCTGCGCGAAGTCGCAAGCAAGACCAACGACATGGCAGGCGACGGCACCACCACGGCGACCGTGCTCGCGCACGCCATCGTCAAGGAAGGCGCAAAATATGTGGCCACCGGTATGAACCCGATGGATATCCAGCGCGGCATCAAGATCGCGGTCGACACCGTGATCGAAGACCTGAAAAAACGCTCGAAGAAAATCAAGTCGCCTAAAGAAATCGAACAGGTCGGCACGATCTCCGCGAACGGCGACGATTTCATCGGCAGGGAACTTGCCCGCGCCATGGAAAAGGTCGGCACCGAAGGCGTGATTACGGTCGAGGAAGCGAAATCTTTGGAGACCGAAGTCGATATCGTCGAAGGCATGCAGTTCGACCGCGGCTATCTCTCGCCCTATTTCATTACGAACGCCGAGAAGATGGTTGCCGATCTCGAAGATCCGTATGTGCTGATTTTCGAGAAGAAGCTCTCAGGGTTACAGGCCATGCTGCCTGTGCTTGAAGCCGTTGTGCAGACGGGCCGCCCATTGGTCATCATTGCGGAAGACGTGGAAGGCGAAGCGCTCGCAACCCTGGTTGTGAACAAGCTGCGCGGCGGCCTGAAAGTTGCTGCCGTGAAGGCGCCGGGCTTCGGCGACCGCCGCAAGGCCATGCTCGAAGACATCGCCATCCTCACGGGCGGCCAGATGATCTCCGAGGATCTCGGCATCAAGCTCGAGAACGTCACCGTCAAGATGCTCGGCCGCGCCAAGAAGATCGTGATCGAGAAAGAAAAGACCACCATCGTCGATGGTGCCGGCCAAAAGAAGGAAATCGAAGGCCGCATCAACCAGCTCAAGGCCCAGATCGAGGAAACGACGTCGGACTACGACAAGGAAAAGCTGCAGGAGCGTCTTGCGAAGCTGGCTGGCGGCGTTGCGGTCATCCGCGTCGGCGGCGCCACGGAAGTGGAAGTGAAAGAGCGCAAGGATCGCGTCGAGGATGCCCTCAACGCAACCCGCGCTGCCGTCGAGGAAGGCATCGTGCCGGGCGGCGGCGTTGCGCTTCTGCGCGCGCGCAAGTCGATCGGCAAGCTGCAAGGCAAGAACGACGACGAGCAGGCCGGCATCAACATCGTGCTGAAGGCGCTCGAGGCTCCCATTCGCCAGATCGCGGAAAACGCCGGCGAAGAAGGATCGATCGTGGTCGGCAAGGTGCTGGAATCCAATGACGACAATTTCGGCTACGATGCCCGCAGCGAGAAATATGTCGACATGGTGAAAGCCGGCATCATCGATCCGACCAAGGTCGTGCGCCATGCCCTGCAGGACGCAGCCTCCGTCGCGGGCCTCTTGATCACCACGGAAGCCATGATCTGCGAACTGCCGAAGAAAGAATCGGCAGGCGGTGGTGGCATGCCCGGCGGCGGCATGGGCGGAATGGACTTCTAGAGAAGTCCATTCAAGCCCAAAACTATAATGCTGAAATCGGGCAAGCCCGATTTCAGTGGCGGAATGGATTTCTAAATCCTTCCCGTTTTTCAAGAACAAGAACGGCGCCATTCAGGCGCCGTTCTTTTATGACCAGCACGTAGGGTGGGTTGAACGAAGTGAAACCCACCGATGGAAAATGGTGGGTTTCGCTATTGCTCAACCCACCCTACAATACTTATCCCCACCCGCTCCTCCTGCCTTACTCTGGCAGGATGGATGATCTGACATTGAGGAATGTGCAGGCCACGGCCGCGCACGAGCATTATTATGCCCGTTCGCATGCCTATCGGGCAAAGCTGCATTTGCAGGACTTGCAAGAGAAGCTGAAAACTTCGCCCTGGCTCATTCATACCAAATTCAAACATGAGCTGAAGGCTGCCGAAATCCGCGTCGCCTATACGGCAAATACAGAAACCTACTGGGAACAACAGCTTCTTCATCTCCAGCATAAATATGATCCTAACCAGCCGCGCATGCCAGCGGGATCTTCCGAGGGCGGGCAATGGACTTATGTCGCAGGCTATGCGCGCGGCAAGGAGCGGCAGGATTTTATCGATTATCTGCGCGGCAAGCCACGCATGCCCAACATTCAGGAGATCCAGCGTTCGAGAGAGGGTGACGCCGTTTCCGCACAATTCCGCCCGCGCGGAGGCGGCGGTATTGTTGGCCGTTTTCCCGATGCAACACCTGGGCAGCAGATGCGCCATGCGCTGGCGCAAGCCACAGCGCGCGACGCGGTGCAAAGAGTAAGACAACGCGATTCCGACTGGCAGCAGCCGCAAAGTCTCACTTCGACTATCGATGGCGAAATCGCGCATTATGAAGCCGTGGCCAGGGCGGCGGAAGCAAAACTCCAAGAAATCAGGGCCGGGATTAATCTGATCAAGCCGCGAACAGAAAGTCTAAGTTTTGACAGGTCAAATCTACAAAGCAAGTTGAAGGACTATTTGTTAAATCCAGAAAATTCCAGAAATCAGGGAAAAGCGGATTGGTTCGGTCGTGCATTAGGATTTAATAGGAATAATTGGCGGGAGCTTGAAGCGCAGATTCAGTTTGATGAGTCTCAAGCAGTCTTGCATAATACAAATTCAAGAGAGCAAATATTTAATCAGGTTCTTCCTATTATAGGAAGAAATGGCAGGGTTATTAATGTCAAGTTTGGCTTTGCTAAAGATATTACGACCGGCAAGGTAAGATTTATAACAGGGTTCCCCAGGAGCAAATAATAATGGTTTTTAAAGAAAATGACACCGTTAGCCTTTTACAAGCTACTGAAGTCACGCTTGTTGATGAAAATCGTAGCCTCCTTCTCCCTAAAGGCACGCAGGGCGCAATAGTAGGGGTTTATGGTTCACTGGAACAACCATCAAGTTATTTAATAGAATTTGTAATTAACCCGCTTGAAACTTATGCTATAGCGGAAGTAAGGGCAGCAGATGTAATTGCGGGTTGATGAGTCGCGAGCGATTTTTCGGGTGAAGCCTCATCGATGACAGATTTATCCCGAACAAATCGTGACGTGTTAGAAATCTACGTCGAGCTTTTCGATGAGGGAACGCCTACATTGCGCCCTACGGATGCAGAGCCGATTGATGGCGAATTATTTCGGATCTTACCCACCCCTGCCTATGATCCCGAAGATGAAATATGGGCTTTCCCTCCGGGTTCCAAAGTTAGATTGCAAAAAATAAAATTAGATAATGGACAATCGGCAATGCTTGCCATGCATCCTGATCCATCCGCCGTTCGAATTGAAATGCCTCAAAAGAGCGGAATGTTCGGTTCGCGGTCTACCTGGGCGCGCAATATTGGAAACGGCTTATATGAAATATTGCCGACTTATTACTACAATCCCATTGAGCACGATTGGAAATTTCCGCCGGGCTCGATCGTTCGATTAGAGAAAAAGATCTATCCGGGAACAAGGGTTACATATCTAGAGCCCGCTCAAAATGCTGGCTGAAATTTCAAAACGTGGAACATAGAATCGGTCAAGCGGATAAAGCTCACGGATAAGGCTTTCCGTCCACCAGCAGGGTCTCGATACGCACGCTGTGGTCGGCGGAGACGCGAAGCGCGATCGTCGTCTTAGCAAGATCGGGCGCCGCCGTGCCTTCATGCACGAAATAGCGCTCGATGCCGTAAGTGATCTGGCAGGAGCCGCTCTGCGTAAACGTGCCGCGGCAGCGCTCGATGGTGCCGGACAGAACGACATTGCCGCCGCTTTCCTCCTGCGGCCAGGTGGAAAAATTGTCGAGGACATAAACGCCGTTCTGAGGTTTTAGGGTCGCAAAGACAGTCACGCCGGCTGTGATTGCCGCCGTATCGCCGTTCAATTGCTCCTTGCGCATCGACGAGAAATCGTAAGCGAGCGTGAAATATTGTCCACGCAGCAGGTCACGCGGATCGACAGGAACCGGCTTCACAATGATCGCCCGCCCCGCCGCGAGTTTTTTGCTCTCGCTGACCGACCACACGGCAAAAAACGTGCCCTGCAGGACAACAATCAGCACGGCGAGTTTCTGATAAAGGCTGAGTTTCATGGCAAGTTTCTCATGACATGGCATTTGCTAGCAGGCTGCGGCGCCAGCGCTCCAGAAGAACGCCGCCGCCGATCATGACAATACCGCCGATGACGAAGACAAAGCCGGTCATGCTCATGCTCTCAATGAGATCGAAGAAGCGAATCAGCGCGAACAGCCCAAGCCCCCAGACGCCGAAATTGACCGCCCAGCGATTCTGCAGCAGCGCGCCGGTGCCGACGGCATAAAGCGCAATGCCGATATGCAGCGCCCAGGCCAGCAATGATAGGAAAAAGGCATGCGTTGCAAAATGATCCTCAAGCACAAGTCTTCCCCTGAGTACGGAGAACCACAACACGCAGATTACGAAAACCGCCACAAGCCCGGCAAAGGCAAGACCGTTCCTGGCCGAGACCGCATATGGCCGCCGCAAGGCGGCAGCCATGCCCGCAAGCACAACCCAGGCGGCGATCGCAGCCGAGAAAAGATTGTCGTCGTGGAATTCGTAAAAGGAAAAATGCCTGAAGAAGCCGAAAAAGATGACATAGATCAGCGTAAAGATCGCACCGAGTTGCAGGAAAAAACGGCCGATGCCGGGCTGCCAGCGGGCAACAAAGCCAGAGATGCCAATTAAAGCCAGCGCCCAACCCGCGTTGAAATCGAGATTAGTCCAGAACAGGGCATCGAAATAAAAGAAATCGTCGCTAACCGGGCGCACAAGATGATTGCTCCACCAGATCAGCGCGAAAATGCTCATCACCGCCAGGGCGGATGAGCGCAACAGATAGGCCAGCGGCGCAATTGCGATCAGCCAAAGCAGCAGCGCATCGGCGAGGTTGCCGTTCAGGTGATAGATCTGCGAGACAAGGGCAAGACCGGCCAGAAACAGCCCGCCGCCCAGAAGATGCAGGGCCTCGGCGGTTTTCGCATAAGGCCGCTCAAACTGGTTCAGCCATAGGCCCCCGCCATGCGCGGCAAAGAGCAGCGCGATCAGGCCCGCGATCTTCACGCCATCGCCAATCGTTTCCCAATTGGCCGAAATCAGCAGGATGACGCCGAGCAGAACAATGAGGCCGCCGATAAAGGAGAAGATGCCCGTCAGCTTCGAAGCACCGGCGTCCCTCTGCCTGTTCTGCGCAAGATCGCGCAATTGCGTGGCCTGGCTTGCCGTCACGAGGCCGGTCTTCTCGGCATCGTCGATAAAACTGGCAAGGGCCTTAGGGGTTGTCATTATGAGTGCTTATATCCGGGCTCTGGATGTAAATATAGGGGGCTGCCGAAGATTGCAGAACTCCGTCATCCTCGGGCTTGTCCCGAGGATCTCTTGAGATGCTCGCAACAAGTGCGAGCATGACGCTAGATAGAATGGATTGAATAATAATATGCGAAACGGCTTGCCGTTTCGGTTGCAGGCTTACGTTCTTCTCGCAATGACGGTCAGGACAAGTTTTCATGCTTTTCCCCAGTCATTCTTAAATGAAAGGTTAAGATTAGGGCGCGGTTTACCATGTCTGTTAAGTCTTGCTGGTAAAATTAACCAGATACCGCAACGAGTTAGGGGTTCATTCACTAACAACTGTGGCAGAGAAAACACAGGCTTTTGTGAAGTCGCCTCAACCAGGCTTTAATGGGTTGCCCTTGGCGCGGAGCAGTGTAAACACAAGCCGTCTGCTCTAAAACGAATCCTTCTGGTTCGTTCCTAAGCAAAAAATGAGGTAATGAAATGAAACTCGCAAAACTCCTCTGCGGCGTTGCTCTCGGCGGCCTTCTGGCTTCCAACGCAATGGCAGCAGATCTTCTGTACAGCAGCCCTGCCCCGACCGTGGGCCCCGTTTACGGCGGCCCGTATTTCGGTGCCAAGATCGGTGCTGTCTGGGCTGATGACATCACTGGCGACTTCGACGGCGTAGGTTCCGGCGCAGCTGACACCTTCGGCTTCGACACGGGCTTCACCGGCTCGCTCCAGTTCGGTTACGCTTTCGGTTCGCGCTGGGGCATTCTGTCGCCGCGTCTCGAAGTTGAAGCCGGTTACCAGAGCAGCGAAGTTGACGTCGCTCTCGATGGTGGCGTGGCTACGGCTGCTGCCGCTACCGGTGACCTCAACGCGTTCTACTGGTTCACCAACCTGCTGCTCGACATTCCTGTCGGCGGCTGGGGCCTGACCCCGTTCATCGGCGGCGGTGTTGGTTTTGCCAACGTCTCTGGTGATAACATCAATACTCCGCCCGCGGGTACGCTGGCTGCCGGTATCAACGGCGGCGACACGGTGTTCGCATGGAACCTCACAGCCGGTCTGTCTTACGACGTGACCCGCAACGTGACGTTCGATGTCGCCTATCGCTTCGTTCAATACACCGATGTCAATTTCGCTGCTACAGTTGCTGGCAGCGTCGGTGGTTCGAACGACATCGACAATCACCAGGTTACGGCTGGCGTTCGCGTCCACCTGTAATATCGGTTGATCTAAAGAGAAACCCGGCCTTACGGCCGGGTTTTTTTGTTTGTCGGCTATTTATGCTTCATTGCGAGGAGGGCGTAAGCCCGACGAAGCAATCCAGCTTTTCACGCCACGTCATGCTCGGACTTGTTCCGAGCATCTCAAATAAAAAAGAAGATCCTCGGGACAAGCCCGAGGATGACGAATTTATATTATTTAGACTTCGCCTTCACGATCTCGCCGCCTTCCCTGACCGCATAGCCCTGGGAGAGAAGGTCCCGCACCAGCGCGCGCATCGAGGCGGAGCGGACGATGACCACATTGCTGCCTCCGGCCGGGCACTGAGCATAGGATTCCTGGCGCGCGATCAGATTGCGGTCACGGAACCCCTTATCCAGCTTCAGCCTATGGGCAATCCTTTCGAAATCTTCCTCGGACAGGTCGCCATTCTCGCCGGGAGTGATTTTTGAGAGCGCCTCTTCCATCGCGATAAAGGCCGGGCTTTGCTCAACCCCGCCGCAACCTGCATTGGGTTGCTGTGCAGAAACCTGAAAAGCACGATGGGGCAGATAAAGGGCTGGTTTTACGGAAATGGTGGTCATGTATGGCTTTGGTTGAAGCCTGCACAAATAAACTAAGTCAGTTTTTCCAGAGCTTGCAATCGCGCTCAGAAGATGTGGGAGGTGTCCTTTGTACCTCTTCAGGCTGCTGGGGCGCCAAGAGATTGATATCAGTAAACAACTCTCCAATTTTTTTGATCAATCCATCAAATTGTTTTTTGATTTCACGAGGGCCGGTTTTGGTCCCCATCTCTGAAGTTGTATCCTTGGCTTTTGAACCGGTAAGCATAAATATCTCCATCGTTAAATAATTGAGTTATAAAGGTGAGCTTATTTATTCCTATGGTCAATAGGTTTTATTTCAGTTTCTCGTAGATTTCATCAATATAATCGTCGATTTCTATTTCTCTTTCCTCGTTCTCTTCAGCGTGCAGACCGGTAATGGTTTCTTTTTTAGTTCTTATTGTTTTCCAATGAGGTGATTTGTCATCGATTTTAAACAAATTACCGTCAAATTGAAGCAGGTTCACTCCATTCACAAAGTCGTTGATCTGAGATTCTTTCAGCCTGCTGGGCAAGGGATCCATGACTGGAAAGCCTTTTCCTTTCAGGAATTTCACCGCCTCATCCTTAATTGTTTTCTTTTGAGCGGGCGACAGCTTATCCGGCCATCCACCAGGGAAATTTTTCAGCGTCTCATAGAGCCGATTAATCAGCAATCTTTCAGTAAAAGATCGTTCTTTTTGCGGAGGAGGATTCTGCCGAACGGCAGCGGAAACATTATTGACAATCATGCAAGCTCTCTAATGAAATAATCCAAGCTTCAAATCCATTATAAATTATTCGATTTCGATATAATTTTCAACCCTGTTTTCTATTTTTTATGTTATTTCGCAATAACTTCCCGCTCATCTCCGTTTCTAGTTTTCCGCAGAATTTTTGTCAAATTTTTTCCCGCCCCCTCAGGTTATCCGACGGAAACCTCTTGCAAAGGCGTTTTCTGCCGCCCCTCTCCATCGAAATTCGCCGAATCCAGCCAGCTCTCGAAGGCTGCTTTTCGCGCCGGCCATTCGCAATCGAGCACGGAATACCAGGCGGTGTCGCGGCTGCGGCCTTTCACAATTTCATGCTGGCGGAAAATGCCCTCAAACGTGAAGCCGTAACGCAAGGCAGCTTCGCGCGAGCGCCCATTCAGCGCATTGCATTTCCACTCGTAGCGGCGGATGTTCAGCGTCTCGAATGCATAACGCATTAAAAGATACTGCGCCTCGGTGCCCAAACGCGTGCGCTGCAAAGTGGGCGCGTATAAAATGAACCCGACCTCGAGCGCGCGCATATCTAGCCTGATTTCCATCAGGCAGGAAATGCCTTTGGCCAGCCCTGCTTGGTCGACAATGGCATAGGCGTGAGGATCGTCCTGCGCCTCGCGGAATTCGAGATAATCGAGAAAGGATTTTTTATCGGCAAACGGGCCGTAGCGCAGGAAATCCCATAACGCGTCATAGCCCTCGATCGCCTCCCACAACGCCGGACCGTGCTTTACGGCATTCAGCTTTTCAACTGCGCCATAGCGCCCTTGCAGCACGGCGGGGCCGGGACGCAAGGCGGGTGTCGTGTCGACAGGCTCGCCCAAGATTGGATCGCGATCCATTGGAAGATCTCCTTGAGTGTCATTCCCTTCCCCTCGCCGACGCTTCGCGTCGGCGAGGGGAAGGGAATCTAAAATATTTCTATATAGATCCCCTTCCCTCGCGCACTACGTGCGCTCGCCGGGGATGACAATAATAAAAATGGCCTTCAGTGCCAATTATTTTGCGACCGTGCCTTCATGAATGTTTTCGCCCTTGATGTCGGGACGCTTGCGCCAGAGGCGCCCGTCGATCACAAGCAAGCTGAAACCGATGATCAGCATGCCGGCAATGCGCACGATCTCCAGCGTCTCGTTCCTGAAGATCATGCCGAGAACAATGGCGCTGATCGGAATGATGAAGGTGACGAGGCTCGTATTCGTGGCGCCTGCGCGCTTCACCAGCCAGTAGAACAGGATAAAAGCGAAGGTGGTGGACAAAAGGGCAAGCGAGCAGATCGCGCCCCATGCGGCAAGTGACGGCATGGGAAGGTCAAAGCTGCGATCATACAGCAACGAGAGCGGCAGCATGATGACGGCAGAGACGAGCAGGCCCCCGGTGGACGTGACGATGGCCGGATATTTCTTGAATTTGCGCGCCTGCAGCCCGCCCAGCGCATAGCTGAAGGAGGCGCAAAGCCCGGCAAGCTCTGCCCAGGTCGCTGTTAAAGTCGCCTTGCCGAAATGTGACAGCGCTTCCGGGCCGATCAAGATGACGACGCCGGAAAAACCCATCAGCACGCCGAGTATTTTCTGCGGCGTCAATTTTTCGTCATGGGTCAGGAAATGCGCAAGCGGCACCAGGAAAATCGGTACCGTGGCATTCAGAATTCCACCCAGGCCCGGGCCGATATATTTCTGACTGCTCGCGATCAGGAAAAACGGCAGCGCACAGCTTGAAATGCCGAGCAGTAAAAACTGGCGCCACTCTTTCAGGAATGGCCGGAAGGAATGGCCCTGCACGGCCATGACAAAACAAAGCGCTGCACTGGCAATGCCGACACGCAAAAACACCAGCGTTGCGGGCGGAATTTCTTTGACGGCGATATTGGCGAACAGGAAGGAAGAGCCCCAGATCAGGCCCAAAAACAGCAAGACGCTCCAGTCCAGAGCGCCCATTGAATTTGTCTTTTGTTGTGCCATATAACTGCTTAGCGAAAGCACGCCGCTTTGCCTACCCGTTTCTTGCGTAAGAAATAGGGTCTTTCAGGCCGTTTTCGGCGAAGCCTTTTTGGCGAAACAGGCAGGCTTCGCGGGGGTAAGCGGAGGGTAAAAGCGCTGCCCATGTCCGGCTTCTTCTACTTGACAAGTCCGCCCCAGCCGGTTCGATGGCCTGTAAAAACTTTTAACGGAACAGGTAATGACCAATGTGGTGGTCGTCGGCTCGCAATGGGGCGACGAGGGTAAGGGAAAAATCGTCGACTGGCTCTCCGAGCGCGCCGATATCGTGGTGCGCTTTCAGGGCGGGCACAATGCCGGGCACACGCTCGTCATCGACGGAAAGGTCTACAAACTCTCGCTTCTCCCCTCGGGCATTGTGCGGCCGGGCAAGCTGTCCGTCATCGGCAATGGCGTGGTGCTCGATCCTTACGCGCTGATCCAGGAAATTGAAAGTTTGAGCACGCAGGGCGTCAGCGTGACGCCGCAAAATCTGAAAATCGCCGAGAATGTGCCGCTGATCCTTTCCCTGCACCGCGACCTCGACCGCCACCGCGAAAGCGCGCATGCGGGCCTGAAAATCGGCACCACCGGGCGCGGCATCGGCCCGGCCTATGAAGATAAAGTGGGGCGGCGGAGCTTGCGGCTGATGGATCTTGCCGACGAAAGCTCTCTCTCGCAGCGTATCGAGCGGCTGCTTGCGCATCATAACGCGTTGCGCAAGGGGCTGAACCTGGCACCCGTTTCGCCGGAAAACCTGCGCGAAGAGGTCACGAAAATCGCGGCAAAGCTGCTGCCGTTCATGGGCACGGTGTGGAAAATTCTCGACGAGGCGCGGCACCACGCAAAACTCATTCTGTTCGAAGGCGCGCAGGGCGCCATGCTCGATGTCGATCACGGCACCTATCCTTTCGTCACCTCCTCGAACACGGTTGCGGCGGCGGCAGCCTGCGGCTCGGGCCTTGGCCCGTCTGCACTGGGATATGTGCTCGGCATCACCAAGGCCTATACGACGCGCGTCGGCGAGGGGCCGTTTCCCACTGAACTGAAGGATGCGACCGGCGAGGAACTGGGGCAGCGCGGGCATGAATTCGGCACGGTGACGGGCAGGAAGCGCCGCTGCGGCTGGTTCGATGCCGCGCTGGTGCGGCAGGCGGTGATCACGAACGGCATGCACGGCATTGCGCTGACCAAGCTCGACATTCTCGACACTTTTACCGAAATAAAAATCTGCACCGCTTACGAGCTCGACGGCGCGCGCATCGACCATATGCCCGCAGCCCAGGGCCTGCAGGCACGCCTGAAGCCCGTCTATGAAACTATGCCCGGCTGGCAAAGCTCGACCGCAGGCGCCCGCTCCTTTGCCGAATTGCCCGCGAAGGCGGTCAAATATGTCAAAAGAATAGAGGAGCTGATCGGCGCGCCGGTGGCGCTTTTGTCCACAAGCCCCGAGCGGGACGACACTATCCTCGTCCATGATCCCTTCCAGGCCTATTAAATATTGCACGTTTACCCCAACCTCGGCATAAAGCTTCCATGACCGATTACGTCAACATTCTCTCCCGCGCTGTGTCGGAAAAGACCAGTTATGAAGATCGCCGCAATGTGTATGAGCGGGCGCGGCAGGCGCTTGTCGTGCAATTGCGCAAGGCCGACCCGCCGCTGGCAGAAAGCGATATTACGAAACAGCGCCTTGCTCTCGAAAACGCCATTCGCGATGTCGAAACGAAGGCCGCGGGCGGAAAGCCTGCCGCTGCGGCAACGCCCGCCAACGGTCATGCGCCGCTCGAGCCGCGCGCATCGGCCACGGGCGGACAGGCCGTGGAAGGCGCCATACAGACGCCTCCCGCACCGAAGCCCACAAGACCGGCGGCGGCAAGACCGAAACCCGCGGCCATGAGCGGCAGCGGCGATCCGCTTCTCGCCCGCGTTTCCACCTATCCGAAAGCGCTGCTGGGCCGTATCCGCCGGCCGGGCGACATGTCGCTGATCCTGATCATCATCGGCACGGTGGCTTTATTGGGAATTGTCACCGGCTGGTATTTCGTGCGCGGCCATGTCGCCTCCGACAACGAGGCGGCGCTGATCGGCAACAAGATCGCCGACCGCGTGGCGCAGGACGAAAGCATGCAGGTGCAGACGGCGGCCGTGGCGCAGACGGCCTATATTGCGGAAGAAAATATCGAAGCCAAGAATGGTGTCGAAACATTCCGCGGCAAGGTGACCTGGCGCATCGATACGCAGGCGCTTTCCGAAGGCGGGCCGCCGGAAAAAATCATTCGCGGCCTTGTCGAGATCCCCGAGCGCAATCTGAAAATGCTGCTGACCATCCGCCGCAATGCCGACCCCGCGCTGCCGGCGAGCCACACGATCGAGTTGCTTTTCGACGTGCCGAAGGATTTTGCGCATGGCGCAGTTGAGAGCATCGCCGGCCTGCGCATGAAGCCGTCCGAGCAGGCAAACGGCCTGCCGCTCGCAAGCGCTGCCGTGCGCATCACGACCGGCTATTTCCTAATCGCGCTCTCGGCACCCGCCGACGACACCAACCGCGTGCTGCTGCGCGACAGGCCCTGGCTCGACGTGCTGGTGATCTATCGCAATGGCCGCCGTGCCGTGCTGACCATCGAAAAAGGCCTGCCCGGCGAGAATGTCTTTAATGAGGCGTTCAAGGCGTGGGGGAATTGAGTTCGCGTACCGCTCATTCCCGCGAAAGCGGGAATCCCGGTAAATCATAAATGAGTTTTTATGTTTATATTCTTGCGGATAGATACAAAGGCACATTGTATATCGGCATGACAGACGACTTGCTGAGACGCATGTTTGAGCATCAGACTGGTGTTTTCCCAGGCTTCACCAAAAAATATGAGATTAAACTGCTTGTCTGGTATGAAGTGCATGATGCACGCGAGAGCGCATTCCAACGCGAACGGCAACTGAAGAAATGGAAACGGGATTGGAAGCTCGAGCTAATCGAGAAATTTAATTTAGACTGGAAAGATCTTGCTGAAACCCTGAATGTATAACCGGGACCCCCGCTTTCGCGGGGGTGAGCGGATGCTAAAGGTCACCTAATTTAAAAACCCGCACGAATTTTCCGACACATTGCTTCAGCCAGGACGGCCGCGCGCCTTCTGAATCATATTCGTCATAAGTGACGCGGCCATTGCCATTGCCGTTGGTATCCCAGGCGCGGGCAAGCCGCGCGGCGAGCTCAATGAAATCCGGACGCCATTTATCCTTGTAATACGGATCATCCATCGAAATGCCGAAGCTCAACTCGGACCACAAATCGATTTTTTTATCTTTGTTGACGAGCACATAATATTCAGGTTCGTCAGCCGAATGGAAAGCGTTGTCGTCGCGCTTGATGCATTTGAACGTCGCCGCAAGGAAATTCAAATCCCCCCGCGACAGTTGAGGCGCAGAAACGTCCCTGCCCTCCTGCTCGCGATTGGCACAGACTTCGCGCTTCAAAACTTGCGCAAGCCTCGCCGGATCGTCGACCTTGATGACTTTCTTGCCCGCCATCCTGATCGCGGCTGAATCGAAAATCCCTTTCAGCCGCGCCGCCTGCCGCGATTTTTCGGATGCGGCTTCTACGATCGGGAATGTCATCATGAACTCATTTCAACAACGCAGATGGTAAATTTATTTTTTCTCTTTGGGGCAGTTCGCCTGAAGGAATTCGGTTATATCGACGCCTTTTTTATTATTTCTATTATTGACATCCCATTTTTCCAAAAGCCTTTGAACATGCTCATGGATGGCGACCTGATTGTACCAGGTACCGCTCTGCGATCCGTCCGGGCCCGAAGCGCTAACGTGCCCGGCGTAATCCCAAACTTTTCCGCTGCTATCGGTAAAATAATAAGTAGAAGACGACGTCATATTTTCACCGCCCCCGTTTCTATGCTGAACAAAGCCCTTGCCAAGGCCGAGCCAGATTTCATCCCAGTCTTTATATAGTAATTTTTCAGTGGCGGATTTATGCGCTATTTTTACCAGAAAATTTTCAAGTTTTGTCGGATCGACAACTTTCCTACCATTTATCTTCGTCGAGATTTCCTTATTAAAAATCCTGCGGAATTCTGCTTCGCGGGATTTCGCAGTTTCAGAAGTTGCGATAGGTGCAATGCTCATTTCTGACTCCCAGTAATTAGAAATTATACAAAATATCATCGCAAATATATTGCATCGACGACCAACGTCAAGCCATTCCCGCAAGCGATTGGATCCGCTCTTTAAATCATCCCGTCGGCAGCAGTTTCGATTGTTCGAGCTTCCTGGCGCCGGCCGTCACCGCTTCCTGCACTTTCTCGAAAGCGCGCACCTCGATCTGGCGAATGCGCTCACGCGAGACATTATAATCCTGCGCCAGCTCCTCGAGCGTCGAAGGCTCGTCCTGCAGACGGCGGCGGCGGAAGATTTCGCGCTCGCGCTCGTTGAGATCCTTCATGGCGTCGACAAGAAATGAATGGCGCTGCTGCGCTTCTTCCTGATTGGCAAGCACGGTTTCGGCATTGTCGCTCGTGTCCACCAGCCAGTCCTGCCATTCGCTCGTATTTTCGTCCTGCGTCAGCGGCGCGTTCAGCGACATGTCGCCGGACAGGCGGCGGTTCATATCGACGACTTCCTTTTCCGCAACGCCGAGCTGGTCCGCGATTTCGATGACATGTTCGCGCGTCAGATCGCCTTCTTCATAGGCGGAAATCCTGGCCTTGGCCTTGCGCAGGTTGAAGAATAGTTTTTTCTGGCTTGCGGTGGTGCCGAGCTTCACGAGGCTCCACGAGCGCAGGATATATTCCTGGATGGAAGCGCGCACCCACCAGATGGCATAGGTGGCAAGGCGAAAGCCCCTGTTGGGGTCGAATTTCTTAACCGCCGTCATCAGGCCGATATTGCCCTCCGACATCACTTCGGAAATCGGCAGGCCGTAGCCGCGATAGCCCATGGCGATTTTCGCAACCAGCCTCAGGTGCGACGTGACGAGCTTGTGCGCCGCCTCGCGGTCGCTATGCTCCTGATAGCGCTTGGCGAGCATATATTCCTCGTCCGGATTCAGGATCGGAAACTTCCTGATCTCCTGCAGATAGCGGGAAAGGCCGCTATCGGAACTAAACGAGGGATAGGCGTGAGCCATGGCTGACATCCTCCACGATGCAAAGCGCGCATTCATATATAGACCAACTGTGGCGTAAGGAAGACAATTTCTGAATGTCATCCTGAGCGAAGCGAAGGATCCCGACCTCCGTCATGCCCATCCACATCGGCCTGCCGATGTGGACATTAACAATGCACAACTCGGATATATTCGAGTTGTATTGGCGGGCATCTAAGATCCCCGCATACGCGGGGATAACGGTAATAAAGAGATCCTTCGCTTCGCTCAGGATGACAATATAGCCAGCGCCTCTTCCAGCCGCCGCAACTCCTCCGGCAGCTCCGTCTCGAATTGCAGCTTTTCTTCCGTGCGCGGGTGGACGAAGGCAAGCAGGGCCGCATGCAGGGCTTGCCTGCCATTCAGTTGCATAAGCGCTTCCTGCGCGCCAGCCTCCAGCAAATTGGCCTTGGTTTTGAAGCCTGCGCCATAAAGTTCATCGCCCAGCAGCGGCTGGCCCTGCGCACTCAAATGCACGCGGATCTGATGCGTACGTCCGGTTTCGAGCTGTGCCCGCACTTTCGAAACCATGTTTTTTTCGTGCCCGAAAACGGCAAGCTCATTGACATGCGTGATCGCCTCGCGGCCGTTGTCGCGGGTTTTCATTCGCAGGCGATTGGCTGGATCGCGGCCGATCGGCGCGTCGATCCGCATTTCCGCAAAGCGCAGACGGCCCCAGACAAAGGCGATATATTGCCGCTCGAGCCGCCCGTCGCGGCCATGTTCGGCGAACTGCTCCGCCAAAGCCTGATGCGCCGCATCGTTCTTCGCAGCAATCATGACGCCGCTTGTATCCTTGTCGAGCCGGTGCACAATGCCGGGACGCTTTATCCCGTTGATGCCGGAGAGCGTCTCCCTGCAATGGTAAAGCAGCGCGTTGACCAGCGTGCCACTCCAGTGGCCGGGCGCCGGATGCACAACGAGACCTGCGGGTTTATTGATGACGATGACATCCTCGTCCTCAAACAGGATGTTCAGCGGAATATTTTCGGGTTGAGGATCTGCAACCTGCACAGGGGGAATAAGCAGCGTGATCTGATCGCCCGCATGAATTTTCTGCTTGGGAGAAGCAAGGATAGTTTCGCCCTCGGAAACCGCACCCTCAAGGATCAGCTTTTGCAGGCGCGTGCGCGAAAAATCCGGCAGCAATTGCGACAGCGCCTTGTCGAGGCGCTCATGATGCAGCTCTTGCGGGATTTCGATATCGATGGTTTCGGGAATTGTGATCATGGATCAAGTTATAGCGTCATTCCCGCGAAAGCAGGAATCCAGAAATAATGTACGCGCACCCTTTATTTAATTTCTGGATCCCGTGTCTATTCCTCGCAGGCCTTGCGCTCGGGCACGGGATGACGAAGAGAAGGTCTTAAGCCCCAGACCGCTCCTGCAGCCTGCGCATGCGCTCGGCAAGCGTGAGCTTGCGCGGCGGTTCGGCAACCGTGGTGGTCACGCCTGCGCGCAGTTCGGCGAGAGAGGTCTTGCGCGGCGGCATATCGTTTTTGCGCGTCGTTTGCTGCGAGGGAACCATGCCCGAAGGCAGTGCATCCTTGCGCGCGGCCGCCGTGGCGCTGGTGCGATAGGGGTTTGGCGCGGGCGGCGGGTTAAGGGCCTGCGGCGCATTCGCGCCCAGCGTCCTGCGGATACCTTCTTCGTCGCCGACGACGGCGCCGCCCAGCGCGGTGATTTCGGAGGCGATATCGTTAATGCGCTCGCGCAGGATGGCGTTGTCGGAGCGCTCTTTCTCCCAGTTCTCGTGCGCGCCGCTTTCGAGCTGCTTCATATTGGAAGCGAGACGGTCGCGCTCCTGACGCGCAGCGGCAAGCTGGCCGTCGACGGAGGCGCGCTCGGAGCGCAGATATTCCACATCCTGCAAAAGAGTATTGAGACGGAGCTGGGCATCCGCTGTGACGCGCGCCTGCTCTTCGTCGATCTTGTCGCGATTCGACAGCAAAGTGTTTGCCTTTGCCGCGATACGTTCATTTTCGGCCATCTGCGAGCGTAATTGCGCGGTGAGTTCGGAGGTCTTCGCCTCGAGCTGGCCGATGATCTTTGCCTGCGCCTGTACGGTGCTATCGAGCGCCTCGAGCTTCATCGCCATGCTCTTGCCGGCCGCGCGCTGGTTGGAGAGTTCGCGCTCGGTCTTGATCAGCGCTTCGTGTTTGGTGTTGTGCTCGGTTTCCATCCCCTGGCGCACCTGCTGCAGATGCTCGACATCGTTCTGCATCTGCGCGATTTTCGTGCTCAGCGAGGATAGCTCGACGCGCCGCTCGTCGGCAACCGACTGCGTGCTGGCGAGCGCCTTGTCGCGTTCGGCAAGATAATGCTGGGCATCGGCGAGTTTCTTTTCGGCTTCGCGATATTTGCGGCTGATCTCGCTCAGCTCGCTTTCGGATTTCAGCAATTCGAAACGCTGGTTCTGCTCGTGCTGCTCGAGATCACGTAAGGAATCAGATTTACTTTTCGCTTCCAGCAGCAGCAGGCGGACCTGCTCGTTCTTCTTGGCGATTTCGGTGACCTGCCCCTGCATTTTCTGCTTGAGCTCGTCGACGGAGAGCTCGAGCTTGCGGGTCGACATGGCGAAATCGGCGCGCAACTGGTCGCGGTCGGCCTTGATCTCGGCAAGCGAGATCGGCATCGCCGACTGCACGCGCTTGGTGGTCAGGCGTACGGCGCGCCGCCAGACGGCATTGGCCACGAAAATGGTCGCAAGGCAGGCCGTAAAGAAGCCCAGCCCGAAAAACATTGCCATTTCAATCATCTGCTACGCCTTTGTCCAAAATCACGCACGCGGTCGTTAATACCCTATTTACGGTACAGTTTAAGCTTTTTTAACCTTTCCGCAAAGCTTTGCTTAATTTAAGGTAAACGGCCTTAAAGCCAGCGAACGCCTAAAAGGGGTTCCAGGTCGGCACATCCGTGAACTTCAGATAGCCGATATTGGCGCCAAGGCGCGCGCCCACGCCCGAGCGGATGGGCACGACCACAAGGTCCCCCTGCCCCAGCGCCGTCAAGCCCAGACCGCCGATAAAATAGGCCGACCCGGAGATGCCGACAAAGCGCTGCAGGAGCTGATGGGGATCGTTAACCTTATAGACCAGCATCATCACCCGGTCGCCATTGCCCCCGAAATCGAAGCCTAATGAGGGGCCCTGCCAGTAAATCTTGAGCTCGGGCCCGTTTTTCATCTGCAACCGGCCTTCGCCATAACGCAGGCCCCCGACAAAAGCGCCCGACCCCTCCTCGCCCAGGATATAGGCGGTGGGATAGCCCCATTGGCTTGCCGCATATTCGATAACCTTGCCGAGCCCCATGGAGACGCTGCCGAAAAAGCGGTGACCGGCGTCGACCAGCTCGGCGCCGGAAAATTGCTGCGATGTGGGCGGAGGCTGCTGGGCATGCGCTTGCGCGGCCGCAGCCAGAAAACAGGCAACAAAGGCGGAAAGGAAGGAAAAGCGTTTCATGTCACACCTCAACATTAGGCAGGCTTAAACCGTTCAGGGTTAACGTAATAGACAAATCTCAAGTCTTTCTCAACGAGGGCGGAATTAAGGCGGATTTTTTATGCGGCGAAAATATACAAAAGAAGAAATCGCGATGGCTCGTTCTGATATATGCAACTTCGCAACAGGCGCAGGTTTAGTCTTTCTTCTGCTTGGCTTTCTTGTTTCGATCATGCCGAGCGAGGCAGAAGAACGCCTGCCGGTGATCGTCGACAATTACAGCGGTTTTGCCATCGACGGCTACGACCCTGTCGGCTATTTCACCGATCAGCGCGCGGAGCCCGGCATCGACGGCATCGAGGCGCGCTATGGCGGCCTGAGCTGGCGTTTCGAAAACGAAGGCAACCGCAAGGCCTTCCTGATTTCGCCCCATATTTATATACCGCAATTCGGCGGCAACGACCCCATGGCTTTAAGCCGCGGCACGGTGACGCGCGGCGACCCGCAGGTCTTCCTTCTTTACAAGGACCAGCTGTATTTTTTCTTTTCGGCTTATACGCTCGAGGATTTTTTAAGCGCGCCGCCACGCACATTGCGTGCAGCAGGGCAGAATTGGGCGAAGCTGAAGGATCAGCAATAGCATCCCCCTTTAAGCAATTTTCCGATAGGCGTTAAATTCATGGCTGCAGTTATTCAAATCTTATTCAATTGCTGTATCTATTTATGACCATCAGAATCACGAACACGGAACCACAATGCTCGAAGCCAAAACGGATACTCCCCCGGTCAAGGTCACTCTCGACGAACTCGATCTTGCCGCCCTGATCGCAAGCCGCATCTGCCACGATGTGATCTCGCCCGTCGGCGCCATCAATAACGGGCTCGAGGTGCTGGACGACGAGTCTGACGACGACATGCGCAAGATCGCCATGGAGCTTGTCAAGAAATCGGCGAAACAGGCTTCCGCCAAACTGCAATTCTGCCGGCTTGCCTTCGGGGCCGCAGGCTCCGCCGGGGCCGAGATCGACACCGGCGATGCGGAAAGCGTGGCGCGCGGTTTTATCGAGGGCGACAAGATCAGCCTGACCTGGGAAGCGCCGCGCCAGCTTCTACCCAAGAATCGCGTGAAACTTTTGCTTAACCTTGTCATGATCGCCGCCAATGCCATTCCGCGTGGGGGAAAAGTCGCCTTTTCGCTGCAGGTCGAGCCGGCAGGGCCGACCTTTACCATCGAGGCCGTCGGCCTCAATGCCCGCATCTCCCAGCCGGTGCAGGATCTGCTACAAGGGCTGGCGGCCGGGCCCGTGGATTCGCATGCCATTCAGCCTTATTACGCCGGCCTTGTGGCAAAGGCGGCCGGCATGGCGCTGGACGTGCAATCGAATAACGACCAGATCCGCATTACCGCAAAATGCGGCTGATTGCGCCTGATATTTCCGCTCTTTTTACTCTTCTGCCGTAAAACTGGAAACCGGACAGTCAGGGCCCGTCTCGATAGCGTGAGGCCAGGTTCCGGGGTTTTTAAGTTTCTTTAAGGCGGTAGAGTTTCATGGACGACCTGCTTCGCGAGTTTCTGGTCGAGACCTCGGAAAGCCTCGATATCATCGAGACCGAACTCACCAAATTCGAACAGGGTGCTTCCGACGCCAAAACGCTCGATCACATTTTCCGCCTCGTGCACACGTTCAAGAGCGCCTGCGGCTATCTCGGCCTGCCGCGCGTGGAGACGATCGCGCATGCCATGGAAACCCTGCTCGACAGGTGCCGCGAAGGCGCGCCGATGACGCAGGATGCGGCGAAGCTTCTCCTCTCCGCCGTCGACCGCCTGCAATTCCTGCTTGTCGAAATCGAGCGGCATGAAAAGGAACCGAAAGGCGATGATCGCGATCTGATCAAGAAGCTTAAAGAGCTGACGCCGCGCGCCGAGAAGAAAAAGAAGGCGCCGAAAGCCGAAACGGAAAAAAAGGACAAGACCGAGGAAGAGCACGTCAGGAGCCGCATGATGCGCGTCAATGCCGACGTGCTCGAGCAGGTCATGAACATGGTGACCGAGCTTGTCCTGACGCGCAACCAGTTCTTCGAGATCGCTTCGCGCAACGAAAGCAACGAATATAAGATGCTGCTGCAGCGGCTGATGAGCGTCACCGGCAAGCTGCAGGACAACATCATGAAAATGCGGCTGCAGCCTATCGGCCATGCCTGGGAGCCGCTCATACAACAGGCCGAGCAGCTGGCGCGCGAGCTCGGCAAGAGCGTCGAGATCAAGACCTCCGGCGTAGACACGGAACTGGACGGGCGGACCTTTGCGCTGATCAAGGACCCGCTCATGCATATGATGCGCAATGCGCTGGATCACGGCATCGAAACGCCGGAGCAGCGGCTGGCACAGGGCAAGCCGGAGATTGCGACCGTCAAGCTGACCGCCGCCTACAAAACCGGCAACCTCATTGTCAAATTCACCGACGACGGACGCGGCCTCGATATGGAGCGCATCAAGCGCAAGGCGATCGACAAGGGGCTCACCACGCAGGCCGAGCTCGAAAACATGCAGGAAGAGGACATCCAGAAATTCATTTTCGCGACCGGTTTCTCCACCGCCACCACCGTCACCCATCTTTCGGGGCGCGGGGTGGGCATGGATGTGGTGCGCAACAATCTTGCGAAGATCGCGGGCGAGGTCGAGGTGCAGTCCACGGCCGGCAAGGGCACGGTTTTCACCATCAAGATTCCGATGCGGCTGCCGGAAAGTTTCTGGGAAGACGAACACCGGCCCGTCAGCAATACGCCGAACGAAAAGCTTTCCTTCCTGATCTTCCGCGCGGGCGACGACAAGCAAAAGGCCGTGCCGCTTGCGCTTGTGACGAAGGTCGAGGAGATCGATGTCGCGAAAATCGTCGATGCGAACGGGCGCGACGTCACGCATTACCGCGGCAAGCTGATGCCGATCGCCTATGTCGACGACAGGACACACAAGAACGCGGAAGGCGTATTACCCATGCTCGTTTTTTCTGAGGCCGGGCGCACGATGGGGCTGATCGTCGATTGCATCGACGCCGTGGTGCAGGACGATGTGAATGTCGAGATCACACCCGATGTGCCGGGCATCGTCGGCACGGCGCTGATGCGCGGCGAGCCGGTGGATGTCATCGATATCCGCCATTACCTGCCGCGCTGGGGCATGGCGAAATCGGCATGAGCGAGATTGCGAGGATGAAATGAAAACCTGTCTTGTCGTCGACGATTCGAGCGTCATCCGCAAAGTGGCGCGGCGCATCCTGGAAGACCTGTCATTCACGATCATCGAGGCGGCCGACGGCGAGGAAGCGCTCAAGCATTGTCATCCAAACATGCCTGATGCCATCCTGCTCGACTGGAACATGCCGGTGATGGACGGCTACGAATTCCTGGCGCACCTGCGAAAGGAGCCGGAGGGCAAGAAGCCGGTGATCGTCTTCTGCACCACCGAAAACGATGTCGCGCAGATCGCCCGGGCGATTAGGGCCGGCGCCAACGAATATGTCATGAAGCCCTTCAACCGCGAGATTTTAGAGGGCAAATTCGCCGAGGCGGGGCTGATTCAGGCGGCAAGCGCTTAGGCGGAAGCGGCACATCTGACCTTTACCCGTTTCGGGCAGTTGACGCTTTGCTTGCTCCAATGCTAGTCTTGTCATAGTTAATAGGTCTAATTTTATCTATTTTTATTGAGGTCATACGATGAATACTCGTACTTCTTCTTCCTTTGAAATTCGCGGCAAAGCACACGGGCATCGCACGCCTCATGAAAAGATTTTCGCTAATGCTGTTTACGAGCAGGGTGGCAAGAAAGCCACTGGCGCTCCTCCCCCGGCTGCTCAACCGCCTGCAGACGACGCAGCCGATCCGACTAAAGATCCGAAGACATTCAATTGCGTGGGCCAACTGGTTAGGGCGTATTGCCAAGACGACCCTACAAGCTCTGGATGCAAGTCTGCAAAGCTGGCTGCGGTAGGCGCGCATGGAAACGATGGTATAACTAACAACGTCGTCGATGCTCTGGTAAAACAAAAGAAGCCTTACGAGAACTGCGATCTGTTGTCCGGCGCCCCCAGCATGAAGATGTCGGAAGCGACGTTCAACAGTCTGACAAAAGAGCAGCGAGATAAGTTGAAGGCAGTTGGATATAAATTTGGTTCGGCATCGCCTGTGCAAACAAATGCGGCAGGCCAGGATCGTTATGCCAGACAGCAAGCCAATCGCGAACAAAACAATCAACCGCCAGAGCGCCAAGACGAAACTCCACCGCAGCGAGGGAATGTGCAAGCTGCAACAAATCCGGACGGCGACAGGAACGTAGTCTGGATAGGAAGCGATGTTGACAGGCCAGGCATGTGGACCAGATTTAGAAGGAAAGTTGTAAGAGGTGTCACAAGAACACCCGGAGAAAACTGGAAGGTCGTCAAAAGCGATGCGCAAAAAGTGAAGAATAAAACTGGCCACGGCATCAATACAGTCAAGGATAAAACTGTTGCGGGGGTTACCCTTCCCTTTAGAGATCCCGCCCAGGCCCTAGACAATACCAAGAGAGCCGGGGCCGCAACTTACAGACGTGTGCGTGGCAAACCGAAACCTGACAGCGATAAAAAACCGAAGGCAGGCAACCAAACAAATCAGCAAAGACCTAAATTGAAAAGAATATTAGCAGACGAGCGTGAAGCAAGAAAAAATCAGAATAATTAAATTTCAAATTTTTACCGGTAGTGCGTCATGAGTGAAATATTGGCAGTCGAAGGCGGCAGCGCCGCCACACCTGATGTCAGCGCATCGTTTTCAAAGACGATGGCCGCGCAAACGCCGCAGCGCCAGGACAATGCGCGCGGGCAGGACAAGTCTGCAAATCCTCCTCCGCCCAAAAAACCTGCCGATGGCAATCCGCCAAATGGGTTCAAGGACGAGAGCAAAACGTTCGAAGATAACAAGTGGCAGATCAATGGTTCTCAGGAAGAGGCCAATGGCCTAAAAGGCCCTATTCTCGATTCCGCACCGAGCAGGCGCAACGGCGGACCCGAGCCCGGCAGCGAAAACTGGTACCTCGAAAACTTTTCCATTCCTTATCTATGGAATAAATATGTCGAGAACGAACACATCAATAAAGTCGATCCCGCGGACAGCACTTGGGCGTTGGCACAGATCGAGAAAATCGTCACCGCCATTGCGAAAAGCGACGATAAGGGACTGACCAAGCTCGGACCTGGCATCAACGGCAGACTGGAGCGCGGGCTTACTTTGCGGCCCGTCGAAAATGGCGCCAATTACGATCCGACCGCGACCGCGCATCAGCGCTGGACGGGATTCAACCCCGCGCTCAGAAAGCATTGGTCGAAGGACAGCGAAATTGTCGGGAAGCTGAGAGAACACGTTCCTCCCGGCATTTACGCGGCTTTCATGAACAAGCTGCTGTCGATCAAGGATGGCGGCGCGGACAATATGGCGAAGCAGACTATCGCTTCGGAGAGCGAGGCCGGACAGGCAGGCCCGCCGCAAGGCGCGAGCGGCAAACCCGAGCGCTTCGATACGAACCAGGCTGCCGACGTTACCAGGTTCGCGCCCCCCAACAGCAATCCGCTCGCGCAAATGCGGCTGACTTTTGTCAAAGGGCTGGACGGAGATACCTATCTGAAGGACCGGCAGGACAATTCATATCTTGTGACCAACGATGGCGGACTGGACCTGGCATTGAAGGGCACGCTGCTTGGGAATTGGGAAAAATCTTCAAAATCGGGCCAGATCTTGTTCAGGGTCAATGATGGGCTGAAAAAAGAAGTTATAATTTCCGCAGAGTCGCGCGTGACGTTGTTTGAGCAGAAACAATCCGAACTGCGCGCACGGACAGAAGAGCAGAAATTCAAAGTTCCCGTATATAACAAACCGCAACCTGTTGAGCCGCGCAAGGTCGAGCTCAAATCGCCGCCGAAAACAGTCACGACGACAGTATTGAAAGCTTACCCTGTTCTGCTTCCAAGCGCCCCGCTGCCAAAAGCCGGTTCGTGCGACGGCTCCAAAGTGATGCCGTATTATCTCAAGATCGAGGAAAGCGGCAACAAAGCCTATTTTGTGGATGACAAAAGACAACAATTCGAAATTTTCAATTGGACCCGCGAGGATAGAACAGACGAACGCGGGCCATTAACGCTTAAGAGTGAACTTGGGGGACTCTGGCAACAAGGCAAACCGCTCACAAGCTGTATGATTGCCGCAAGAGAGCCATACGACGGCGGCCACGACATATATACGCAAGTTCTATCTTTCGTTCTTTATAGAGGCCCGGAAATAGATAGAGAGAAAATTATTTCCAAAAACAATACAGAAAAAAAATTCGACGTGCGCCTGATCTTGCCGGGCAACGCATCGACTGCTCCCTTATTTAAATTGCGCCAAACGGCAACTTCCGGAGGGAAAAATGAGGGCGGACTTAGGGGTCCTTCTTCATATAAAGAGCCATGACCACATTAAACGGCATTGAAGAAAATGGGGCCAAGGGGACAGGCGGAGAGAATGGTTTTTCGCACGCACTCGCCCAGCAAGGCGATCGCCCGCCCGCAGGTTCGAATACATCTGATGCACAGGATTACCGTGAAAATGGCGGTCTCAAGAAGTTCGGCCCGCAATGGAACAATGTCACGCTGAACATCGTCCAGCAAAATAATAAATTCTACATTCAGGATAACCAAGACACTCTTTACGAGCTGCAGGGCGATTTTCAGAAATGGAACAAGATCAGGAACCTGTATCCTGCACGGCTCATAGGCAGCTGGGAAAAGACCGGCGATGAAAATCTGATCCGCTTTTCGGTAACAAATCTGATGCGCAAGGAAGAAACCATCGAGGCTATCCGTGCCGAGCCCGAGTACAAAGCTTCGAAATCCGCTCAAAAGACGGAGGAGCGGGCTATTGCCACGCCGGTCTATCCAAAGGTGAAGAAGCTCGTGCTGTGCGCGGGATCGGGCGAGACACCGGTGCAGTTGACGATGTACGAGCAGGATGAACAAACCGCATTCATAGTCAATAACACACCGAAGAAAGAGAAGTTTGAAATTAAAAACTGGAAGGACGGAGAAGAGGCTCCCACAAATCCGTATGATATTAATAGTACGATCACTGCCAAAAAAATGATCAAAAGCATCAAGGGAAAGACCGCTGTCAATCCGAATAATGGTACAGAAATGCTGATCAACGCCTGCCTTCTTCCCCGCATGACTGATGAAACATTTTACAAAAGAGCCGTCAGTCCGTTTTTATATACTTTTGCTCTTCTCGATAAAAATGGCACACCTATTTCTGAGGGAGGCAGGTTGAAGAAAATAACCCTTCGTCTCGATACACGCCAAGAGTCGGATATAAAGGATGGCATTGATTTCCACACTATTGAAAGAAAACCAAAACCCTTGCGCAAGCCTGTATTCAAAACATTGACGAACGATATGCTGTACGAAGAGCGTTAGCCATCTCATGGTCACATTAAACGGCATCGAGGACGGAGGAAACGGAGTGAGCCGGAAAAACGGCTTTTCAAATTCTGTCATGCAACAAAACGGTCGTCCGCTTGCAGGCGCGCATACGGCGGAGGCACAGGATTACATTGCAAAAGGCGGTCCAGCCAGGTTCGGTCCGGAATGGAACAAGATAGAACTGCATACCATTGAGTTGGACGGCAAACATTATATCCTGGACAAGCAGAACTTCCTTTATTTCATCGATAACGGGAACAAGATTGCGCATCCGCTTCCAGAGAAAATTGTCGGCGACTGGAAAATAAGCGATAAACCAAATCGGGTTCTGTTTTCGGTGACGGATGCCGAATATGGGGAAATTATTCTTTCCTGCACCGCAATCGGACAGAAATGGGAGCCTGCCGGATCCATTGCCACTCCGGCTTACAAGGAAGGGCCAGCATGCCGGGAAGCCGGGGAACCCATAACCTGGCGATTTGTTCTGAGCGAAGGCGTCTACAAGGCCCAAGTCACCACTAAACAAGGGCCCGTTCAGTTCGGTCTCGGTTTCGACAGCTGGCAAAAAAGCATTGTGCCGGTTCTCAAAAGGTTGAAATTGTGGAGAAAAGAGCAATCGTCTTACGACATTCCTGCCTGCCTCGTTAGCGCGAGTTATGATGGCAATTATTATTATAACGATTATACGATCCTCTTTCTCGACGATGCCGCCAGAAAGCCCGTGAGAATTTTCGTCAGAAAGCCGAACCAGAATATATTGAAAAAGCCGCCGATAGAGCCGTTCGAGAGAGCGATCAAAAAGTAGCGTATTTGCAGGAGTAGTTATGACCACACTGAACAGCATTGAAGAAAATGGGGCCAAGAAGGCAGGCGGAAAGAATGATTTTCTGCATACAGTCGCCCAGCAAACCGGCCGTGCGGCCGCAGGCTCGTACACGGATAATACACAAGATTACGACAAGAAACGCGGCGCAGAGAAGTTCGGCCCGGAATGGAACAATGTGACACTGAACATTGTTCAGCACACCGATGGCAAGTTCTACATCAAGGACAACAGGGACAATCTTTACACCCTTTGCACCAAGGACAAGGACGGTATACTCAAGGAAGTCAGGAACTGGAACAAGATCAGGAACAAGTTTCCTGTACCGCTCATAGGCAGTTGGGAAGTCAAGGGCCGGCAACCCAACACGATACAATTCTCCGTTCCAAACTGGAGCAAAGAGGAAGTAACGATTGTTGGCATCGTCACAGATGAGAAACAACAAGCTTCGCCTCCTGCTTATGCAACAAATGAGAAGCATGTCGCTGTACCCGGTTATTTGCAGCCGCCAGAACCTGCGCCTTCTTGCAGTACGAACGAGGGCTTTAAACCGAAAACTATGACAATCAACAACCTGGACGGACAATTGACTGTGCACGACATCCTGACCCGCAGGGACCGCCGGATCCTGAATTATAACGACATAATATACAAGCTGACATTGGCGGGCTTATGGGACCAGGATACGCATGGCGGCAAGTTTGATGTCTGTACCTCGGCTCGAAAATTTGATGATCTTGGAAACCATTGCAATGAAAAAATCGGCGTTGTCGTCGACGGAAGGCTTACCGCTCGTCAAATCGGGTTCAACATCGAATTAACTGCAGATGATATTTCTGCCGTGAGTAATATTAACAGGGTGGTGCGGCCAGGAGATGTTAAAATGGACGGCAATGACGTTTGGTGCCGACCCAGTTCTATATTCGACGAGGCCAGGATCGAAAAACAAGACATGAAAGTCAGACGGCCTTTTAATTATTCTCGACCCGAGGAAGGTGAAGAACAGTTATTCCTCGCAATAGAGGATACCGGCAGTCGTGGGCCCCGCTGGTATATTCTCCGCGCGCTCAAGGGAACGGCGATTGAAAAGCGCATGCTGCAAGGCGATTGGAAGAAACAAAAGAAAGAATTCATAGAAAAAGGAATGTGGAAAGAAGGCCTGGACTATTCGATTATCAACGCAGTGCCAAACGACACAAGCAAGGGGGATCATATGACTTTTACGGCCATCGGCCGTGGGCAGCTTGGAGATGGGGCAACAAAAGAAATTGGGACGATGAAGTTCAAGACCGAATCTGCAATGTCTAGCACTGCCTTCGCGTCACACTGATCATTATTGGTGCTATCGCTAAACAAAAACCCCGCCATCTCAGCGGGGTTTCTTTTTATCGTCATGCTCGCACTTGTTGCGAGCATCTAGATCCTCGGAACAAGTCCGAGGATGACATTCTTTAAGCGACGAAGCTTTCGCCCTCGACCGGCTCGCGCAGCACATAACCTCTGCCCCATACCGTTTCGATATAGTTCTGGCCCGTGCTTGCCGCCAGCTTCTTGCGCAGCTTGCAGATGAACACGTCGATGATTTTCAGTTCCGGCTCGTCCATGCCACCATAGAGATGGTTGAGGAACATTTCTTTTGTGAGCGTCGTGCCTTTACGAAGCGCGAGCAGCTCCAGCATTTGATATTCTTTTCCGGTCAAGTGCACGCGCTGGCCGGAGACTTCGACCGTTTTCGTGTCGAGGTTCACGGTGAGATCGCCGGTATTGATGACCGACTGTGCATGGCCTTTGCTGCGGCGAACGATGGCGTGAATGCGGGCCACCAGCTCGTCCTTGTGGAAGGGCTTGGTTAAATAGTCGTCGGCGCCGAAGCCGAGGCCCCGCACCTTATCCTCGATGCCGGCCATGCCGGAGAGGATCAAAATCGGCGTCTTTACCTTGGACACGCGCAAGGTTTTCATGACCTCGTAGCCGGACATGTCCGGCAGGTTCAGGTCGAGGAGGATAATGTCGTAGTCGTAAAGCTTACCGAGATCCGTGCCCTCTTCGCCCAGATCGGTCGTATAAACGTTAAAACCCTCCGACTTAAGCATGAGTTCGATGCTTTGCGCTGTGGCGCTGTCGTCTTCGATCAGAAGGACCCGCATTCTCGTATTCCCTTCCAGGCTCTCTGCCCCGGCCGTTGCGAACCGGAGGCGCTTTTTCAACAAAACGCTCGATAAAGACAGGCTCTTGATCGAATCGTTACCAAAACCATACCAGTTAACCGTTAACAAATGGTGATTCCGGGCCGCAAGCGTAAACGCTTCGGTTACTGCGCTCTTCAACCTAATATTCAAAAGAAATAACGCTTTGAGTCGGAATAGGGAGACAGAATTGACTCAAGTATAACCGTTAAGTGACTCGCGCGACTCGCAGATTTATACTTATTAAAAAAGTGTCTCACAGAATTTAGGTGGGGGCGAGAGCTTCACATTAAATGTGATGACTTGAAACTTGCGAAGTCCGGGTTCTCGAATCGAAACCGCTGTATTATCTTTTTGTCAGTACTCGTTAAAATGCATTCTATCCCTGCAATAGACCCTTAACCATCCTCATCAATATATGCGCGCTTTAATCCACGATATCGCCGAACTGCAGAATGTCGAGATCCACGGCCGGGTCGCGGCCGTGCAGGGTCTTTTGATCGAAGTCACAGGCCCCATCGCCACCATGTCCGTCGGCGCGCGGCTCTCTATCGAGGGAACATCCGGCAATAATCTGCCGGCCGAAGTCGTCGGCTTTCGCGCCGACCGCGCTTTATGTATGCCCTTTGGGCGGCTGGAAGGCGTGCGTATGGGCTGCAAGGCCAGCCTCGTTTCCAAGGACGGCACGATACGCCCCACCGAAGACTGGCTCGGGCGCGTCGTGAACGCGCTCGGTGAACCGCTCGACGGCAAGGGGCCGCTGCCGCTCGGCCATAAATTAATGCATCTGAAAAACACGCCCCCTCCTGCGCATAGGCGCGCGCGCGTGGGAGATCCGGTCGATCTTGGCGTTCGCGCCCTCAACACATTCCTGACCTGCTGCCGCGGCCAGCGCATGGGGATTTTTTCCGGCTCCGGCGTCGGCAAATCGATCCTGATGTCGATGATGGCGCGCAACACGGCGGCCGATGTTTCCGTGATCGGCCTTGTCGGCGAGCGCGGCCGCGAGGTGCAGGAATTTCTGGAAGACGATCTGGGCCCGGAAGGCTTAAAGCGCGCGGTCGTCGTGATCGCCACATCCGATGAAAGCGCTCTTATGCGCCGCCAGGCCGCCTATCTCACCTTAACGCTTTCTGAATATTTCCGCGATCACGGCAAAAACGTGCTGTGCATGATGGACAGCATCACCCGCTTTGCCACCGCGCAGCGCGAGATCGGCCTTTCCACCGGCGAGCCCCCGACCACGCGCGGCTTCACGCCCACCGTGTTCTCCGAACTGCCGCGGCTACTGGAGCGCGCGGGCCCCGGCGAAGAGGGTTCGGGCGCCATTACCGGCATGTTTTCTGTGCTGGTGGAAGGCGACGACACGAACGAGCCGGTGGCGGATGCCGTGCGCGGCATCCTGGACGGCCACATAGTTATGGAAAGATCAATTGCAGAGCGTGGCCGTTACCCGGCGATAAGCATTTTGAAATCTATTTCGAGGACAATGCCCAAATGCGTGCCGGCTGAGGTATTGCCCCTTTTGTTAAGGGCGCGTTCACTGATGTCGACGTATGCAGATATGGAGGAACTGATCCGTCTTGGCGCTTACCGCGCGGGCTCCAGCCCCGAGGTCGACGAGGCGATCGGTTACTACCCGAAATTCGAGGCCTTTCTGTCGCAACGGAAAGACGAGAAAACGGGACTGCAAGAGGGGTATCAGTTGCTCGCCGGCATCCTAGGATAGGAGAACGCGCGAGCGGCCAAGTGGAGTAACGAGTTATGAAATCGCGCGACACACTCATCAGGCTCAAGAAATTCCAGGTGGACGAAAAACGCCGCCAGGTTTCGCAGCTAGAAGGCATGATTGCCGAATTCGAGCGCATGGCGCACGAGCTCGACCAGCAGATCAAATCCGAACAGGACAAGGCGGGCATCCACGATGTCACGCATTTCGCCTATCCCACTTTCGCGAAAGCGGCGACGGTGCGCAAGGATAATCTTCTGACATCGGCCGACGGTTTGCGCGGCCAGTTGGAGGCGGCGCGCGCGGCTCTTGCCGAAGCTTTCGACGAACTCAAAAAGATCGAGCTTCTCGACGAGCGCGACAAGGAAGCGGAAAAATCGCTCGACCGCGTGCGCGAGCAGGCCGAGCTCGACGAAGTAGCCGCCCGCCAGGCGCAGAGATAATCGCTATCTCTACGTAACAATACCTATCTCTATCCCCGTCCGCTCCTCCCGTTTTATTCTGGCGGGATGGACGAACCGACATTTGAACATGCGCAAGCTGCGCATGAACATTATTATGCGCGCTTTCATGCTTATGGCGCAAAACTGAAGCTCGAGGATCTGGAGCGAAAGCTCAAAGCTTCTCCATGGCTTATCAATACGAAGTTCAGGCATGAGCTTGAGATTGCCAGGATCGGGGTTGCCTATACCGCCAACACGGAAATCTACTGGGAGCAAAAGCTCCTCGAGCTTCAGAACAAATACGATCCCAACCAGCCGCGTGTTCACGCGGGTAATCCCGACGGCGGACAATGGACTTATGTGGGAGGTTATGCCCGAGGAAAAGAGCAGCAGGATTTTATAGATTATCTGCGCATAGGACGTGTGCAAGTTGCGGATAGCGGCGCAATCGGCAGCGATGCTTTAAGTGACAAAATTATTATAGATAGATCACCAAATGGTCACAACGATAAAACGCTAATCTATCCAGACGGAAACTCTATTATCGATCCTAATACAGGCAAGCCTTACATAGCACCGCAACGTTTGGATATCTTAAAAGATATACGCGAAGCCGAGCACACAACATTTGAAGATGCCATACCCTCCATGATTCAATGGTTTCAACATTTTGGATCCAAAGATTACCAGCGCGAGGGAAACACTTTTTACTCGCGTTACAGGAACGTAACTAACTTTACGTTTGGTGCCGTTGCAAGCGCAACAGGCTTCACACTTGACGCAACACTCTTTGCCGCCGATCTTTTTAGCCGTCTCTATGGCACAAAGAAGCCGCTAACAGAAGACGCGAGTAGAAATATTTCGCATGGTTGGCATTCATATAAAAATGGCTTATTTAAATGAGCATGAAGCGCATTTTCTGGCCCAAACCATCGACGTTTCCCCGGCTTGTTTTTGTCCTCGGTCTCATTTTGTTGTTAGCAGTTCTAGTAGCTGCCTATTTCTTAAAACCAACTATCATAATTACCAATCGCATTCCGTCTCCAGACAAGCGTTGGATCGCCTCTATTGAATCGATTGATTACGTCAGCGCCCTCACACCACCTTCCGAAGCAATTATACTTGAACCTGTTTCCGGGATATTTAAAACTTTTTGGCGAAAACGAGTTTTCGAAATCGAATGCTGTTCTCAGATAGAAACTGTCGTATGGCGCGACAATACCTTATCTATCACTGTAAAAGGAACAAAAAAGAATATTCTTTTACAATTGCCAAATTACGAGGACATAAATATTTCGTACAAAGTTCAATCCTGATTTTATCGCATTCATTTTATAATCCCCCGCACGATATCGATGCCGCGGCGCAGGAGCGTGGCCGAGGCCTCGTAAGTGCGATAGGCAGCGTGCGCCGAGAGCGTAACGTTCGACAATTGTGTCAGCGGATGACCGGCCGGCAGCGGCTCCGTGCAAAACACATCGAGGCCTGCATGCCGCAGATGGCCATTTTTCAGCGCCTCGATCATCGAAGCCTCGTCGACCAGCGCACCGCGCGCCGTGTTCACCAAAATCGCGCCCTGCTTCATGCGCGCGATACGCCCTGCATCGAGAAAGCCGCGTGTCTCGTCGTTCAGCGCAAGATTGAGCGAGACGACATCGGCGCGCGACAGCAGCGTGTCGATATCCGTCTGCTCGATATCGAGAGCGGGGCGAGGCGTGTGGTTCCAGGCGATTACTTCCATGCCGATGCCTTTTGCGATGCGTGCCACTTCGCAACCGATGCCGCCAAGGCCGATTACGCCCAGCGTCTTGCCCAGAAGCTGAAGGCCTTCCTGCTGGGCCCATTTACCCGCGCGCACGCTTTTGTCCATGAAGGCAAGATCGCGTGCGGCGGCAAACATGAGCGCAATCGTGTGCTCGGCGACCGCCGTGTCGCCATAATTCTTGATCGTGTAAACCTTGATGCCGCGCATCGTCAGGGCTTCGACATCCATATAGCTCGACGCGCCGGTACCAAGAAAAACAATATGCTTTAAGGCGCGGCATTGCGCCACGATTTCCGTGGGCATGGCGGAATGATCGTTCAGGCAGATGTCGTAGCCATCGAGCAGGCGCGGCAGATCCTCCGTGCGAAACGGCGATGTGTTGACAGCGATCGGCGGATCTTCGGTGCGATGAACCTTCGCGAAAACGGGCTCCAGCTGCCGGTTGCAGTCGATAAAAAGCGCCTTGGTCACGCCTTTCAGCTTCCCACCGCGATCAGCCCGGCGGCCGTGAGCAGCAGCAGGCCGACCGCCAGAGAAAAGCCGCGGCGGAAGCGCGGATCCTCGGCCCGGTGGTTCAGCACCGCGCCGCCAAAACCGTAAGAACACATCGCCGCGACATCGGCGATGATGGTCGCGGCCGCGAACATAACCATCTGCGGCAAGATGGGGCGCGCCACATCGATGAAGGGCGGCAGCACGGCCGTAAAAAACAGCAGCGCTTTCGGATTGGTGATCTGCACGATGAAGCCGTCGTAAAGCGGCGTGCGCTTCGAGATCTTGATACGGACGATGGGCGCCATCGCTTCGGTAAACACCTGCCGGAAGGCCATCACGCTGAGATAGACGAGATAGGCAGCACCCGCATAGGTGAGCAGGTGAAAAAATTTCGGGAATGCCGTCACCAGCGTGCCAAGCCCCAAGGCGGCTGCGAAGAACCAGACGAGGGTCGCGCCATTGAGGCCGAGCACGCCGAGCAGAGCCGCACGCCTGCCCTTTTTCATGCCCGTTGCCATGCAGAAGATGTTGGCCGGCCCCGGCGCGCAGGCCATGGCCGTCGTTACACCGAGAAAAGCCACATAGCGGGAGGGATCTACGGGAAAAGGCATAAATCTACATATCGCAATTGTTATTGCAGGGGAAGCGAGTTAAAATACCTAAAATAATCATCGGCCCAAGTCTTAACCGGGTACAAGTCTCGCTCGAGGCATACTTGACATTTTAAGGCCCGAAAAGCCACTCTGGCGGCATAATCAGTGGGGGGTAAATTGCGTACCTATCTCGATTTCGAGAAGCCTGTTGCCGAGTTCGAAGGCAAAATCGCCGACCTGCGCGCACTCTCAAGCAATGAAGGCCATTCGCTCAGCATACAGGACGATATTTCCCGCCTCGAGAACAAGGCCGAAGGCGTGCTGCGCGATCTCTATTCAAGGCTGACGCCCTGGCAGAAAACGCAAGTGGCGCGCCACCCCGAGCGGCCGCACAGCCTCGATTACATTCGCTCCCTGTTCACCGAATTCACGCCGCTTGCGGGCGACCGTACCTTCGGCGAGGACCAGGCCATTATCGCGGGCTTTGCCCGCTTCAAGGGCGAAAGCGTCTGCGTGATGGGGCACGAAAAAGGCTCGGACACCGAAAGCCGCCTGAAGCACAATTTCGGCATGGCAAAACCCGAAGGCTACCGCAAGGCGGTACGCCTGATGGAAATGGCCGACCGTTTCGGCATTCCGGTGATTTCCTTCATCGATACGGCGGGCGCCTATCCCGGCATCGGCGCGGAAGAGCGCGGACAGGCGGAGGCGATTGCGCGCTCCACCGAAACCTGCCTGAATTTGCAGGTGCCGAATATCGCGCTCATTATTGGCGAAGGCGGCTCGGGCGGCGCGATTGCGATTGCCACCGCCAACCGCGTGCTGATGCTGGAGCATGCGATTTATTCCGTGATCTCGCCGGAGGGTGCTGCCTCGATCTTGTGGCACGACAGTTCGCGCGCGCAGGACGCAGCGACCAATATGAAAATCACGGCGCAGGACCTGATCAAGCTTAGCGTGATCGACCAGATCATCTCCGAACCTGTCGGCGGCGCGCACCGCGACCACGAACGCATCAAGCTGACCGTTTCCGAGGCGATTTCGGATGCGCTGGACGAGCTGAAAGTTCTATCGCGCGAAGAGCTGCAAAAGCAGAGGCACGAGAAGTTTTTGGCGATTGGCAGAAACTTAAGCTGAGTTTTCGTCATTGCAAGGGGCCACGCCGGAGCTTTAGCGAAGGCGGGCGACGTGGCAATAATTTGTGAGAATGTAGAATAGATTGCTTCGTCGAGCTTAAGCTCTCCTCGCAATGACAGATAATTAAAATTTTACCCAAATATTCATTCCAAACAAGAAAACTGCCTTGCTCTATGTAATATACATCCCTACTATGCTTATAGATTTTAAGTCAGATATATAGACAAGGAATTATCATGATTGAACGTATTGATAATGCTAACTTTCCGCAGCAACCTCTTTCCGCAAGTGCTGCATATGATCGTCATCTAGAAGCTGGCCAGCAACAATCGCCCCCCCCCTTTGTAAATAGTCCATCTTCTGAAAAATCATCCGCTGCCGCCGCCTATGGCCTCGAACTACTTAAGGAAGCAATAAAAATAACAAGAGAGGACAGATTATGGCGCTTGCCAGATATAAAAAAGTGGACTGGTTCTCTAAAGGATTTAAAAGAGCTTCATTCGGCCTTAAACGATCTAGTGATCTACTTGAATAAGGAGCACAATATAAACGGGAAGTTTGTAGGTAGTGCTCAATACTGGGAAAAATATAGACCGCTTGCCTCTCTCTTTAATAGAACTCAAGAATTTATTTGGGCATATCCTTCTCTGCTTGCAAGAGCAGCGACTAACCCATACTTCGTTATTACGGCAGTTGTTGTCTCAACCTACGTTCAACACAAAGCTCAGCAATACGTATTGGAAAGATCCGACAAGGAAACGCGCGAAGCCATACTTAAGGGCGTGCTTGGCGGGCCGTATAACTGAGGTAAAAATAAAAAGTATGTAGGATGGGTTGATCCGCCTTCGCTAAAGCTACGGCGGACAAGACGAAGTGAAACCCATCATTTGCATTCTGCCGTCATGATGGGTTTCGCTGCGCTCAACCCATCCTACGATTTATCTTTTTGCCTTTTCTCTCACTCACAATCTTGGAGTACTTGACCCTCCATCGGGGATGACTTTTATCTGTGCATCGAATAAGTATGGTGCAAAGAGGGCAGCGCATGACCAAAAAATCCTTCGATATCGTCACTTTCGGCGAGGCGATGGCGCTGTTTCTCGCCGACGATGGCGCGCAAGCACGCACGGCGCAACGCTTCACGCGCTCGGTTGCGGGCGCCGAGGTGACGGTCGCCATCCAGTGCGCGCGGCTCGGCCTGAACTCTTCCTGGGCGGGAATTCTGGGCGACGATGCCAACGGCCATATGATCCTGCAAACGCTGAAAGGCGAAGGCGTCGATGTCTCGCACGTGAAAACCGATCCCGCGCGTTTCACCGGCGTATTGGTGCGCGATCATCACGCCGTGCGCCCAATCGACGTATGCTATGTGCGCCGCGGCTCGGCGGGAGCGCAGATTTCGCGCGCCGATATCGATGAAGACTGGATCAAAAACGCGCGCTGGCTGCATGTGACCGGCATAACACCCGCGCTCGGCAAAAATGCGGCGGGCGCGGTCGAGCATGCGCTCAAACTGGCACGCAAGCATGGGGCCGGCACCTCGCTCGATATCAACCTGCGGCGCAAGCTCTGGAGCGATGCGGAGGCAAAAAAAACGCTCACGCCGATGATCGGTTTTGTCGACATGCTGTTTGGGGGCGTTCACGAATTGCAGACCGTTTCCGGCACGACGAAGAAAAAAGACGCGATCGCCTGGGCGCAGAAAAAAGGCGTGCGGACAATCATCGTCTCCGACGGCGCGCAGAGCGTTCGCGCCTATGAAGGCAAACAGGCTCTGGAAATAAGCCCTCATTCCGTGCCCGCCATCGATGTGGTCGGCGCGGGAGATGCTTTTGCGGCGGGGATTATCGCGGCAAAACTTTCCGGCGCGTCATTGGAAGAAGCACTGGCGCAGGGCTGCACCTGCGGCGCGCTCAATGTCGCAAGCCGCACCGACACCGGCGGCCTGCCTTACGGCGCAAAAGGGCGAACGGCACCGCTGCGCACGGGCGATGTGATCAGGTAAGACAACCGCTCAGGCCGTGAGCGGATATGCCCCCTCCACCAGATAAGGCCCCCCGCCGATAGACGCTTTTGACGAATAAAGCACGAAGCGGCCGACGCTGAACGGCATCGAGGGCAACGGACTGTTGTCGACGATCCATTCGCCGACATGGTGATGCTGCCCGTTCTTCAGCCGCGCGATGGTGATATGCGGCGTGAATTTGCGCCCTTCCGGCTCTAAACCCAGGCGCTGCATGATGCGCTCGTGCTCGGCCTTCAATTCGTTCAGCTCTGGCGATGTGGCAAGCGTCGCCACAACGGCATGCGGCATATCCTTGCCGAAGCTGCGCAGTTCGGAAAGTTTCAGGGTAAATGCCCTGCGGCGCACCGAAAAGAGCATATCGGCAATCTCGTTGGCCATGCGGATATCGACATCGCCGATGAAACGCAGCGTGATGTGGTAGTCGGAAGGTTCGACAAAGCGTGCGCCCGGCAGGCCGCCCCGCAAGCTGCTCAAATGCTCGGTAATGGCTGCCGGAACCTCGAGGCCGGTGAAAAGACGCGGCATGACAGCCCTTTCAAGGAATACCCCACCCTCTTAAGCCATTCTTTAAAAAGAAAAAAGCATGCTTTTGCAGATTGGCTGAAACAGGCTATATCCGCACACATGTTTTCTGCAATCAAGCGCATAGCGCATATCGTCTGGGATGCCTATTGGCGTTTTGCCTATGAGCATGACGGCTGGGCGATCGCAAGCCATATCGCGCTCTCCGTCCTGCTCGCTTTGTTCCCGTTCCTGATCTTCGTCACCGCGCTTGCGGGTTTTCTGGGCTCTGCGGAGCTTGCCGAGCAGGTGGTCAAGCTTACTTTCGATGCCTGGCCGGAAAGCGTGATGAAGCCCCTGCAGGCGGAAGTGCACCATGTGCTCACCAACCAGCGCCGGGATCTTCTCACCATCGGCGGCGCGCTGATGTTGTGGTTTTCGTCCTCCGGCGTCGAGGCCGTGCGCATCGGCCTGAACCGCGCCTATAGCGCCAACGAGACGCGCTGGTGGATACAGACGCGCGCGCAATCCATTTTCTTCGTGCTGATCGGCGCCGTCAGCCTGCTTGCCGTGGCGCTCCTGATCGTGCTGGCGCCCGCTCTCTTCCAGGCCGCCGTTTCGTTGCTCCCGAAACTCAAGACGCAGATCGACGAAGTGCGGGATAATCTCTTTACGTCGCGCTATGCATTTACGACCGTCACTCTCATCTTTGCGCTGCTTGCGGCGCATTTGTGGCTGCCGGCCGGAAGGCGGCGACTCTTTGAGGTTCTGCCCGGTATTTTCGTGACACTTATTTTATGGCTGATCGCGGCGCTTGCTTTCGCCTGGTATCTTTCGTCCTATGCCACCTATACCTCGACCTATGCGGGCTTTGCCTCGGTGCTGATCGCGCTGATCTTCCTGTATTTCAATTCGGTGATCTTCATCATGGGCGGCGAGCTGAACGCCGCCTGGCAGCGCGACAGGATGCTGAAGGTCAAGGACCCCGGCCCCTCTCTTTTTCCCATCGACGCGGCGAGAAAATAGGCCAAGAAACAAAGCATGTATAAAAACATCAAGAAACTCTTCCAGACCTTGAAGATCGAACCGGAAGAAAGCTTCGCGCCCGACGATCACCGCGTGATGGTGGCCGCACTCTTGGTGCATGTCATGGCCATCGACGGCGCCGTGAGCGAGGCCGAGCGCGAAAAACTTAAAATCCTCGTCAAAAACGGTTTCGGTCTCGACGAGGAAGAAACGGACGAACTGATCATTGAAGCAGAGGCGCGCGACCGCGAAGCCGTCGACCTTTACGGCTTTACCAGCCTGATAAAGCGCGCCCTGAACGAAGACGGCCGCCTGCGCGTGATCGAAATGCTCTGGGATATAGCGGCGGTGGACGGGAAAATCGACGAGTTCGAATATAACATCATCTGGCGCATTGCCGAGCTGATCGGCGTGTCATCACGCGAGCGGGTGCTGTTGAAAAAGAAGATCAAGGCAGGCTAGCTGCGCCATCTGCGGTGCAGCCATAGCCACTGGCCGGGATATTCCGTAATCCATGTTTCCAGCAGCGCATTCACAGCATCGATGGCGCCCTGCACCTCGATCTTGCCTTGCGCATCGCGCGGCAAAACCAGTTCGGGCGTTAGTTCGATTTTGAAACGATGATCGGCAAGGCGGATGACGCGCACGGCATGCACCGGGCAGTCGTGCAGGCGCGCAAGCCGCGCGAAAGCGGGATTGCACAGCACTTTCCTGCCGAACAACGTGCTCTCGACGCCGAACCAGAAATGCTGGTCGACAAGAAGGCCGAGATGATCGCCGCGCTTTAACACCGCATCCAGCGCGTGCACGCTGCCGCGCCTTGACGCGATCAGTTCGCCCATCGCAAGCTTGCGCTGCGAGAGCACCCAGCGCGCGATCCATTTATTGTTCGGCGCGCGGTAAAGTGCTGCAGCCTTCAGGCCATGCGCGCCTGCCGCCACCATCGGCAGCTCCCAATTGGCGAGATGCGCGGTGACGATGATGGCGGGCTTGCCGTCGTTGTGCAGTTTCACGAAATGCTCGATGCCGCCGATTTCGATATTGCCTAGCAATGGATTTTTCTCGTCGTAGTTCCAGATATGGTCGAGATGGCAATATTCCACCGAGGTGCGGCCGAGATTGTCCCAACACGCGCTTAAAATTTCGCGATGTTCGGCCGGGTTCTTTTCAGGAAAAGCCGCGGCGATCTGCTTTAGCGCAAGACGTGATCGCGGCACGAATGGGCTTAAAAATCTTGCAACGCGCCCGCCCAGATCCACGGCAAAACCGGCCGGAATGGCGCGCACCAGCGCAAACAACGCAAACACGATCAAGGCAATAAAAAAATCCGCAATCTGGCGGAGCAAGACAAGCAGGCGAAACGTGAGCCGCCGCATTAGGGTCTGCACCCGATCAGGAGATACATTCTGCGCGAGAGAAAAAGTTTACCTACTAGAAGAAAAGTACAGAGCGTACCGGCAGTACGGTCAAACTTTTCGACGACGCAGGTAAACTTTTTCGCCGCGTCCTTCAGGATTGATTGAAAACGACTTTCTTCAGCGATTTTCAACTTCACCGATATCCCACATCGCTGTTCGTTGAAAATCGCTGCATAAAGTCCGTTTTGAACCAACATAATGTATCTCCTGATCGGTTGCAGACCCTACAGCTCGACGACGATTTTTCCGAAAACCTTGCGGCTTTCGAGGCGCTCGAGCCCTGCTCCGAAATCGGCAAGCGGCACTTTCAGATCGATGACCGGCCGCAACCCCTGCGCGATTTTCTGCAACCCGTCGTGAATATTGCGCATGTTGGCGCCGAAGGAGCCGAAAATCTTGTATTGCTGCTGGAAAAGCTGCATCAAATTCATCTGCACGGTGACGCCCGAGGTGGAGCCGCAGGTGACGAGCCGCCCGCCACGTTTCAGACACAGCAGCGAGCCGTTCCACGTATCGGCGCCGACATGTTCGAACACAACATCGACGCCTTTTTTCCCGGTCAGCTTCCGCGTCACGCTCTCAAAACGTTCATTGCGATAATTAATCACATGATCGGCGCCGAGCTTTTTGGCCTTTTCGGCCTTCTCGTCGTCGCCGACAGTCGCGATTACCGTGCAGCCGAGCGCTTTTGCGAGAATGATCGCAACCGTGCCGATGCCGGAGCCGCCCGCCTGCACGAGAATCGTTTCGCCGCTCTCAAGCTTCGCATTGTCGAACAGCATATGCTCGACGGTGGAATAAGTGATCGGCGCGGTTGCGGCATCGATCAGGTCGACATTCTGCGGCACGGGGATAACGAGCCGCGCCGGCAGGTTCAGATAATCGCGCGCGAAACCGTCGACATGAAAACCTAAGATCCCCGCGACATTCTCGCACAGATTGTCGCGCCCCTCACGGCATGCCTTGCATGTGTTGCAAGTGAGTGCGCCATACATGACGGCCTTGTCGCCGATCTTGAAATTCGCAACGCCCTCACCGATCGCTGCGATCTCGCCGCTCGCCTCGGCGCCCACCACCAGCGGCATTTTCCGCTTGGCGAAGGCCATGCCGCGAAAACCCCACACGTCGATATGGTTGAGCGCGACCGCGCGCACGCGAATCTGCACCTCGCCTTTCCCCGGCGGCGGCGGGTTCGGCAGGTCGGCAAGTTCGAGCTTGCGGTCGGAAACGAGCTGTAGCGCGCGCATGATTTTTCAATTGATAGACGAGAGCGGCTCTCGCGTGAAGATTAATGATGCGTTCTGCCCGCCGAAACCGAAGGAATTCGACATGACAGCCCTGACTTTCGCGCTTCGCGACCGAAAAGGCACCACATCGAGCGGCAAGGCCGGGTCCGGCGCGTGATAATTGATGGTCGGCGGCAGCAGCTGGTGTTGCAGGGTTAATAGCGAAAATACGGCCTCGACCGCGCCCGCCGCCGAGATCGTATGGCCTATCATCGATTTATTGGAGGAAATCGGCAGTTTTTCCATGCGGTTGCCGAAAACGGCGGCGCAGGCGAAATGCTCCATCTTGTCGTTTTCCGGCGTGCTCGTGCCATGCGCGTTGATGTAATCGATCTGCTCCGGCCGAAAGCCCGCATCCTTCAGCGCGCGCTCGATGGCGCCGATGATCGCCTTGCCGTCCGGATTCGAGCGTGTGCGATGAAAATTATCGGCCTGCTCGCCAGCGCCCGCAAGTATCCCTAAAATTTCGGCGCCGCGCGCTTTCGCATGATCAAAGGTTTCGAGCACGAGTGCTGCCGCCCCTTCTGCCATGACGAAACCGTCGCGGTTTTTCGAAAACGGTTTCGATGCAGTTTGTGGATCGCTGTTCTGCGTGGAAAGCGCCGAGAGCAGAGAAAACCTGACCAGCGCCTCGACCTGAATCGAGCCATCCGTCGCAACCGCGAGCGCGGCGCCGCATTCGCCGCGCCGCAGCGCATCCGCCGCAGTCTGGATAGCGGTTGCGCCGGAGGCGCAGGCGGTGGAGAGCGAGATCGGCGAATCCTTCGTGCCGAAGCGCTCCGCCATGCGTTCGGCGACATTCGCAAACATGAAGAGCGCGTGATAGGCTGGGCGCTGGGACGCGACCTTGAAAAGATCATCATAGGCGACCTGCTCGCCAACTGCCGCAAGCGTTGCAAGCTCAACACGCTGCGGCCATTCGACCTCGACCGGCGGAACCGCGATGACCAGCGGGCCAGGGAAATTTTTCGGCGAGCCGATTTTTGCCTGTTTGACCGCCTCGTCCGCCGCGATTTCGGCCAGCGCAAAGGACAGATTGGTTGCCGTGAAAGGCTCGACCTTCACATAATCGATCTCACCGCCAATGGTCGTGCGCAGGCCTTCGGTCGGAAAGCGCGTGATGGAGCGGATGCCGGAAACACCGCCCGCAAGCTTTGTCCAGTTTTCGTCTTTCCCCGCGCCAAGCGAGGTGATCACGCCCATGCCGGTGACGACGATGACGGGACGGCCGAGATGATCGCGCATCAGGCTGCCTCACGTTCGAACAGGATCAGCCCTTCGCCGCGCCAGTGGCCGCAGCAGGACACAACGATCTGCTCCGCCTGCGCGCGCGGTTTCTCGCGCTCTTCGAATGCAGGGAAGAATTTTCCCTCATGCAAGGATAAAGCGGCAAGCGCGCAGGCCATCGGCGCCTGCGCCTCGAGCCCATGGCCCAGAACACTGCCCGTCGCCCGCAATGTAGCACCCTGATTGTTCCAGAATTCTTCCTCTTCCTGCGTGACCAATGCTACACCGCTGGCGCAGGAAAGAACGGCGGGATTCTCGCCCCGCATTTGCGGCGCGATATTGTCATAAAGCTTTTGCAGATTGCCGCGGATCTCGCCCGGCGCGCGCTTCGAGCGTGTGGAAGCAGCATTGACGATGCGCGCGAATATTTTTGCGCCGCGGGCGCGCGCATGTTTCGCTTCCTCCAGGACAAGGAAAGCCCCCATCGAGCCCATGACCATTCCGGCAGCGCCGTTTTGCCGCGCCCAGACGGGAAGATAAGGCGGCTTTGCCAAAGCGCCGGCAAACGCGAAATTCAAGTTCATATCCTTGCGCGCTGCATTATAGGCAGCGCCCACAAGGCCGATCTCCGCCTGCCCTGCGGCGATGCGCGCCCATAATGTACGAACGGCATCGACGCCGGCCATTTCCTCGCCCATGAAAGAGCGCGACGAGCCCGTGACGCCATGCACGATGGAAATATTGCCGGCGAGAAGATTGGTGAGTTGCGCTAGAAACAGCGTCGGGCGCAGATCGTTCATCAGGCGCTCGTTGAGAAAAATATCCTTATCAGGTGCGGCGCGAATGCCGCTCATCAGCGCGTTGTCGACGGCTTCGTCGCGCTCGCCGCCGCCTGCCGCAACGATCATATGCGTCTTCGCGAGCAGATCCCGGTTTCCAGCGATTCCGGCGTTCGAGAGGGCAAGCCCCGCCGCATAAACCCCGGTACGCTGCCAGGGCTCCATCTGCCGCTGATCGCCTTTTTTCGGGATCTGTTTGTCGAAATCGACCTCGCAAAGCGGGTGAACGAGAAAAGGGCCGAAAGGTTCTGTACGGGGTGTAAGAGGTGCCTGCAGCAGCGCCACATGCGCATCATATCCTTCGCCGAGAGAAGAGAGGAAGCCGATGCCGGTGACGACGACCTGCCGCGTCATGGCGTCAGCCCAAGCGCGCGCGTCTGCTCCGCCATTGCCTGCTCGAGGGCTTCGTTGATGAAAGGCATCAGCCTGAATTTCAGTTCGGCCTCGCAGATTTTTTCATTCCCACGTGAAATTTTCGCCTTGGTGACGGCAAATCCGGAACCCTCGTGCGCGAGCTCCGCTTCGACATTCAGCACATCGCCCGGCAGCACGAACTGGCGCAGTTTCACGCCATCTGCGGCAATGAAAAACGGCATCTTGCCGAATCCGGCGGATTTCAGGATCAGATAGCCGGAGGCCTGCGCCATGGTTTCGATCAGGAGCACGCCGGGCATCAAGGGGTGGCCGGGGAAATGCCCTTCGAAAACCGGGCTCGCCTGCGGAACTTTCGCTTCGCACACAATCGTTCTCGCTGCCGCATCGAGCGAGACGACCCTGTCGATCATGCGGAAATATTCAAGCTGCATGGCGTGGGAAGGATTACGCCGCCTTGGCGGCAACGAGCTTGTCGATCTCTGCGCTCAGGTTTTTGAGCACGAAATATTGCTCGGTCGTCGCCTTGCCGTCGTTGACATCCTGCGTCCACTGCTCGACCGGCAGCTTGATGCCAAAGCGCTTGTCGATCGCATAGGTGACGTCGAGAAAATCGAGGCTGTCGATGCCGAGATCGTCGATCGAATGGCTTTCCGGCTTGATATCCTCGCGGGGGATCGAGCAGGTCTCGGCAATAATATCTGCCACGGTATCGAAGGTGGACATCCTTGTCTTTCCAATAGATTAGCGGATTTTGATACCTTGAATGCACGCCCCGCTTTTGCTTGTCAACGCGGGCGCAATCGGCCTTGTAAAATAAGGGTTTCGCTTAAGCCCGATCGCTCTTCGGCAAGCCAAAAAAGGGCTTTGACGAGGAAACTGATGCCACCTAGACTTTCAGTCTTAACGCACGGCCCTTTGTGAGCAGCGAAAAACTCAGCACGATCAGCGCGACGAAGGCGACGAACAGCGTGCTCAAGGCATTGATTTCGGGCGATACGCCAAGCCGCACCTGACTGTAAATACGCATCGGCAATGTGGTCGCGCCGGGCCCGGTCGTAAAGCTTGCGACGACAAGATCGTCCATCGACAGCGTGAAGGCGAGCAGCCATGCGGCCATGATGGACGTTGCGATCAAGGGCAGCGTCACAAGGAAAAAGCTTTTGCAGGGCGGGCAGCCGAGATCGAGCGCGGCTTCGATCAGATTGCGATCGAGGCCGACCAGCTGCGCGTGAATGATCACGGTTGCGAAAGCCGCGGTGAAGGAGACATGCGCAAAGACAAGCGTCCAGTAGCCGCGCTCGACATCGAGCGCCACGAACAGCAGCAGCAGCGACAACCCCATGATCACCTCGGGCAAGACGAGCGGCGCGAAGGCAAGGGCCGAGACAAGCGTTTTTCCTTTGAAAACGGGACGCGCCAGAATATGCGCCAGCACAAGGCCGATGATCGTGGCAAGGCTTGCCGACATGAGGGCGACGCGCAGCGTCGTCCATGCCGCATCCAGCATATTTTCGTCGCTAAAAAGAGCGGCATACCAGCGCAGGGAAAATCCGCCCCACACGGTCACGAGCCGCGAGTCGTTGAAGGAATAGATGATCAGGATGACGATGGGCAAATAGAGAAAGCTCAGGCCCAGCACAAGTATGAACAGATGCAGCGGACGAAACCTTGTCATGCCGCCTGCCCGCGTGCGCTAAAATGCCGCAACAGGATAAAGGGCAACAGGATGGTTGCGAGCATGACGACGGCGGCGGCTGCCGCCTGCGGCCAGTCGCGGTTGGAGAAGAAATCGATCCACAGCGTGCGTCCGATCATCAGCGTATCGGAGCCGCCCAGAAGATCGGGGATGACAAATTCGCCGACGGCAGGAATAAAAACAAGAGCTGCACCCGCCATCACGCCCGGCAGGGTCAATGGCAGGGTCACCTGAAAAAAGCGGCGCCAGGGCGGACAGCCGAGATCGGCAGCGGCCTCGACCAACGAGGGATCAAGTTTTTCAAGCGCCGCGTAAACCGGCAACACCATGAAGGGTAGATAGGCATAGACAAGGCCGATCAGCACCCCGGTTTCGTTATTCATCAAAGCCAAGGGCGTATCGATCAGGCCGAGCATGCGCAAAGCCGCATTGATCAGCCCGTCGTCTTTCAGCAGGCCGATCCACGCATAAATGCGAATGAGGAAGGAGGTCCAGAAAGGAATAATGACGGCCATCAGCAGCACGGGACGCAAGTTTTCGCGTGTGCGCGAAATGGCGAGCGCGATCGGATAGCCGACCAGGAAAGCAAGGAATGTCGCGCTTAAGGCGAGCCGCACCGAGGTGAGGTAGCTCTCAAAGTAGAGACTGTCGGTCAGCACAAGCCGGTAGGTTTCGAAATCGAGCCCGCGCAGAAAATCGCCGAGCGTATTCAAGCCTGTAAATTGCGGCATATAGGGCGGCAACGCGTCCGCAGCATCGGACAGCGACATGCGAAGCACGATCAGGCCCGGCACCAGCACCGAGATGCCAAGCCAAAACATGGCAAAGATCAGAAGCCAGCGGCGGCCGGACATGGCAATCATTCTTTCAGCAGCATGGCGGCATTCACATCCCAGCTCAGCCAGACGTGCGCGCCCCAATCGATTTTTGAGCTTCCGCGCACCCTGTTCACGCTGGCCGCTCTCAAGATTGTGCCGTCTTCGAGGCGGATATGATAGACGGAAAAATCGCCGAGATAGCCGACATCGAACACCTCGCCCCGCACGGCATTGCATGACGTATCCGAAGGCTCGGCAATATCGATCTGCATTTTTTCCGGGCGGAGCGCGACATAAACGGATTCGCCGATTATCGCAGCCCGCGTGCTTTCCAGTCGGAGCAGCCCGGCATTACCGCTTTGCACGCTCAGCATATTGCCCTGAATGGCGGAGACCGTGCCTGCAAAACTATTCACCTCGCCGACAAAGCCCGCGACATGGCGCGTTTGCGGATTTTCGTAAATCTCCTCGGGCGTGCCGACCTGCACGATCCTGCCATGGTCCATGACCGCCATGCGGTCGGCCAGCACCATCGCCTCCTCGCGGTCATGCGTGACGATGATGAAGGTCGTCTGCAATTGCGATTGCAGATGCATCAGCTCGAAACGGGTTTCGTCGCGCAGCTTTTTGTCGAGAGCGGCAAGCGGTTCGTCCAGCAGCAGTATTTTCGGACGCTTGGCCAAGGAACGAGCCAGCGCCACGCGCTGTTTCTGCCCGCCGGAGAGCTGATGCGGCTTTCGTTGCGCAAAATGCTCGAGCTTCACCAGGGCCAGCATATCTCGCACGCGGCGCTGGCGCTCTTCCGCGTTCATAATCTCCTGCCGCAAGCCGAAGGCGATATTGTCGTAGACATTCAGATGCGGAAACAGGGCATAGGACTGGAACATCATATTGACCGGGCGCAGATGCGAAGGGATTCCGGCAAGATCTTGCCCGTCCAGTATGAGGCTGCCATGCTCCGGCTGCTCGAATCCGGCCAGCAGCCGGAGCAGCGTCGTCTTGCCGCAGCCGGAAGGACCGAGCAGCGCGAAAAATTCGCCTCGATAGATTTTCAGATCAATATTTTGAACCGCAACGGCATCGCCATAGGATTTGCCGATATTCGCATAATGCACGAAAGGCTGCGCATCGGGCTTGTTCCAGGGCGCGAAAGCCTGACGGGATGCGAAAGACGGCTCACTCATAATGTCCTTAGATCGGCAATCGCGAGAAAAAAGCAACCCCCAAACAGGTTCAATACGGCTTGCGGTTCGCCTTGATGTTCGTCCACATGCGGTTCAGGGCGGTTTGCGTTTTGCGCTCATAAGGCGTGACCGTGAACAGATGTTTCATCACCTCCGGCGGCGGATAAATGCCGGGATCGTTCAGCATGTCCTTACCCAGGAATTTCTGCGCGGCAAGATTGTTGCTGGCATAGCGAATGAACATGCCGTTTTTCGCCGCCATTTCCGGCCGATTGACGAAATCGATAAATGCATAGGCTGCATCGGGATTTTCCGCGTCTTTCGGGATGATAAAATTGTCGAACCACATCGCAGCGCCCTCTTGCGGAATGCTGTAGGCGATGTCGATCTTTTTTCCGCTTGCTGCCGCAGCCTCAGTGGCGCGATTTTTTGCCTGCAAAATATCGCCGGAATAGCCTATGGCCATGCAGATATCGCCGTTTGCGAGCGCGTTGATATATTCCGAAGAATGGAATTTCACAATCGAAGGCCGGATGGAAAAAAGCAGATCGGCCGCTTTTCTCAGCTCGCCTTCCAATCTGGAATCGGGGTTCAGGCCGAGATAGTTCAGGGCTGCCGGAAAAATCTCTTCCACCGCATCGAGCACATAGATCCCGCAATCTTTTAGTTTGGCGGCTTCTTGCGGGTCGAACAGGACTTTCCAGCTTGAGAGCGTATCGCTTCCCAGACGCTGCCCGATCTTTGCCTTGTCGTAGCCGAGGCCTGTGGTGCCCCACATATAATTCACCGAATAGGCATTGCCCGGATCGTAACGCTGCAGCCGCGCATCGATATCCGGCCAGCTATATTTCAGATTGGGGATTTTCGATTTGTCGAGCCTCATTAGAATACCCAAGGCAATCAACCGCGGCAGGGAGTTGGTGGCGGCGACAACGGCAAGATCGTAGCCCGATTTCCCCGCCGTCAGCTTCGTTTCGGCCAGTTCGACCGTATCGAACGTATCGTAAATCACCTTGGTGCCGGTTTCTTTCTCGAAAGCGGCGAGAACATCGGGGTTGATGTAATCCGACCAGTTGTAGATTTTCAGCGTTTTCTGCTGCGCCATAGCCGGAAAAGCGCAGAGAACAAGCAGGCTTAATAGGGTCAGGGATTTTTTGATCATGCTGTCTACAAAACGTGATGGCCTGCCAGGTCGAAGCTTGCGCAGCAAGCGAAGGCTGGTGCAGCTGGGCGGGCACAGGGCGAGCCTGCGAGCCCGTTAATAATAACGACCAGTCCGCCGTCGCTCTTCGAGCTATGGCGGACATAAGATTTTCTAATGCTTACTGCGCGCGCAAAGAAAATCTAATGGTGGAGCTGGGCGGGATCGAACCATTCATCGCCTTTCAGGCGATGAACATTAAAAAAACAGGCGGTTCGAACCAACCTACCGAACAAACTGGTGGAGCTGGGCGGGATCGAACCGCCGGCCTCGTCATTGCGAACGACGCGCTCTCCCAACTGAGCTACAGCCCCAAACTTCATCGACCGAGGAATGAAGACCCCGGCCCTTCGCTTTCGCATCCAATATCCCAAAGGGATATTGGCATTATCATGTCTGGAACAACAAGCTGTTCCAGACTGCGTCCGCCGCTCTCGAATGTCCACCGGACATTCTCGTTCCGCTTCGCGGAAATGCGGCTTACCCCAACTGAGCTACAGCCCCTTTAAGGCTAAGCACAAACCCGAAATTAAAGGGCAGTCAATACATATTATGGACTCCGGCTTCTGCCTCTTGCTACCGCCCGGCCATCGGCTTATGAATCATCAAACTGGCTGCGGGGAACAAACTATGCACGCATTTATCCTTCTTCTGATCGATGTCGTAAACATCCTGATCTGGGCCGTTGTGGTCTGGGCGGTGATGAGCTGGATGGTGGCTTTCGACGTCATCGATCTCGGCAACCGTTTCGTTGCCGCCGTTTACGATACCCTGCGCCGGCTGATCGACCCGCTGTTAAAGCCCATTCGCAATTTTCTGCCCAATCTGGGCGGGGTCGATATTTCGCCCATCATTCTCGTGCTGGCGCTGATCTTCATCAACCGGCTGTTGTGGGACAACCAGTTCATCCTCTCCCCCTGAACGGCACCTGCGCCCTTGAGTAAAAGCGCCGCGCCGTTGTAAAGCTCATGTCATGAGCGCGAAAATCATCGACGGGAAAAAGCTTGCGGCACAATTGCGCGCGCAGGTTTCAGAAATTGCCAGGCGGTTTACCGAAACTATGGGCCGCCCGCCCGGCCTTGCCGTGGTGCTGGTCGGCGACGATCCGGCAAGCCAGGTCTATGTCGGCTCGAAGGTCAGACAGACGGCAGACGCCGGTATGCATTCGTTCGAATTCCGTCTTGCCAAAACGACGACCGAAAGCGAATTGCTTGGCCTGATCGACAAGCTCAATCAGGACGAAAATGTCGACGGCATTCTCGTGCAATTGCCGCTGCCCAAGGGACTCGATTCCGGCAAGGCCATTTCAAGGTTGCGCCCGGACAAGGATGTCGACGGCCTTCACCCCGAAAATGCCGGGCGGCTGATGGCGGGCCTGCCTGGCCTTGTGCCTTGCACGCCACTGGGCTGCATGTTCCTTCTGCAAAGCGTGCATGAAAAACTGGATGGGCTGAACGCGCTCGTGATCGGCCGCTCCAACCTCGTCGGTAAGCCGGTGGCGCAATTGCTGTTGCAACAAAATGCAACCGTTACTATTGCCCACTCGAAAACGCGCGATCTGCCGGAATTATGCAGGCAAGCCGATATTCTTGTCGCCGCCGTCGGCAGAGCCAATTTCGTGCAGGGCGCGTGGGTGAAGCCCGGTGCCAGCGTGATCGATGTCGGTATCAACCGCGAAACGGGCAGCAAAAAACTTTCCGGCGACGTGGATTATGAGAGTGCAAAACTGATTGCCGGCGCGATCACCCCCGTGCCCGGCGGAGTTGGGCCGATGACGGTTGCCTGTTTGCTTACCAATACGCTGACCGCCGCCTGCCTGCGCGCGGGGTTGAAAGCGCCGGAATTTTCGCTCAGTACGCTTCCTTCAGCGGCGTGATGCCGGAACTATCGCAAGCGCGCGCCGCCTCAAAGATCTTTCTTCCCGCAATCGTCACCTCCGCCGCGATATCGGCAAGCGGGAGCAGCACAAAAGCACGCTCGAACAGGCTAGGATGAGGCAGCGTCAGCGCGTCGCTCTTAAGCTCGATATTGCCATAGCTCAAAAGATCGATATCGAGCGTGCGCGGACCATAGCGCGGCCCGCGTTTGCGCCCATGCCGATGCTCTATTTCTAGAAATTCCCGCACCAGATCTTCCGGCGGCAGCGCCGTTTCTATTTTGAGGCAGGCATTGAGAAAATCTGGCTGCTCGCACAGCCCCCAGGGCGGCGTTCTGTAGAGTTTCGATCTCGCCGTGATTTTCGTATCGAACAATTGTTCGATCATACGGCAAGCCGAGATAAAATTCAGCCTGACATCGCCCAGATTTCCGCCGAGCGACAGATAGGCGGTCTCACGCATCGACAATCGCCTCGCTCACCTTCAATGCCTGCGCCATTTGCGCAACCTCGTGCACGCGCAAGATCGCAGCGCCGCGCCTGACGGCTTCAAAATTGGCTGCAATCGTTCCCGGTCCGCGCTCGCGCGGCTCCGTACCGGAAATCTCCCCGATAAAACGCTTGCGCGAAGCGCCGACAAGAACGGGAAGACGATAGCGCTTCAGCTCCTCCATATTTTTCAGCACAATCAGATTTTGCCGAAGCGTTTTTCCAAAACCGATGCCGGGATCGAGGATCAATTTCTCGCGCGGCAAGCCAGCAGCAAGCGCGATGATGAAACTGCGCTGAAAAAAATCATGCATATCGGCCATGATATCGACAGCATCATCGGCATTGTCGCGATTGTGCACGACGATCACATGCGCACGATAGGCGGCGGCAAGCGGCGCCATCTGCGCATCTCTCTGCAGGCCCCAAACGTCATTGATAATTTTTGCCCCGGCTTTCAGCGCAAATTCCGCAATTTCGGCCTTCATCGTATCAATGGAAACGGGCAGACCCAGCGCAACGATCTCCTTCAGCACCGGCGCAAGTCGCGCCCTTTCCGTTACCGCATCGACCAGCACGGCATTGTCATAGGGTCGCGTCGATTCAGCGCCGATATCGAGAAGGGCCGCACCCTCCGCTTTCATGCGCATGGCAGTGACTATTGCATTTTCCGGCGACAAATTTTCGCCGCCGTCGGAAAAGGAATCCGGCGTGATGTTAAGAATACCCATCAACCGCACTTGGTTGTCGTTGAAATCGGGAAGCATAAAATCCACTTGCCTGCCTGCGCAAAGTTTGCGACACTTCGCTTTGTCGATTTACGATATTTAATTCAAATTTTATGGATTTGTCATGTTCCGGCGTTTTATTTTTGCAATTCTCTCTCTGATATTTTTGTTTTCCTCAGCCTTACAGGCGCGCGAGGTTGTCGCCCTCGACGGCTACCGCCCCGGCTCCATTGTCATCTCGACGCAGCAGCGGCGGCTATATTTCGTGCTGGGATCGGGGCTGGCGCTGCAATACAAGGTCGGCGTCGGCAAACCGGGCAAACAATGGTCCGGCCTCACTTATATCGCCGAAAAACGCGTGTGGCCGTCCTGGTCGCCGCCGGAATCGGTGAAACGCGTCGAGCCGAACCTGCCGGATGTGGTGCCGCCGGGCCCGAAAAACCCGATGGGTTCGCGCGCCCTGCTGCTGGCCGGCGACGAATATGCCATTCACGGCACCAACAAGCCAGAAAGCATCGGCGGCTTCGTTTCCTTCGGCTGCATCCGCATGCATAACCACGACGTGGAAGAGCTTTACAATTATGTGCGGGTGGGCACGCCAGTGATGGTGATGCGGTGAAGCCGTTCTTAGTATTATCTTACTAGCGGCAGAAGCGGTAGAACCGGCGCCGCAACGCTGAGCTTGCCGCCTGTGCTGAATTCCTTATTCACATAATCGCGAAAATCGGGATTGGCAGCATATTCCATAATGACAAAGATTACGAATGCGCCCGCACCTCCCGTTGCTGCCCCAACTTCATATCCTCCGCCTCTAGCAAAGTTATAGATAGGCTCCCTAATAAGGGTTGTAAGACGGGGGAAGCTTTCTTCAATGAATACGAGGATCTTGTAGGCTGTGCCTTTGTTGATCATGGATGCGAATAAGGAATTACCTATTCCCAGAGCAATTTCTCCTCCTGCATCGTACATTACTTTAATAAGATATGCTTCCAGCATCCTCCGAACAGAGCCTGGTAGATCTTGAGGCATATTATATTCCGGATGTAGTTTCTTCAGGACATCGAAAATTTTGGAAATAGTTTCATTCGAAATTGTTTTCGATTTATCGTCTGAGACATCGTTTAATAGATAATCGAACTCTACATTAGGTTCGACACTAATATTGGTGCTGCCAAGGCTATTTATAGCATCGACCATAAAATTTACCTTTTTCCATACATTAACTTAGCGTTTTGCTGCAAAAAAAGCATATTAAAACAGATTAACAATTAATCTAGAGACGAGACCATATTGACCAACTCGTTGTCAATTCAAATGATAGCCATCCGGTCATGCCCTATTTTGCCACTCTCCGCTCACCCCCACCCACCCACATCAGGCTTGCCCGATGTGGGCATTACTGATGCACAACTCGGATATATCCGAGTTGTGGTAGCGGGGGTCTAGATATTCAACGCTAGGCCAAACCTATGAATCTGGATTCCCGCTTGCGCGGGAATGAGCGGTTAATTTCAAACTATGGCGCGACCGATGGCCTTCATCACCTCCCCCGCCGCCCGCTCGCCCGAATCCCGTGCGCCATGCGCGGTGGAGAAGAAATTCGGCGAGGTTGCTTCACCCGCGAAGAAAAGCGTACCCACCGGTGCCGCCAGTTTTGCGCGGTCTTTCGAATGGCCAACGCGCGCATAGGAATAGGACCCGCGCGCGAATTCATCGCTAACCCAGCGCGATTCATGCAACGGTTTTAAGCGCGGGCGAAACGCCTCGCCCAAAGAGGCGACGATCTCATCGATTGCCTGCGCAGCAAGCGCCCCTTCGCCTGCTTCATCCAGCCTGCGTGCGAAATCGCCGCCGAAATAGCCCTCGATGCAGGGCTGCCCGAACGGGCGCACATGATAGGCGCCCTTGTCGACACGATTAAGAGCCACGCCGTCCTCCGGCAGTTCATCTGCACCCTCAATGGCGATCATGATCTTATTGGCAACGCCAAGCGGCAGATTGGATGCGGCCTCGCGCTTTTCGGGCAGCGGCGGCGAGAAGCGCACCGCTTCATTGGCGATCAGATCGGTCGGCACCGTCACGATGATGGCTCTTGCGCGCAGCGTGCCGCGCGAGGTTTCGATCTTATGCGGCTTTGAGCTGTGATCGATCAGCGTGACTTTCGTTGCAAGGGAAACCGGGCAAATTGAGCCATAAGCGGCAACCAGCGCGCCATAGCCTTTTTTGACGCGCCAGTTCTTGCCTGTCGCCTCGTAGGCATCGAGATCGTGCGTCGACACCTGATCGAGCCTGCAGCCATTGATATAAGTACCTGCGGATTCGATGGCGGCGTTCCATTTGTTTCCGGGCTCGAGCCAGGCGCTTGCGGGAACATCGGTGCCCGTTTTGGCGCCTTTATGCAGACGCCCGTAAAACGCATCCATCGCATCGTCGAAACCGTCGCGGCCGTGATTTACGCCTGCATTGGCGCCTTCCCAGGGCGGACGCTCTTTCGAGATCGCAAAGCCGAGCTCTTCCGCAATCGGCACGAAGGAGTTGAGATTTGCCGCATGCAGCCAGCCACAGCCCTCGTCGAAAATAATATTATCCTGAAGTTGCAGCGTGTGCGCCCGCCCGCCGATGCGATTGCGCGCCTCAAGAATGAGACAGAACAGGCCCGAATTTTTCAGCGCATGTGCCGCGCCAAGGCCCGCAGCTCCCGCGCCGATAATGGCGACATCGACTTCGGCAGGAAGCCTGCTCATTGAAATTCCAGATCAAGCTTTCTTGTCGGCAGAAAAATAGCCGACTGCTGCGGCAATCGCCGACTGCCAGACAATGAGCAGGACAGCATAAAGTTTGGAATGTTCATAGTGAACCAAATGAAACAGGCAAGCGCCAATAATGGCTCCAAGCACGGTAATAAAAAATACCGCTTTTCGATTCCGCAGTCGGATTTGCCGCCATCCCAAACACAAAGCCGTTATCAAAGCACCTGCGGCGCCGGCTACTCCGCCTGCTCCGCCTGTGGCAACGTAATATAAGTAAACATCGTCCTCAAAGAGAAGAAAGATCATCGTGTGAAACGAGATGTTGATGGAGACGATCCAGGCGAATAAAACGGAGATGAAAACGAAAATTGCATCCTGCCTTTTTTTCTCCAGCCCCGGCCAAAATCCGGCAATCAAGGCAAGCGAAAAGAAAAGCGGCGCATGAAGAGGTGCCGCCTCTGCCTGTAGTATAATACCGCTGATCATCAGTTCGGGATTGAAGGAAGCCGGAAAGCCTGCTGTGGTTTTCAAGAAAGGAATTGCCGGAACCAGGCCAGACAGCAACCCGGAAACGGCGCCAAAAATACCAAAGCGTAAAGTGGCAGGCAGTCTGTTTACGAAGAACTTTTCAGTCATCGTTTCTCCACTTCAGGCAGCGCTTTCTTTCTTCTTCTCCATCCGTTTTCTCTCATTCGGATCGAGATAGGTTTTGCGCAGGCGGATGGTTTTCGGCGTCACTTCCACAAGCTCATCTTCATTGATCCAGGCAATGGCTTTTTCTAGCGTCATCAGCACCGGCGTCGTCAGGCGCACGGCTTCGTCCTTGCCGCTTGCGCGCATATTGGTGAGCTTCTTGCCCTTCAGCACGTTGACTTCCAGATCGTTATCCCGCGTGTGGATGCCGATGATCATGCCCGCGTAAACGCGCACGCCTGGCTCGATCACCATTGGCCCGCGGTCCTCGAGATTCCACATGGCATAAGCTACAGCCTCGCCCTGCTCGTTTGAAATCAACACGCCATTGCGGCGGCCCGCGATCTCGCCTTTGTAGGGGGCGTAAGAATGAAACAGCCGGTTCATGATGGCTGTGCCGCGTGTATCTGTCAGCAACTCGCCCTGATAGCCGATCAGCCCGCGCGTGGGTGCCAGAAACACGATGCGCTGGCGATTGCCGCCCGAGGGGCGCATGTCCGTCATCTCGGCCTTGCGTTCGGCCATTTTCTGCACCACCACGCCGGCATGCTCCTCATCCACGTCGATGACGACTTCCTCGAACGGCTCCAGCGTTTCGCCCGCATCCGATTTTTGCATGACGACGCGCGGGCGCGACACGGAAAGCTCGAAGCCTTCGCGCCGCATGGTCTCAATGAGGATGGCAAGTTGCAATTCGCCGCGGCCCGAGACGATGAAACTGTCCTTGTCTTCCGATTCCTGGATTTTCAACGCGACATTGCCTTCCGCCTCTTTCACCAGGCGGTCGCGGATCATGCGGCTCGTCACCTTGTCGCCTTCGGTACCGGCGAGCGGCGAATTGTTGACGGAAAAAGTCATGGAGACTGTCGGCGGATCGATGGGTTGGGCAGGCAGCGGATCAACCACTTCCGGCGCGCAGAACGTATCCGCCACCGTGCCTTCCTGGAACCCGGCAATCGCTACGATGTCGCCGGCTTCCGCTTCCTCGACCGGCTGCCGTTCGATGCCACGAAAGGCGAAGATTTTCGTGACGCGCCCTTGCTCGATCACCTTGCCCTCGCGCGAGAGAACTTTCATCTGCGCATTCGGCTGGATCTTGCCGGAGAAAACGCGGCCGGTGATCAGCCGCCCGAGATAAGGGTTAGCCTCGATAATCGTGCCGAGCAGGCGGAAGCTGCCGCCTTCGTCCACTTTCGGTGGGCTCACATGTTTCAGTACAAGATCGAACAGCGCCCCCATGCCGAGCGACGCATCGCCCTCGAGCTTGTTGTTCATCCAGCCCTGTTTGGCCGAGCCGTAAAGAATGGGAAAATCGAGTTGCTCGTCGGTGGCATCAAGCGCCGCAAAAAGATCGAAGACTTCGTTGACGACCTCGGAGGCGCGCGCATCCGGCTTGTCGACCTTGTTGATGACGACGATGGGCTTCAGGCCGATCTTCAGGGCTTTCGACACCACGAATTTCGTCTGCGGCATCGGGCCTTCGGCCGCATCCACCAGGACGAGCGCGCCATCCACCATGTTGAGGATACGCTCCACCTCGCCGCCGAAATCGGCATGGCCTGGCGTATCGACAATATTGACACGCGTCTCCTTCCAGACGACCGAGGTGCATTTGGCAAGGATGGTGATGCCGCGCTCGCGCTCGAGATCGTTTGAATCCATCACGCGCTCCGCCACGCGCTGATTCTCGCGGAAAGCGCCAGATTGCTGCAAAAGACAATCCACCAGCGTGGTCTTGCCATGATCGACGTGAGCGATGATGGCGATATTGCGAAGCTGCATCAGTATTAAGTCCTTGGATCGAAACGATAAAATCTTGTGGCCTATTGCTAACCTTTAATCAAGCCCAGGTCTGTAGGGTGAAACCCGTCATGCGCACAGACTACGAACGGCAGAAAAAAGCAATCAAGGTCTCCATGGAGACGGCCGACGGCAAAGTTTTCGATGCCGAACTCATGATTTTTACAGGCGAAACCCTGGCAGGCGTCATGAATGGCGCAAGCGCGTTCATGGAAGTGATCGAGACGGACGGAACCAAAAGCCTGATCGCCAAATCCTTCATTCAGCGCATTAGTCAGAGAATAGACGAAGAAGTGAACGACGAGACGGGTTCGGGAAAATGGCACCACCATGCCGAGGACCCCTATGTCGTTCTCGGCGTGCCGCGCGACGCCCCCGACAAGGCCGTGCGCACGGCCTATCTCAAACTGGCGCGTGCCTATCACCCCGACAAGCTCGCCATGCTGGAACTGGCGCCCGCCATGATGGAATATGGCCAGGATATTCTGAAAAAGATCAACGTCGCCTACGATATGATCGTCGCCGAGCGGCGCAAGGCCGGCCCCAGCGCGGCTTAAGGCTCCGACGGCAGGGCGATTTTCTTTTTCTTCTCGAACAGTTCGCGCGAAGCGAGCGCGGCACCAATCGTCACGAGCGCAATCCCTAACGCCGCGCCCTGCGTCATCTGCGAGAAGCCAAGCACCCAGAGATAGATCGAAGACGCGATGCGCGTGACATAGGAAACAAGGCTTAGAAACAGCAGATTGCCTTTTTTGACGCCGATATCCCAGGCGTAAAAGGCAAGCCCTGTCGGCAGCAGGCCGATCAGAAACAGCGACCACCAGCCGGAAGCGCTCACCGGCCATTGCGTCGTTTCAAACGCAAAATGAAAAAGCGCCGCCAGCAGCGAGGTCGCAAAGCAGAAGCCGCATACGGCATCGGTGGAGATTTCCTTGTAATAACGGCTGAGCGTGGTGTAGCTCGACCAGATCAGCGCGCAACCGGCGGCGCACAGATAGCCCGGCAGGTAATCGAGGCTCAAACCATTCGGCGCCGCAAGCAAAGCGACGAACACGCCCATGATCCCGATCAGGAGGCCGCTGATATGATAGCTGCGCAGTTTTCCGCCCGGCAGGAAGGAGCAGAAGACGATCGTAAACAACGGCCAGAGATAGTTGACGATATTCGCCTGCAGCGGCGGCGCCCATCTGAACGCGAGAAAAAAGCACAAATGATAGCCGAAAATGCCGTAAATGCCGGTGAGCCAGACCGGCCACGGCAAAAAGAAAGCCTTCTTCCACGCACCGCGCCTGAACGGCCAGCTCACCGCACCCGCAAGCCCGCCCAGAAACATGCCGATGCTTAAGAGCTGGAAAGCCGGAATATCGCGCACGGCCGTGACCATCACGGCCAATGATGACCACATGACGAGGGCGGAAATGCCGATGAGATTGGTGGAGACTTGCGATTTCAAACGATCATCCTTTTGGGATTATGATATCGCGGTTTCATTAATAATCGTAGGATGCGTAAAGCTTGATTTGTTTTTCATTGAGTCGATTTAGCCGCGCTTTATCTTTCACCTGCGCCAACCAATCTGCCGCTTTCCTCTTCCCGGCTATGTAGTTCGGAAATTTCGCTTCTATGGCAGGAGCATCCGCTTTTTCGTCATCCGCCGTCGATCTGATATTTTCGATTATTCTTTGTCTGTTTTTCCAGATCGTGTCGAGCCGTTCTTTTTTCGTGAGTAGGGATTTTTGTACAAGAACGGGAATAAAAAATGTCCCGACACTACGCATGAGACAATTTGACGGATCGATTTTCATGATGCTCCCTTGCTTTACATACATAAAAGGGAGCCGCGAAGCTAGGGTGTGAACTTTGCCGTGCCTTCGCTTTTTTCTCTTTGTTCTATGTATTTAAGCAAAATGTAATAATAATTCTCATCACTGTTCGAAATTTTTGGAAATCCGTCACGCATCCATTTCTCAAATTTATCGAACCAACCTTGATTAGATCTAGCCCCTTGCTCTAGGCCTTTGGATTTTTCCTTCCTTACCTTTGCTTCCCGTCGATCAGCCGCAGGATTTGTTTTCAAATCGATTTCGGACCTGTGTCCATCAATTTCAATCTGCTTACGTTTTAAATGATCAAGAATCTTTTGCGTATTGTTCTTGATCTCCTAAATCCTATTGTCATCTGCAGACGGCACCACATAGGCAGCGTATGATGCGGCTTTGAATGTCAGCTTTTCCAAATTCATTTTAAATCTCAATATAATTAAAATTTAAGCATCGATTATATCACGTATGGGCGGAAACTCAATAATGCGTGCAAAGGCTGAAAAACCCGGCCGCTTGCTGTAAACTTGCGGCGTTCGATGCTCAAATCGATCCATAGGATCGATTTGTCGGCTTCACCACCCATCTCGCTTAGCGAGATGGGTAATTATAATGTTCAAGTCGGCAGCAGCCGACTTGAATGCATCTCAACCCATAAACTGTCCGCCATTGGCGGAAAGTTGCGAGCCCGTAATAAAGCCCGCATCGTCGGAGGCCAGAAACACGACACAGCGCGCCACTTCTTCCGGCTCGCCCAAGCGGCCAAGCGGGATCTGCGGCAGGATGCGCTCTTTCAGCACGGCCTCGGGCACGGCCTGCACCATTTCGGTATTGATATAGCCCGGGCAGATCGCATTCACGGTAATGCCCTTTGCGGCGCTCTCGCACGCGAGCGCCCTGATGAAGCCGATATCGCCCGCCTTCGAGGCGCAATAATTCGTCTGCCCCGCCTGTCCTTTCTGCCCGTTCACGGAGGAAATGGCGATGATGCGGCCAAAATTGCGCGCGCGCATGCCCTCGATCACATTGCGCGTCAGATTGAACAGCCCGTCGAGATTGGTGCGTATCACAGCCTGCCATTGCTCGGGCGTCATCTTGTGCAGAAACGAATCGCGCGTGATGCCGGCATTGGCAACCAGAATGTCGACCGGCCCGTGAATGGCTTCGACCTTCTTGATGCCCTGCGCGCAGGCATCGAAATTGCCGACATCCCATTTATAGGCGGAAATGCCGGTCTCTTTCTCGAACGTGCCGGCAACCGCGTCGTTGCCACCGTAATTGGCGGCAACCGTATAGCCGGCATTTTTAAGCGCTTTCGAAATGGCGGCGCCTATTCCTCTCGTGCCGCCGGTGACAAGGGCTACGCGCGGCATGAACTACGCCGCCTCCAGGCACATGGCGATTCCCATGCCGCCGCCGATGCACAGCGTGGCAAGACCTTTTTTTGCGGAACGCCGCTGCATTTCATGCAGCAGGGTGACGAGCACGCGCGCACCAGATGCGCCGATGGGATGGCCGATGGCGATCGCGCCGCCATTGACGTTGACGATATCCGGGTTCCAGCCCATCTCCCTGTTCACGGCAATCGCTTGGGCTGCAAAGGCTTCGTTGGCCTCGACGAGATCGAGATCCGATACTTTCCAGCCCGCGCTTGAAAGCGCTTTTTTCGAGGCCGGGATAGGCCCTGTGCCCATTACGGCCGGATCGACACCCGCCGTCGCCCAGCCTGCGATGCGCGCCAGCGGTTTCAATTTGCGTTTCTGCGCGTCATTCGCTGCCATCAGCACGAGTGCGGCGGCACCATCATTGATACCGGACGCGTTCCCCGCCGTCACACTACCGTCTTTCTTGAAGGCGGGTTTCAGGTTTTTCAGGGCATCGAGCGTTGCGCCATGGCGGATATATTCGTCCTGCTCGACCGTGATATCGCCCTTGCGCGAGGCGATGGTGACGGGCACGATCTCGTCCTTGAACCTGCCGGCTTTCTGCGCCGCCTCGGCCTTGTTCTGCGAGGCCACGGCAAACTTGTCCTGATCGTCACGCGTGATCTGGTAATTTTCAGCGACATTCTCCGCCGTCTGTCCCATGTGATAGCCGTTGAAGACATCCCACAGTCCGTCCCTGATCATGGTGTCGATGAAACCGACATCGCCCATTTTGGCGCCATTGCGCAAATGCGCAGCATGGGGGCTGAGCGACATGTTCTCCTGTCCGCCCGCAAGGATAATTCTGGCATCGCCGTTGCGGATCGCCTGCAGCCCGAGCGCGACCGCGCGCAGGCCGGAGCCGCAGACCTGGTTGATCGTCATCGCGGTAGCCGATATGGGAATGCCGGCCTCGATTGCCGCCTGCCGCGCCGGGTTCTGGCCCTGCGCCGCCGCCAGAACCTGGCCTAAAAGCACATCGTCCACCTCTTGCGGGGCGATATTGGCACGCGCAAGCAGGTTTTTCAGCACGATGGCGGAAAGCGCATGCGCGGGCTTTGCCGCAAGCGCCCCGTTGAACGACCCGACCGGCGTGCGGGCAGCGCCTACAATTACGACCTCTTCCATGCGCATATCTCCAAAGCTTGAAAAACCTGCTTAGCAGAGCCCCACGTTCAGGCAAGAGGGCAGCAAGAGGGGCTGGCGATACGCCTTAAAACCCCTTATGTTGCAGCGCATGGAAAACAAAACCCCGTCCGATACGCCGATTGTCATCAAGAAATATGCCAACCGGCGCCTTTATAATACGCAGACCTCCGTTTATGTGACGCTGGACGATCTGGCGCAAATGGTGCGGCGCGGCGAAAATTTCGTCGTCTCTGACGCCAAGACGGGCGAGGACATCACCCGCTCGGTGCTGGCGCAGATTATTTTCGAGCTCGAGAATCAGGGCCAGAACCTGATGCCCGTTTCCTTCCTCCGCCAGCTTATCCGCTTCTATGGCGACAGCATGCAGACTTTCGTGCCGGGATTTCTCGACATGTCGCTGCAGAATTTCGTGCAAAAAAAGGAGCGCTTCGGCGAGCAGATCGCGCAAGCCCTGGGCGCGCCGCTCAATGCCTTCGAAGAGCAGGTCAAACAGAATATGAAGCTGTTCGAGCAGACCTTCGGCATGCTCGTGCCCTTTGCCAAAGACAAGGCGAAGGATCAGACGGAGGAAATCGACGACTTACGCGCACAGCTTCAGGCCGTGCAGGATAAATTGGACAGGCTCTCGAACCAGAAGCCTTAAGCGCTCTGCTGGCTGTCGCGCTTGGCGCCGCCGGTATCTTGTCCGGTATTCTGGCGGATATCCAGCTTGAAATGATTGTGCTTCGGCACGCCATACAGGAAGCCCTGCAGAAGATCGACGCCCCATTCCTGCAGCAGTTGCGTGTCCTCCGGCGTCTGCACCCATTCGGCCACGATCTGCAGGCCGAGCTTTTTGGCGAGATTGATCAGCGTGCGCACAAAAAGCTGATCGTCCGGCGAGGACGAGAGGTTCTGGATATAGGCGCCGTCGATCTTGACGAGATCGACGGTCAGTTCGCGCAGATAGCGGAACGAGGTGTGGCCCGCGCCGAAATCGTCGATGGCGACGCGGCAGCCGACCGCTTTCACCTGCTCGATGAAGCGCGCGGTATCCTCGACATTGTCGACGGCCGCGGATTCGGTGATTTCGATCATCAAGCGCGCCGCCATGCCGCGGTGGCGCATCATCAGCGCGCACAGAAGGCCGATCCATTCGGGATCGGCCGTCGTGCGTGCCGAGACATTGATGGCGATCTGCACATTTTCGGAATTCTGCAGCACCTCGACCGCAAGCTCCAGCACGCGATGATCGATCAGCCGCGTGAGGCCGAGCTTTTCGGCGGTGGGCACGAAGCTGCAGGCAGGCACTTCCGTACCATCCGGCTTCGTCATGCGCAGCAGCGCCTCGTAATATTGCGGTTCCTTGGTGCGCACGCTGACGACAGGCTGGAACACGAGGGAAAAGCGGCGATCGTTCAAGGCCGAGATCACATCCTGCGCGATGGCGGCGTTCTGGCGGCGCGTCTGCTCGACCAGAAGGCTGGTGCGATAGGCCACGAACATGCCGCGTTTTTTGTGCTTTGCCACATCCAGCGCCTCATGCGCGCGCGAAAGAAGCTGCTGCACCGTCAGTGCATGCCGCACGGCGACGACGCCGCCTGCCGAGAGGCTGACGAAAACCGGCCCTGCCGAAGTCAGGATCGCCTGTTCGCGCACGGCATCCTGGAAGCGCTGCGCAACGGCTGCCATCTGCTCGTCGTCGCATTCCGGCAGAATGACGCCGAGTTTATTGCCGGACATGCGGCCCATGATATCGCCGACCCGCATATTCGAGCGCAGCACGCGCGCGACGCCCGCGATCACTTCATCGGCCACGTCGAAGCCATAGCCTTCGTTGATGACTGCAAGATCCTCGATCGCAACCAGAACATAGGAGAAAGGCTGGTTGTCTTCCTTCGCCTGTTCCATGCGCTTGTCGAGAATGGAGATCAGGTGAACCCTGTTCGCCTCGCCCGTAAGCTCGTCGTAATGCGAGAGAAAGGTCAGGCGCCGTTCGCGCTCGTAACGTTCGTTGATGACCCTGATGATGCCCTGCGCATGGCCCGGCCGGCCGTCGCGTCCGGCAAACCAGCGCCCGCAATCCTCGACCCACAGCCGCGCCTTGTCCTCGCGCCCGTTCGGGCAAAAAGCATATTGAAGCTGATAGGGAACGCCGGCGCCGTGATCGATGACCTTGCTGCGCACGACCGTGTCGTAGCGCGCATTGCTCATATCCTCGTCGATCAGCCGCGCAAAGCCGCTGCCCGTGGCCGGCGGCATGTCCGTTTCGTGCAGCACGCCCGCTGCGGTCTCTCCCCAGACGATGGTGTCTTCGGCGAATGTCCAGCAGTAAACCGCCTCGCCGACAGCGGTCAAAATCTGGTTGGTGGCGACGCCGTTCTGCTCTCCCGCGCCGCCGGACTGCGATTTCCCGTTCTGCATTGAAAAAACTTGCCTTTATTGCTGCAAATAACGGAAAAACCTAGCAGACGGTGCGTTAACGGGCCGACAAGGAAGTGCTAAAACCAGTGCTGCGTTAACTTTAACCTTAAAAAAGAATAACAACGGCGCGCGATATGTTAAGGTAAATAAAGTATGAATTTTGCTATTCGATTATGAATTGGTTTATCGCAAATGACTGAAATTGAAGAACAAACACCGCAACAAGGTGCCACGCGCGGGAAGCTTGTCGTCCTTTATAGAGACTATCCGCGCGCGCGGCCCGCGCCACCTGTGCATGCGGGACTTGTCGCCCAGCTTCTGTCGATCCGCGACAATCACCCGCAATGGCGCAGGCTCAGGCGGGAAGACGGCGTGATCGCCGCGCATGCCTATGCGGTGCAGCTGAAGGATTTCACCGCGCCGAATACGGATTTGATAAAATTGTAATTATCGAATCTATTTTCGACAGCTTTTTTACTTTGTCATCGCCGGACTTGATCCGGCGATCCATCTTCTTATGAAAAATGATGGATGCGCGGGTCAAGCCCGCGCATGACATTCAATAGCGTGCACATTTCAATCTTCCTTCGGCTCGATGACCTTGCGGCCGCGATATTTGCCGGAGGTGAGATCGATATGATGCGGACGGCGCAACTCGCCCGACTCTTTATCTTCGATATAAGTCGGCGCGGTCAGCGCATCGTGCGAGCGGCGCATGCCGCGGCGCGAGGGTGAGGTTTTTCGTTTGGGTACGGCCATTGTCTTAACTCCCTTAAATTACCTTACGCTGCTTCATTGTCGGATTTTTCCAAATCCACACCGGTTTCCTGATCGACGACTTTCATCGACAATTTTGTCTTGCCGCGATCGTCCATGCCTAGAAACTTGACGTAGACCTCGTCGCCTTCCGATACGACGCTCTTCACATCCTTCACCCTGTCCCGTGAAAGCTGCGAGACGTGAACGAGACCGTCTTTCGCGCCGAAGAAATTCACGAACGCACCGAACTCCATGATCTTGACGACCTTGCCCTTATAGATCGTGCCCGGTTCCGGTTCGGAAGCGATGCTCTTGATCCAGTTGAGCGCAGCCTTGATGGATTCGCCATCGGCGGAGGCTACCTTCACCGTGCCGTCGTCGGAAATGTCGATTTTCGCGCCGGTCTTTTCCACGATCTCGCGGATCACCTTGCCGCCGGTGCCGATCACTTCGCGGATCTTGTCGGTCGGGATAGTGATGACCTCGATGCGCGGCGCATGTTCGCCGAGCTCTTCGCGCGCAGTGGAGAGCGCCTTGTTCATCTCAGCGAGGATATGCAGACGTCCGTCTTTCGCCTGGATGAGCGCAACCTTCATGATCTCTTCGGTGATGCCGGAGATCTTGATATCCATCTGCAGCGCGGTGACGCCGCGCTCGGTGCCGGCGACCTTGAAATCCATGTCGCCGAGGTGATCCTCGTCGCCCAGGATGTCGGAGAGCACCGCATATTTCTTGCCCTCTAAAATGAGGCCCATGGCGATACCGGCGATGGGCCGCTTGAGCGGCACGCCCGCATCCATCAGCGCCAATGACGTGCCGCAGACGGTTGCCATCGAGGAGGAGCCGTTCGATTCCGTAATCTCGGAGACGGCGCGAATGGTGTAGGGGAAATCCGTCACTGCGGGCAGCATCGGGCGAATCGCGCGCCAGGCAAGCTTGCCGTGCCCGATCTCGCGCCGCCCCGGCGCACCCATGCGGCCGGTTTCACCTACTGAGAAAGGCGGAAAGTTATAGTGGAGTAGGAAGGTCTGCTTGTATTCGCCTTCCAGGCTGTCGATGGTCTGCTCGTCTTCGCCGGTGCCCAATGTCGCAACCACGAGCGCCTGTGTTTCGCCGCGCGTGAACAGGGCCGAGCCGTGCGTGCGCGGGAGCACATGCACTTCGGCCTCGATCTGGCGCACGGTTTTCACATCGCGCCCGTCGATGCGCGTGCCTTTGTCGAGAATGTCGTTGCGTACGATCTTTGCCTGAGCAGACTTGAACACATCCGCCACCTGCTGCGGCGTATAAGGCAGGTCTGCTGCGCCTTCCGGCAGAAGCTCGGCCACGACTTTCGCTTTCGCCTCGCTGACGGCCGTGTAACGCTGCTGCTTGTCGCGAATGGCATAGGCCTTGCGCAGATCCGCCTCGGCAATTTTGAGCACTTTCTTCTCAACATCGCCAAGATCGAGCGGCTCAAAAGCACGCGGTTCTTTCGCGGCCTTGTCGGCGAGCTTGACGATGGCGTTCAGCACGGGCTGGAAGGCCTTGTGGCCGAACATCACCGCCGCCAACATGGTTTCTTCGGACAATTCCTTCGCTTCCGATTCCACCATCAGCACGGCATCTGCCGTGCCTGCGACAACGAGGTCGAGCGTGCTTTCGGTATAACGGTCGATCGTCGGGTTGAGCACGAATTCGTTATCGATGACGCCGACGCGCGCCGCGCCCACCGGGCCCATGAAGGGAACGCCGGAGAGGGTGAGCGCTGCGGAGGCTGCAACCAACGCCAGGATATCGGGATCGTTTTCCATGTCGTGCGAGAGCACGGTGATGACGACCTGCGTATCGTTACGATAGCCTTCCACGAAAAGCGGGCGGATGGGCCGATCGATCAGGCGCGAGGTCAGGGTTTCCTTCTCGGAGGGACGGCCTTCGCGCTTGAAATAGCCGCCCGGGAAACGCCCGGCGGCATAGAATTTTTCCTGATAATTGACGGTGAGCGGGAAAAAATCGACGCCCGGCTTCGGCTCCTTTGCCGACACCACGGTGGCAAGCACCGTCGTCTCGCCATAGGTGGCAAGCACGGCCGCATCGGCCTGGCGCGCGACCCGGCCGGTCTCGAGCGTCAGCTTGCGCCCCGCCCACATCAGTTCTTCGGTATGGATAGTAAACATATGTCTCGTTCCTTTTTCTGGGCGTTTTCAAAAATTTTTCGCCCGGTGATGTTTCAGGAACAAGATAATGAGCAGCTTAAAAACCAAGCTGCCGACAATCCTGTTCCCATTCTTCATTCCTGTCATCCCTAAGCTTGGCTCTCTTTCCGTCATCCCAGCGAAAGCCGGGATCTAGATCCCCGCATTCGCGGGGATGACGATAAAAAGATTCTTCGGCTTCGCCTCAGAATGACAATTATATTTCGCCTCCTTATGGGAGGGGAAAAGTTTTTAGCGCCTGATCTGCAGGCGCTCGATCAGCTTTTTATAGCGTCCTTCGTCCTTCTTCTTGAGATAATCAAGCAAGGAGCGGCGTTGCGACACGAGCTTCAACAGGCCGCGGCGCGAATGGTTGTCCTTCACATGCGTCTTGAAATGCTCGGTCAGATTGTTGATGCGCTCCGAAAGCACCGCCACCTGCACTTCGGGCGAACCCGTATCCTGGCCTGTCGTGGCATATTCCTTAACGAGCGCCAGTTTGCGCTCTTTTGCAATCGACATCGGCATACTCCTTTATTTTATGCGGCACTGCCGCAGCACTGCCTTTCAGGTTGAACACGCGCGAGGGCGAAAACTGCCCTTCGGCGATTTGCCCGAGCGCAATCAATTCGCCCGCACAAACCGCATAGGCCGCGCCTTCAAAAACCGGCGCATTCTGCCCACGCAGCAGGACAGCCTGCCCATTGCGCAGCCTGTCCGCTTCCCTTCCCGTCAAGGCCAGGGCCGGGATGTCGTCCAGCACGGTCGCAACGGGAAGAAGCGGTTTATCTAGACCATTTTCTGCGTTTTGGCCAGCCCCTTGAAGTTCCTCGAGTTTTTGCAGCGTAACGGCATCGTCTTCCGAAAAGGGGCCGACTTGCGTGCGCCTGAGCGCACTGACATGCCCAAAACAGCGCAAAAGCCGCCCCAGATCGCGCGCCAGCGCCCGCACATAAGTGCCCTTGCCGCAACGGCAGTGAAAAACAGTGCTGTGCTCATCAGGCATATCGGCGATTTTCAGGCTTTTGACCCATATTTCGCGTGCTTTCAGCTCGACCGTTTCGCCGTCGCGGGCAATATCGTAGGCGCGCTCGCCCTGGACCTTGATGGCCGAAAACTGCGGCGGGACCTGCTGAATCAGCCCGCAAAATTGCGGCAGCACCGCTTCGATATCCTCGATGGTGGGACGATCTGAAGATGTATGCGTCACCTGCCCTTCGGCATCGTCGGTATTACGTTCCTCCCCCCATTGCACAGTGAAGGTGTAGGCTTTTTCGCCCTCGACCGCATAGGGCACCGTTTTGGTTGCCTCGCCCAATGCAAGGGGCAGAATGCCGGTTGCGAGCGGGTCAAGCGTGCCGGCATGGCCGATCTTTTCCGGGCTCCAGAGTTTCTTGATCGCCGTGACCACTTCGGTCGAGGTCATGCCGGCAGGCTTGTCGACGACGAGCCAGCCATGCATGGCGTTTTTTTTACGGCGCGGTTTGGACATTCAGTTCTTTTTCACTTCACGTCTTTTTCACTTCACGTCTTTTTCACTTCACGCAATAGCTGATCGATCTTGGCGCCGCGCTCGAAACTATCGTCAATGTGAAAATGCAGATCGGGCGTGAACTTTGCCTTGATCTTTTTCGCCAACGCACCGCGCATGAAACTTGCATTGCGTTTTACGGCCAACAATGCACCTTCCATATCGTGCCCGCCCAGCGGCATGATGAAAACGGTGGCATGTTTCAGATCGGGCGACATGCGCACTTCCGGCACGGTGATCAGGCGCATGTCGAAATCCATGTCCTGCACCTCGTCATGCGTCAGCATTTCAGCCAGAGCATGACGCACCATTTCACCGAAACGGAGTTGGCGTTGGGAAGGGGCATTCGTCATATTGAGTGCTTCCTTCTGGAAGAAGCGAATAGTGAGTAGCGAATAGCGAATAGAAAAAGCGAAAGTTTATTTTTAAAATCTAGCCGCTCATTACTGCATCCAGATAACCGCTCCGCGGTTTCCGAATGTAAACTCCAGTGGGAATCCAGCTTAAAAAACAGGGACCCCTGCTTTCGCAGGGGTGAGCGGGAAATAACAGACATCTATTCGCTACTCACTATTCACAATTCGCTTCTATAATGTCCGCTGCACCTCGGTGACACGGTAGCACTCGATCACATCGCCGACGCGCATGTCTTCGTATTTTTCGAACGACATGCCGCATTCCTGCCCAACCTGCACTTCTTTCACATCGTCCTTGAAGCGCTTGAGGGTGCTCAGCTTGCCCTCATGGATGACGACATTGTCGCGGATGAGACGCACGCCCGCGCCGCGCTCGACCTTGCCGTCTGTCACGCGGCAACCCGCGATCTTGCCGACTTTCGAGATCTCGAACACTTCGAGGATTTCGGCGTTGCCGAGCATGTCTTCGCGATATTCGGGCGACAGAAGGCCGCCCATCGCCGCCTTCACGTCGTCGACGAGATTGTAGATGATGTTGTAATAGCGGATCTCGAGACCGTCGCGTTCGGCCTCTTCGCGCGCCTCGCGCGACGCGCGCACGTTAAAGCCGATGATGACGGCCTTCGACGCATTCGCAAGCGTGACGTCGCTCTCGGTGATGCCACCCACACCCGAATGAATGATGCGCGCCCCCACTTCCTCGGTCCCAAGTTTTTCCAGGGCGCCGGCGATGGCCTCGACCGAGCCCTGCACATCGCCCTTGACGACGAGGAGAAATTCTTTTTTACCCGCCGTCTTGATCTGCGACATCATGTCGGCAAGCGAGGTTTTAGCGCCCGACAAGCGTGCCTGCATTTTCTCGCGCTTCTTGCGCTCGCGATAATCGGCGATCTCTCTGGCGCGCGCCTCGTTGGGCACGACGGCAAGGCGGTCGCCCGCTTCCGGCACGCCGGCAAAACCGAGCACTTCCACGGGCATGGAAGGCGGCGCTTCCTTGATGTTCTCGCCGAGGTCGTCGAGCAGCGCGCGCACCTTGCCCCAGGCGGAGCCTGCGACGACGATATCGCCGACTTTCAGCGTACCGCGCTGGACGATGCTTGTTGCGACCGGCCCACGGCCGCGGTCGAGCTTCGCCTCGATCACATAACCTTCGGCGAGACGGTCCGGATTTGCTTTCAGGTCGAGCAGTTCGGCCTGCAGATGAATGGCCTCGAGCAATTTGTCGAGATTGGTTTTCTGCTTGGCGGAAACCTCGATCTCGAGCGTTTCGCCGCCCATGCTTTCCACTTGCACGTCGTGCTGCAGCAATTCGGTACGCACGCGCATCGGGTTGGCGTCCGGCTTGTCGATCTTGTTGATGGCGACGATCATCGGCACTTTCGCTTCTTTTGCGTGGCTTATCGCCTCGACCGTCTGCGGCTTGACGCCGTCGTCGGCCGCAACCACGAGCACGACGAGATCGGTCACCTTGGCGCCGCGCGCGCGCATTTGCGTGAAAGCCGCATGGCCCGGCGTGTCGATGAAGGTAATCTTCCATCCCTGCTTCGAGTTCACCTGATAGGCGCCGATATGCTGTGTGATGCCGCCCGCCTCGCCCTCGACCACATTCGTGGTGCGCAAGGCATCGAGCAGCGAGGTCTTGCCGTGGTCGACATGGCCCATAATGGTGACGACCGGCGGGCGCGGTTTCAGATCGTCCGCCTCGTCCTGCCGCTGGAACAGATCGCTCTCGACATCGGATTCGGCGACGCGCTTGACCGTATGCCCCATTTCCTCGGCGACAAGCTGCGCCGTATCGGCATCGATCACGTCGGTGATCTTGTGCATCGCGCCCTGCTTCATCAGCAGGCGGATGACGTCGACGCCGCGCTCCGTCATGCGGTTGGCAAGTTCCTGAATGGTGATGGTTTCAGGCAGAACTACCTCGCGCGTGATTTTTTCGCGCGGCTGATCGCCCATGGCTTTGCGCTTTTCGCGCTCCACCCTGCGGCGGAAGGAAGCGACCGAATGAGCACGCTCCTCGTCGCCGCCAAGCGCGCGCGTGACGGTGAGGCGGCCCGCGCGGCGCGGCTCGTCGCGTTTGTCCGGTTTTGTTGTCGTAGGACGCGTGGGACGTTTCAGTACGCCAGGGCGGCGCGGCCCTTCATCATCATCCGATTGAACATCGACCTTGCGTGCACCCACCAAAGGTTTCGCGAGCGGGTCGATAGCGGTGGTGGCGGTGGCGTCGCCGCCCAGCCTGCGGCGCGCTTCGGCTTCGGAGCGGCGCTTGACATCGTCGTCGCGCTTGTGGCGATCTTCTTCGTTCTGGCGGCGCGCCTCCGCCGCTTCGCGGTCCTTGCGAAGCTGCTCTTCCATCTGGCCGCGGCGTACTGAATCCTCTTCGGCACGGCGGCGCTCGTCGGCTTCGCGCACGCGCGCTTCGGCCAGAATATGCGCGCGATGCTCTTTTTCGACATCGGACAATTCGCGCAGCACCATGCCGCCGCGCGGACCGCTCGCGCGGGGAGCCGACGTGCGTTTCGCGGCACCCTGGCGGGGCAAGTTCAGTTTCGGTATCTCGGGAGCGGCGGGAGCAGGCGCGGAAGATGACGCGGCAGCGGCGGGTTTGCCCTCATTGCCGAAGCGGCGCTTTTTTTGCACTTCCACCAGAACCTGCTTGCTGCGGCCCTGGCTGAAGCTCTGGCGCACGACATTCGCTTCGCCAGGACGCTTGTTCAGCGTCAGCGTCTTTGTCGTCGGCGCGGCGGCACCGCTCTTGTCATCGGGCCTTTCCGTCTCGCTCATTCTTTGCTCGTTCTTGCTCATTCACGCAACTTTGCTCGATCTCATATATCACACCTGACCGCTCCAAAGCCATGTCTAACTCTTCAGGCTGCGCTGGACGCGCTGGGTTCGGCGTCGGCCGTCTCGGCCGGCACCTCTTCGGGAGGCGGCAGAATATCCTCGGGCTTGAGCCAGCCGGCAAGCACGCGCGCCTGCAGGACGAGTTGTTCGGCCTGCTCGCGCGAGAGATCGAAGCCCTCCAGCGCCCCTTCGTGCTTTACGACCTGCTCGTTTTCGCGCTCGGTCCAGCCGACCAGTTCGTCGGTCGCCATGTCGGCGAGATCCTCGAGCGTTTTAGCGCCTTTTTCGCCCAAGGCGACGATCATCTTCTTGTCGAGGCCCGGCACGTCGAGGAGTTTGTCCTCCATGCCAAGCTCTTTCATGCGGGCATCGAGCGCAAGCTCCTGCTGCTCGAGGAAATATTTGGCGCGGTTTTGCAGCTCGGCCGCCGTACCCTCGTCGAAACCTTCGATCGAGCTCAGCTCGGCAAGATCGATGAAGGCGAGTTCCTCGACGGTGCCGAAACCTTCGGTGGACAGCAACTGCGCCACCACCTCGTCGACATTGAGCGCATTGGTAAACAGCGCCGTGCGCTCGGCGAATTCCCTCTGCCGGCGCTCGGACTGCTCGGCCTCGGTGAGAATGTCGATGTTCCAGCCGGTGAGCTGCGAGGCAAGGCGCACATTCTGCCCCCTACGGCCGATGGCGAGCGACAATTGCTCGTCCGGCACCACGACCTCGATACGCTCGGCTTCCTCGTCGAGCACGACCTTCGACACCTCGGCGGGCGCCAGCGCGTTGACGATGAAGCTTGCTGCATCCTGCGACCAGGGAATGATGTCGATCTTTTCGCCCTGCAATTCGGCAACCACCGCCTGCACACGCGAGCCGCGCATGCCGACGCAGGCGCCGACCGGATCGATGGAACTGTCGCGCGAGATGACGGCGATTTTCGCACGCGAACCGGGATCGCGCGCGACCGCCTTGATCTCGATGACGCCATCGTAGATTTCCGGCACTTCCTGACCGAACAGGCGTGCCATGAACATGGGGTGCGTACGGGACAGGAAAATTTGAGGACCACGCTGCTCTCTACGCACATCGAACACATAGGCGCGAATGCGATCGCCGGGCTTGAATACTTCGCGCGGGATCAGCTCGTCCCTGCGCACAACCGCTTCGGTCGAGCCCAGATCGACGACGACATTGCCGTATTCGACCCGCTTGACGAAACCGTTGACGATATCGCCGATGCGGTCCTTGAATTCGTCATATTGGCGATCGCGCTCGGCCTCGCGCACTTTCTGCACAATGACCTGTTTGGCCGATTGCGCGGCAATGCGGCCGAAATCCATCGGCGGCAGCGTTTCGGCGATACTGTCGCCAACTTGCGCCGCCGGGTTGCGCAGCTGGGCGTCTTTCAGCAGAATCTGTGTCGCCTCGATCTCGATGGCCTCGACCACTTCGAGCAGACGCGCCAGCTTGATCTCGCCCGTCTTCACGTTGATCTCGACGCGAATATTGGTCTCCTGCCCGTAACGCGAGCGAGCCGCCTTCTCGATGGCATCCTGCATCGCCTCGATGACAATGCTCTTGTCTATTCCCTTTTCGCGCGAAACCGCGTCCGCGATCTGCAAAAGCTCCAGCCTGTTTGCACTAACGGCAGCCATGGAAATTTCTCCTGTCTTCGCTGATTGATATGTCTTCATGCTGCGCGGGGTCGTAAGCCGCACCGTCCGATAAATTCGTCTTTGCCCGCTCCCGCGCCTCGGCAAGAAGCTTGTCGCTCAGAACAAGCTTTGCCTCGGCAACCGCGCCGAACGGAACTTCGAGATTTTCCACCTCGCCCTCGATCTTGAGAGAAAAACCGCTCTCGCCCGCATGCACGATCACGCCGCGCGCGCGCCTGCGATTGTTCAGTACCTGGCTGAACTCGATTTTCGCCTCATGCCCGGCAGCGCGCTTAAAATCGGAGCAGCGTACCAGCGGCCGGTCGATGCCGGGCGACGATATTTCGAGATTATAGGAGGCGGAGACAACATCTTCCGCATCCAGCACCGGCGACAGCGCACGGCTTAAAGCCTCGCAATCTTCGATGGAAAAAGAACCGTCTTCGCGCTCGGCCATGATCTGCAGCGTCGGCCCGCTTTGGCGCACGCGCACAAGGCGAAATCCCAAAGATGATGCTACAGGCTCGGCCAGGGCCGCCACTTTCGCGGCAAGGCCTTCTTCCGTGATCAGCCGCGGTTCGTCGATTTTTTGTACGTCTGCAATCACCGTTATTACTCACATTATCGCACCGACTTATCGGAAAACTGCTTTGCACTTTTCCGGTCGACGCCATGCCCTTTAAAACTAAAAAGAGCGGGTCCGGGCGGGACCCACTCTCTTGATTGAGATGTTGTTGTTGGAACTTATATAGGGCAAAGGCCCGTTTTAGACAAGCCTGAGCTTAAACCCGAGTGAAGCCAAGATAGCTTGGTATTCTTCCCTGGTGTAAGGCTTTTTTCTCGTAACGCGTTGATTCCCAATGGTAAAATGGCTCTTTCCAGTCTTTGGCCTCCCTTGCGTCCCATGAAAAATAGAGGCTGCGCAAAAGATGCGAGAGCGCCCAGGCCGTATAGTTCGCCCAGTCGGAAGCAAAATAAAATTTGCCGCCGGGTTTAAGCAGGCGCGCGAAACGCCCGAGATTGAAATCGCTCACCATGCGCCGCTTCCAGTGACGGCGCTTCGGCCACGGGTCGGGATAGAAAAGATAGATCGCAGCGATGCTTTTTTCGGGCAGATCGTCCAGCAGGGGGCGCGCATCATGCGGCCAGATGCGAAGATTTTTTAATCCTGCCTCCTGCGCCTTGCGCACGCATGTCGCAATGCCGTTCAGAAAAACCTCGGCGCCGATGAAACCTATTTGCGGATTTTCCATTGCGCGCGCGATGAGGTGCTCGCCTGCACCGAAGCCGATCTCGAGATGGGTTTCGGGAAACGATTTCAGGAAATTTCCCAACGTCTCCGTTTTTTCGATGAGCAAGGAATGATCTGCAAGCGCTTCGCGCTGCTGCGCACGCAGCGGCCTGCCCTTGACGCGCCCGTAGAAAACTTCGCGGGGTTTGGAGTTGGAAGACATGATTAAAACCAACTCGTCATCCTCGGGCTTGTCCCGAGGATCTCCTAATTTGTGCTGAGATGCTCGGAACAAGTCCGAGCATGACGATTATCAAATATTTAAAACCCAACTGCTTCTTTGATCGCAGGCACGAGGTCGGTGCGCTCCCACGAAAAGCCGCCGTCTTTCGTCGCCTTGCGGCCGAAATGTCCGTAGGCTGCGGTGCGCGCATAGATAGGACGATCGAGCTGCAGATGCTCGCGGATTGCGCGCGGTTTCAGATTCATGACATCGCGCAGCACCCGCTCCACCTTGCCTTCTTCCACTTTGCCGGTTTCGTGCAGATCGACATAGATGGACAGCGGTTCGGCAACACCGATGGCGTAGGACAGCTGAATGGTGCAACGCTCGGCCAAACCCGCCGCCACCACATTCTTCGCCAGATAGCGCGCGGCGTAAGCGGCCGAGCGATCGACCTTGGTGGGATCCTTGCCCGAAAATGCGCCGCCGCCATGGGGTGCCGCACCGCCATAGGTATCGACGATGATCTTGCGCCCGGTAAGGCCGCAATCGCCATCCGGCCCGCCGACGACGAATTTGCCGGTCGGGTTCACATGCCAGACCGTGTTCGACGTGACCCAGTCTTTCGGCAGGGTTTCGCGGATATAAGGCTCGACGATATCGCGCACATCGTCGGAGGTGAGGTTTTCGTCGAGATGCTGCGTGGAAAGCACGATCTGCGTGACTTCCACCGGCTTGCCGTCCTCGTAGCGCACGGTGATCTGGCTTTTCGCGTCGGGGCCAAGCTTCGATGCCTTGCCTTCGCCTTTCTTGCGTGCCTCGGAAAGTTTCTCCAGAATTTTATGCGAATAATAAATCGGCGCCGGCATCAGTTCCGGCGTTTCCTTGCAGGCGTAGCCGAACATGATGCCCTGGTCGCCCGCACCCTCGTCCTTGTTGCCGGCCGCATCCACGCCCTGCGCGATATCGGGCGACTGGGCATGCAGCAGCACGTCGATCTTGCATTTTTTCCAGTGGAACCCGTCCTGCTCGTAGCCGATCGATTTGATGGCCTTGCGCGCGGCGGATTTCACCTTGCGCTTCATTACTTTTTCGTCCATCGGCCCGCGCGTTTCGCCCGCGATGACGACGCGGTTGGTGGTGGCCAGCACCTCGCAGCCCATGCGCACCTTGGATGGATCCATGCCGGACTTTTTTGCTTCCTTGTAAAAGAGATCCAGCACTTCGTCCGAAATACGGTCGCACACCTTGTCGGGGTGGCCCTCGGAAACGGATTCGCTTGTAAAGAGATAGGATTTGCGGCTCACGGCTTATGGCTCCGGCGATGATTGGTGAATATGGTGCTGGCTTGTACAGCCAAATCATGCGGCGTCAAGGCCCGTATATGCAGTTATCTTTATATACTATGCGCAGGAACTTGTTTTTGCGTCCGAAATTTTTTTCAGGGATTTTCGTTTTCGTCGGCCAGCGACCTGACGAGATCGACGATCTTGCGGCGCACTTTCGGATCCTTGACGCGCAGGAAGGCCTTGTTCAGTTGCAGACCTTCGCTGGTGCCCAGGAAGTCGGCAATGAAGGGGGCCGATTTTTCGGCAAAGCCTTCTTCGGACGTGCTGCGGCTGCCTTCAAAGAAATAAGATACCGGCACGCTTAAGGCTTCGGAGATCTGCTGCATGCGGCTCGCGCTGATGCGATTCGTGCCTTTTTCGTATTTCTGAATCTGCTGGAAGGTGAGGCCGACGCGCTCGCCCAGCTTTTCCTGGCTAAGACCCACCAGCATGCGGCGCATGCGCACGCGCGCGCCGACCTGGATGTCGACAGGGTTGGGGGATTTGTTAGGCATGTTCACTTTTTCAATCTCCGATGTGCTTACAATAAGCTTGCAACCGGCAATTTGCAAAACGCATTCGATTTAAATTGTAGGCAATTTTGCTGCCTTGGCAGACCTAAAAGGCTTATATTAAGCGTTCCGCCGGCAGAACAGCGCGGCCAGAATGCCGAAGGCGGCCAAAAAATAATAGGTAACGTTCATCGCCCGGTCCGAAAAATGGGTGGACGGCAGCGCCTGCGGCAGGGTGGTGTCGATCACGCTCCGGGCACCGAGCGGCAGTCTGGCCTGAATACGGCCATAAGGGTCGATGACGGCGGAAATGCCCGTCGTCGTCACGCGCACGACCGGCAGCCCTTCCTCGACGGCGCGTACGCGCGCCTGATGCAAATGCTGGTAGGGCCCGAGGCTGCGGCCGAACCAGCTGTCGTCGGACAGGTTGACGAGCCAACCCGGACGATCGCCGCCCTCGATAATCTGTCCCGGGAAAATGATTTCGTAACAGATCAGCGGCGCGAAGGGCGGCGCGCCCGGCGGTTTGATCAATTGCCGCTCCCGCCCGGCACTGAAGTCGTGCAGCGTGGACAGCGGGCGAATGCCCCGGCTTTCGAAAAACTTCTCGAAAGGCATATATTCGCCGAAGGGGACCAGATGCACCTTGTCGTAGCGGTCGAGCACCTTGCCGTCGTCGCCGAAGACATAAAGGCTGTTGAAAATATTCTTTGCCTTTGCGCCCGCGCCCGCATCTTCCGCACGCGACAATCCCGCGATCAGCACCTGGCCCGGCTGCAGCATCGTTTCGATACGCGACAGCACCTGCGGCACCGAACTGATCAGGAAAGGCAGCGCCGATTCGGGCCAGATGATGTGAGTGGGAAGTTTTTTCTCGTCCGCCTTGTCCTTGTCCTCGGGCTCATCCTCGGCCATCGAGGCGGCCATGGGCGCGGCACTGAGCGCGATCAGCCGCTCGATGATTTCCTCGTGCTTTTTCTTATTTAAGCGCTCTTCCTGCGGCAGATCGGGCTGCACGAGCCGCAGACGCACACCTTCGACCTGCGACACTTGCGCTTTTTCGAGCCGCGAAAATCCGTAAGTCCACTGGAAGGCGATAAAGCACAGAGACAGCACGAGCGGCAGCTTGCGTGCAAAGCCCGCTTCCCGCGGATCGGCGAGCACGGCAGGCGAGGCCGCGCAAAAAACGGTGAGCAGCGTCAGCACGTAAAGCCCGGTCAGATTGGCAATCTGCATTTGCGGCACGGCCATCGTAAAAGCATAACCGAAACTGTTCCAGGGAAAGCCCGTGAGCAGATGGCCGCGCAGAAATTCGGAAAGGCCGATACCGAAAGCAAAAGCGAAAACCCGCCACGGATTGCCCGACCAGAAAAGCCGCGCAATGGCCGCACCCGCGCCGGTGAAAATCGCAAGCCCCGCAGGCAGGCCCAGCACCGCAACCGGCAACAGCCATGCGAACACGTCTTTCTCGACAAGAAAGGCCTCGCCGACCCAGTAAAGCCCGGCGAGGAAATAGCCGAAACCGAACCACCAGCCGGTAACGAAGGCCGGCAGCGCCGCATGCACACCACCACGCGCCGAGGAGATGGCAGACCCGTCGATCAGCCAGAAGAAAACCGGGAAAGTGATAAACAGAATCGGAAAAGCGCCGATCGGCGGCAAAGCCAGCACGCTTAACGCACCGGCGACGAAAGCCAGCGCGTAACGTTTCCAGCCCCAGAGCAGGAGAATATTTTCGATCCAGTGTTTCATCGAGAGGCGGCTGAAGCTTCGCGCGGCGCGCGGCCTGCGCGCGCCGGTTCGGCAAGTTTCTTGATGCGCAGCTTCTTGACGCGGCGCGGATCGGCATCGAGCACCTCGAATTCAAAGCCGTTCGGCCCCTTGATCAGTTCGCCGCGCACGGGCACGCGTCCGGCAATGGCCGTGACGAAACCGCCGATCGTATCGACGCCTTCCGCATGCCCGCTCATTTCCTCGCTGAACGCGTCGGCATGAAAATCCTCGCCGACGACATTGCGGATCTCGTCGAGCGAGGCGCGCGCGCTTGCAACCCAGGCATCGTCCAGCGCCACGATCGTCTTCTCGTTCTCGTCGTGCTCGTCCTCGATATCGCCGACGACTTCCTCGATGATGTCCTCGATCGAGACGAGGCCGAAAGTGCCGCCATATTCGTCGATCACCAGCGCCAGATGAATGCGCGTCGCCTGCATTTTCACGAGCAGGTCGATGGCCGGCATGGACGGCGGCGCGAACAGCACCGGGCGGATGATATTCGCGCTCGACAAGGGCACGGAGAGATCGATGGCGCCGAATTCCGTCACGCCGGCGCTTTGCTGCGGGCCCGCGTCCGGCTTGCGCGGTGCGCTCGTCGTTAGATAGGAGAGGAAATCGCGGATATGCACCATGCCGACGAGATCGTCGAGCGTCTCGTGATAGACGGGCAGGCGCGAATGCCCCGCTTCCCTGAAGACGTTCAAAAGTTCGCCCGCACCCAGATGCTGGTCGACCGCAATGATATCGGCGCGCGGCACCATGATATCGACGGCGCGCCGCTCGCGCAGTTTCAGGATATTGCCCAGCATCGAGCGTTCCTGCAGCGAAAAACCGGGATCTTCGCTCGGCGGGCGCAAAAGCGCGTCCTCGAGATCGGAGCGCAGGGAAAGACGTGGCTTCAGGCCGAGCACGACACGAAAGACATTACCGATGCGCCGCAACAGCGAGCCGTTTGTCTCCGATATGTCCTGATTGGGCGGGGCGTTGTTCGCGGCGCTCATGATTCCTCAAAGCTATTCATACGGATCGGGCTGCCCCAATTCCAGCAGAATTTTACGCTCAAGCCCTTCCATTGCTTTTGCCTTGGTTTCTTCCACATGATCATGGCCCAAAAGATGCAAAAACCCATGGACGAAGAGGTGAAGCGCATGCTGCTGCAAGGTTTTTTCCTGTGAGCGCGCCTCCCGCTCCAGCGTCTGAAAGCTCATTATAATGTCGCCCAGGAAACCGCTTTGCCGTACGATGTCGGGCACCGGGAAAGAAAGGACATTGGTCGGCCCGGTCTTGCCGCGCCATTGCCTGTTATGCTGCGCGATGCCCTTGTCGTCGCTCAAAAGCAGGCAGACATGAACCGGCTTCGTGGCCGCAATACCCGCCGCATGCAAGACCGGCAGCAGGGCAGGCTCGAAAAGCTTCGCCCAGATTTTTTTCTGTCCCCACAATGGAGACTGCACGACAAGCTCCAGCTTCGGCGCACTCATAAGATATCAGGAATTTTGCGGACGGCGCGTTTTGGCATCGGCATCGTAGGCACGGACGATTTTTGCGACAAGTTCGTGGCGCACGATATCGGCGTCGCTGAACTCGATCAGGGCGATATCCTCGATGGGCCGCAAAATGGAGACGGCCTGCGCAAGACCGGATATTTGTCCTGGCGGAAGATCGACCTGGCTCGGATCGCCGGTGACGATCATCTTCGAATTCTCGCCGAGACGCGTGAGGAACATTTTCATCTGCATCATCGTTGTGTTCTGCGCCTCATCCAGAATGATCGCCGCATTCGAAAGCGTGCGCCCGCGCATGAAGGCAAGCGGCGCGATCTCGATGGTCTGCGTCTGCAAGCCCCGCTCCACGCGGTCGGGCGGCATCATGTCATAAAGTGCATCGTAAAGCGGACGCAGGTAAGGATCGACCTTCTCGCGCATATCGCCCGGCAGGAAGCCGAGGCGCTCGCCCGCCTCCACGGCAGGCCTTGAGAGAATGATGCGCTCGACCGTGCCGCGCTCGAGCAGCATGGCCGCATAGGCGACGGCAAGATAGGTTTTGCCTGTACCGGCGGGCCCGGCTGCAAAGATCATCGTCTTCGTATTGAGCGCGCGGATATAGGCATCCTGCGCCTTGGTGCGCGCGACCAGGATTTTGCGCCGCGTCGAGATCTGGGCAAGCTCGCCGTTGCCGGCGGCCGCTTCGGGCGGCGCCTCGAACAAGACGCCCTGGTCGACAATCTGCCGGATCACGGCTTCGACATCGCCGGCGCCGATCGTATGGCCCTGCCTGACACGGACATAAAGTTCGTCCAGCACGCGCTTGGCCTTTTCGCAGGCTGCCGCATTTCCTTCCAGATTGACGTGATTGCCGGAGATGTGCGCAACCACGCCAAGCTTCTGCTCGATCAGCGCGATGTTCTGGTCGAACTGGCCGAAGAGAGCGCCGAGCAGGCGGTTATTGTCGTAGGTCAGCGTGAGGTGGGTGCTGTCGTCCCGCACATTTCCCTGTTTATTTTTTTTCAAAACGCCGCCTCCGCAAGCCCCGCTCGAGTATGGGTGTGTTCGGCCAGTTCGCCAAATAAATTATATGTGCCCGACGCCGTCACCAACACTTCGGCGATATCGCCCCTTAAATCTGCGGGCGCCATGGCCTCGATGGGCTGAAGATAGGGCGTGCGCCCGGCAAGCTCCCCTGCCTTGCGCCCTTCCTTTTCGAAAAGCACGGGCAGCGTTTTACCAACCAATGACATCGAAAACGTGCGCATTTGTTCGCTCAAGAGCGCCTGCAGGCGGATCAGCCGTTCCGATTTTACCGGCTCCGGCACCTGCTCCATATCGGCGGCCGGCGTGCCAGGACGCGGCGAATATTTAAACGAGAAGCAGGACGCGTAGTTGATTTCGCGCACAAGCGCCATCGTCGCCTCGAAATCCTGCTCCGTCTCGTCAGGAAAACCGACGATGAAATCGGACGAGAGGGCAATATCGCTCCGCATGGCGCGCAGGCGCTCGGCGATCTCCAGATAATCCCGGACGCGATGCCGCCTGTTCATGGCCTTCAAAATCTTGTCGGAGCCTGACTGCACCGGCAGATGCACATAGGGCATGAGCACGCTGAGATCGCGGTGTGCCTCATACAGCTCGTCATGCATGTCGCGCGGGTGCGAGGTCATGTAGCGCAGCCGCCGCAAGTGCGGAATTTCCGCGAGCGCGAAGAAAAGCCGCCCCAGGCTCCACTCTTTTCCATCTAGCCCCATCCCGTGATAGGCGTTCACATTCTGGCCGAGCAAAGTGATTTCGCGTACGCCGTTTTCGACCAGCGCGCGCGCCTCGTCGATAATCTTTGCGGCAGGCCGCGAAAATTCCGCGCCGCGCGTATAGGGCACGACGCAAAAGGTGCAGAACTTGTCGCAGCCTTCCTGAATGGTGAGGAAAGCGGTTGCCGCGCGCTTGGCGTTTGTGGCACGCGGCAGATGGCCGAACTTGCCCTCAACCGGAAATTCCGTCTCGATGGATTTGCTGTTTCGCGCCAGCAGTTCGGGCAGGCGATGATAGCTTTGCGGACCGACCACGAGATCGACAGCCGGTGCGCGCCGCAAGATCTCTTCACCTTCGGCCTGCGCCACGCAACCGGCAACGCCGATCCTGAAGGCCTTGCCCTGCTGCTCGCGCGCGCGCTTGATCAGGTTGAAGCGGCCTATATCGGAATAAACCTTCTCCGCGGCCTTCTCGCGGATATGGCAGGTGTTGAGCAAAACGAGATCGGCATCCTCCGGCGCCCCGGTTTCGACATAGCCTTCGCCCGCGAGCACATCCAGCATGCGCCCCGTGTCGTAGACGTTCATCTGGCAGCCATAGGTTTTGATAAAAACGCGTTTCATATGCCTCTACTTAGCCGTGCCGAAGGCATTTGAGAAGAGATTTGAGATGTCCGGCGCTTGAACGAAAAACCTATCCGGGTTAGCAAAAAATCAATCCCGTTCGCTTACACAAGGCTTACGCAAGGCTTGAGGAGCTTCACATGGCACGCACGAAATTCGCGCTGATCGGCTCAGGCCAGATCGGCGGCACACTCGCCCATCTGATCGGTTTGAAGGAGCTTGGCGATGTCGTCATGTTCGACATCGCGGAGGGAATTCCGCAAGGCAAGGGCCTTGATATCAAGCAGGCCGGGGCGGTCGAGGGCTATGACGTCGGCTATTCCGGCACGCAATCCTATGCCGATATCGCAGGCGCACATGTGGTGATCGTGACGGCCGGAAGCCCGCGCAAGCCCGGCATGAGCCGCGACGATCTCGTCTCGATCAATCTGAAAGTGATGGAGCAGGTGGGCGCGGGCATCAAGAAATATGCGCCGGGCGCTTTTGTCATCGTCATCACCAATCCGCTGGATGCCATGGTGTGGGCGCTGCAGCGCTCCTCGGGCCTGCCGAAACACATGGTTGTCGGCATGGCGGGCGTGCTCGACAGTGCGCGCTTTCGCACATTTCTGGCAGACGCGCTGAAAGTGTCGGTCGAGGATGTCACGGGTTTCGTGCTCGGCGGGCATGGCGACGACATGGTGCCAAGCCTGCGTTATTCCACAATTGCAGGTATCCCGCTGCCCGATATCGTGAAAATGGGCTGGATCAAGCAGAAGGAACTCGACGCGATCGTCGAGCGCACGCGCAAGGGCGGCGGCGAAATCGTCGGTCTTCTGAAAACCGGCTCGGCTTTTTATGCGCCCGCGGCGTCCGCCATCGCCATGGCCGAGAGCTATCTGAAAGACAAAAAACGCGTACTGCCCTGCGCCGCCTATCTGAACGGTGAATATGGGGTGAAGGATCTTTATGTCGGCGTGCCGGTCGTGATCGGCGCGGGCGGTGTCGAGAAAATCGTCGAGGTCACACTCGATTCCGACGAAAAAGCCATGTTCACGAAATCGGTGAAATCGGTGAAAGAACTGGTCGACAGTTGCCTGACGCTGGCGCCGAGCCTGGGGCAAGCGGCTTAAGTAATTTACCGTCATGCTCGGACTTGTTCCGAGCATCTCATATAAAAAGATCCTCGGGACAAGCCCGAGGATGACGGTTAGAGGAAGTGAACCATGAACATCCATGAATACCAAGCCAAAGAAGTCCTCAAATCCTTCGGCGCGCCGGTGTCGGAAGGCTATGCGGCTTTCACTGCCGAAGAAGCCTATCAGGCTGCAAAAAAGTTGCCCGGCCCGCTTTATGTGGTGAAAGCGCAGATCCATGCTGGCGGGCGTGGCAAGGGCAAGTTCAAGGAATTGCCAAAAGACGCAAAAGGCGGCGTGCGCTTAAGCAAAAATGCCGACGAGGTGCGCGACAATGCGCGCGACATGCTCAACCACACGCTTGTCACCGTGCAGACGGGTTCGCTGGGCCGCTTTGTGCGCCGCGTCTATATCGAGCAGGGCAGCGATATCGAGAAGGAATATTACCTCTCCATGCTGGTCGACCGCGCTTCCTCGCGCGTGGCTGTCGTGGCATCGACCGAAGGCGGCATGAATATCGAGGACGTCGCGCACAAGACGCCGGAAAAAATTCATACCTTCACCATCGATCCGGCAACGGGGCTAATGCCGCATCATGCGCGCGCGCTGGTCAAGGCACTGAAACTTTCGGGCGATCTCGCCAAACAGGCGCCGCGCCTGCTCAACAGCCTCTATAATGCCTTCACCGAGAAGGATATGAGCCTGCTCGAGATCAACCCGCTGATCGCCACGAAAACCGGCCAGCTTCTTTGCCTGGACGCGAAAGTATCGTTCGACAGCAATGCGCTGAGCAAACATCCCGATCTTGCCTCCCTGCGCGATATTTCGGAAGAGGACGAGAAGGAAATCGAAGCCTCGAATTATGAGCTCAACTACATCGCGCTCGACGGCAGCATCGGCTGCATGGTGAACGGCGCGGGCCTCGCCATGGCGACCATGGATATCATCAAGCTTTATGGCGCGGCGCCTGCGAATTTCCTCGATGTGGGAGGCGGCGCCTCGAAAGAACAGGTGCGCGCTGCCTTCAAGATCATCACCTCCGATCCGAAGGTGAAAGGAATTCTGGTGAATATTTTCGGCGGCATCATGCGTTGCGATATCATTGCCGAGGGCGTGATCGCAGCAGTGAAGGATGTGGGCCTGAAAGTGCCGCTCGTTGTGAGATTAGAGGGCACCAATGTCGAACAGGGCAAGAAAATGCTTTCGGCCTCCGGCCTCAACATCACGCCCGCCAACGATCTCGACGATGCGGCACAGAAGATTGTGAAGGCGGTGGGGAAGGCGGCATGATTGTCACGCTGGTGCAATTTCATGTCGATCCGCTGCTCTCCATGGCTGAAGCCACGGCGAAATTTAGCCAAACTGCGCCAAACTATCGCGGCTTGAAAGCTATGGTTCGCAAGGAATATATTTATGGCGGTAATGGCAAGATCGTCGGCGGCATCCTGATCTGGAATTCAAAACAGGCGGCGGAAGCCTGGTTCAACGATGACTGGCGCGCGCGAGTAACCAAACACTACGGCGTTGCTCCAAGCATGGCTTGGTTTGAAGCGCCGCTCACCATCGATAACACGCAGATGAAAGCAGCAAGCTGATGTCCATTCTCGTCGATAAAAACACCAAAGTCATCTGCCAGGGCATTACTGGAGCTCAGGGCACGTTTCATACCGAACAGGCGATTGCCTACGGCACGAAAATGGTCGGCGGCGTCACGCCCGGCAAGGGCGGAACAACCCACATCAACCTGCCCGTCTTCGACACGGTGAAGGAAGCGTTCGATAAAACCGGCGCCGATGCCAGCGTGATTTACGTGCCGCCGCCTTTCGCGGCCGATGCGATCTGCGAAGCGATCGAGGCGCAGGTACCGCTAATCGTCTGCATCACCGAAGGCATTCCCGTGCTCGACATGGTGAAGGTGAAGCGCGCGCTTGATGGCTCAGGCTCGCGCCTGATCGGCCCGAACTGCCCCGGCGTGCTCACGCCCAAAGAGTGCAAGATCGGCATCATGCCCGGCAATATTTTCACGGATGGAAGCGTCGGCATCGTCTCGCGCTCCGGCACGCTCACCTATGAAGCCGTTTACCAGACGACGCAGGAGGGCCTTGGCCAAAGCACCGCCGTCGGCATCGGCGGCGACCCGGTGAAAGGCACCGAATTCATCGACATACTGGAAATGTTCCTGGCCGATCCAGAGACCAAATCGATCATCATGATCGGCGAGATCGGCGGCGATGCGGAAGAGCGCGCAGCCCAGTTCCTGAAAGACGAAGCCAGGCGCGGGCGCAAGAAGCCTGTTGTAGGCTTCATCGCGGGGCGCACCGCACCGCCCGGCCGCCGCATGGGCCATGCCGGCGCCATCATCTCTGGCGGCAAGGGGGACGCTGCGACTAAGATCGCCGCGATGGAAGCGGCGGGCATTACGGTGTCACCCTCGCCCGCGCGCTTGGGCAAAACGCTTGCCGATTTGCTGAAAGGCAAGCTTGGAGCTGTGGCTTAGAAAGAATTATTGCTCGGAAAAAGTCTTCAGCGGTTCACTGACAATATTCGATTTCTTCGCATGCAGATAAATGCTGGCATTTCCTGTTGGGTTAGGACTTATAATTACATGATCTAAGTTTTTATCGAAATTAATGTCACAATCATAAAGGATAAGATTCTGCTTGTTTCTCACAAACATACTATCTTTTTTACCGGCGATAATCTTTGTTGCCGCCCAATTCGGTACACTAAAGACAAGAACAGGAACCGCATCTTGTGTTTCACTCTTGCAGCTATTTAAATCGAATATTTCGGGCTGAAGATTCCCAGGCAATACGTCCGTGATCTTGAGCCGCCCCATAAAATTCGATTTTTCTCCCCAGTCAGTCAGATCGTACCGATGAGGGGAATGAGCATTGACCTCTATATCTCCAATGCCTTTGAAGAGTTCGGCATAGATCGGCTTATAGAACTCTGCTGTTGGAAGCGATGGCGCCATAGTTCCAGACGGAGTGGGACTTAACGATTGATCCGAAGCAAGCTCCACTCTTTGGTAATGAACGCGTACGGTGCTCTGCTCTCCGTTAAAATTAGGGGTTTTCTTATCCCGATTTTGGAGATTGGCATAAACTATGAAGTCAGCGTAATAATCTTTATTATCAATTTTCGAAATCAGTCTTTCATCCTGCGCATCATTTATATTCTGAATAGACATCAAATCCTCCCCCTCAATATGGCTCGACTATAAACTTACAAAATCCAATCTGCACAAATCACGCAAAAGTCCCGAGGAGTCAAGCGACCCCCGAGGTTTTATTGATATCAACTTTCATCCTGTGGACATTGAAAGAGCAACGCAAAAACCGTTTACACGCAAAGCTGAATTATTTTTTTGGCGGCTGCGGATGGATCACATACAATCCACTAGAATATATATGGCCGGAACCATCATTTAAATTTATCCGCGGAGTGTGCGCCGAATCTTCGCCCTGCGACCCCTTTCCGTTCTCTATTGCTTCCTTCATGAGCTTTTCGGCTGAAGACGGATTTATCCTGAAAAACAGAGCGGGCGCGACGCTGCCGACCATGGCAATGGGCTGCCCGTCCTGCATGGTTTCCATCACAGGCTTATCGTAAGGGTGCAAGCACCCGAAAAATGCGTCGAGATTATCATAAACGAGCTCTTCTGGAGGCACTAAATATTCATCAACTTCTTTATTGAGATCGGTATCGAAACCCGCAAAGAAATCCTTTTTTATTTTTACTTTTATGGCAGAGGGAGAATACTTCTTGGATTCCGGATCCGTATCGCCAAAATCGTAAACTAGGCTGGCTTCATCTTCGAAACCGCCCCCTTCCTTGCCTTTGAAAGCCAGCATGCGCCCGTCCCTGTAAAAGAGGGCACGATCGATATTTTTGTCGAATTCTGCGGGTTCGCCGAGCTTCGTAAAACTGATATTACAATGCAATTCGATGTATTTGTTCTTATCCTGTATCATCATCGCTCTTTCAATATGACTTGCTGAATTCGGGTATACCTTTCCGATAAAGTCCCGCCGAGTCAAGCTTTCGCCTCAATCACTCTCTAATCCTGTGGACGCGGGCAAAAGATTGGCGCTGTGCCAGTAAATTCTGCCTCCATTTAGGGTAGAACTTGTCCAAGCAGGCGGTGCGCGAAAGGCCATCTGCGAGGTGAAAAATGAATCGTGAGCAAAGCCTGCAGACGTCGTTTCTCTACGGCGCCAATGCGGATTACATCGAGAACCTGCAAGACGGTTTTCAGGACAATCGCGGCCTGGACGAGGGCTGGCGCAGTTTTTTCAAGCAGATCGACGACAATGCAAAAGACGTGGGCATCAGCGCGCGCGGGCCGAGCTGGCAACGCCCGGATTGGCCGCCTGCCCCCGAAACCGATATCGAAAAACAGGCCTTCAACGGCAGGCTGAAACAGGCGGCGGCTTTAAGCGGTGCCGCGCTTTCGCCGGAGCAGGTGGAGGCTGCCGCGCACGATTCCATCCGCGCGCTCATCATGATCCGCGCCTATCGCACGCGCGGCCACCTGATCGCCGATCTCGATCCCTTGAAGATCGATCCTCCAAAAGTTGAACCGGACCTCGATCCCGCTTCTTACGGTTTCTCGAGCATGGATACGCCGATCTTCATCGACGGGCGCCTCGGCCGCCAATATGCCAGCGTCAACGAGATCGTCGATTTCCTTAAAAAAACCTATTGCGGCACGCTCGGTGTGGAATACATGCATATTTCCGAAGCCGAGCCGCGCGAATGGCTGCAGGAAAAGCTTGAGAGCCATACGCGGCGCGACACCTTGAGCGCCGAAGACAAAAAGGAAATCCTGCGAAAACTGATCGAGGCGGAAGGCTTCGAGAAATTCCTCGATGTCAAATATACGGCGACGAAGCGCTTCGGCCTCGACGGCGGCGAGAGCATGATCCCGGCGCTCGATGTCATCATCAGGCGCGGGGCGGAACTCGACGTGCAAGAAGTCGTGCTCGGCATGGCGCATCGCGGCCGCCTCAACGTACTTGCCAATGTGATGTCCAAACCGCACCGCGTCATCTTCCACGAATTCAAGGGCGGTTCGAACACGCCCGACAATGTCGAAGGTTCGGGCGATGTGAAATACCATCTCGGCGCCTCCTCCGACCGCGATTTCGCGGGCAGGCGCGTGCACCTCTCGCTCACGCCGAACCCGTCGCATCTCGAAATCGTGGATCCGGTCGTGCTCGGCAAGGCGCGCGCCAAGGGCGACCAGCATCTGGATGCCAAGGACAGGGCGAAGGTGCTGCCACTCCTGATACATGGCGATGCCGCCTTTGCCGGCCAGGGCGTGGTCGCCGAATGCCTGGCTCTCTCGGGCCTCAAGGGTTATAAAACGGGCGGCTCGGTGCATGTCATCGTCAATAACCAGATCGGTTTTACGACAAGCCCGCGCTATTCGCGCTCCTCGCCCTATCCTTCGGATGTCGCGAAAATGATCGAGGCGCCGATCTTCCATGCCAATGGCGACGATCCGGAAGCGGTCGTGTTCGCAGCCGAACTGGCGATCGAATTCCGCCAGCGTTATCGCCGCCCGGTCGTGCTCGACATGATCTGCTATCGCCGCTACGGCCATAACGAGACGGATGAGCCCGCTTTCACCCAGCCGCTGATGTACAAGAAGATCCGCGCGCACGAAACGACGCTGCAACTTTACGCACGCAAGCTCGTCGAGACCGGCGTGATGACGGAGGCCGAGGTCGAGGAGGAGCGCGCAAAATGGCGCAAACATCTCGAAAACGAATATGAGGTTTCGCAAAGCTATCTGCCCAACAAGGCCGACTGGCTGGACGGGCGCTGGTCCGGCCTGAGCCACAAGGGCGAGGACGAGGCCGGCCGCGGCAAGACCGGCGTCGATATCGGCAAACTGCAGGACATCGGCCTCAAGCTTTGCGCGATACCGGGCGATTTTCATCTGCACAAAACCATCCAGCGCATTGTCGACAATCGCCGCAAGATTATCGAAGCCGGCGAAGGCGTGGACTGGGCGCTGGCCGAGGCGCTGGCTCTCGGCACATTGCTGGTTGAAGGCCATCGCGTGCGCCTGTCCGGGCAGGATAGCCAGCGCGGCACTTTTTCGCAGCGCCATGCCGTGTTGCGCGACCAGGAAACCGAGCGGGCCTACACACCGCTGCGGAATCTTTCCGAAAACCAGGGGCCGGTCGAAATCATCAACTCTCTTTTGTCCGAGGAGGCCGTGCTCGGCTTCGAATATGGCTACACGCTGGCCGAGCCGAATGCGCTGATTGCCTGGGAAGCGCAGTTCGGCGATTTCTGCAACGGCGCGCAAGTCGTGTTCGACCAGTTCATCTCGTGCGGCGAGCGCAAATGGCTGCGCATGTCGGCGCTCATCTGCCTGCTGCCGCACGGCTATGAGGGCCAGGGACCGGAGCATTCCTCCGCACGCCTCGAGCGTTTTTTGCAAATGTGCGCCGAGGACAATATGCAGGTGGCCAATTGCACGACACCCGCCAATTATTTTCATATCCTGCGCCGCCAGCTGAAACGCGAGTTCCGCAAGCCGCTGATCCTGATGACGCCGAAATCGCTGCTGCGGCACAAGCGCTGCGTCTCGTCGCTGGCGGATATGGGGCCGGACAGCGTGTTCCACCGCCTGCTATGGGATGACGCGCAGCAAGGTGCCGGCGAAAAAATCAGGCTGAAAGCCGATGCGCAAATCCGCCGCGTGATCCTGTGTTCGGGCAAGGTTTATTACGATCTCTATGAAGAACGCGAGAAGCGCGGCATCGAGGATATTTATCTCATGCGCGTCGAGCAGCTTTATCCCTTCCCCGTCAAGTCGCTCGTGCATGAACTGTCGCGCTTCCCGAACGCCGACATCGCCTGGTGCCAGGAAGAGCCGAAAAACATGGGCTCATGGACCTTTGTCGAGCCCTATCTCGAATGGACGCTGAGCCAGGTGAAAACCGCCTCAAAACGGCCGCGCTATATCGGGCGCGCGGCTTCCGCCGCCACCGCAACGGGGCTCATGTCAAAACATCTCGCACAACTGCAGGCTTTCATGGACGAAGTCTTTGCAGAAACCAGGAAGGAATAAATCATGGGTGTCGAAATCCGCGTGCCCGCTTTAGGGGAAAGCATTTCGGAGGCCACGATCGGCCGCTGGTTCAAGAAGGAAGGCGATGCCGTTCAGCAAGACGAACCTGTCGTCGAACTGGAAACGGAGAAGGTGACGGTCGAAGTGCCGGCGCCCGCAGGTGGCGTGCTCAGCAAGATCATCGTCAAGGAAGGCGATACGATCAAGGTCGGCGGGCTTTTGGGCTCGATCTCGGCGGGAGATGTCGCAAAGCTGAAGACGGAAAAAACGGCGCCCCCGATCACGCCGAAAGAGCCGAGCCCTCCGGCAAAAGCAGCCAACAGCAACAAGGGTGATCACGGCCCAGCCGTCGCCCGCATTGTTGCCGAGAGCGGCAAACCCGTTCCGACCAAGGGATCGGGTAAAGACGGACGCGTCACCAAGGGCGACATGATCGGCGCGGTGAGCGCCGGCGTCGAACTTGCGAAATCCGTTCCTGCCGTAAAGCCTGCGCGCGCGCCATCGGGCGCAGACGATAGCGCCCGCGAAGAACGCGTACGCATGACGAAGCTCAGGCAGACCATCGCGCACCGCCTGAAGGAAGCGCAGAACACGGCCGCCATCCTCACCACGTTCAACGAAGTGGACATGGGCCCGGTGATGGAACTGCGCAAGCAATATAAGGACGCGTTCGAGAAAAAGCACGGCGTGAAGCTCGGCTTCATGGGCTTTTTCGTGAAGGCCGTGGTGCAGGCGCTGAAAGATATTCCGGCCGTGAATGCCGAAATCGACGGCACCGATCTTGTGTACAAGAATTACTACCATATCGGCATGGCGGTCGGTACCGACAAAGGCCTTGTCGTGCCGGTCCTGCGCGATGCCGATCAATTGTCGTTGCCGGAAATCGAGCAGGAAATTACCGCCTTCGCCGCGCGCGCGCGTGAAGGCACGCTTAAAATCGAGGACCTTCAGGGCGGCACCTTCACCATTTCGAACGGCGGCGTTTATGGCTCGTTGCTTTCCACGCCCATTCTGAACACGCCGCAATCCGGAATCCTAGGCCTGCACAAGATCCAGGAGCGCGCTGTGGTAATCGACGGCAAGGTGGTAGCACGGCCGATGATGTATCTTGCTTTATCTTATGACCATCGCGTCATCGACGGCAAGGAAGCCGTCACCTTCCTCGTGCGCGTGAAGGAAGAACTTGAGGATCCGGCAAGACTGGTTTTGGATTTATGATGGAACAATTTATTGTCATCCCCGGCGAGGCTTGGCGTTGGCCAAGCCGAGGGAAGGGGATCTAGTAGGATGTATTACGTTTACATATTGGCCTCTAGAAAGCACGGCGTTTTATATATCGGCATAACAAACGATGCTGCCCGCAGGTTTAACGAACATGAGCTTGGCAGGGCATCAGGATTTACAAGAAAATATAGAGTTTACATGCTTGTTTATATAGAGTGCTATCAGGATGTTAACGAAGCAATTGCACGCGAAAAGCAGCTTAAAGGTTGGAACCGGGATTGGAAAATCAAATTGATTGAAAAATCTAATCCAGAATGGCGTCACCTTAAAGATGATTTGCATTGGGTTGCAGCATGACCGGATTTTTGATCCCCTTCCCTCGGCGCGCGCTTCGCGCTCGCCTCGCCGGGGATGACAATGAGGTATGTATATGGCTTACGATCTAATAGTTATCGGTGCCGGGCCTGCGGGCTATGTCTGCGCCATTCGTGCTGCGCAACTGGGCCTGAAAACCGCAATCGTCGAAAAAGAAAAAACACTGGGCGGTACCTGCGCCAATGTCGGCTGCATTCCCTCGAAAGCCCTGCTGTACGCGTCCGAGCTTTATGAGGCTGCCGGGCACGAGTTCAAACATTTCGGCATCGAGACAGCAGTAAAGCTCAATTTAAACGCGATGATGAAGCACAAGGCCGATGTGGTTGCATCCAATATGCAGGGCGTCGCCTTTCTGATGAAAAAGAACAAGATCGATGTCGTGAACGGCACGGCAAAAATTATCGCCGCCGGTAAAGTCGATGTCGGCGGAAAAATTTTGGAAGCAAAATCCATCGTCATCGCCACCGGCTCGGAAGTTGCGCAATTGCCGGGCGTGACGATCGATGAAAAATCCATCGTTTCCTCGACAGGCGCGCTTGCGTTAAGTGCCGTGCCGAAGAAAATGATCGTGATCGGCGCGGGCGTTATCGGGCTCGAACTCGGCTCGGTCTGGCGGCGGCTTGGCGCAGACGTGGAAGTGATCGAATATCTGGATCGCATCCTGCCCGGCACGGATCTGGAAGTGGCGGCGCAGTTCCAGAAGCTTCTCGAAAAGCAGGGTTTCAAATTCCGCCTCGGCGCAAAAGTCACCAAGGCTGCCAAAGGCGAAGTGACGGTCGAACCCGCATCCGGCGGCAAGGCTGAAACTTTGAAAGCCGATGTGGTGCTCGTCTGCATCGGCAGGAAGCCGAATACGGAAGGGCTCAACCTCGAAAAAGTCGGCGTGAAGCTGGACGAGCGCGGCCGCGTCGCCACTAATGAGCATTATGCCACCAGCGTGAACGGCATTTACGCCATCGGCGACGTGATCAAGGGGCCGATGCTCGCGCATAAGGGCGAGGACGAGGGCCTGGCATTGGCCGAGCTGCTCGCAGGCAAGGCGGGCCATGTCAATTACAACGTCATTCCGAATGTGGTTTACACGCAGCCCGAAGTGGCAAGCGTCGGCAAAACCGAGGAAGAGCTGAAAGCCGCGAAAACGGAATATACGGTCGGCAAGTTTCCGTTCATGGCCAATGGCCGTGCGCGCGCCAACCGTACGCCGGACGGTTTCGTGAAAGTGCTGGCAGATGCAAAAACGGACCAGGTGCTTGGCGTTCATATTTTAGGTGCGAATGCCGGTGAGATAATCCACGAGGCGGCGGTGCTCATGGAATTCAAGGGCTCGTCCGAAGATCTGGCGCGCACCTGCCACGCGCATCCCACAATGTCGGAAGCTGTGAAGGAAGCGGCGCTCGCTATCGAAAAACGCGCGCTGCATATGTAATCCATGACGCTTGCCGAGCGCATCGAAGCTTTCGAATTTATCAAAAATATTCCTTATCGTGTCGGCCTGCACGCCAATGAACCAACATATACATGTGAAACTAAAAGCCGGATGCTGGAGCGGATTCTGGCGGGCCTTGGTTTGAAAAGCAGGCAAATGCTCTGTAATTTTAGCTGGCAGGAAACTTCGCTACCGCCTGAAGTGCTTTCATGCCCGCACCAAGACATTTGCCTGCATCAATATATGCAGGTATTAATTCCGGAAAGCGGCGCCTGGGTGAATGTCGATCCGACATGGGATTATGGTTTGGCCGCACTCGGCCTGCCAATTGCGACCTGGGACGGCCTGCATGAAACCGCGCTGGCCGTTCAGCCCCATAAGATTTTCTCCGAAGAAGAAGCGCAGAAACTTTTTGCTTCGTTTGCAGATCTTGAGCAAGCTGATGCTTATATGAAAAAACATGAAGTGTTTTTTCATGCTATGAATGAATGTTTCGAGCAGGCACGCTATGGAATCCGGCATACATAATATTATCGAAGATCTGCCTTGGCTGCAGACCAAGCTTGCGAATGTCGAGCTCTGGTTGTGGTTTGCTTTGCCGCTTCTGTTTCTCGGCAGTTACATCCTTGCGCGCCTGCTGATTTCGCTTTTCCTGCTTGCTGCGGGTGCGCTGAACCTGATCGAGAGAAATTGGCTGAAGCGTTATGTGTTCTCCGTCGCAGACGCCCTGGCACTGCTGCTGAGCGGCATTATTTTCGCAGGCGTACAGAAATTCCTGCCGCTGCCGGACGCCGCGATCTACAAGCTCACCAATTTCAACGCCACCATCTATACCGTCGCCATCGCCTGGATTTTGATCGTCTACACCAATCATACCTGCGAACTGCTGCGCAGGCGCTTGCTGCACGAAGGCCGCGCCGCATCAAGCGCGCTGATGCCCATGCTGCGCAAGATCGCAAATGCCGCCGTTCTTTCGCTCGCGCTTTTGTTCCTGATGCAGAACTGGGGTTTCGATGTCGCGGCCCTGATTACCGCGCTCGGCATCGGCGGCGTGGCGGTAGCGCTCGCCAGCCAGAAGAGCGTGGAAAGCGTGCTGGGCGGCATCATCATTTCATTGGACCAGCCCATTCGCGTCGGCGACCTCGGCAAATTCGGCGATGTGACGGGCACTGTCGAAGATATCGGCCTGCGCTCCACCCTGATCCGCACCGACCGGCGTACGATCGTGAGCATTCCCAATGCCGATATGGCGACCATGCGCATCGAAAATTTCAGCGCGCGCGAAAAACTCCTGTTCCAGAAAATTATTCCGCTGCACCCCGGCACAAACGCGCAACAAATTCAAACCCTGCTGGCTGCGGTAAGAGATATTTTGAAACAACATAAATTGGTGGAGAAAGAAACCGCGCGCGCCTGCCTTGTCAATTTCGGAACGACATCGCTGGATATCGAGGTAACCGCCCAGATCAATACGAAGATCATGGACGAATATACGAAGGTGCAGGAAGAGCTTTTGCTCGGCTTCAAGAAATGCGCCGAGGAAGCAGGTATCGAGCTTGCCTATCTGCGTTTTGAAAAGTAACGGGCACTCTTATTCGCGCCAGCCATCTCGGCAGACTTGAATTGCGAGCATTTGTTTTGTTCGCAATTCAGAGTGCTTATGTAATCTTCCCGGGATATATAAAGACTATCGCTCACGGCCGTGTAAATCCAGGCGTAGGGCTCGCCCTCTCTGCTCTTGCTGATAAGATAGGACTTAAATTCCGCTTCTGTCATCGTTTCCTTGTCATTGTCTATATTATTATTGAAACCGTGTGCATTAATTTGATCGAAAAGATAATTGCCCAGTTTTTTCTTTTCTTCCCAAGGCAAAGGAGGAGAAGTACGAATTACATATTTTGTGCCGTATGTTGTTACATAATGCGCGGAGCCTTGCGTCAAGGCATTGACGAATTCGATTCTTATTGAATGCTGGCTTGAAAAATGTTGGGCGATGTAGGGCGAGTCCGCAAATAGAACGCTGCATAAAATTTCTCCAAACATGAATATAAAAACCGGGAAATCATAACGCAAAAGGGAATGGACGCAAGTTCTTTGTAAAATCTTTAAGGCGATGATTTACATGGTTTTTCTGGGGTGAGAGGCGGTATAAGTCTCCATGAGTTTGGTCATATCCACATCAGCGTAAATCTGCGTGGAGCTTAAAGAGGCATGGCCGAGAAGTTCCTGAATGGCGCGCAGATCGCCGCCGCGCATCAGCAAATGTGTCGCGAAGGAATGGCGCAACGCGTGCGGCGTCGCACTTTTCGGCAGACCAAGCTGCCCGCGCTGTTTCGCCATGCTTCGCTGCAACATGCGCGGATTTAAAACCGCGCCCTTCTCGCCGGCAAACAGATATGTCTCGAGCCGGTGCGGGCAGAGATTTTTATAATTCATAATTGCTTCGCGCACGGCGGGCAGCAGCGGCACGATACGCGTCTTGCCGCCCTTGCCCGCAATCTGCAGGCGATCCGTTTTCTCCGCGACATCGCCGCATTGCAGCGCCAGCGCTTCGGAAATGCGCAAACCCGCGCCATATAAGAGCGACAGCAGGGCATGGTCGCGCGCAGCAAGCCATGGCCACTGCTCCTCGTTTTTCTCGAGCAGGCGTTTGGCGCTCTCGACAGACAGCGGGCGCGGCAGCGTTTTCCCGAGCCGTGGCGCACGCAGGGACGACAAAGCCGACATGTCGGCCAGTTTTTGCTTTGTCAAAAAACGAGCAAAAGATTTCAGGGCCGCCAGATTGCGCGCCAGCGTGCGCGCTTCTATTCCCTCATTCTTGCGCGCACTCAAAAAACCACGCACATCGCGCGCTTCAAGCCGCGCAAAGTTTTTTAAATCGACCCCTCCGGCTTCCCCGGCAAGATGCATAAAAAACAGGTGCAGGTCGCGCTCATAGGCTTTAAGGGTAAGCACGGCCAGCCGCCGCTCGTCACGCAGATGCATGAGCCATGCACCGTAAGCCTTCTTCAAATCTGGCGACAGCCTATCCATGCGGGCATCATGCCGCAAAAGTTTAAAGAAACCTTATTTGCCGAGATTGATCACCGGCGAGGATTCCTTGTCCGAGGTCATGGTCACCAGCAGGCTGTTGATTAGATCCGCCTTTTTGTCCGGCGAGATCGCCGCCCGCCCGTCCTTGTCGAAATGCGCCAGCACGTCGTCGATGATGGCTAGCGTATTTTCGACCATATAGCGGCGCGCCTGCAGCACGGCCACGGCCTGCTGGCGCTTCAGCATGGCAGCCGCCACTTCGGACGCATAAGCGAGATGACTAAGCTTTGTTTCCTCGACGACGATACCCGCGACAGAGAGCTTTTCCTGCAGCGTGGTCTGTAGCCTGGCTGCCACCTCGTCGATATTGCCGCGCAGCGAATGGCGGTCGTCGGCGTCATAGGGATAGGTTGCGGCGATGGTGCGGATGGCGATGTCGCTCTGATTCCAGACGAAGGCCTTATAATCGTCGATGTTGAACACAGCCTGCGCCGCATCCATCACGCGCCAGACGACGACCGCGCCGATCTCGATCGGATTGCCGTTAAGATCGTTCACCTTCAGCTTGTCGGTGGTGAAATTGATCAGTTTGAGCGGCACGCTGGTTTTGGCGGTGAACGGCAAAGTGAAGATAAGACCGTTCTCCTTCACGGTGCCGACATAAGAGCCGAAGAAAGTGAGAACCTTGGCCTCGTTCGGCGGGACAATGGTCAACCCGCTCCACACCAGCACGACAAGCACGGCGCAAACGACGACCTGCAGCACCGGCGGGGAATAATTATTATAATTTTGCGAATTAGGCAGATCGAAGAAAAAAATCAGGATAAGAACAACGGCGATTGCCAGCATGATAAGCGCCAGAAAGCCGTTGAATGCCGGCGCATCGTGATCGCGTATGGTCTGCATGAAAGTCTCCTTATAGGATAGATTGCCCGGTCGATTTCCAGTCTTTCACAAACTGTTCAAGTCCCTTGTCTGTCAGCGGGTGTTTGACAAGCTCGAACAGCACTTTCGGCGGCACGGTGACGACATCGGCGCCGATCAGCGCGCATTGTTTCACATGCTCGATGGAGCGGATGCTGGCCGCCAGCAATTCGGTCTCGAACATGAAATTATCATAAACCGTGCGGATATCGCGGATCAGCTGCAAGCCGTCCTCGCCCAGATCGTCGAGCCGGCCGATGAAAGGCGAGATGAAGGACGCGCCGGCTTTTGCCGCAAGCAGCGCCTGGTTCGCGGAAAAGCACAAGGTCACATTCACCATTGTGCCCTCGTCGCGCAATACGCGGCAGGTTTTCAGCCCGTCGAAAGTGAGCGGCACTTTCACGGCAATATTCTTTGCGATCTTGGCTAAACTGCGGCCTTCCTTGAGCATGGTCTCATAATCGGTTGCCGCGACTTCGGCCGACACCGGCCCGGAAACGATCTCGCAGATCTCGGCCACGACTTCCTTGAACTGCCGCCCCGATTTGGCGATTAATGAGGGATTGGTGGTGACGCCATCGACCAGATTGAGGGCGCTCAACTCACGAATTTCTTCGATTTCGGCGGTATCGACAAAAAACTTCATAATTCTAATCCCGTCATGCCCGGACTTGATCCGGGCATCCATCATAAAAAGAAGATGGATTGCATAGGAACTTGGCTTTGCCAAGTTCCGTTTTATTAACGCCGTAAGTTGGATATATCCAACTTACGGTGTCAAGCCCGGCAATGACGAATTATAAAACGAAGCTTGATTTCAGTAACCACAATAGCCATGCCATAAACATGGTCCTTGTTTCCGTCCTTTTGCCGCTGGCGCTCAATGAGCCGCTGACCTATGAGGCGGAGAGATCGTTGCCGCCCGGCACGCTGGTACAAGTGCCGCTTGCAAAGCGCAAGGTCATCGGCTGCGTGTGGGATGGCGCGCCGGGCAAGGTCGACAAGGCAAAGCTGAAATCCGTTTCGGCTATACTCGATTTTGAGCCGCTGCAAAAAAACCTGCGCGATTTCGTGGAATGGGTGGCGCGCTGGAGTGTCAGCCCGCGCGGGCAGGTTCTCAAACTCGTGCTGCGCGAGAGCGAAATCCTGCACCGGCCGAAACAGCAAAAGCTGATCAGGTTCGTGCATAAGGATATCGATTGCGCCTCCCCTGCCCGCGCGCGCGTGTTTGATGTGATGCACGATAATTTTGCCCGCCCGCGCGCCGAACTCATGCGGGAGGCGGGCGTAAGCGCTGGCGTAATCGCGACATTACTAAAACTTGGCTGCCTGGAAGAAGTGACGGTTGCGGCAAAAGCGCCGCCGCCGCTTGATCCGGATGCGCAGGCCGTAATACTCAACGACAAGCAAAGCGAAATCGCCGCGGCGTTTCGCGCACAGGTTCAGGAAAAGAAATTTCAGGCCTCACTCCTGCACGGCGCCACCGGTTCCGGCAAGACGGAGGTCTATTTCGAAGCGGTGGCGGAAGCGATCAAACTAGGCAAACAGGCGCTGGTGCTGGTGCCGGAAATCGCGCTGACCGCGCAATTTCTCGAGCGCTTCGCGAAACGTTTCGGCGCGCCGCCCGCCGAATGGCATTCGCAAATATCGCTCTCGAAGCGCGCAAGGCTGTGGCGGCAGATCGCTCAAGGCTCCGCACAAGTGATCGTCGGCGCGCGCTCGGCCCTGTTTCTTCCCTATCGCGATCTCGGCCTGGTCGTCGTCGACGAGGAGCACGAGCAGGCCTACCGGCAGGAAGACCATGTTGCCTATCACGCGCGCGATATGGCGGTTGTGCGCGCGCGCATCGAAAAATGTCCGGCCGTTCTTTGCTCGGCGACGCCGTCTTTGGAAAGCTGGGCGAATGCCGAAAGCGGGCGCTACCGCAAATTCACTCTAGCCGAGCGTTACGGCGAAAAGGCCCTGCCGCAAATCGCCATTGCCGATCTGCGCCATGAGCGGCGCAAAAGTTTCGAATGGCTTTCGCCCTTGCTGAAACAGGACATCGAAAACGCGCTTGCCGATAATGAGCAGGTCCTCCTGTTCCTGAACCGGCGCGGCTATGCGCCGCTCACGCTCTGCAGGGCTTGCGGCTTTCGTATTGCCTGCCCGAAATGCGCGACCTATCTGGTTGAGCACAAACGCTCCGGCCGCCTGCACTGCCATCATTGCGGCTATCACCGCGGCATGCCGGAGCACTGCCCCTCCTGCGGTGCTACAGAAAATCTCGCCAGCGTGGGTTTGGGGATCGAGCGCGTGCGCGACGATATTCGCGCGGCTTTTCCAAAAGCGCGCGTACTGACGCTGTCCAGCGATCTTGCAGGCAGTATGAAGCAGTTGCGGAAGGAGATCGACCGTATCGCCGCACATGAGGTGGACATCGTCATCGGCACGCAACTTGTAGCGAAAGGGCATAATTTTCCGGGCCTCACGCTTGTCGGCGTCATCGACGGCGATTTTTCTCTCGGCTCCGGCGATCCGCGCGCCGGCGAGCGCACGTTCCAGGTTTTGCATCAGGTGATCGGGCGCGCCGGGCGTGGCGAAAAACCAGGCCGCGCGCTTATCCAAACCCATGCGCCGGAGCATGCGGTACTCAAGGCTCTTGTCGAGAACGATCAGAACGCATTTTACGAAGCCGAAGCCGCACAGCGCAAAGCCGCCGCCTTGCCGCCTTTCGGCCGCCTTGCCGCTTTCATTATTTCGGCACGCGAGGCGCCACAGGCGATGGCTTATGCCAAAGCGCTATTACAAGCGGCGCCGCAAACGAAGGATGTGAAAATCCTAGGGCCTGCCGAGGCGCCGCTGTCGCGCCTCAAAGGCCGCTATCGTTATCGCCTGCTGCTGAAAGCGCCGCGCGAGTTCGACGTGCAGGCTTATGTGAAAGCCTGGCTTGCGCGCATGCCGAAACCGAAAGGCTCATTGCGCTGCGTTGTCGATATCGATCCGTATTCTTTTATGTAACCGCCTCAGGCCTTGTTCGCGCCAACCAAGGCAGCAACGGGAATATGCTGGTAATCGCCGCTGAACTTATTGCCTAGCTTCTGCGTGCAAATGCCATAGATAACAGCGCCCATGCCGTAGGTGATATGTCCATCGCCCTCGTCGGTAAAAATATGGCCTTTCAGCCTGTCGGGATAAACCTTGAACGCAAGCGCGATCTTTACCAATTGCTCTTCGTTGATCTCGATTTCGCGATAATTCTCTTCATTGTCGCCACCAATCTCCTGCCTATCCCTTGCAGGGAGAAGTTTAAGCTCGACGAGCGTATTGACGATCTCGGCAGCAGAAACGGTTGGTTTGCTGGGAAAGTCCGAAGCCTTTACGGCCGTGACCTCGGGAAGCGCGGGATAGTTTTTTGAGACGAAATATCCCGTCTTGATGAAATTTTCGAAAATTTCGGCGCTGGCGCCGTATGATCCGATCCTGCCCGCTTTTCGAAAACTTCCAAAACGCCGCGCCAGATCCAGACTGGACAATTTATAGTCGCCGTCGGCTTTTGCGAAATCGATCAGCTTGTCGGCATCGATGCCGTTATCGCGCAGGCTCCGTTTTTCGGCCTTGCCGATCCTCGCAAGACTTAGCCCCGCCGAATACCGGACGACGACGCCCTCGCCCCTGATTTTCCTGACCTTTACGGCCCCTTTGCCCAGGCCCGCCGCCACGGCGACATTTTGCAGGCTTTGCAGGCGCTCGTTAAAAGCATCGAATAATTCCTTGCTTGAGGCTTTTATTGCTGACTGCCTAATATTACTCAAATCAAACGCACCGGTCATTTTTATCTCTACATGTTAAATTCAGTATTTCGCCAATATATGTCCATTTAGAAAATGTGCAAGCCCGATTTGCAGAATACGAATTCTCCGCCACCCGCCGGGCAATATAATATTGCGCCTTTGGATCACGCATGCTAAATCCGCGTTAGAAAAACCAGCCATACCGGGCTAACCGTCTGCCGGATCGAAAAGAATTGCTGCGTGGCGAAGGCCGCGCTTTTTGATTGTCGGGTACCGTACAAGGAAGGACACATTGAAACACGGGCAGATCATTTCCGGCGTTGCGGGGCGTTATGCACGCTCGCTATTCGAGCTTGCGCAAGAAGACAACAGCGTCGGCGAGGTCATGCTTGAACTCGATGCGCTCGCAAAAGCTCTCGAAGACAGCGCCGATTTTCGTGCATTCGTGAATTCTCCGCTGCTTGCGGCGCAGGAACAGATCGGCGCGCTTAAAGCGCTGCTCGCGAAATCCGGCGCAAGCAAGCTGACCGCAAATTTCTTGGCTTTGCTGGCGCAGAACCGCCGCCTTAGCCTTTTGGGCGAGATGATCCTCGCCTACCGGCATTTGCTGGAGCAGAGCAAGGGCATTGCTTCCGCCGAAGTCGTCTCCGCCGAACCGCTTTCGGACAACCAGGTTCTTGCACTGAAAGAAGCGCTTAAAAGCGCAACCGGCAAGGATGTCGCAATCGATGCTCATGTCGACCAGAGCCTGATCGGGGGCTTAATCGTCAAGCTCGGCTCGCGCATGCTGGATACATCTCTCAAAACCAAGCTCTCGACTCTCAAAACCGCATTGAAAGGAACCTTTTAGATGGAATTCCGCGCCGCAGAAATTTCCAAAATTCTCAAAGATCAAATCAAGGCCTTCGGCGAGGACGCCCGGGTCTCCGAAGTGGGCCGCGTGCTCTCGGTCGGCGACGGCATCGCACGCATTTACGGTCTCGACCAGGTGATGGCGGGCGAGATGGTGGAATTCCCCGGCGGCATTCGCGGCATGGCGCTGAACCTGGAGGCCGACAATGTGGGCGCCGTGATCTTCGGCAACGATCGCGACATCAAGGAAGGCGACACCGTCAAGCGCACCGGCGCCATTGTCGACGTTCCGGTCGGCAAGGGCCTGCTGGGACGCGTCGTCGACCCATTGGGCAATCCTTTGGATGGAAAAGGTCCGATCAAGGATGTCGAGCGCAAACGCGTCGACGTCAAAGCGCCGGGTATCATTCCGCGCAAATCCGTGCACGAGCCGATGCAGACGGGTCTCAAGGCTATCGACGCCCTGATCCCGATCGGCCGCGGCCAGCGCGAACTGATCATCGGCGACCGCCAGACCGGCAAGACGGCGGTAGCGCTTGATGCCATCCTCAACCAGAAATCGGTGAACGCGTCGGGCGACGAAAAGCAGAAACTTTATTGCATTTACGTTGCCATTGGCCAGAAACGCTCGACGGTTGCGCAATTCGTGAAAATTCTCGAAGAACAGGGCGCGCTCGATTACTCCATCATCGTCGCCGCCACCGCCTCCGATCCGGCACCGCTGCAATTTCTGGCGCCCTTCTCCGGCTGCGCGATGGGCGAATATTTCCGCGATAACGGCATGCACGCGCTGTGCGTGTACGACGATCTCTCCAAACAGGCCGTCGCCTACCGCCAGATGTCGCTGCTGCTGCGCCGCCCCCCGGGTCGCGAGGCCTATCCGGGCGACGTGTTCTATCTGCATTCCCGCCTGCTCGAGCGTGCGGCAAAGCTCAATGAGGACAATGGCGGCGGGTCGTTGACCGCGCTGCCGATCATCGAGACGCAGGCGAACGACGTGTCGGCCTATATTCCCACAAACGTGATCTCGATCACCGACGGCCAGATCTTTCTCGAAACCAGTCTTTTCTATCAGGGTATCCGCCCTGCGGTGAACGTCGGCATCTCCGTGTCGCGCGTGGGCTCTTCCGCGCAGATCAAGGCGATGAAACAGGTGGCGGGCGCGATCAAGGGCGAGCTGGCACAATATCGCGAAATGGCGGCGTTCGCGCAGTTCGGCTCCGATCTCGATGCCGTGACGCAAAAACTTCTGAATCGCGGCGCACGTCTGACAGAACTCCTAAAACAGCCGCAGTTCTCGCCGCTGAAAATCGAGGAGCAGGTCTGCGTGATCTTCGCCGGCACCCAGGGGTTCCTCGATAATCTGCCGGTCAACAAGGTCGGCAGTTTCGAGCAGGGCCTGCTGCGCCACCTGAAGGCGAAGAATCCGGAAATCCTCAAGACGATTGCCGACACGAAACAGCTCGACGACAAAACCAAAGGCGCGCTGACGAAAGCGGTCGAACTCTTCGCCAAGAGCTTCGCGTGATGCTGCAGCCTATTATTTTTTCTTTTGACCCCCCTCCTGCCCTCCCCCCTTTCAGGGGGGAGGAATTTGGGATGGCGCCCCTCTTTTCCCTCCCCCTAGAAGGGGGAGGGTTAGGGTGGGGGTCGCTTGCTGAAGAGGCATATTAAAAATGCCCTCTCTCAAAGACCTCCGCGTCCGCATCGCAGCCCCGACGGTTGCCGCCTTGTTGGCTCTGCTTTTGTCTGCGCCTATGCAAGCAAGCGAAGCTCCGAAATCGCCAGACGAGCTTGCGGCCAAGTACATGCAATATTTTGCTGCCAAAGATATAGAGGCGATCTTGGCACTCTATTCTTTGGACGGAGTTGATGACTCCACGAAGGCTTTTATAAAGAGTGATACAGAAGGCGGCTTTGCCAGACTGATAACAAGCTATATTGTGCGGCCAGCGCAAGACAGAACCAAGAAATTGGAATATTCAAGAGAGGGCGTTATTTATCATATTGATCCGAGCCTGGTCGGGGAAATAAAATTCTCCGCCACTTATCCAAAAGTGCCAGAATTGAAAGATGCTTCTTTCGCCATACCCTATGGGCAAAAAAATAAATCGTATTTTTTTGTCACAACCGTACCGAAGGCTAGATAGATCATGGCCTCGCTAAAAGATCTCCGCGTCCGCATCGCCTCGGTGAAGGCAACGCAGAAAATCACCAAGGCCATGCAGATGGTGGCCGCCGCCAAGCTGCGCCGCGCGCAAATGGCCGCCGAGGCCGCGCGGCCTTATGCGGAGCGAATGAGCAAGGTGCTGGGATCATTGGCCTCCGGCTTCAAAGGTCAGAGCGGCGCACCGCCCCTGCTTGCGGGTACCGGAAAAGACCACACGCATCTTCTTGTTGTTTGCACGGCCGAGCGGGGCCTTTGCGGCGCGTTCAATTCTTCCATCGCACGGCTTGCACGCGAGCGTGCCAATACGCTGCTGGCTTCCGGCAAGACGGTGAAAATTCTCTGCGTCGGCAAAAAGGGCGCAGATGTGTTAAAGCGGCAATTCGCAAAGCAGATCATCGATGTCGTCGACATTCGCGTGAAGCAAATCGGATTCTCGCATGCCGAAGCGATCGCCGCGCGCGTGTTAAAGGAATTCGAGGCGGGCACGTTCGATGTGGCGACGCTTTATTTCGCGCGTTTCAAATCCGTCATTTTGCAGATTCCGACCGCGATCCAGGTCATCCCCGCCGAAGTGCCGGCCGAGGCCGGCACGTATGTTTACGAATTCGAGCCGGACGAGAACGATATCCTGGCCGAGCTATTGCCGCGCAATATCGCCGTGCAGATCTTCCGCGCGCTGCTTGAAAATGCAGCCAGTGAGCAGGGTGCGCGCATGTCGGCTATGGACAATGCCACGCGCAATGCGGGCGATATGATCAAGAAGCTCACATTAACCTACAACAAGACGCGCCAGGCGCAGATCACCAAGGAACTCATCGAAATCGTCAGCGGGGCGGAGGCACTGTAATGTCTAAAGAAACAACTAAACCGATCGCCGCCGCCATTTTCGGCGGGCTCGTGGCCTTAGGCCTGCTGGGCGCGGGCTATTTCGTCTCGACCACGCTTTATAAAGCGAAGTTCGCCTCGAACACCGTCACCGTGCGCGGCTTTTCCGAACGCGATGCGAAGGCCGATCTGGCGCTGTGGCAGTTCAGCTTTTCGGTAACGGCGGATACGCTTGCTCAGGCTTATGCGCAGGCCGAGGCGAACGAGAAAACGATCACGGCCTTCCTGCTCGCCAAGGGCATGAAAAAGGAAAACATCAAGGCGGGCAATATCAATGTCACCGACCTGATGGCCGACCAGTACCGGCAGAAAGACGTTCTCACCGGCCGCTTTATCGTGAAAGATACGATCACCGTGCGCACCGATGATGTAAACGTGGTCGACGGCGCCTCGCGCGAGCTGAACGACCTCGCCAAGCAGAACATCGTCATCGCCAGCAATGTCGTCGATTATCAATATACGAAGCTCAACGACGTGAAGACCGAAATGCTGCGCGAGGCGACGCAGAACGCGCGCGCCGCCGCCCAGCAGTTCGCCAACGATGCGGGCAGCAAGGTTGGCGCGATCCAGTCGGCATCTCAGGGTTATTTCTCAATTACCTCGCGCGACAGCCAGTCCGGCAACGACAGCGGCGAGGGATCAAGCGTTCAGGCTCAAAGCACCGTCGACAAGAAAGTCCGTGTCGTCGTGTCGCTCACTTATTATTTGGACAGGTAAGAGGTAATTATCATGGCGAATGAAAAGAAAATCGGCCCCAATCATATAGGACCAAGGGGCAAAATCGCGCAGGTGATCGGCGCCGTCGTCGACGTTGCGTTCGACCATCATCTGCCCGCGATCTTGAACGCGCTTGAGACCGACAATCAGGGCAACCGCCTTGTGCTCGAAGTGGCACAGCACTTGGGCGAAAACACCGTGCGCACCATTGCCATGGACTCAACCGAAGGCCTCGTACGCGGGCAGGATGTCATGGACACTGGCACGCCGATTGCGGTGCCCGTCGGCGAAGGCACGCTGGGCCGCATCATGAACGTGGTCGGCGAACCCGTGGACGAAGCAGGCCCGGTATCCTACTCTGAAAAACGTCCCATTCACGCCGATGCGCCCTCTTTCGTCGAGCAGTCGACAGAAGCGGAAATCCTGATCACCGGCATCAAGGTCGTCGATCTGCTCGCGCCCTATGCGAAAGGCGGCAAGATCGGCCTGTTCGGCGGCGCCGGCGTCGGCAAGACCGTCATCATCCAGGAGCTGATCAACAACATCGCAAAGGCACACGGCGGCTATTCGGTGTTCGCCGGCGTCGGCGAGCGTACGCGCGAAGGCAACGACCTCTATCACGAGTTCATCGAATCCGGCGTCAACCAGAAGGGCGGCGGCAAGGGCAGCAAATGCGCACTTGTTTTCGGCCAGATGAACGAGCCGCCGGGCGCGCGCGCGCGTGTGGCGCTCTCCGGCCTCACCATCGCCGAAGATTTCCGCGACAAGGGGCAGGACGTGCTGTTCTTCATCGACAATATCTTCCGCTTTACGCAGGCGGGCTCGGAGGTCTCGGCACTGCTCGGCCGCATTCCCTCGGCCGTGGGCTATCAGCCCACTTTGGCAACCGATATGGGCGCGCTGCAGGAGCGCATCACAACCACACAGAAAGGCTCGATCACCTCGGTGCAGGCCATTTACGTCCCCGCCGACGATCTCACCGATCCGGCGCCCGCCGCCTCTTTCGCGCATTTGGATGCAACCACTGTGCTATCGCGCTCTATCGCGGAAAAAGGCATTTATCCCGCGGTCGACCCGCTCGATTCAACCTCGCGCATGCTCGAGCCGCGCGTAATCGGCGAACGCCATTACAATGTGGCGCGACGTGTGCAGGAAATCCTCCAGCGCTACAAATCGCTGCAGGATATTATCGCCATCTTGGGAATGGACGAGCTTTCGGAAGAGGACAAGATTACGGTCGCGCGCGCGCGCAAGATCGAGCGCTTCCTGTCGCAGCCCTTCCACGTGGCCGAGATCTTCACCAACACGCCCGGCAAATTCGTGCCGCTCGAAGACACGATCAAGGGCTTCGAAGGCCTCACCGAGGGCAAATACGACCACCTGCCGGAAGCGGCCTTCTACATGGTCGGCTCCATCGAGGAAGCCGTCGAGAAGGCGCAGAAGCTCGCGGCGATGGCTGCTTAACATAACCGTCACCCCGGCGAAGGCCGGGGTCCCATTTAGATCCCCGCCTTCGCGGGGATGACGCAAAGAGGAATAATACTATGTCCGCACCCTTCCCCTTCGAACTCGTCTCGCCCGAAAAGCTTGTCTTGTCGGAAAGCGTTTTATCCGTGCAGGTTCCCGGCGCGGAAGGCGATTTCGAAGTTCTCAAGGATCATGCGCCGGTGATGGCAAGCCTGCGCCCCGGTTTTCTGAACGTCAGAACCGCAGGCGGGACTAAGCGCTATTTCGTCGATGGCGGTTTTGCCGATGTGACCCCAACTGGCCTGACTGTGCTTGCCAATAACGCAATCGCGATCGAGGAGTTGAATGCGGCACGCGCGACGCAGGAAATCGCCGCTGCGGAAAGCGCACTCGCCAAGGCCGCAAACGATGTTGATACCTTCAACGCCAGCCAGAAACTTTCGGCGCTGAAGGCCTTGCAGGCGTAATGCGCAAATCCGGTAACATCGATTACATCGAACTGCCCGGCGGCACCCTTCCCGCCACCAAGGATTTTTACGCCAAAACTTTCGGCTGGACATTTACCGATTATGGCCCGGACTACAGCTCTTTCAACGAGGGACTGGACGGCGGCTTTCATTCCGCCATTGAAGGCAAATCCGACAAGCTGCTTATCGTGCTCTATGCCGAAGATCTGGAAGAGATGGAACAGCGCGTGAAAAACGCGGGCGCGAAAATCGTCAGGCCGATCTTTTCATTTCCCGGCGGTCGCCGCTTTCACTTTCTCGATCCCGCAGGCAATGAGCTCAGCGTCTGGTCGGACAAGTAATTGCACGCGCAAGTTGTTTGACGGTTTTTGCCTTTGAGTGCTATCGGCAAGCCATCTGTTTTTCAAAATGATTTTAGGTGCGACGATGACGATAATTTCAAGTGCGAATTTTCCCCGCAATTTCCATATGGCGGCACAGCAGCCGCGGCCGACACCGATCCTGCTCTCCGACATAGGCATGAAATTTCTGAAACTTTTGGCCGATTATACGATTTATGGCCGGCCCGAAGCCGAACAAAAAGAATTTTTGACCTTAACCGGGTTGAAAAAGGGCGTCGATATAAATGGGAAGCCTATCGAAAATCTCCAAAATCAGCCGGAAGACAAACGTCTGACATCCGTACAAAAAATCGCCTGAATATTCTTACGACCAAGATCCAGGGTCTTATAAATGCAAGAGTGTCACAGATCGGTATTAGTATAAGTAAGACACAAGGCGGGTTCCCTCAAAATATCGATGTGCAGGAAGCAATAAAATTCCTCAATGACAATCAAGCAAAAATTAAGCACCGGTTTGAATTGAAATATGCCGGGAACGGCGTCAAGCCAGTGCTCAAACAAAATGAGATATCGGAACTTTTGCAAAATCTGGGAAGATTGGACAAAGAACAGCCCATCACCGGTAATATCAAATAGGTGATTGGCTAGCGCAGTATGTAATCCGACAAAAACTCCACCAGCTTTTCATAAACCGGCCGTTTGAACGGTACAACCAGCTCCGGCAAAGCCTTCGCCTCCACCCATTTCCACGCAATAAATTCCGGCTTGTGGCCGCCGGCCGGCGTGCGAATATCGATCTCGCTCTCGTCGCCCGTGAAGCGGAAAACGAACCATTTCTGCGTCTGGCCGCGATATTTCCCGCCCCAAGGCGGTTTTGGAGATTTTTTTGCGAGTTCTTCCGGCAAATCGTAACTCAGCCAGTCCGGAACTTCTGCACCCAGTTCGATGGAGGACATATTCGTCTCCTCGTAAAGCTCGCGCTTTGCTGCAGCCAGCGGTTCCTCGCCTTCATCGATGCCGCCCTGCGGCATCTGCCAGGCATATTGGCCCTGCATTTGTTCGGGGCCCTTCTTGCGCTCGCCGACAAAGACGAGATCGTCGCGGTTCAGCACCATCATGCCGACACAGGGACGGTAAGGGAGATTGGATTTGCTCATGAAAAACATTCCTATTATGTCATTCTGAGCCGAAGGCGAAGAATCTCAAAAAGAGTTAGAGATCCTTCGCGGAGTTTACACTCGGACATGCCGGAGGCATGATCCGGGTGCTCAGGATGACAATAAATCAGCTATTCGGCCCAATGCCGACTATGGCACTGGCCGGCACGAGAACGAAGCCGCGCCGCTCCAGCTCCTTGCTCCAGCGCGCGATACGGTCGAGCGTGACCGGCAATGCGGAAGCGATGCCGATGGCACGACCCTTTTCGCGCGCCTCCTGCTCGAGCAGGCTCAAGGCCTCGTCGATCTTGTCCGGCGTCGGCACGGCATCGAGCGTCAGGCGCGCCTTGGCATAGGGAAGTTTGACATTGCCGGCCACGGTTTCGCTGACGGAGCGCTGGCTGCTGCCGTCGTCGATATAGATCAGGCCGCGATTGCGCATATCTTCGAGAACGGGCGTCAGTGCGCCGGTATTGGCCGTGAATTTCGCACCGAGATAGTTGATGACGCCGGTATAGCCGGAGAAACGCGTAAAGCTCCAGTATAGCCTGTCTATATTCTGATCGCGCGAAAGATTTGACAGCAGCGTCTGCGGTCCCGGATCGTTGGCGGGATAGTCGAACGGCTCCATGGGAATTTGCAGCATCACCTCATGCCCCTGCTCGCGCGCCTTGTTCACCTGCGCCTGCAGCAGGCTGCCATAGGGTGCAAAGGCCAGCGTCACCTGCGGCGGCAGCTTGGTGATCGCCTCCGCCGTACCGCTTTGCGACAGGCCGAGACCGCCGACAAGGATACATATTTTCGGCATGCTGTCCGAAATCGCCTTGTCCTCTGGCGCAGCCAGCCGCGCATAAAGTTTCGAGGGACGCGAGCCGTCGGCGCCGATCGCGGGCAGAAGACCGTAGCGCGATTTTTCGATCACCCGCGCATCGGGTGCTGCGATAAAACCGGAAGGCGGCGGCGGACCGGGCAAGGTCACGGTCTTGACGAGCATCTGCCCGTCCTCCCCGCCCGGCGTCAGGATCGAGACCGTGGGCTTACCGATATTATCCAATTGGGGATCGACCTGGGTCGCGGCCGCGTTGAAAGGCTCCGCCGGCGGCGCGGGTGCGGGCGGCGTTTCGCTCTTGGCAACCGGTGCATCTGCGGAAGGAATGGCAATAATCCTGTAAGGCTCGCCGCCGAGCGGATCGTCGGTCGCGATCACCCAGGCGCAAAGCGCACCGAAGACCAGCCCGCAAAAGGCAAGCGCCGGCCTGATGCCGACATGCGGGCGAAAACCCTGCTTGTCTTTTCGCTGCAAAGGCGAATAAAGATCGTCCGACATTTAAGCTGCTGGCACCCCTGACGCCCGCTTTGGCGAATCAATGCTTATGATAGCGAAAATGGGCGATTCTGTCGCCTTCGCAAGCGTAATAGGCAGTGGGCTGGAGGCTTCTTGCCCATTCGCGGCCCACTCCCGCTTTCGCAAGGAGCGGCAGCAATCAGCAAAAGTCTATTCCTTCAGCGCCGCGGCTTTTTTCGGGTCGGCCGGATAGGCGGCATTGGTGATTTTACCGCGAATCAGGTCGAGCGCGTAGTTGAGCTGCTTGTCGTCCTTCGCATCCGGCGGGATATAGGCCGAGGAGCCCGACGTATTTTCGCCCTCGTCGTTTTTCAGGTGCCCCTTGAGCGCGCCTTCACCCGGTATCTGAACCTTCCCCTGCAGGTCGGGGGGCGGCGTCTGTTCGACGACGATGTCGGGGTCGATGCCCTTTGCCTGAATGGAGCGGCCGGACGGCGTATAATAGCGCGCCGTCGTCAGGCGGATGGCGCCGCCATATTGCGCAAGCGGCATGATCGTCTGCACCGAGCCTTTGCCGAAACTGCGCGTACCGACGATGGTAGCGCGCTTGTGATCCTGCAAGGCGCCGGCAACGATTTCGGACGCCGAGGCCGAGCCGCCATTGATCAGCACGACGACAGGCTTGCCGCGAATGTCGTCGCCGCCCTTGGCGTCAAAACGCATCGTCTCGTCCGGACGGCGGCCGCGCGTCAGCACGATCTCGCCACGTTCGAGGAAGGTGTCGGAAACACCGACCGCCTGGTCGAGCAACCCGCCGGGATTATTGCGCATATCGATAATGAGCCCCTTCATATTGGAGCCGAGCGACTTGTCGAATTTGTCGAGCGCATCGCGCAGGCCGGGCATCGTCTTTTCCGTGAACTGCGTGATGCGGATATAGCCGATATCCGGCTTTTCCTCACGCGAGCGCACGGACGCCTGCTTGATGGTATCGCGCTTGAGCGTGAAATCGAGCGGGTCCTTGACGCCCTGGCGGATGACCTTCAGCTTCAGCGTCGTGCCAACCGGTCCGCGCATTTTCTCGACGGCCTGCGGCAGGGTGAGGCCGGAAACGCTCTCGCCGTTCAATTCGGAAATCATGTCGCCCGCGCGGATATCGGCGCGCGCGGCAGGCGTATCGTCGATGGGAGAAACGACCTTGACAAGGCTGTTTTCCATCGTCACCTCGATGCCGATGCCGCCGAATTCGCCGCGCGTCTGCTGCTGCATATCCTGGAAATTCTTGGGGTTCAGATAGGAGGAATGCGGGTCGAGCGAGGTCAGCATGCCGTTGATGGCGGTTTCGACCAGTTGCTCGTCGTTGGGCTGCTCGACATATTCAGCGCGCACGCGCTCGAACACGTCGCCGAAAAGATTGAGCTGTTTATAGGTATCGCTCACCGCCCCAAAAGCCGACGTCACAGGCTCCGCCTGCATAAGGGCAAAGGCACCGAAAGCTCCGAAGGTGACACCGGTCAGCAGTAGGGAAATCTTGCGCATGTGCTCCTAACCTTTTTGGTTGGTTATAGTTGCCCACCAGGGCGATGGATCGATGGCCGTGCCATCTTTTCGAAACTCAATATACAATACAGGCTGATCGGAAGCCACATCAATGGCGGTTGCCGCCGCCAGCCGTTTTTCACCCATTTTTCCTAGCGGTTCGCCAGCCAGCACGAACTGTCCGATTTCAACACTGATTTCCTCCAAACCTGCAAGTAGAATATGATAACCCGAACCCGCATTTACAATGACAATCTTGCCGTAAGTACGGAAAGGCCCGGCATAAGCCACCCAACCGTCTGCCGGCGAAGTGACGATCGCGCTCTTGCGCGTGCCGAGCAGCACGCCGCGCAACTGGCTGCCCAGGCTGTCGGCATCGCCGAAATGGCGCAGCGCCTCGCCGCTCACCGGCATCGGCAGCAGGCCCCTGGCCTTGTCGAAACTGATGGCGGGCGTCAGGCGGCCGGGATTGCCCAATGAGGCCAAAGTGCGGCGCGCCGGATCGGCGGCATTCTGCAGAGCTTCGAGATTGCGCTTTTCGGCGGCAATGCTTGCAGGCTCGAGCTGGCGTGCAACTTCGGCCTTTGCCGCCGCCATCGCGGCCGCCTGTGCGCCCTCGATTTCCTGCTCCGAGCGCTCGATCAGTTCGCGCAGCGATTTGACTTCCTGCGCCAGCTGCCCGGCGCGCGCGCGCGAGCGGGTGAGCTCTTCCTCGCTTAAGGCCTGTTCCTTCCTGCGCATATTGAGAAGGAGGTCGAGCTTAGTGCGGTTTTCGCTCAACGCCGCCACTTCCTGCTTTTGCCGGTCGATCTCGGCGGCAATGGCCTTGCGCACGCGCACGAGCTCCTCGAGCTCCTGCGCCAGGAATTTCGCCTCTTCGGTGAATTCGGGCAGAACCGCACCGAGCAGGATCGCCGAGCGCACGGCTTTCAGGGCATTTTCCGGTTCGACCAAGAGAGCTGGCGGCGGATTGCGCCCCATGCGCTGCAGGGCCGCGAGCAGTTCGGCAATCACGTCATGCCTGCTTTGCAGCGAGGCGCGGATTTTGTCGGCAGTCCTCTCCTGATCGGCCAAGCGTTTTTCGCCCGCCGTGATCTTGTCTTCCAGCGCCTTGACCGACTGCGCGGTGCTTAGCACCTGCCGGTTGATCTCATTGCGGTCGTTGCGGATGGTGTCGATTTCCTTGCTCAGGCGCTCGATGCGCTCCTGCTCGGCCTTGAGGTCCGAGCCCTTGTGCTCGAGTTCCTGCTGGCGCTCAACCTGTTCGGCACCGGGTGGCGGCGTGGTCTGGGCGTACAAATGACAAGGCGTGATACACGCCATCCCCGCGACCCACATCAGGCTTGCCCGATGTGGCATTTTTAATGCACATCTTGGATATATCCAAGATGTGTTGGAAATCCGGAAATGCGCGCGCACGCGTTTGATATATCTTTCAATCACGATGATAAGGATGGCCGGCAATCATGGTCAAAGCGCGATAGATCTGCTCCATCAATAGCACAGATGCAAGCTGGTGCGGCCATGTCATGGACCCCAAGCTCAGAGTTATATCGGCTTTTTCCTTAATGCTTTGGTCAAGCCCGTCCGGCCCGCCGATGACGAAGCTTATCGCCCGCCCTTCATCGCGGGATTTTTCCAGAAGCAGGCTGAACGCCCTGCTGTCCATGCCCTTGCCCTTTTCGTCGAGGGCAATGAGAAAATCCGACGATCCCAATTTTGCGAGCAGTTTCTCCGCCTCGTCCTTTTTGCGCGCCTGCGCATGATCCTTCCTGCTCTCAGTATACTGGGCCTGCTCAAACCTGCCAAAGCCGAGCGATTTTGCCAAAGGCTGAATTCGCTTGAGATAGCGCGCAAGCAGCTCGGCTTCCGCGCCTTTGGGTTTGCCGATGGAGAATAGATAAAGAGGCATGGGTGGCTTTACATCATCGGGGCGCTAAATTAAAAACCCCATAATTATCGATATTAAAACGGAATTTCAGAGGCGCAATGACAAGAATAGGACACCACTTCCCTGCTTTTTCCGTTCAGGATCAAAATAGAGATTTCAAAAGCATCATGAGAGCTCCGGACAGTCCGGGCAGCATTGTACGCCTGAGCGACATAACGCCGCAGGACAAGGAGCTTTTGATAAAAATCTTTCAGGAACGCCTAACGGGCCGCTCGGATGGCGCTCCCTCTTTGGAAAGAACTTATATTCTCGACAAATTAAGTCGCCTTCACACAGAAGAATGGATTCGGCTGATGGACGAGATAAAACCTAGGGTCGACTCTTATGTCACGTCCTCCAAGTGGGTCGAGGAGATAATAAACAGCTTACCCAAGAGCATGCTTTCCATATTATCCGGCCTAGGTGCCGGTATCGCCTCGTTCAAGATCGTAGGATGGTGGACCGGTGATGCAGGATATTATTTAAAGAGGACAGAATTCCTGCGCCTTCTCGGCCTGACTGCAGGCGTGGCGATGGGGATCGACCTCCTGCTTGCAGCCTATTTTCTGCTTAGGGATCCGGACCTTCGCCGCGATGTTCTGGAAGGCAAGAACCCCTGGAGCGTAGGGCTGCCGGCGCCATCGCTCGTCCCGCTCATCATCAGATAATCGAAACGCGTTATGCGACCGAACGCTCGGCGGGGCGAGCGGGCGACCACAGCTTTTCCAGATTATAGAAAGCGCGCGCTTCGGGGTGGAAGATGTGCAGGATCACATCCCCCTCGTCGATCAGCACCCAATCGCAATTGGGGCGGCCCTCGATCCGCGCAGTCTTTCCCGCCTTGTTCAGGGCCTCGGCCACATATGACGCGATCGCATCGACATGTCGTTGCGAACGGCCTGAAGTGATGACCATGAAGTCGGCAAGCATGCTGCGTTCGGAGAGAGGGATGCTGATGATATCCTCCGCCTTGGCATCGTCGAGCGTGGCGAGGATTTTGTGCAAGGTGGCTCTCGCGTCGGCCAGATCCAATTCATGGAGTGCCGTTTCGGGAAGCCCGGGCGCTTGGCCCTTATACCGCATTGCGGTGCTCAGCGTCTGACCCTTTCGTTTTAAAGGCCGTGGCTTTTCACGGCCATGAGTTCATTATGACAACACAAGGTTAATAATAAGCTTAAGAACATAAATTTTCAATGATTCTCGCTCCTGCGCAAGGCTGAGGACGACAGCATGACACGCGGGCCGTGTAAAAAAGCCCAGGCAGGAGGCGCCAAAAAAGGCAGGCGGGCGGCATGTTCGCTCCCAACCCGGAAACCCGAAAAGCATTGCGCCGCCTTGCTGTTCAGCGCCGAGAAACGGCCCTCGTCGCGGTCGATCACGGCAACGGGCAGAAGCTTTGCGATCGTCTTCCATCCCTGCCAGCGATGAAAACTTTCGAGATTGTCGGCGCCCATCACCCAGACGAAACGCGCAGCCGGCGCGCGCAGGCGCAGAAAACGAATCGTTTGCAGCGTGAACCGCGCATCGATTTTTTCCTCGATGTCGGTGAGAACGATTTTCGGATGACGCATGAGACTTTCGAGACGGCGCTTGCGCTGACTCGAAGACAATACCGGCGCTTCTTTAAGCGGGTTGCCGGGGCTCGGCAGCACCCACAGCCAGTCGAGCTGCAAACATTCGATGGCCGTCAGCGCGACATGGCGGTGCCCTTCATGCGCGGGATCGAACGAGCCGCCGAACAGGCCGATACGCTGGCCATGGCCGAAGATCGGGAGTTTTGCGTAGGCCTGCCGCGTGCGCGTGTTCGTCATTTCACCTGCGCCGCCTCGTCTTCCGTCGCCGTCTGTTTTGCCTTGGCAATCACCTCGCAGAGCTTTTGCAAAACGGGATCCATATTGAAGCCGGAGACGGCAGAAATGGCGATGACGTTCTTGCCCGTAGCAGTGCGGAATTCCGCGCATTTTTTTTGCACGTCTTCGGCAGGCAGGCTGTCAGCCTTTGAGAGCGCGATGATCTCGGGCTTGCCGGTAATGCCATGGCCATAGGCGGCAAGCTCGCCGCATACCGTTTCATACGCCTGCGCAGGCTCTTCCTGCGTGATATCGACCAGATGCAGGATGACCTGGCAGCGCTCGATATGCCCGAGGAACTGATCGCCAAGCCCCACGCCCTCATGCGCGCCCTCGATCAGGCCGGGGATGTCGGCAAGCACGAATTCGCGATCGAAATGGCGCACGACACCAAGCCCCGGATGCAGCGTCGTGAAGGGATAGTCGGCGATTTTCGGTTTTGCCGCCGAGACGGCCGAGAGAAAGGTCGATTTTCCGGCATTCGGCATGCCCACCAGCCCCGCATCGGCGATCAGCTTCAGCCGCAGGATCAGATTGCGCTCCTCGCCGGGCAGGCCGGGATTGGCATGGCGCGGCGCCCGATTGGTGGACGACTTGAAATGCGCATTGCCAAAACCGCCGTTTCCCCCCGCGGCGATGACGATACGCTGGCCGGTTTCCGTGAGGTCCGAAAGCAGGGTCTCGCTGTCCGCGTCATAAATCTGCGTGCCTGCCGGCACGCGTAAGGTTACATCGGCTCCCTTGGCGCCGGCGCGGTTTCTGCCCATGCCATGCCCGCCGATCCTGGCCTTGAAGTGCTGCTGATAGCGGTAATCGATCAACGTATTGAGGCCGTCGACGCAAAGCACAACCACGTCGCCGCCGCGCGCGCCGTCGCCGCCGTCCGGCCCGCCGAACTCGATGAATTTTTCGCGCCGGAAGGAGACGCAGCCCGCGCCGCCGTCGCCCGCCTTCACCCAGATTTTTGCCTGATCAAGAAATTTCATGGCGAGGCTCTAAATCCAGAAAATCTTCCCGGCTAAGTTCGGTTTCGATCAACGGCACATCATGGCCGCGCGCGAGCGAAAACCGCAATGTTTCGCCGGTTCTGCGAAAGCCCAGCTTTTCCTGCAGACGCTGTGATGCGACATTATCCGCAAAAACACCGGCCTTTATCTTCCTTAAAGTCTTGGGCGCAAAAAGGCGATGCAAAAACGCCGACAATCCTTCGTACATGTAGCCCTGCTCCCAATAGGCCTTGCCCAGCCAATAGCCGACATACGTCTCATCCTGCTCCTGCCAGGCGGAAATGCAGCCAATTAACTCGCCGCTTTTCAGACAGAGCGCGCAGACATCCCGGGATGTCCGGCTTTGCGTAATGAACTCGGCCGCCGCTCCCTGCGGATAAGGGTGCGGCACCTTGGACAGCATGCGCGCGACATCGATATCGTCGATCAGGCTCTCGATGCGGGCGGCATCGTCCGGCTCAAACGGACGCAGGATAAGCCGGGCGGTTGAAGAAATAGAGGGTGCCATCAATTGCATTATAAAATAAGCAGGCCGAATAAAAATAAGAAAGCAAATAAAATAAGAAAGGAAGCGGTTTTGCCGCTTCCTTGCAAGTCGGAATAAAGGAAAGACGGACTTTAAGCCGTTTTCGCCGCAATCGATACGATCTGTTTGCCGCCTGAGGCGGTTTTAAACTGAACCGTACCGTCGGCCGTGGCAAAGAGGGTATGATCCTTGCCCAAACCCACATTCGGCCCTGCGTGCCAGCGCGTTCCGCGCTGGCGCACAAGGATGTTACCGGCGAGCACGCGCTCGCCGCCGAACTTCTTGACGCCAAGACGCTTGCCGTCCGAGTCGCGACCATTGCGCGACGATCCGCCCGCTTTCTTATGCGCCATACTTAAACTCCCTGTTTCAACCTATAGTCGAGAAAGCCAGATTACTTCCTGGATTTCTTGCGCGTTGCCTTCTTCTTAGTTGTTTTTTTCGCTTTTGTCGACTTCTTTGCTGCTTTTTTACGTTTTGCCATTTGGTCCTCTCCATGAGATGTTGCTGGCGATTTTGCGGATTTTTTAGGCTTTTTAACCGGTTTTGCCGCAGTCAAATCCGGTTTTTTGCCGCCGGTCAGGATCTGGGTGATCCGTACGACAGACAAATCTTGTCTATGTCCACGCTTGCGGCGCGAATTCTTGCGCCGGCGCTTTTTGAAGGCGATGACCTTGCGGCCCCGCCCCTGCTCGATGACCTCGCCCGCCACGGTTATGCCGCCGACACGGGGGGAGCCCAGCTGGGTCTTGGCTCCATCGCTAAATAGGATGACATCTTCGAAGGCAACGATATCGCCCTCGGAAGCCGACAGGCGATCGACCTTGATAACGTCGTCAGGCTTCACCTTGTACTGCCTGCCGCCTGTTTTGATCACTGCGAACATTTCAAATTTCCTACGCTGCTTCCCTGGCGCCGGCTTGCGCGAAGCGTTCGCCGAGAAGAGGTGATGCGCAAAGAGAGAACATCTTGATCAAGAGTTATCCGATTTTGCGAAGTGATTCAATTTGAGTGGGAAGATGATTTGCAAGTTATCCATCTCTTTTTTTGCCGCTCATCCTTTGCGCGACGGTTGTCTGATCTGCGATCATCTGACGAAACTTTTTCGCAACACGATCTAGACCTGAAACGAATCTTCATCATGACAAATGCAAGAGAGAAGATAAAAAAATATTAAGATGATATCTTTGCATCCGATTTTGGCAAAGATCGGATGCAAAAAGTGACAATGATGTCACGTTTTGGGAGATTGGAAACTATAAACCGGAACTCGTCATCGCGAGCGATCCTCGGGCTTGATCCGAGGAGAACGTGACGATCCAGGGTGCGTTCGACACTCAAATTGCTCCAGTGAAGCAATTCACAAGACGCGCCCCACTCTCGCAATGACGGCAAAAAACACTTGCTTCTGTCCTCTGACTTCTGTTTTCTGACTTCTGAATGAGGAGAGGTGGCCGAGTGGTTGAAGGCACCGCACTCGAAATGCGGCATACGCGCAAGCGTATCGTGGGTTCGAATCCCACCTTCTCCGCCACCCTACGCCTTCGCTGATTTTGGCCTCACACGCTCCTGCTACGGCCGTCATTGAAAGCAATGGGATTGCGCCTCGCCTATCTTACTGCGGAACGCAACCTACACCACCATCTCTTCCTTTACCCGCGGCGCTCTCGACATGGCCGCGCTGCCGGCGGAGGCGGCAATAACGCAAAAAATGGCGATCCATTGCCGCACATTCAAATGCTCGTTCAAAAGCACCAGCCCCAAAAATGCGGCGAAAGCCGGCTCGAGACTCATGAAAATGCCGAAGGTCTTGCGCGGCAGGCGCTGCAGGGAAAACATTTCCAGCGAATAGGGCAAGGCGCTCGAAAGCGCGCCGACCGCGATCACGAAAGGCAGGACGGCAAAGCTGAACAGCAGGCTTACATCAATATGCGAGGCACCGATGGGTAGAACCAGACAGGAGGCAACGAGAATACCGAGCGCCGCCGCGCGCGGCCCTTGCAAGGTCCGCCCCGCCTTTTGCCCGAAGACAATATATAGTCCCCAGAAGAAGGCCGCAGCCAGAGCATAAAAGACGCCCCATGGATCGAGCGTGCCCACGCCATCGAGCGGCGCGAGCAGCAGGATGCCCGCGCATGCGACAAGCGCCCACAGGAAATCGAGCTTGGTTCTCGACGACAGCAGCGCCACCGACAGCGGCCCGGTGAATTCGAGCGCGACCGCAACGCCAAGCGGGATTTTTTCGATCGCCATATAGAACAGCACATTCATGCTGCCCATGGCGATGCCGTAGGCGAGCAGCAGTTTGATTTCTTTGCGCTCCAGCCGGCCGCGCCAGGGGCGGAACAGGCTCGCCATGATCAGGGCGGAAACGGCAAGCCGCAATGCCGCCATGCCGCGCGCATCGAACACGGCAAAAAGCTGCTTGGCGAGCGCCGCACCCGCCGGAAAGCAGATCATGGCGAGAACGAGCACCATGATGGCGTCAAGCCGCGACGATGCGCCGGAAGCTTTCTGAAGATCCCTGTCCATGCCCCTATTCCAGACCGGCCAGCCTGTTCAGGAACGGTTTTTGCAATGCCGGAACGGCGGTGGCCAGCCTTATCAAGCCATTGCGCAAGGCTTTTGCCAAGGGGTTGCGCAGCAAAATCATGCGCATCAGCGTTTCGGTGAGCGCAAGCGTCTGTTTGCCGACCGGATGACGCATGGCCGTGTAATCCTCAAGCCCGCCCGCATGAATGCGCCGCGCCAGATCGGCCGCATCCTCGATGCCGAGATTCATGCCGCGCCCGCCGGCGGGCGAATGCACATGCGCCGCATCACCCGCGAGATAGACGCAGCCTTTCTGATAGGTCTGCGCCTGGCGCACGCCGATATGGAACGTGCCCTCGTTCAGAATTTTCATCATCGCATAATCGCCGGGGATGCAGGCAAGCGCATGCTCGGTGCTGGATACGCCGCGGTAGCGCCCTGCTCCAATCTTGATCACAAGCCCCATATGGCCGCTATCGTGCAGGAAGGCATGCGCTGCGTCTTCCGCATAGGGCAGGTCCGGCGATTCGAAATCGGTCACGCTCCAGAGGTTGTCGTAATCATAGCCGGGGAAAGGAATGGCAAGCCGTTCGCGCACGCGGCTGTGCACGCCATCGGCTGCAATGACGAGATCGTAGACTTCCTGGTGCAGGGCTTCGTTCTGCCTGAGCGTGACTTCCGCGCGCCCGCCCTGCAACGCGACACTCGCAACCTCGATGCCGTAATCCACATGCGTGCCGTAAGAGGCAAGCCGCTGCTGCATGATGGTTTCGGTCTTGTCCTGCGGCAAGGCGAGGAGAAAATTATAGCGGTGCGCGATCAGGTCGGCGCGTATCTCGCCGATCAGACGCCCGCGTCCATCGCGGAAACAAGCGCGACGCATTTTGAAGCCATGCGCGAGAAGTTCCGCCGTCACACCGCTCGGCTCGAGAAGATCGAGAGAGCGCGGGTTGATGCCGACCGCGCGGCTCAAGGTGGAAGGCCGCGGTTTCCTGTCGACAATGCGGCAGGCAATGCCGCGCCGCACAAGCTCGAGCGCCGCCGTCAGACCTGTCGGTCCCGCACCGGCGATCAGGATGCGCTTCATGGTCCGCCTATAAGTTTACACTTTGCTTTTGAGATAAGGCAGCATGCTCGCCACTCCCCAAAAAGGTTCAAGGTCGCGCCCGAAACGTAAAAAGTCGATATGCTTTATTTATGGAGCTTCGATGCCAGAAGATCGATCGAGATCGTGGCGATAAAGGCGCTGCCGCACCAGTCGGACAGGCCCGGCGTCGAACCGGTTGAAATGCCGTGCGGGTCCGTCGTGTTCGTGAAGCACTGCGCCTCGCCGAGATCGGTATCGTGATAGCGCAGATCGACCGATACGGCCTCATTAAGCGCATAGGTCAGCCCCGCGTTCCAGTAGGTGTAATCGACCAGCGCGAAGGGCGGGCCGGGATTGGTTGCCGTATCCAACCAGTAGCGGCCAAGTTCGGCCGAAGCCGACAGATCTTCGATCAACGTCACCTTGCCGGTCAGCGAGGTGTAAATTCCTGAAGAGCCGGTATTCAGCCAGTCGGCCGCATAAAAAAGATTGGCACCGAGATTGACCGTGTCGGACACGTTCCAGGCAAGCTTGGCGTAAAATTCCAGGAAATCCGTATTACTCGGCGTGACCGCACCACCGTCGAACAATTGCGTCTCCGAAGGATAATAATAATAGAGCGCGCCCAGATCGACGCTTACGTCATCGAAAGTCTTGCGGACACCGCCGTAAATATCGACTTCGCCGACTGGGTCTGTCGGCAGGTCCGTGGCGTAAAAGGCGACGCCCGCATAAAAGAGATCATAGCGGAATTCGCCATAGACATTCACGGAAGGATTGCGGTCGGATTGCGAAATGCCGCGAAAATTATAGTCGGACATGAGCTTGGCGCCGAAAGCAAAATCCCAAGATGTCGCCACAACCGGAGCAGACGCGGCATCTAGAAGATCGGCTGCGAAAGCGGCATGACTGCCGGCAAGCATAAAAAGCACAGTCAAAAACAATTTTTTCATCATTCGCCCCAAGATAATAAAGCGTTGCCTAACAAGCCTTTCGGCATACGCAAGACGCAACTTCATACCGGAACGAGCGAGCCGAAGATTTTCCGGATCGAATCAAAAAATCTTATTTGAGAAGGGTTAATATTTTTTGCGACACTGCGGCTTTAAGGCCAGAAGCCGAGCTGGCCGCTTTCTGCCCCACGCCGGAAATTCCCCGTCGTCAACGCAATGCGCTTGTTCAGGCCGTAACGTTTTTTGGCTTGCGTAAACATGGTCTGGATCTGTCTTGCATATACGCCCTCCCCGCGCATGCGCGCGCCGAAGGAGGAATCGTTCAGTTTCCCGCCGCGAATATCCCTGATGCGGTTGAGAACCTTCTGCGCGCGGTCCGGGAAATGCTCATGCAGCCAGGTCTGGAACAGGTCCTTCACGCCATAGGGCAGGCGCAGCATGGTATAGGCGGCCGAACGCGCGCCCGCATCCGCGGCGCGCCGCATGAGTGCTGGAATTTCATGCTCGGTGAGGCCGGGCAGGATGGGTGCGACCATGACATTAACAGGAATGCCGGCGCGGCTCAGCGCTTCCACCGCAGCAAAGCGCTTGTCGGGCGTGGAGGCGCGCGGCTCCATCTTGCGGGCGAGATCCTTGTCGAGTGTTGTAATCGACATATTCACGGCAACCGCGTCATGGCTTGCGAGTTCGGCCAGCAGGTCGATGTCGCGCGTCACCAGATGGTTCTTGGTGATAAGCGCCACGGGGTTCAGAAAATCCCGCAGCACTTCTAAGCAACCGCGCGTGATCTGCAATTTTCCCTCCAGCGGCTGATAGGGATCGGTAATGCCGCTCATGACCAGAACCACAGGCTCCCAGGCTTTCGAGCCGAGCTTTTTGCGCAGCAATTCGGGCGCATCGAATTTGGCGAAAATCTTGGTTTCGAAATCGAGCCCGGCCGAGAGGCCGAGATATTCGTGATAGGGCCGCGCGTAACAATAGATGCAGCCATGCTCGCATCCCCGGTAAGGGTTGAGCGTTGCCTCCATGCCGATGTCGGGACTCTTATTATATGTAACGACAGAGCGCGAGGTATCGCGGAATACCTGCGTCTTTTGCCCTTTTCCGGCGTCTGGATCCGGGAAATCCTGCTCTTGAACCTCGATCAGGCTGAGTTTTTCGAAACGTCCGGCCGGGTTTTCCAGCGCGCCGCGGCCCTTGAGGGCATGGGTTTGCGATTCTCTTTTTTCCATGCCGGAGCATAACAGAATTTGCATGTATGTTCACTATGTGTTCTCGCTGCCGCTTTACAAAAAAGCGGCATGATTAACGGTATCAAGGAGGAAAATATGAACCAGCAACGCTTCGTCATTTCTGTCGCCGCCGTCTTTATTTTCTTTTTCGCCTACGAATTTGTCGTGCACGGGCATCTGATGATGCCGCTCTACACCGCAACGCCGATCTGGCGCCCGGACGATGCCATGCGTGAGATGATGTCATGGAGCATCGGCTTTGCGCTAGCGCTTTCCTTCGCGATCACCTGGCTATTCACCCGCCATTACGAGAACAAGGGTTTGCACGAGGGGGCGCGCTTTGGCTTCTATATCGGCCTGATCATGGCGCTTGTACAGGTGAAAGCCTTTGTCTACCTGCCGATCCCGCTCAACCTCGCGCTCGCGTGGTTCGCGATCTGGGTGCTGGAGGGTGTCGGCGCCGGCATCGTGCTCTCGGCCGTCTACCGCGCCTGATCCCACCGGAAACGAATCGCCGCTGTTCAGACGGCGGCGATTTTTGTATTTTATACGATGGCCGATATCACGGATTATATTCAGTCCCTGCAGAAGCAGCACGAACTCTGGAAAGAAGAGACGAAAACGCTTTATAACGGCTTGAAGGTTAAACAGGGTATGCGCATTGCCGATCTGGGCTGCGGCCCGGGCTTTACCAGCCTGGAACTTGCCGATCTTGCCGGACCTGGCGGCCAGGTTTTTGCAATCGACTCCTCGAAAGAGATGCTTGAGGACCTTGGCGCGCGCCTGAATGGCCAAACCAATATCGACATCAAACATCAGGATTTGAACGAATGGGAACCGGGCGGCTTTACCTTCGACGCTATCCTGCTGCGCTGGGTTGCCTACCAGCTCAAGGACCCGGCCCGCCTTCTTGCGACAGCAAGGCAAAGCCTGAAGCCTCAGGGACGCATCGCCATACTGGATTATTTTTCGCAACGCTATGTTTTCTGCCCGGGCCATCCTGTTTTCGAGCGATTTGTCGATGCGATGGAAGCTTATTGGCGGCAGCAGGGCTGCGATGTCCATGTGCAGCAGAAAATGCCCGGCCTGCTGAAGGAGGCGGGATTTCGCATTGTTGATATCATGCCTGTCGTTAAATGCGCACGCCCCGGCATGCCCTTATGGAATTGGCCGCGCTGGAAAAAATTGCTGGAGCGTTTTCTTAAGTTAGGCCTGCTCGACAAAGAGGATGGCGATATTTTCCTGTATGAGTGGCAGAGCTTGCAGGCGCGCGATGAAGCCTTTTTCCTCACCCCGCCCATGTTGTCGATCATCGCCGAGCGCACATAGCCTAGTTTACCGGCGGCAATGGAAGCTCTTCTCCCATTTTCATTTTGGATAATTTATCGGCAAGCCGCGTCGGCTCGGGCAGGCGATAGCGCGTCAGGCAATGCAGGGTCAGCTTCAATGCCGTCTCATGGCTCACACGATGGCCGGGCGAGATGAAAAGCGGGTTTGTTTTCTCCTTGCTGCGCAACACCGTGCCGATGCGCTCGTTCTTGTCCATCAGCGGCGCCGTGCTTCCTTTTTGAGGCCCGATGATCTCGAACCTGCCCGTGAGCCGCGATTTTGCGACGCCGATGGCGGGACAGTCCGTGATCACGCCAAGATGCGCGGCAATGCCGAGACGGCGCGGGTGCGCAATACCCTGCCCGTCGACCATCAGGAGATCCGGCAAGGCATCAAGCCGTTGCAGGGCCTGCAAAATCGCCGGAATCTCGCGAAAGGACAACAGGCCCGGCACATAGGGAAAGGATGTGGGCAGCGATGCCGTAACGGAAGCGCGCGGCTGCAGGCTTTGAAAATCCACCAGCACTACGAAGGCGCGCGTGAGATCGGCCTTCTTGTCATAAGACACATCGACGCCTGCAACCAGCCGCGGTTCGCGCAAATCGTCCATGAGCCGCACCTTGTACCGCAGCTCATCCTGCAAGGCGATCGCCTGTGCGACGGAATCGATTTCCGGGAAGCGGAGCATTTTCAAATTCGTTTGCATGCGGTGCGGCGTGAATCCTAAAAATGTGAATGACGCGCTCTAGAATATTTCACAAGACACGTTATCATGCAGGGCGACTAACCCTCTTACAAGGAGAACATCATGCCTCCCGGCACAAAGGAATCTTACGCAGGCTCGCTTTTCGGCCCCCTGACGACAACACCCACGACCGGCATTGAAACGGATCCGTGGACGCGCACTACGACAAAAACCCTGACGACTGCGCCCGCCAACAAGAATACGATAACGAAAACCAAAACTGCGAAAACAAAGACCACAAAAACCAAGGCGACGAAAACAAAGACTGCGAAAACCGGCGCGAGAAAATCAAAAAAAACGAAAACGCGCAAGACGGCCGGCAAAACTAAAACGAGTAAGGCTAAAACGAGTAAAGCTAAAACGAGTAAAGCTAAAACGCGCAAGACAGCAGCGCGCAAGTCCGCAACACGCAAGTCTACAACACGCAAGTCTACAACACGTAAGTCCACGGCGCGGAAGGCGACGAAAGCCACAGGCCGCAGAACGGCCCGAAAAACGGCCCGTCGCACACGCGGCCGCACAAGCAAGAAGACATCCGCAAGAAGACGTTAGTTTATTGTAGGCATGGACCGATCCTGCGCGAAAGCGCAGGATCGCGCCGCGGGATTTCCGATGCCATCATCGGCGATGCCGCGGCTTTTTAATTCTTGGATATTTTAATTCTTGGATATTTTAATTCTTGGATATTTTAATTCTCAGATATTTCAATTCTCGGGCACAATAAAATCAGAGCACTTTCAGGCGCCGCATCGATGTGCTGGTATCGACATTATAGATTTTATCGATAAAGGCCGCGCGGAACGAGCCCGGACCGGCAGACGCCTCGTTGCCGGCAATTTCGCCGATAATATTATAAACGCCCGTCGCAACGGCCGCGGCAAGCAGGGCATCTTCCTCGATCACGCAGAAAGCCGCCATCACGCCGACAAGCGCACATCCCGCGCCCGCGACCTTCGCCATCAGGGGATGACCGTTCATGATGCGCAATATCCGCGTGCTGTCCGCAACGAAATCGACGGCGCCCGTCATGACAATGGCGCTGTTGAGCTGTTTGGCCAGGAATTTGGTGGCCTCCACCTGCTCCTCGGACGTGCGGATGGTTTCGGACCCCTTGGCGGTAAAGCCGTAATGCTCGGCCACGGGCATGACTTCTTTTTGCGTGATGCGCACAATACGCGGCTGAAAATTCAATAACTCGTAAATCGTCTTGTCGCGGAATTGCGCTTCTCCGGCCCCGCGCAGATCGAGCGCCCAGGGAATGTTTTTGTCCTTGGCGGTCTTCGCCGCCTCCAGCATGAGGGCGGCACGCTGCGCCGAAAGCGCATCCGTGCTGATCATCAGGCATTGCGCGTGATTGAAGGCATCGTTGATCTCCTCGCCGGCCTGAAGAATGACCGGCCTGACGCCGAAGGCCAGCAACACATTGGTAACCAGATCGAGTGCTACGGGATTCGGAATGCAATGGACGGCAGGCGCGCTCATGCGCAGCTTGGCGAAACTCAGGGCAAGGGTATGGGAAAAAAGCTGCATCGAAAGACTTTTGCTCCGGTGAAAGCTATATTCAGGCGGTCATTCGCAATGCGCCAAGATACACAAGAATGCCGGTTTCTCCAACTTTTCGGAAAAAACTAAAATTCGCGGCATTTCAGCCATAACTCTTTAAATAAAAAGCATTTTAGCTATTTCCCATACGTTTCTCCAAAGCTTTTCTGGCATCCTGCGCGCAAGTTCTTCAACAACAAATGGAACAGGCCTGCCAATGGGCTTTGCATGGGCAAAATTTCGGCTGCGCCGCCGAAAAAATTTACTGCGCGACGATTCCGGCGTCACCATGCTGGAATTCGCGCTTGTGGCTCCTTTTGCCATTGTCACCTTCATGTCCGTGATCGAGCTGTCGCTGATCATGCTTGCGCAGAATGTCCTCGAAAGCGCAACTTATGCGGCCTCGCGCGAAGGGAAAACAGGCTATGTCGCAACCGGCGTGTCGCGCGAGCAAACCATCATGAATGTCCTGAACCAGCGTGCGGGTAGCCTGCTCGATACCAACGAGATCACCATTACCACCACGACCTATAATAATTTCGACAAGATCGGCCAGCCCGAGCCTTTCGTGGACGCCAACGGCAACGGCAAACGCGACAACGGCGAGAATTACACGGATCTCAATCATAACGGCAAATATGACGAGGATCAGGGTTCGCAGGGCGCGGGCGCCGCAGGCGAGGTCGTCGTCTATCTTGTCAGCTATCCATGGCACGTCTTTACGCCTGTGATCGGCAATCTCATGGGTTTTGATAACGGCACGGTCACCCTGTCGGCGCGCGCCATCATCAAGAACGAGCCATTCAGCGACTGAGGGGGAGCGCAGATGAGCATGTGCAAAAAATTCCTGTCGCTATTGCGCGCCCGCGAGGGTATCGCCGCGCTCGAATTCGCGCTCAACCTGCCGCTTCTGCTCATTCTCGGTTTCGGCGGCTTCGAGCTGTCGCGCTATCTGCTGATTCAGCAAAAAACCGACAAGATCGCCTATATCGTTGCCGACGTCATCGCCCAGAGCACATCCTCGACCTTAAGCAATGCGCAGATCACCCAGATCCTGACGGCGGCGGCGCAAGTCATGCAGCCGATACCTTTCGGCGCCGATGGCTTCGTCATCGTCAATTCGGTCACCAAAACCGGCACGGCCGCGCCGAAGGTTTCCTGGCAGCGCACGGGCGGCGGAACGATGACGCGCCCCAGCATCGTGGGCCAGCCTAACGGCACGGCCACGCTGCCGGGCGGCATCACGCTTGTCGACAAGGACAATGTTATCGTTGTGGAAGTTTTCTACCGTTACACGCCGATGTTCGGCGGCAGCTATGTCGCTTCCCAGCAGCTCTATCGCAACGCGATCTACAAGCCGCGCCTCGGGGCGCTGACCACTTCACCGACTTGAAACAAGGACATGTGTCATGGCACAGCATATGAAATTTAAAAACCGGCAATTCAAAAACAGATTTGGCATGGCCGTTCGCTCCTTTGCCGGTTCCAGGCAGGGCGCGGTCGCGCCTATTGTCGGCCTCGGGGCTCTTGTCCTGGTGGGCGCCACCGGCGTCGCCATCGATACGGCGCGTTTGCAGCTTGTGCAGACGCGGCTTGCCAATTCGCTCGACGCAGCCGGGCTTGCGGCGGGCGCCACGGTCAACACGACCGTCATGAACACCGAAGTCTCAAAATACCTCAACGCCAATTTCAATAATTATATGGGCTCGTCGCTGAGCAACACCACAACCAGCGTCAACAGCGATAAGACCAAGATCTCGCTTTCGGCCTCGGCCGATGTGCCGACCATTTTCATGAAGCTGTTCGGCGTGAGCGAAAACACCGTCACCGCCTCCTCTGAAATCACGCGCGGCAACAAGGGCCTGGAACTCGTGATGGTGCTCGACAATACGGGATCGATGGCCGGCTCGAAGCTCACCAGCCTGAAATCGGCGGCGAAAGACCTCGTCAACATTCTTTACGGCAGCAAGACCACGACCGACAATCTGTGGATCGGCCTCGTGCCGTTCTCGCAGGGCGTGAATATCGGCTCCACGCGCACGAGCTGGCTCGACACCACGCATTATAACGGGCTGAACTGGGGGCCGACCTCCTGGATGGGCTGTGTCGATGCACGCGCCAGCACCTACGACACGACGGACGACCCGCCTTCTGTCAAAAAGTTCAAGGCCTATTACTGGCCGGATAGCGACAGTTACAACGACTGGATCACCAAAAAAGGCAAATACAACACACCGCTCGGTACGTCGCTCGGCCCCAACAAGAGCTGCCCGCAGGTGGCAACACCGCTGACCGCCAACAAGAACACCATCACCAATGCCGTCAATGCCATGGCGGCTGTCGGCAACACGCATATTTCCGAGGGCGCCGCATGGGGCTGGCGCATGCTGAGCCCGCGCTGGCAGGGGCTGTGGGGCGGCGAGATGAACCAGAACAATCTGCCGCTCGCCTATGGCACGCAGAATATGAACAAGGCCGTGATCATCATGACGGACGGCGACAACACGATCGATAGCAGCAATCGCGGCGCCTATGGCTATCTCTCCGACGGCACGCTCGGCACGACCAATCAAAGCACGGCCGAAACCAAGCTCGACCAGCGCCTGACCACCGACTGCACGGCGATGAAGAACAATAATATCTATGTCTATACGGTATCGTTCGGGACGATTTCGACCTCGAGCAAAACCATGCTGCGTAATTGCGCAACCCAGACCGATTATTATTTCGACTCGCCCAATAGCGCGACCTTGCAGGAAGCCTTCCGCGCCATCGGCGATTCGCTGTCCGACCTGCGCGTGAGCAAATAGGCAAAACGCCTAGCTCAGGGAATTGACGCGCGCCTGCAATTTCTGCACCTGGCCGGTGCGCTGTTCGATCTGCTGGCGCAGGTAATTGCGCACGCGTTTATTCGTCGTCAGCTGATATTCTTCATAGGCGCGCGCGATTTCGGCCCTGTTTTCCTCGATCAATTGCCGGAGCAGGACGATTTCGGGATTGATCGCCGGCGTTTGCGTCGCGCTGTCGTCGGTACCGCGAATGAAGGCGCGCTCCGCCGCATCGCTTTTATCCGAGGGATTGCGGGAACGCTCGCGGCTCCAGTCGCGGCGGCCGCCGGAGCCTCCGCGATCGCGCCCATAGCTATGATCGCGCCCACCGCTGCCGTTATCGCGCGCTTCGTGCCGCTCATGCCAGCGCTCGCGCCCGCCGCCATTATTGCGATCGTGATCCTTCCAGGTTTGCGCCATGGCTGGTTCCTGGCAGGCAAGGGAAAAAAGAAGAGGAGATATCGCTAGAAGAACATATCGCATGGGAATCGACCTCGGGCTATTGAACCTAATATAGCCAATAAATCCGGCTGTTGTTAGTCAAATTGACGGGATCGGACCGTTCACTTCTGTGTGAGGGCAGGCTATGCCTCGGTAATGGTCTTGCAAAAAAACATGCCGGTTCTGGTTACGCCGGGCTGGGCGGATTACGAGCTTCTCGATTTCGGCGAAGGCCGCAAGCTGGAGCGCTTTGGCACTTTCCTGATCGACCGGCCGGAAGAGCAGGCCATGGGCAGGCGTCTGCTCGACCCCGCCGACTGGCGCCGGGCCGATGCGATTTTCGACGGCGATGCCGAGGACAAGGCCGGGCGCTGGCGCTTTTCCGGCAAAAGTGCGGAAAGCTTTCCGCTCGTATTCGAGAAGCTTGCGTTTTTTGGGCGCTTCACGCCCTTCCGCCATATGGGATTTTTCCCGGAACAGGCGGCGCACTGGCAATGGATGGTCGAACACATAAAAGCGCACGCAGCGCCTTTCCGGCTGCTCAACCTCTTCGGCTATACCGGGCTTGCAAGCCTGCTTGCCGCACGCGCAGGCGCCGAGGTGACGCATGTCGACGCCTCGAAAAAAGCCATCGGCTTTGCCCGTGAAAACCAGGAGCACGCCGGACTTGCCGAAAAGCCAGTGCGCTGGATCGTGGAAGACGCGGTCAAATTCGCACAGCGCGAACGCCGCCGCGGCAAGGCCTATGACGGCATCATCCTCGACCCGCCGAAATTCGGGCGCGGACCGGAAGGCGAAACATGGCATTTGTTCGAACATCTGCCCGGCCATGTCGAGGACTGCATCGCGTTGTTATCATCGAACGCGCGCTTTCTTATTCTCACGGTCTATGCCATTCGCGCCTCCGCCCTGGCATTAGATGCGCTGCTGCGTCCGCTCCTAAAAGAGCGCGGCGGCACGTTCGAGTGCGGCGAGCTTGCCGTGCAGGCGCAAGACGGCCGCCTGCTCTCGACCTCGCTTTACGCGCGCTGGAGCCGCTGATGGATTTTTCCGAACTTATCCGCCACAAGCCCGGAGAAGTGCGCAAGATCGAGAGTGCTGCAAACGCGCTGATCAAGACATTGCGTGCGCTCCGCATGAAAAAATATCGCCGGGAAAGCGGCCTCTATCTTGCCGAAGGCGCGCGCACGCTGATCGAGGCGCTGGAGCTTGAACAAACGCCTCTGGCCATTGCCTATCTTGCCTCCGCGCGCGACGAGGCGCCGGTCGCGCGCATCGCAAAAGCCGTCCAGAAAGCGGGGGGCTTGTGCCTCGAAGTGGGCCGCGATGCGCTCGACAAGATTTCCGCACGCGACAATCCGCAGACGATCCTCGGCGTGTTCCGCCAGCGCTATCACACGCTCAAGGAAGTGGATGCGAAGGAAACTTGCCTGCTTGCGCTCGAAGATATCCGCGATCCCGGAAATCTGGGCACCATCCTGCGCACCTGCGACGGCTTCAACGTCAAGACGGTCATCCTGATCGGCGACACAGTAGATCCTTTCGGCATAGAAGCCGTGCGCGCGTCCATGGGCTCGATCTTTTCGATGAAGATCTGCCTCTGCTCGCGCTCCGAATTTTTGTCTTGGCTGCAAAACTATTCCGGAGGCGTGATCGGCACGGCCCTGCAGGGCGCGCAAGATATTCGCAAGACGGACTGGCGCGCGCCGTTCCTTCTCCTGATGGGCAATGAGCAGAAGGGCTTGAGCCCGGAATTGCAGGAGCACTGCACGCAGCTCGTAAAAATCCCGATGACCGGGCGCGCCGACAGCTTCAACCTGGCGGTGGCGACGGGAATTGCGCTTTATTGCGCATTTTTGCGCGACTGACGCACCCGCCAGAGGCGGAGCGGCTCCTTGACCCCGACCGCTTCCAGCTCCCTGAAGTTTTCGTTTTTCATAAGCCTTGCCGCAAGGCTTCCGGATTTTTTTTCCATCGCGCCCTGTTCGCTCAGACCCTTGCACAGAACGACATAGTCGACCTTCTTTGTGCGCAGCAAAGGCAGCGCCTTTTCGGGCGGTTCGTACAATGTCGCCAGCACGAAGCGTATGCCTTCCACATTGCGGTGATAGGGCGCGCCATAAACTTCATGCTGCGTTTGCGCAAGCAGGAAAGGGCCAAGATCGATGGGGGCGAGCAGCCGCGCCTTCGGCAATTTCGCGATCTCCGCATAATCCGCCGGGTCGTGACATTGCGATGTGTCCTTGACGGGCTTCGACACAGGCTGCGCGGCCAAGGCCCATACCGCCGGAATGCAGGCAAGATAGAGAACCGCCATGGCGATCTGCGATTTTTCGCGCAGGCGCACAATGCAGAAGGCAATGGCAGGCATGGCAAAAAGAATGGCGAAAGGCAGCATGCGCAATTGCTGCAGGCTCATCAGCACATGCACGACGACAAGCGCGCCGGGCAGTGCCCAGCGCCAGCGGTCGTTTTTTTGCAAATAGAAGGCCGTCAATGCGCACCCCAAACCTGCAAGCAAGGGTCCCGCGAAAGCAAGATTGCTCCAGAAATCGCCCCGCAGATGCCCGATAAGACCAATGGCCTCGAAGACGCGGTTGAACCATTTTTCGCGCACATCCGGCGGCATGGCGACGAACGGTCCCGAAAAACAGGGTTGTGCATAGATATAGAGAACCGCAAACAAGACGATGCCGCAGGCGGCTGCCGCAATCAGCTTCCCCGCAACAGGTCTGCGCAAACCGGCAAGCAGGGCGCAGGACAGGCCGACGCCCACCGCCAGCATGAGGGACGCATAGGACTGCGCATCGCAGGCAAGCACCGTATAAAGCGCAAAAGGCGTCGTTGCGACATAGAGCAGCAGCGCACCGGCTGCAAAACTCAAGCCGAACCCGCGCAGGAGCCTGTCGGCTTTGGGTTGTCCACACAGCCAAAAACAAAAATAAAACACCCCCACGACCGCAACGACCAGGAGCGTTTCGAAACCGATCGCCATCATGATGGCGGCCGCAAATCCCGCAAGCCAGGACAGGCGCGGCCTCTCAAAGGCCATAATGGTTGCAAGCACAAGCAGCGCGCTTAATAAAAGCTGCACATCGTGATGGTCGATGCGGCCCGGCTGCATCTGCACCGACAGGATCCAGTTAAAACCGATCAGTCCGGCTGCGGCAAACAGAGCACGCCGCCCGGCAAGCTTCATGGTGATCGCGATCAGCGCCGCGAACAAACCGATCTGCACGAGGGCCGGCCATATCACACGCGCCAAACGCTCGGCCATGTCGGCGCTGGTAAAAAGACGGAAGCAGGCGATCAATGCCGCAATCGGCGCATCGATCAGCCGCGACCAGTGAATAAGCAGGCCATGCGGCGGGTCGACCCGGTATTGATGCAGGTCGAACCAGCCCTGCCCGGCAAGCAGATCGCGCACCTGCACGAGCCGCATCGCATCGTCGGTATCGCGGATATAGCCGGTCAGGATGACGTTCTTCACCGCCCCGATCTGCACGAGCCAGATCAACGCCAGCGCAAAACATGTGAAGATCGCAACGGGATGGCGCGCGACAAGGGCGGATAGCCGCATCCGCCATTTGCCCCATATAAATTTCACATCCATGCGAATCGCAGCTTTCCAGATGCTGCGGCGGCGCGATCCGCACAGGATAATTCCACAAGCCGTCCCGCATCTCTTTAATCTTCGTAGCATGTGGTTTAATAAAGGAAGACCTGCGAGGAGGGGACATTCATGAATTTTCAACAGGCAATCACGTCCGGTTTTCAAAACTATGTGAATTTTAAGGACCGTGCCCTGCGGTCCGAATACTGGTACTGGGTGCTTTTCGCCATTCTCGTCGGCATTATCAGCGGCGTGCTCGACGGCATTCTCTTTTCCGGCGATCCGCCCGCGTTTTCGATCAATACGCTGACCTCCCTGGCGCTTTTCCTGCCGGGCATTGCGGTTTCGGTGCGCCGCCTGCACGATGTCGACCGCAGCGGCTGGTGGCTTCTGATCGGGTTCACCATTATCGGCATCATTCCGCTGCTCTACTGGTATTGCATTCCCGGCACCGATGGGGCGAATACCTACGGCCCCTCACCCAGCATCTGAATTTTCAAGAGTAAGCGCCGGTTATTCGGCGGCGAGCGCGAGCGGCTGGCGCGACAAGGACGCTTGCCGCAATTCCGCTTGCGCAAGTTCAGCCTGCGCGGCGGGAGATTTTGTCAGAATACGCGCAAGCCGTGCCAGTGTCGCGCGCAGATCGTGGCGATGCACGACCATGTCGACCATGCCGTGATCCAGAAGGAATTTCGCGCGCTGGAATCCTTCCGGCAATTTTTCGCGAATGGTCTGCTCGATCACACGCGGGCCCGCAAAACAGATCAAGGCCCCCGGCTCCGCAATGTGAATATCGCCCAGCATGGCATAGGACGCGCTGACGCCGCCCGTGGTCGGATGGGTGAGCACGACGATATAAGGCAGGCGCTCGCGGCGCAGCGTCTGGACTGCCACCGTGGTGCGCGGCAATTGCATGAGAGACAGAATACCTTCCTGCATGCGCGCACCGCCCGAGGCTGCGAACAGGATGCAGGGCGTCTTGCGGGAGGCTGCGGTTTCGAGCGCCAGGATCACCGCCTCGCCCGCCGCCATGCCTAAAGATCCACCCATGAAGGAAAAATCCTGCACGGCGACCGTAACCGGCAGCCCATCAAGCAGGCCGACTGCAACTTTCACCGCATCCTTGGCGGAGGTTTTCGTGCGCGCATCGCGCAGGCGGTCGACATAACGCTTTTCGTCGCGGAATTTTAACGGGTCCAGCGCCACATCGCGCACGGGAATGTCTTCATACTGGTTGTCGTCGAAAATGCTTTTAAGGCGCGCGGGCGTGCTCATGCGCATGTGATAGCCCGAGCCCGGCACGACCATCAGATTGTTCTCGAGATCCTTGACGAAAACCATCTGCCCGGTTTCGGGGCACTTCACCCAGAGATTGTCGGGCGTTTCGCGTTTGGCGCCCAGCAGGCTCTTGATGCGCGGGCGCAAAGTATCTGTGATCCAGTTCAAAGCAAAACCTTTCGGAAGTCTACGCGCTTTGGTTCGGGTTCATGTCTAACTTTCGCGGGCGGCATGAATAGCTGACGCAAAGTCCCGTGAAAGATGGAGGTAATCTGCCATATTCTGCCCTAAAATACCAGCGCTTCCCGTTTTTTGCCTGAATAAATCGATTAAAACCGAAGCAATAACAATACCATCGGCCGATTTGGCCAATAGCGCCGCCTGCGGTGCGGTTTTGACGCCAAAACCGGCACAAATAGGCAAATTTGTACGTTTTTTGACGTTTTCGAGCATGTTTTGCACAGCCTGCGGATCGGCGGCGGCCGTGCCCGTCACCCCTGCAATCGACACCAGATAAAGAAAACCGGACGCGTTTTTTAGGAGGCGATCTAAACGTTTTTCGTCCGTGGTCGGCGTGAGCAGGCGGATGAAGGCAAGCCCCGCTTTTTGCGCGGGCAGGCATAACTCTTCGTCGGTTTCCGCCGGACAATCGACGACGATCAGCCCGTCGGCGCCCGCCGCCGATGCATCGCGGATAAAATCGTCCACGCCATAACGATAGATGGGATTGAAATAGCCCATCAGGATCAGCGGCACCGCTTGATTTTTTTCGCGGAATTTTCGAACCAGCGAGAGCGTTTTCTTCAGCGTCTGCCCGCTCTTCAGGGCGCGCACCCCGGAGGCCTGAACGGCGGGCCCGTCCGCCATCGGATCGGAAAAGCACATGCCGAGCTCGATCAGATCGGCGCCCGCCTCGGGCAGTTTGCATAAAAGGTCGAGCGACGAATCGAAATCCGGATCGCCACCCATGACGAAAGGAATGAAGGCGGCACGGTTTTGCTTTTTTAATTCCGCAAAACATTTTTCGATGCGCGCATTACTCATTTTGCAAACCTTAACCGTCATGGCCGGACTTGGTCCGGCCATCCACGAGTTTGGGGAAGCCTAGTCGTGGATGCCCGCACCGAGTGCGGGCATGACGTAATCCATTTCTCACAACTCCACCCCCAGATGCTCCGCCACGCTGAACACATCCTTGTCGCCGCGGCCGCACATATTCATGAGGATGATGCCGTCTTTCTCCATCTTCGGCGCGAGTTTCATCACATAAGCCAGCGCATGCGCGGGCTCCAATGCCGGAATAATGCCCTCGAGTTTCGAGCAAAGCTGAAAAGCACCCAGCGCTTCCTTGTCGGTGATCGCCTCGTAGATCACGCGACCCGTTTCTTTCAAATAGGCATGCTCGGGCCCGACACCGGGATAATCGAGCCCCGCCGAGATCGAATGACCTTCCAGGATCTGCCCGTCATTATCCTGCAACAGATAAGTGCGGTTGCCATGCAACACGCCGGGCGCGCCGCCCGATAATGAGGCGGCATGGCCATTTTCAATATCCAATCCGTGCCCGCCCGCCTCGACACCGTAGATTTTCACATCACGGTCGTCGAGGAAAGGATGAAACAGGCCGATGGCGTTGGAGCCGCCGCCGATACAGGCAACCAGCGCATCGGGAAGCCTGCCCTCGGCGCTCATCATTTGCACGCGCGCTTCATTGCCGATCACGCTCTGAAAATCGCGCACCATGGCGGGATAGGGATGCGGGCCCGCCGCGGTGCCGATCAGGTAATAGGTATCGTCCACATGCGCGACCCAGTCACGAAGTGCTTCGTTCATCGCATCCTTCAGCGTGCCGTTGCCGGCGGTGACGGGCCTGACCTCGGCGCCCAGCAGCTTCATGCGGAACACATTCGGCTTTTGCCGCTCGATATCGGTAGCCCCCATATAGACGACGCAAGGCAGACCAAAGCGCGCGCAGACGGTAGCAACCGCAACGCCGTGCTGGCCCGCACCCGTTTCGGCGATGATGCGCCGTTTATTCATGCGCTGCGCCAGCAGGATCTGCCCGAGACAATTATTGATCTTGTGCGAGCCGGTGTGGTTGAGTTCATCGCGCTTGAAATAGATTTTCGCACCGCCACAGTGTTCAGTCAGCCGCTCGGCAAAATAAAGCGGGCTGGGGCGGCCGGTATAATGCGCATGCAGATCGTTCAGTTGCCGCTGAAAATCCCCGTCGGCCTTCGCAGCCAGATAGGCCTGCTCCAGCTCCAATATCAGCGGCATCAGCGTCTCACTGACATAACGCCCGCCGAATATGCCGAAATAGCCGTCCTCGTCCGGCATTTGTCGAAGGGAGTTTATGGTCATGAAGCCTGCTTTAATTCGAAAGCGGCACGCGCCGCCGTGATAAAATCGCGTATTTTCGTTTCATCCTTGATGCCGGGCGCCTGCTCGACCCCGGAGGCGACATCGACCGCATTCACACCGCTGGTCATAATCGCCTCGCTCACATTTTTTGGTGTGAGACCGCCCGCAAGCATGATGTGCGCGCGCTTTGCTAGACGGGCAAGGAGCTTCCAGTCGAAAGAACGGCCGGAGCCGCCATGCGGGCCGCCATGCGGCGCTTTCGCCTCGAGCAGGATTTTTTCGCACAGGGGTTCATAGGGAGACAAGGCATCGAGATCGTTTTCGCCCGCGATGCCAAGCGTTTTGCAAACGGGAATTCGAAACCGCTTTGCGATCATGGCGACACGGTGCGGCGTCTCGAAGCCATGCAGTTGCAGGATATCGGGGCGCACTTGATCTACGAGCTCTTCCAGAAACGCATCGTCCGCATCGGCGGTCACGGCAGAGATGCGCGCGCGGCTTTTGACCGTCTGTGCCAGATGCCGCGCGGCCTCGAAGGAAACAAAACGCGGCGAATCCTCGCGAAACACGAAGCCGACGAAGTCGGCGCCATATTTCAGCGCCGCTTCCAGCCCCGATGCATCGGTGATGCCGCAGATTTTGACCATACCGTTCATGATCTCAAGCCTTATCAGAGAGGCGGCAGAATGTGCCAGTCCTGTCTGGAGGGCTGCGCAGGCGCGCCGGTTTTGAGCCTGCCGATTTCTTCCCGCAGCAGGTCGATTTCGCCCGACTGGCGGCGGGACAGCGCCCGCCAGGGCCGCTGCGCGTTCCAGGTGATGAAACTGCCCAGCAGCGCGCCCGCGAGCACGCAAAGAAAGACGATCAGAAACAGCGGCAGCTCGAACGTGCCGTCAAAGCCCGGCAGCGGGATCAGCGATAAAAAAACGTGGCTCCGGTTGGCCAGCGCGAATGCGATCAGCAAAAGACCGAGAGGGATCAGAACAAACCAGAACGCCAAACGCCTGACCGTCTCCATTACCAGACCTCTTCCATAATTTTACTGCGGCTGCGGCGCCGCAGCGAATTCTAAAAGAGGTCTGCTCATTTTAAGCAGTTCTAGGCAGCCTTCTTTGCCTTGGAATTGATACGCTCTTTCAGCTCTTTGCCGGGCTTGAAGCGCGGCAGCCGTTTCGGGCCGACACGCACCGGTTCGCCCGTGCGCGGATTGCGGCCCGTGCGCGCGGGACGGTCGGCGACCGAAAACGTGCCGAAGCCGCGCAGTTCGACGCGCTGGCCCTTGACGAGTGCGCCGGTAATGACATCCAGGACCGTATTGACGATCAGCTCGACATCGCGCTGATAGAGGTTCGGGTTTTTCTTGGCAATTTCTTCGATAAGTTCGGATTTGATCATGACAGTCGCCCCCGGATCTGATGTGAATTAACGAGAAGAAGATGCAACTCCGGAAGGTTGCCAAACCGAGACAAGGCCGTCAAGGCGAATCGTGCTGTCTTGAACCGCCGAAAGCCAAGGCAGGAGCGGCCCCAACAGCCCCGTCAGCGCTGCCGCCGACCCGAGCCAGGGGGGTATGTTCTTGTCCTTGGGCTTATAGGTTTCGAGCGGCAATTTCCTTGCGACATTTCTCTTTTCTGTCAACCAGTTGAGCGCCGTGCTCTGATCGCCGAGCTCGTCGACCAGTTTCAGCTGAAGCGATTGGCTTCCGGTGAAGACCCGGCCGTCCGACACCTTCCTGACCTCGTCTTCGTTCATATTGCGCCGCTCGGAGACGAGGCCCGTGAACCAGCGGTAGCTGTCCTGCACCAGATCGCGGAGTGCTGCCTTTGCCTCCTCCGGCGCCGGCGTGAAGCCATTCGGCGAGGCTTTCAGCGGCGAGGTCTTGATCTCCTGAAAACGGATCCCCCAATTGCCGATCAGCTTGTCGAATTCCGCCCATTGCACCAGCACGCCGATGGAGCCGACCAGCGACGTCTTGGTGGCGACAATGTGATCGGAGCCGAGCGCTGCGACATAGGCGCCCGAGGCGCCGAGCGTGCCGATCTGCGCGACCACCGGCTTCTTGGCGGCAATGCGGCGCAGGGCATTATAGAAGGCTTCCGAGCCGGCGGTTGAGCCGCCGGGGCTGTCGATAAAGAGCAGCAGCGCCTTTGCGGAATTGTTTTCCTCGATGTCCTTGAGCGCTTCCAGCGCTTTCGGCTCATAGGTGATCATGCCGGTGAGATCGTATTTCGCGACATGCGGCACTTTCTTGCTGCTGACGAGGCCGTTCTTCGACATCGCACTGCCGACCATCAGCAGCGCAAGAATTATGACGCCGATAACGGCCCCCCGCCAGAAGGTGAGTTTGCAGCGAAGCATGCGGCGATCGACGAGGGTGTCGGCAGTGAGAGTCATGGATTATTTCCAAACGTCATCCCCGTGCCCGAACGAGCGCAGCGAGTGAGGATCTGACACGGGGATCCAGAAATCATGTAAAGCGCGCTTCACGCACATAATTCTTTAGATGGATTGCCGGGTCAAGCCCGGCAATGACGATAATTAATATTTTAATGCGCCTGATCCCAGTTCTGGGCGGCGCGTGCCTCGACGATCAGCGGCACGCTCAAGTTGACGGCCGGAAGCGCTGCCTTGCTCATCGTCTCGCTGATGACGGGAATGGCGCGTTCGACCTCATTGTCGTTGGTCTCGAATACAAGCTCGTCATGCACCTGCAACAGCATATTCGCGCGCAAATCCGCGTTTTCCAGGGCATCGTCCATACGGATCATCGCCCGGCGCATGATGTCGGCGGCCGTGCCCTGGATCGGCGCATTGATCGCCTGGCGTTCCGCGCCCGCGCGGTGGCCCGGATTTTTCGCATCGATATTCGGGCAATAGCATTTGCGCCCGAACAACGTCGTCACATAGCCCTGGCTACGGGCAATGCTTTTCGTTTCTTCCATATAGCCCTTGATGCCGGGGAACCGTTCGAAATAGGTCTTGATATAACTGCCTGCCTCCTCGCGCGAAATGCCGAGCTGGTTGGCAAGACCGAAAGCGGAAATGCCGTAAACGATGCCGAAATTGATCGCCTTGGCACGGCGGCGGATCGAGGGATCCATGTTTTTCATCGGAACATGGAACATTTCCGAGGCCGTCATCGCATGAATGTCGTCACCATTCGCGAAGGCTTTTTTCAATGCCGGAATATCGGCCATATGTGCAAGCACGCGTAGCTCGATCTGCGAATAGTCGGCGGAAATCAGCTTATGGCCGGGTGCTGCGATAAAAGCAGAGCGGATCTTGCGCCCCTCCTCGGTACGGATCGGAATATTCTGCACATTCGGATCCGAAGAAGAAAGCCGCCCTGTCGATGTCGAGGCCAGCGCAAAGCTTGTATGCACGCGCCCGGTTTTTTGATTGATATATTCCGGCAGCGCATCGGTATAGGTGGATTTCAGTTTCGACAATTGCCGCCAGTCGAGAATTTTGCGCGGCAACTCGTGGCCGGCGCTCGCGAGATCCTCCAGCGTGCCGGCATCTGTCGACCATTGCCCTGTGGCGGTTTTGGTTCCACCCGGCAATTTCATTTTCTCGAACAGGATTTCGCCGAGCTGTTTCGGCGAGCCGATATTGAAACTTGTTCCGGCAAGTTGCTCGATCTCTTTTTCGAGCACGATCAGCGTACGCGCGAACTGGCCGGACAGCGTTGCCAGATTTTGCTTGTCGATGAGAATGCCGCGCTCTTCCATATCGGCCAGCACGGAAACGAGCGGGCGCTCCAGCGTCTCATAAACGCTGACGCCGCTATCGGCAGTCAGCCGCGCTTTCAGCAGCAACCACAGGCGCAACGTCATATCGGCATCCTCGGCGGCGTAGCGTGTCGCCTCTTTCAGCGGCACGAGAGAGAAATCCTTCTTGCCCTTCTGCGTGCCCGTCACATCCTTGAACGAAATGGCCGTATGATTGAGATGGCGCCTGGCCAATTCATCGAGGCCATGGCTGCCGCCGCCGCATGCAAGCGTATAGGATATCAGCATGGTGTCGTCGTAGGGCGCGAAAGCAAGTCCGTAACGCTTGAGCACGGAAAGATCGTATTTTACGTTCTGGCCGATTTTTAGAATGGAAGCATCATTCAGCATGGGTTTCAGCGCATCGACCACTTCTTGCAGCGGCAATTGCCCTGCAACAAATCCCGAATCGAACAGCGTGTCGCCTGCGCGATGGGTGAGCGGAATATAGCAGGCTTCATTGATGCCGGTTGACAGCGAGATGCCGACCAGCTCCGCCGTTTGCGTATCGAGCGAGGAGGTTTCGGTATCGATGGCAATGTATCCCGCCTCGTAAGCGCGCGCGATATAGCTTTTCAGCACGGCAATCGAGGTGACGGTTTCGTATTTGTCGTAATCAAAGGGCTGGGTTGCGATTTTGTTTGCCACTTTTTCGGCAAGTGCTGCGGGTGTTTTATCGCTCTCTCTCGCCTGACCCATGCCGCTAGCGCCCGGTTGACTGCCTTTTTCCTCCAAAGCGCCGGCTTCGGCGGTTTGGGAAAGAGGCGAATTTTCCGGCGGCCAATATTTGATTTCGAGCGTCGCGGGCTCGACAGCCGTCACATCCACCTCAAGCGCAGTGGCAATCCGGCGCGTCAGCGTGCTGAATTCCATCGCCTTGCAAAAGGCAATCACATCCGCACCGCGCGGGTTCTCCACTTTCAGATCGTCGAGCGGAATGGTGAGCGGCACTTTATCGTCCAGCGTGACGAGGCGTTTCGAGAGGCGCGCCATTTCGGCATGTTCAATAAGAGACTGACGGCGTTTTTCCTGTTTGATGCTGGGGGCTTTCTCGAGCAGCGTCTCGAGATCGCCGAATTCGGCGATCAGCTGCGCCGCCGTCTTGATGCCGATGCCGGGTACGCCGGGCACGCCGTCCGTGCTGTCGCCCGCCAGCGCCTGTACGTCGATGACGCTTGAAGGCGGCACGCCGAATTTCTCGATCACCTGTTCATAGCAGATCAGCCTGTCCTTCATCGTATCGAGCAGGCAGATCCGATCGTTGACGAGTTGCATCAGATCCTTGTCGGAGGAAATGATGACGACATCGAAGCCCTGCCGCTCGGCCTCGCGCGCGTAAGTGGCGATGATATCGTCGGCCTCGAAACCGAGCTGTTCGATACAGGGAAGATTGAAGGCGCGCACGGCCTGCCTGATCAGGCCGAATTGCGGGCGCAGATCTTCCGGCGGCTCGGGCCGGTGTGCCTTGTAGCCCTCATAAAGTTCGTTGCGGAACGTTTTCGAGCTGGCATCGAGGATGACGGCGAAATGCGTGGCCGCCTCGCCCTTTTTCGTATCGGCCAGAAGTTTCCATAACATATTGCAGAAACCGGCGACCGCGCCGACGGGTAATTTGTCGGACGCGCGCGTCAGCGGCGGCAGCGCGTGATAAGCGCGAAAAATATAGCCGGAGCCGTCGACGAGGATAAGGCGGTTTTTGGAGGCGGTTGCCATGATTGCTTGTATAAGCGGTTCAGGCGTGTTCCGCTATCCCGATAATAATCTACCGCGCCGGTTTTTGAAGCTTCTTTAAACTTCCATCTTTATTTAGTTTGAAAGCTTCACCGTCCTTGGATACGGCAAAGGCTTCTGTGAGATTTGTAGGGTTGAGGTAGAATCTGAAATTACCCGCTGCCGCCGGCGCTTGCGCCGAAGGAATGGCGGGAACTACGGGCTGCCCTCCTAAAGCCGGAACATTGATCGCAACTTTTCCGGCAACCGGCAGCAGCATCGACAGGCGCATGCCGAAAGGCTGCACCTGATCGCATGGTACAAATCCGCCAAGCGGCGTATCGGCATTGCAGACCGTGGGATTGCGGAACTCGTTGAGGATGGGGGAGGTGGGCAAATTGCGAGGGGCGGTCTGAGGAGCGTCCCTCAGATGGCGTCTTTCTTGTTGTCTTTCATCGGCAGGAGTGGCTACTGGGAGCCAATTTCTGTGTTTTTGTACGCATTTTCTCATATCAGGCCTCTGCTCTAGGAGATCATCTATAAGCTTTTTTTCGTTTCCGGCATCGACTACCAGTTCCATGAATCTTTGCATATTATTTTTTATCGTATCGAAAACACCAGGCCTATTTCTGTATTGCATCCATTCTGGTATATTCTCCAATTGCTTGGGGTCCTTAAATTTGAAATTTGTAATATCATAGTCCTTGGTTATAGGATTATAGTTATTAATAAAATTGGCGTCGAATAAATAGACAAAATGAAAAAAATAAGTATAACAAACCTCCAAAAAATTAAAGTCGATTTTCTGTACCCGGTAGCCTCCGAATATTTTTTGAAATGTTTGCCTCCAGAAACTCTCTAACAGATCTTCTTTTGCTCCATATTTTTTTGCTGCCGCATCGAATTCTTTTAAAAGCCCCGAACATTCGTCAGTGCCGGCCGCCGCGTCGAAAGCGTTCGCTATAACAGCATCATAGGATATTGAAGAAGGGGCGCGATTCAAGAACGCAGGCAGCACAACATTTGTCATATATATTATTCCTACAATAGATCGATTTTTTTTAAGCCCTCGGGCCCTTCGGATATAGCAGAATGCCTTGCGGAATAAAATCTATCTAAGGTTGCAGCTTTACTTCAAAGGCAGGGAGCCAAGCCCACGCATAACGATGGTGAGAGATCCTTCGCTTTCGCTCAGGATGACAATTAAAACTTTAATGGAAATTCAGTGAACGCTGACGGTGATCAGATCGTTCTGCCAGGCATTGGCCATGGCGGCTTCGCGCGTGTCGGTGAGCACGATGGGCGTACCGTCGGCACCAAGAAGGGCGAAAAGTTCGAAGTCCCGGCGCCATATGCGGTGCCTGCGGAAACAGGCTCGGCACGTCTTCCGATTTCAGGGGGCGGACATAGGCAAGGCGCCCGTTACCCATATTGGCAAAGGAGCCGGTGGACCTTTTGTCGGCATAAGTGTCGGCGCTTCTGGTCATGACCACTCCTTGTGCGAGCTTCTCCAAGTCTAGATTCATGGAAGTAGCTTTTGTGTTAACTTCGCTTCACAAATGCGTGCTACCCATCGTTATTTCTGCGGTATAAGTTAGGGAAAGAGTTTTCCCGGCGCACACTGAAAGCTTTTTGCGGGCGTTAACTTCGATACCGACAAGTTTACATAAAAATTTAACCCGCCGTTTAGGCCAATCTTAGTAAATGATTGCTTAAGTTTCGTTTTGATTGAATTATTGTTTATTAAGATTTCTTGAAGAATTATTAAAAGGATTTTTAATTTATGTTTCTGCCGGCTCGAAATTTAGCCAAATGTCAAAAAGGCGCAACCGCGATTATTTTCGCCGTGGTGCTGATCCCCGTGCTCCTGATCATCGGCGCCGCCATCGATTACACGCAGATCAGCTCAAACAAGGCGGCCTTGCAGGAACACCTCGATTCCGCCGTGCTTGCGGGCTCGGTGATGGGAAATACGGATGAGGAGCGCAAGGCCTATGCGCAGCAGCATTTCGCCAACGCCATGCCGGGGCGGCTCGGCGTGCTTGCGAAAGACGTTTCTTTCGACGCCGACAATACCGAAGTGACGGGCTCGATCACGACGACGATGCGGCCGCAGATTTTAAGCCTGCTCGGTCTGCCGGATGCGCATGTCCACCAGAAATCGGTTGCCGAAGTAAAACATGAAGGCAGCCAGCTCGACATGGTGTTCTGTATCGACGCCACCGGCTCCATGCAAAAAACCATCGACGCCGTGCGCGACCGCGCCGAAACGCTTGCAGCCAAATTGAACGAGGAACTCAAGAAGCAGGGTCTCTCCGAATTTTCGGCGATGCGCGCGCGCGTGATCTTTTTTCGCGACTACGCTTTCGACCAGGGCGACCCCAGAGATTACGACACTTTCGTTCCGGCCGTCGTCGATATGAATGGCGACATGCTGCCGGGCGAGGCGATGGCTGCGGGAATCAAGCGGCCGCTCAAGGGCGCCAGCAACCAGCCGCCGATGCGCGAATCGAAAGGCGGCGATTTTTATGAGCTGGCAAGCGAAAGCGCAACGCTTGCAACTTATGTCGGCCAAGAGAAGGCTTCGGGCGGCGGCGACGAGCCGGAATCGTCTTTCGCCTGCATTAATAATGCCATCCACTCGGATTGGGCGAAACCCGGCGACAGGCTGGCGAACGGTTCGGGCAAGGAGATCAAGACCCTCGTTCCCCTGATCGTCGTATGGACGGATGCCAACGCCCTGCCGCTGAACATCATGGACGATAGCTTCAGCGAGGAGAACCCCGATTATCCGCCAAGCTCGTTCCTGCCCCGCACCATGGAAGGGTTGAAGGCGAACTGGGAAGATCCCGGGCTTATCGATCAGAAAGAGAAACTGCTCGTCCTGTTCGGGAACCAGCATAATGACTCCCGCATGTGCTATAGCGATATGAACGAAGAGGGAAAAGTTTTTCCCGCCGGCCCCGATTGCATGGACAACCGGTCTATGGACTTCACGCCGCATTGGGAAAGCATTGCCGATTGGGATAAGTTCCTGGTGGGCGGCACGCTGACGGAAGCCAACACCGGCCTTGCAGAGCAGCTGGTCAAAGCGCTGAAAATCGTGCGCAGCGGCCCACGGCTGACGCAGTAATTTCAAATTCAGGTTATTTTATAAACAGCAGCCCGCCCTGATAGCGCGTGAGTAAGCCGTCCTTTGCCTTGCGGCGAATTAAAGCTTTTCCTTGCTCCTTCAAAACATCCGGCAATGCATCCCAGTTCTTGCGGCCGATATAGCTCATCCACTTCATGGCCCGCTCGGTGAAACTGTCTCCCTGAAGCCAGGCATCGACCGGAACGCTGACAGGCTGTATGAGCACTTTATTTTCATGCCCCAGCGCATTTGCCCAATCCGACAGATCTTCCAGAGCCAGATTGATTTCGCCGCTGTTGAGGAGATCCTTGAATTCGGCATCCCAGTCCATTTTCGAAGAGAGGGCGATATAGAGCGTGCCGCCGGGATTGAGCAGGCTTAAAGCTTTTTTCAACTGCGCCTTGTCGCAGCCGACATAATACCAGGCGTGAATGGCGATCACGAGATCGTATTTTGGCGCCGGGCTGAAAGTCTGAAAAGGTCCCACATGTCTTTCGATAACGGAAGATTGCAGATGAAATCTCTTCACCCTTGCATCGAACAAGTCCATCAAATTTGACGAAGGCTCGACAAAACCAAGCTTGGCTTCATAGTCTTTGACAATCTTGACTTCAAGCGCACCGAAACCGCCGCCGATAGAAAGAACGGACATGCCCTTTTTCAGCAGGCCGAGGCGCTCGAGCTCGGGATAAAAAATGGCGACGTTCCCCTCGTCGTCGGAATCGAATCTGCCAAAGCTTTCGCCATATTCCGGCTTCCAGCGCATGGCGGGGACGTTGTTCATAGTAAGAGCCCTTAGCCGACCGGGCCGGCCGCCTGCAAACTATTTCGCATGCTTGCGGACGAAATCCTCGATGCGAGGCGCGATCTGGCTTCGGAATTTCGAGCCGTTGAACACGCCGTAATGGCCAACACCCATTTGCAGATAATGTTCTTTCATCTCTAACGGAAGACCGGTGCACAGTTTATGCGCGGCCTCCGTCTGCCCGAAACCGGTAATGTCGTCCTTTTCGCCCTCGATGGTGAGAAGCGGCGTGCGCGTGATTTTGGAGGGATCGATCGACTTGCCGCGATGTTTCATCTCGCCTTTCGGCAAGGCCTGTTTCACAAAAACCGTATCGACGGTCTGCAGGTAGAATTCCGCCGTCAGGTCCATGACGGCGAGATATTCGTCGTAAAATTCCTTGTGCTTTTCCGCGCTCTCGTCATCGCCTTCGACCAGATGCATGAACAGCTCCTGATGCGCGTTCACATGCCTATCGATATTCATCGACATGAAGCCGGAAAGCTGCAGGAAGCCCGGATAGACCTCGCGCGCCGTGCCGGGGTTCGGAAACGGCACGCGCATGATCAGGTTGCGCCGGAACCATTCGAGACCCTTTTCCTGTGCCACCTTGCTTACGGCGGTCGGCGAAATGCGCGTGTCGATGGGTCCGCCCATCAGCGTCATGGTCAGGGGTTTTTGTGGATCGTCCTCGGCTTCCATCAACGAGACGGCGGCAAGCACCGGCACCGAAGGCTGGCAGACGGCAACCACATGCAGGTTCGGGCCGAGCAGGCGCAGCATGCTGAGCACATAGTCGATATAATCGTCGAGATCGAAAAAGCCCTCGGAGAGCGAAACAACGCGCGCATCCATCCAGTCTGTGATGTAGACATCATGATGGGGAAGAAAGCGCTCCACCGTGCCGCGCAGCAATGTAGAGAAATGGCCGGACATCGGCACGACAATCAGGATTTTCGGATCGGCGGGGCGCGTCTGCGGCAGCTCGCGCTCGAAATGAATCAATCTGCAGAACGGCGCTTCCCACACAATATGCTCGGCGACCTGAACGATCGCATCGCCAACCTTCGTTTCATGAAGACCGAATTCCGGTTTTTCGTAAATGCGCGTCGTGCGCTCGAACATTTCGGCGCCTGCCGCCATGGTGCGGCCCACCAGGGTATGGGTGAACGGATTCAAGGGATTGCGGAAAAGCAGCTTCGTCGTATCGGCCATCGCCCGCAGCGGCGAAAGCAGCGAGCGGTTCAGCTCGAAAAATTCGTAATATTTCAACGCGCGACTATCCAACATATGGCTCCCCTTAAGCGTATCTTAGGTCATCAACCCTATCGCGCCCCCTCAAAGCCAGTTTGGCAGTCAGTTATGGCGCGATGATGGCCCGGTTGTCCCCGCTGTCCCCGTAAGCTTCGACCATTTCACAAAACACTTGTTTTTAAGTAGGGGTTTTTACCAGCATCCGACCGAAAGGGTTAAGAGCGCGTTAACCATGCCCTGGGATGTCATCCTGAAGGCAACGAAGGATGACCATGATAACGGCTATGTTGCTGAGGGGATTGCGGGCTGTTACAGTTTTCAGGCACGCGCCCGTAGCTCAGCTGGATAGAGCGTTGCCCTCCGAAGGCAAAGGTCAGGGGTTCGAATCCCTTCGGGCGCGCCAGTTTCATATGCGAGAATACGCAACCCTTTCTTCCCGCATAGGAGCGCCTAAGAATGCGGCTATAGGCCCTTTGGCAAAAAGCCCTTTCAAATTCGATGAAAAATAATACTGTAATTTCAATAGCTTATCTTTAAGAAAGACAAGGATAATTTTTTACTTTCGCCTGCGGCCATACATTATATGTATGCTAGGTACATGTACCACATAGGGGAGTGCGTTTTATGAAATCGACATTCAGGCTGGCAATTGCAACTTTTCTCTTTCTCGCAGCCGGGCTGCACGAAGCAGCGTTCGCCGGCAATTTAAAAATCGAAAGCTGGCGCAACGACGATGCCGATATCTGGAGAAACCAGATCATTCCAGCTTTCAACAAGCACTATCCCGATATCAAGGTCGAATATACGGCAACGCCGCCGAAAGATTATAATGCCAGCCTCAACGCCCGCCTGCAGGGCGGAACCGCCGGCGACCTGCTCGCCTGCCGTCCGTTCGATGCCTCTCTCGATATGTACAAGAAAGGCCAGCTTGTCGCCGTCGACGATATCAAGGGCATGAACAGGTTTTCAAACATTGCAAAAGCCGCATGGCAAACGGACGACGGCAAAACGACATTCTGCGTTCCCATGGCCTCGGTCATCAACGGCTTCATGTACAACAAGGAAATTTTCGAAAAGCTGAAGCTGACCGAGCCTAAAACCGAAGCGGAGTTTTTCGCCGTTCTCGACGCGATCAAAAAAGACGGAACCTATACGCCGCTCGCACTGGGCACGGCCGATCAGTGGGAAGCGTCGCAAATCGCCTTCCACAATATCGGCCCGAACTACTGGCATGGCGAGGAAGGCCGCAAGAAACTGGTTACGGGCGAGGCAAAGTTCACCGACGAGCCTTATATCGGCGCTTTCAAGCAGCTTGCCAAATGGGCGCCCTATATGGGCTCGGGCTTCCAGGCGCAAAGCTATTCCGACAGCCAGAACCTGTTCTCGCTCGGCAAGGCTGCGATCTATCCTGCCGGTTCATGGGATATTGCGACCTTCCGCTCGCAGGCTTCCTTCAAGCTCGGCGCCTTCAAGCCGCCGCTGCCGACCGGGGCGACACAATGCTATTTCACCGACCATACCGATATCGGTTTTGGCATCAATGCCGCCTCGAAGAACAAGGAAGACGCCAAAAAATTCCTCGACTGGCTGGCCAGCGACGAATTCGCGACCATTTTCGCCAATGCCCTGCCCGGCTTCTTTCCGCTGTCGGATGCAAAAGTGGAGATCAAGGACGATGTGGCCCAGACCTTCATGTCGTGGCGCAACGAATGCAAGACGACCATTCGCAACTCGCACCAGATCCTCTCGCGCGGCACGCCCAATCTCGAAAACGAGCTGTGGAATGTCTCTGCGCAGGTAATCAACGGCACGATGACGCCTGAAGCCGCAGGACAGCGACTCGAGGACGGCCTTGCCAAATGGTACGAGCCGCACAAGAAACGCTCCTGACGGCATCCTAGAAACCAGCCCTGCGATCTGATATGCGTCGCTCTTAAACGAGTGCAAATGAGTAATTCATCGAAAACGGAAAGTGCGATTTTAGGCATGGGCAAAGGCGCCAGGCTGCGCCTATTGGCGTTTTTTCTCGGCCCGCCGGTCATTATCTATACGTTGTTTGCAATCTACCCGCTGATTACCACCATCGTGCTTTCTTTTTACAGGCCGGACGATGGCGGCAATCTCGTTTATGTCGGGCTTGCGAATTTCATCACCCTGCTCACCGACAGCCTGTATAGCGAACCTTTCTGGAACGCGTTCAGGAACAATATCGTTTTCTTCCTGATTCATATGCTCGTGCAAAATCCGATCGGCATCCTGCTTGCAGCCCTTCTCAGCCTGCCGGTGCTGACGGGCCGCTCGGCCTACCGCACGCTGATCTTCATGCCGACCATGTTGTCCGTCGTCATTATCGGTTTCGTCTGGCAGCTTATTCTGTCCCCGATCTGGGGCGTGGCCGAAGGCTTCCTGTCCGCGGTCGGGCTGCAATCCTGGTTCGCACCGTGGCTGGGGCAGGAGCATAGTGCGCTAATTACGCTATCGCTGATATCGGTCTGGCAATTCGTCGGCATTCCCATGATCCTCATTTATGCCGCCCTGCTCGCCATTCCCTCCGAATTGACGGATGCCGCCACGGCAGACGGCCTGAACCAGATTCAGATTTTTTTCCATATCAAGCTGCCGCTGATTTTGCCGACGATCGGGCTTGTTTCGATCCTGACCTTCATCAACAACTTCAACGCTTTCGATTTAATCTACTCCGTGAAAGGCGCGCTTGCCGGCCCCAATTTCTCGACCGATATTCTCGGCACTTTCTTTTACCGAACATTTTTCGGCAACCAGCTCCAGCTCGGCGACCCGGCCATGGGTGCTGCGGTTGCGACGATGATGTTTCTTATCATTCTCTGCGGCGTTATGGTCTACCTGTTCATGGTGCAACGGCGCCTGCAGCGATACAGTTTCTAGAGAGTTCACATGCGTCGTTTATCGAGCACATTAAGCGTTCATCTTATTCTCGGAAGCTATACGGTTCTCGCCCTTTTTCCAATTCTTCTCGTGCTGATGAATTCGTTCAAGGCGCGGAAGGATATTTTCGCAAATCCGCTGTCGCTGCCGTCCTTCGAGAGCTTCTCCCTGATCGGCTACCGCAAAATTTTTTCCGACAGCCAGGTTCCGCTCTATTTCTTCAATTCCGTCAGCGTGACGCTGATTACATTGTTTCTCGTGCTTCTGTTCGGGGCCATGGCCGCCTGGGCGTTCTCGGAATATAAGTTTCGCGGCAACAGCCTGATGCAATTCTACCTCTCGATCGGTATCATGATCCCGATCAGGCTCGGTAGCGTTGCTATCCTCAAATTCGTCGCCGATCTCGATCTCGTCAACACGCGGACAGCCCTTATTCTCGTTTACACGGCGCAAAGCCTGCCGCTGGCGATCTTTATTCTCGCCGAATTCATCGCGCAATTGCCGAAAGATCTGCGCGAGGCTGCCCGCTGCGACGGTTTGAACGAATATCAGATTTTCTTTTATATCGTCCTGCCCCTTCTCCGCCCGGCCATCGCAAGCGTTGCCGTCTTTTCGATGATTCCGATCTGGAACGATTTGTGGTTCCCGCTGCTTCTGGCGCCGGGCAATGGTACGCAGACCATTACGCTCGGCATTCAGCAATTCATCGGGCAATATGTGACGGACTGGAACGCCGTTCTCGCGGCACTTTCGGTCGCCATCCTGCCCGCACTTCTGCTTTATCTGATCTTTTCGCGCCAGCTTATCCGCGGCCTGACCGCGGGCGCGGTAAAATAAGGAACGCTTATGGCCGACGTCAAAATTGTAAATTTGCAAAAATCCTACGGGACCGCCGAAATTCTTAAAGACATCGATCTTGCCGTTGGCAATGGCGAGTTCATCGTGCTTGTCGGCCCGTCGGGTTGCGGCAAATCGACCCTGCTGCGCACCATTGCCGGGCTCGAGCCGATTTCGCGCGGCGAAATCCGCATCAAGGATCGCCGCGTCGACGACCTGCCGCCGGCAAAACGCGGGATTGCCATGGTTTTCCAGTCTTATGCGCTCTATCCACATATGGATGTCTACGGCAATATGGCTTTCGGCCTGAAATTCGCAGGCGTACCGAAAGCAGAGATCGGCCGCCGCGTGCAGGAAGTTGCCCGAATGCTGCGGCTTGAAAAACTTCTGCACCGGAAACCGCGCGATCTTTCCGGCGGACAACGCCAGCGTGTCGCCATCGGCCGCGCCATCGTGCGCGAGCCCGACGTTTTTCTGTTCGACGAACCGCTATCGAACCTCGATGCCGCGCTTCGCATTGCAACCCGCATCGAGATTGCGAAACTGCACCGGCAACTGAAAGCGACGATCATCTACGTCACGCATGATCAGGTCGAAGCCATGACGCTGGCCAACAGGATCGTCGTCATGAACGAAGGCCGCATCGAACAGACCGGAAAACCGCTCGATCTCTATTACCATCCATGCAATATTTTCGTCGCAAGCTTTATAGGTTCGCCGGCCATGAATTTCATTTCTGTCACGGCAGGCGCAGCTTTAAACGGCAGGCTAGAATTCAAGACACGCTCCGATCATATATTGACGCTTCCCGCCACCGGAAAAATCGGCTTAGGTGAAAATGCAACCATCGGCATTCGCCCCGAGCACCTCATGCTTGGCGACGCCGGCCCGGTGCGCCTTGAAGGACGTGTCGACCTTGTCGAAAGGCTGGGCGAAATGGGTTTCGCCCATTTGAAATTGACGAGCGGCGAAGTCGTCAGCGTGCTGGTTCAAGGCGCGGCAACGCCGAAACTGGGGGATCAGGTGACTGTCTCGGCGATTGAACAGCACGTTCACATTTTCAATGCCGACGGGCTTTCCGTCGCAGCCTGCTAGCATTTACTTCACGGGCACGCTTATCAGGCTGGGTTTGCGCAGCGTTATTCTCGAGAGAATGAAGGCGCCGGACGCGCATAAGGCGATGATCGTCACCATCGGCAACGAGGTACCGTCGAAAAGCAGGCTGGCAATAACGATCATGATCGCGCCGGTGATAAGCTGCAAGGTGCCGCCGAGCGCGGACGCCATGCCGGCAATCGGCCCATGATCGTCGAGCGCCAGCACCATCGCGGCCGGCACGACGAGGCCAAGGCAGGCAAAACTGCAAAACAGCATGACCATTAATGTCGCAAGATTGTCCACGCCCAGGAATGCCGTGGTGAACAGGATTACGGCCAGCACCGCGTATAGGCAGACCGCAACGCCGATCACGCGCTCCATGCCAAATTTCTCGCCCAGGGTCGCGCTGAACTGCGAGGCGCCGATAAAACCGACGGCATTCACGGAAAATGCCAGGCTGTATTGTGTCGGCGTAAGGCCGAAATGACCGATATAAATAAAGGACGAACTGGCAAGAAATGCAAAAAAGCTCGACATGCCCAAACCGCCGATAAAGGTCAGGCCTAAAAACCGCTTGTCGCATAAAAGGCGGCCGTAACCTGCGAGCACGGCCCGAAATTCGCTCCTGATACGCCGCGACGGCGGCAGCGTTTCCGGCAAGGCCAGCGCCACCAGCAGAAAGCCGAGCAATGCTATAATTGTCACTGCGACAAAAACCGCCCGCCAGCCGAAAGGCACGATCAGTGCGCTGCCGGCAAGAGGCGCCAGAATGGGCGAGACGCTGAGAACAAGCATCACGAACGACATCAGCCTGGTCGCCTCGATTCCGGTATGAAGATCGCGGATTACCGCGCGTGGCACAACCATCACGGCCGCACCGCCGACACCCTGGATAAACCGGCACAGGATCAGGCTCGCGATGCCGGGCGAAAAAGCGCACCCAATCGAGCCCATTATGAAAAGCGACAACCCGAAATAAAGCGGCGGCTTGCGCCCGCTCATATCGGATGCGGGCCCATAGACAATTTGCGAAAGACCGAAACCGGCAAAATAGGCCATCAATGTCATTTGCGTCAGAATCGTACTCGTATGCAGGTCGGCGGCGATTGCCGGCAGGGCAGGTAAATACATGTCGATGGCGAAAGGCCCGATGGCCGCCAGAAGGCCAAGAATGATCGCATTGCGCGCATAGCCGGAAGTCATGATCAAGCTTTCGAAAAACTAAAGGAGCGATGTCGCTATCATATATGGCTGGCGACGGTCCAGTTTAATCGCGCTTAAACACGCCGTTTATCGGCCTTTTCTCGCGGCTTTGGCGCAATATGGCGTTTATCCGATTTTTATTTCTCCGCGCGTTTTTACAATTGAAACCCACGCCGCAAGCAGCTCCGATTCGCCTTATCCAAGGAGATCACCATGAAAAAGCTCATCCCTCTGCTTGCCGCAACGCTCTTTTTGGGCGCGGCCATACCCGCGAATGCAAGATATTATTACCCAAGATATTACCATCATTACTACAGAAGCGATGTTGCGCCGTTTGGCACATTTCTTGGCCTCGGCTTTGGCTTGGGCTATCCTTATTACAGGGGTTATTATGCCAATTACCCCTACAGCTATCCCTATTATGCGGGTTATGGCTATCGTTATCCATATGATGGATATCGAACCTGGAATACGCGCCGGGGATGCTATTGAAGCCGACACATAATGCGCAGCATTTTTATTGATCGGGCGTGGCCGGCGGTGTCGTGCCGGGAGACGGCGCTGCATTCTGCTTCAGCTTGTTGGTGTTCGGAATATCGTTTTTCTCATCCCGCGCATTGATGCTGCCCGTTGTCGGCGTTATGTCGAATTCCGGCGCGCTGGTCAGGCTGACGCGATCGGCATTAAGATTGAACCTGCCGCCGCTGCTGACAGTCCCAAGCTGTTCCGGCTTCACGGCGATATAATGTTTGCCTATGCCGAGAAAGTTACCGACATCGAGCACGACGGCCTGAACCTTATGGTTTCCATCGAGCACGAGATCCGTAACCTTGCCGATATTTTCGTTTTTAGCATTATAAACCTCCGCGCCGATCAGCTTCGAAGCCCACAGATCGCCCGGCCTTGCTTCGTAATAAACATTATCCGAACCCACCATCTGCGCCTGCGCCGAAGGTGCGATTGCAAGAATAAGAACGAGGCAGACCGTCGCAAGCAATCTGTTCATGGCACGCTCCTTAAGATGAAGAGCACACCAGCGCTTCAGGCGATTAAATTGCACCGGCAATTTTGGCGCGGGCATATAAATTCCGCGTAAATGCATGACTTTAAAAACCATGCAAAATATAGGTGAAACTTGATCTCGAAACATTAAAGCAAGCGGCTGAAGGCCGTAAAAAGGCGACCTAATTTACCTTTGCTTTATCCGGTTTCCGTGCTATAGAACGGTCGATCGAATTTTCGGCTAACAAGATTTTAGCATCACGACCCGCTTCAAAGCGCTTCAGATCTTCTCTCTTCTCCAAAAATCGACCCGACACCGAAGCGTAATTGTGCGTTTTCGGTATCTGAAACTTTGAAAAAGGACTACAAATGTCAGAAGGCAAACAAAAAGGCACCGTGAAGTGGTTTAACGCCACCAAGGGCTTTGGCTTTATCCAGCCAGAAGATGGCAAGCAGGATGTGTTCGTACACATCAGCGCGGTTGATCGCTCAGGACTGGGCGGACTGCACGAAGGGCAGGTCATCTCGTTCGATATCGTCAAGGACCCGCGCAGCGGCAAAGCCTCGGCCGACAATCTGCAAGCAGCCTAAATAAAATACTGCGCACTTATCGCGCGGTATGAATTCTGATTTCCGCATTTACCGGAACCAGTTCGCTTAAAGCCCGGATGAAAGTCCGGGCTTTTTATTTTGATTTCATTAAGGAAGCAGAAAACGACTTTGAATCGCTTCGTGAATCTTCGCGCACCTAATAAAATTGACTTTTCGACAAATAGCGTATATGATTTGCGCATCATTTCCCCAAAAGACCAGCTCGTTTAGCGACCCTGTTGGCCTTCGCCATAAGGAGAAACGCATGACGTCTCTTACAAAGTCAGACTGGCAGGGCATTTTCGACCGCGCGACGCTGAAGGCCACGCAGTTGCGGGCAGGCAGTGTCTACATTCTGGCTGAGCGAGGCAACGACGCGATACCTATTGCAATCGCAAAACATGAAGCCCAGGCGCAAGCGGCTTTCGTGCAACTCGCCCGTTTCGATGCTTGAATGCCGATCGTGAAAAAATACAAAGGCAAGGGCAAACCTATTTTCAAGCTCAGCCCGTCGGAGAGCGGTGGCTTTGACGTGCGCGTCGATTCGCGCGCGGACGAAAGCGTTCCCGAAACCCATCATTTTGCCATCGAAGCCGAAGCGCACGCATGGATAAGGCGCGCTTTGGCGGAGCTAAACGAAAAGACTACCTAACATCCTCACGGTGCTGGGCAGGCTTTTTATGCTCTTATTCTCCCCAAATGCGCTCAAGCACGTTAAGCCAGTTTTCGCTGCAGATTTTCCGCAAAAGCGCATCGTTATAGCCATGGCTGCGAAACGCCTGCACGAGTTTTTGTAATTTGGAAATATCGCCGATTTCCTGCGGCACCTTCACGCTTCCATAATCAGAACCAAGCCCGACGCCCCCTTCGCCCAAGCGCTCAATGAGATAATCGGCATGGCGGACGATGTCATCGAGAGAAGCATCTGTCATCTGCCCGTCTTCGCGCAGGAAACAGGTGACGAAATTGATGCCGACAAGCCCGCCGCTGTCCTTGATCGCCGCCAACTGTTTATCCGTCAGATTGCGCGAATTCTTGCATAAGGCATGCGCGTTCGAATGGCTGGCGATCAGCGGCGCGCTGCTTGAATTCGCGACATCCCAGAAACCTTTTTCGGTGAGATGCGAAAGGTCGATGGCAATTCTCAATTCGTTACAGGCTTTCACCAGCGCCTTTCCCGCCTCCGTCAGGCCGGGATCGGTATCGGGCGAACTGGGATAGCGAAAGCGCACACCGTGCCCGAAAATATTCGGCCGGCTCCAGACAGGACCAAGCGAGCGCAACCCCGCGCTGTGATAGGTTTCAAGCATAGTCAGACCGGCATCGATCTGCTCGACACCCTCGAAATGCAGCACGGCTGCCATAGCGCCGGCTTTCATGCAGGTGCGGATATCTGCAACACTGCGGCACTTGCGCACGGCGCCATCGGATGCCTGCACAATATGATCCAGCAGCGCCATCATGGCAGCCGTTGCTTTCTGCGCCGGGGCGATGTCGAGCGGTTTGGCGAGCGGCAGGTCGTAGCGCTGCCCCTGCATTTTGTGATCGTCGTCTTCAATGCTGGATGTCGGCACGAAAACCGCAAACAAGCCGCCGGCAAAACCGCCGGACCGCGCTTTCTTCAGATCGATATGCGCGCCCATGTCGCCATCGAGGAAACGGCGAACGCCACCGTCTTCATCTTTCTTCTCCGCGAGATAAAGGAGAACGTCATTATGGCCGTCGAAAACGGGGAGCATGCTCATGGGCACAATTTAAAGCGCGCCTTTCTTCACAACATCCAGAACATTCTGCGGGATGGGTATATCGACTTTCGATTTTGGATCGGTAACCGGTGCTTTCGGCACGAGCTCGAACGGCACGGCGCCCGACCACACGGGATAATCGAGATCCTGTTCCATATCTCCCGGCGTTCCCTTGCGCGACTTGCCGGAGATTTTATCGAGCGGCATTTTCAGGATCATCACTTCCGCCATTTCCTGCTTGTTGGGATGGCGGCATGTTTCCCAGCGGCCGGGAACATATTTATCCGAGATCATTTTCAGGACGGCGAGTTTCTCGCGCACATCGGAAATTTCAGTTGCGCTGCCATACACGGAAACCGAGCGATAATTCATCGCATGGCTGTAGGCGGATTTGGCCAGCACCAGCCCATCGAACAAGGTCACTGACACGCAAAGCGGTGCGCCGGCGCTTAGCGCCTTGAAAAAGCGGCCTTCATGATAGCCATGCAGAAACAGATGCGTCTCGTCGCTGGCATGCGCCATGGGAATAATCACCGGGAAACTATTTTCGGTGAAGGCGACATTGCAAAAAGGTGCAGCTTTCAAAATTGCCTTAATGGCCACTGGATCTTCGACAGCCATTTGCGGCTGGCGGGTGACTTTGGTGTCGGGCGTTATGTCGTTCATTGCATGTATTTTAAGCTTGCCAAGTCGTGGGAGCAATAAAAAGTCGCCCTGCGGAGACAGCTTTTAAATGAGATCACCGCTTTCGCGGCGGTGAGAAAGGGGGTGGAACGGCCGAGTTTGGAATGGGGTGAAGCGCGGTTTCGGGTTAGCCAAAACAGGCCAATTCTACCTCCATAGAGCGTTTGGCATTATTTTGCCCGATCTTTATTTCCATCAAGATTTTCGTGATTGTCACCCGCATGGGAAAAGCTTCCAATGCTTGGTATAAAAGGAGACGATCATGAAAAAATATGGCTTTCTACTTGCCGCTGCCCTTTTGCTAAGCGCGTCAGCGCCTGCAAGTGCGCAATGGCATCACGGCCATCATGGTGGCTATGGCCATCACGGCGGCTACGGCCACTATGGTGGCGGCTATGGTGGCTATGGTCATCACGGCTTTGGCGGCCCCGCCCTCGCTTTAGGCCTTATTGGTCTTGGCCTCGGCGCCGGAGGTTATGGCTACGGCCCTTCTTACGGCTACCCCGGCTATCATTCGCGCTATGCCTATGGCGGTTGCGAATATATCCGCGAACGCCGTGTTGTGCGCCATGGCCATGTCTACATCCGCCGCTATTGTGTTGAATGAAGCGCGATAGAGCTGTGAGCGAGTGGCCGGGAGGTCACAAGCGCCTACCCCCCAATCGTCATCCCGGGCCCGAGCCATGCCGTAGCTTTAGCGAAGGCGGGCGAGGATCAGACCCGGGATCCAGAAATAAATAAAGAGCGCGCATTATTCTTTTTAGATGGATTGCCGGGTCAAGCCCGGCAATGACGAACCGGGGACGAGTTCGAGATGGGGTGAGGCGCGAAGTCGGCAAAACATGCCAGTGGCATGTTTTGAGCGCCGAACGCTCTGAGCGCAAGCGAAGGGCCGGGAGCGTCGTAAGCACTACTATAATAACTTCAGCTTTGGCACTCAGGCCATTTCTCGATTATTTTCTTAATCAAGGAGCCATAGACACTTTTCGGCCCATGACATGTAATAGTCCGATCCATCTCAGATGGAGGTGATTGATAAAAAGGCATTCCAAGCAATAGCCTTTTCTCAATCTGCGTTTTCTTTTCCTCATCAAATATATAATGGATACGCCACAACGCGCCTCCACTTACTCCTTCATAACTAATTGGTATCTTTGATTTTGAAATCGTAGGTGACCCTACAATCTATAAGATCAAAATCTCTTACTTCATTTGTTTTAATTATATTGCATACTCCAAATTGCGCATGAATATTCTTAATACGCTTTGCAGGCACGTCATAAGGAAGATCATTTGTTCTCTCTGCGATAACTCCAACAACTGCATCAACGTAAGATGAATTAGATTTTTTCAAATCAAGTGTGGGCATATTTTTTTCAAGATTATAGAAAACATTTGTTGCTTTGAGGTTAGCAACTTCATTTGACGGCAAGCGTAAAAAGCCTAAATCTGGTCCTTGAGAATTATTTGAAGAATTATAAATAGCAAATCTATCTGTGTGCTCCATATTGATTCTTTGATTTTGATATATTTGTCGCCCGCCATTAGAGAACCGCACAAGGCCAATTTCACCTTTATTTGGTAGGTGCTCTAAGACGTGACCTGCCGTTAGAATTCCATAAATTGATCGATAAGTCACTAATGTGCCTGATCCAGCAGGAATGGCATCCTCTATTCCATTTGCTTTTGTAAATTTTAAAAAACTAACTATAAAATTCGCAGCTACTGCGCTGATTGTCTCATAATCAATTACAGACATAGCAATGCGTTCTTCAAGATCAAGTCCCATAGTATTCTCCTCTTAAAATGTACTGTAACTAGAATTAATCACATGAAGAAATCTGGGATTTAATTTTCCAAATACAAGTGGGTAAAACAAAAAAGCCGCCCCGAAGGGCGGCTGATTTTTTATTTTTGCTTAGGTTTACCCAAAACGAATGCCTCTGCTACATCCAGCGCACGTCTTGCCTGCGTTAGAGCTGTCATTAGCGTCGCCGACTGGCGCCCAGAGAAATAAGGGCCGGGCGGCGGTAATAAGTCTTCCGAAAGTGGCTCTACATCCGGAAATGTTATTCCGCTATTTACGTCTGCTAGCGCAAACAAAAAAACCGCCCCCTTTCGGGAGCGGCTTTTTCGGGTTTTAAAGGATTTATCTATATCGAACGTTGCGGCAGACACGCGTGGTCGTCCAGACCCAGCGATGACGGCGCTCGCTCCAATGCCTGTCCCTGACATTGCGGCACTTTTTCGCACCGATGGCCTGCCCAACCGTGCGATCGACTGCATGAAGCCCGCGCGTAAGTTCACTGGCGGATGCAGGCGCGCTCACGTTAGACAAGGCAAAGAAAGCGGCCGCAGGAAGAATAAGGGTGAAAAGTTTTTTCATGTATCGTCCTTTGAAGGTTGAGGGATGTCGTATCTCAATCATGCCCGAAATAAGGGCTCAAGACATAAGGAAGCGATGTGTTTTCGAAACATGTTGCGTGAGCGCATAAAAAAAGCCGCCCCGAAGGGCGGCTTTTAAATTAGATCCCCGCTTTCGCGGGGATGACGGTTAGAAGAGAAAAGCTTTTCCGCCTTCCCCTTGGATCAAGTCCGAGGGTTCGGCGTGATGAACACAAACGCACTTGGCAGACCTGGCAGCGACTTACTCTCCCAGGGCTTAAGCCATAGTACCATCAGCGCTGAGAAGTTTAACGGCCGAGTTCGAGATGGGATCGGGTTTTGTCTTCTCGCCAATACCACCAGGTCGGCAAAGCGCGTTTGTGTCGACATGAAAACCCCTCACGGTTTTTTCAATTGCGAAAATCCTTACGGACGTTCGCCCATGTCACTTTCAGAAAATCTGTTTTTTAAGATCCCCGCCTTCGCGGGGATGACGCTGTGTCTTATCTTTCCTGCGTCTCATTCGATGTTCGTTTTCTATTGTGCCTGCGCCTGACGGCGCGGCACGCGAACATAGGAAATGAGAGCGAAATAAGCCAATGGAGCAATTAGTACCGGTAAGCTACACGCATTACTGCGCTTCCACACCCGGCCTATCAACGTGGTGGTCTACCACGGCTCTCGTAGGAAGAACTCGTTTTGAGGTTAGTTTCCCGCTTAGATGCTTTCAGCGGTTATCTATTCGCGACATAGCTACCCTGCACTGCGGCTGGCGCCACAACAGGTCCACCAGAGGTCGCTTCACCCCGGTCCTCTCGTACTAAGGGCAAATCCTCTCAATTCTTCAACACCCACAGCAGATAGGGACCAAACTGTCTCACGACGTTCTGAACCCAGCTCACGTACCTCTTTAAATGGCGAACAGCCATACCCTTGGGACCTTCTCCAGCCCCAGGATGAGATGAGCCGACATCGAGGTGCCAAACGATTCCGTCGATATGGACTCTTGGGAATCATCAGCCTGTTATCCCCGGCGTACCTTTTATCCGTTGAGCGATGGCCCTCCACACGTGGGAACCACCGGATCACTATGACCTACTTTCGTATCTGCTCGACTTGTTTGTCTCGCAGTCAGGCAAGCTTATGCCATTGCACTCGACGGCTGATTTCCGACCAGCCTGAGCTTACCTTCGCACGCCTCCGTTACTCTTTGGGAGGCGACCGCCCCAGTCAAACTACCCACCATGCATTGTCTCGCGACCGGATAACGGTCGGCGGTTAGACATCAGAAACATCAAGGCTGGTATTTCACATTTCGACTCCACCACGGCTGGCGCCGCGGCTTCAAAGTCTACCAGCTATGCTACACATGACGTTTCTAATGCCAATGCAAAGTTATAGTAAAGGTGCACGGGGTCTTTCCGTCTAACTGCGGGAACCCCGCATCTTCACGAGGAGTTCAATTTCACTGAGCCGATACTGGAGACAGCGGGGAAGTCGTTACGCCATTCGTGCAGGTCGGAACTTACCCGACAAGGAATTTCGCTACCTTAGGACCGTTATAGTTACGGCCGCCGTTTACCGGGGCTTCGGTTCAGAGCGTGAACTCCTCTCCTTAACCTTCCGGCACCGGGCAGGCGTCAGACCCTATACGTCCTCTTGCGAGTTCGCAGAGCCCTGTGTTTTTGATAAACAGTCGCCACCCCCTAGTTTGTGTCACCCTTAGATGCTTGCGCACATAAGGGTCCTCTTTATCCCGAAGTTACAGAGGCAATTTGCCGAGTTCCTTCAGTATCGTTCTCTCAAGCGCCTTAGCATGCTCTGCCAGTCCACCAGTGTCGGTTTCGGGTACGGTCTATAGGAGGGCTATTTCCTGGAACTGCTTCGAAGCCCGGCCAATCCAATAAGGCCGGACAGCATACGCAGTCCGTCACACACTCCATGGCCCACGAATATTAACGTGGTTCCCATCGTCTACGCATTTCTGCCTCGACTTAGGGGCCGGCTAACCCTGCTCAGATTAACTTTAAGCAGGAACCCTTGGACTTTCGGCGACAGTGTCTCTCACACTGTTTGTCGTTACTCATGTCAGCATTCGCACTTCCCATATCTCCAGCAGCCCTCACGGGTCCGCCTTCAACGATTTAGGGAACGCTCCGCTACCACTCACCCCCGAAGGGATGAATCTAGAGCTTCGGCTCGTGGCTTGAGCCCCGTTACATTTTCGGCGCAAGGAACCTAGACCAGTGAGCTGTTACGCTTTCTTTAAAGGATGGCTGCTTCTAAGCCAACCTCCTGGTTGTTTATGGATCCTCACATCCTTTCACACTTAGCCACGAATTAGGGGCCTTAGCTGCTAGTCAGGGTTGTTTCCCTCTCCACGATGGACGTTAGCACCCACCGTGTGTCTGCCGCGCAGTGTTCTTGAGTATTCGGAGTTTGGTAGGGTTTGGTAGGTTTTGACACCCCCTAGCCCTTCCAGTGCTCTACCCCTCAAGACATTCACGCGACGCTCTACCTAAATAGATTTCGCGGAGAACCAGCTATTTCCTAGTTTGATTGGCCTTTCACCCCTAACCACAGCTCATCTCAATCTTTTGCAACAGATATGAGTTCGGCCCTCCAGTAGGTGTTACCCTACCTTCAGCCTGGCCATGGCTAGATCACTAGGTTTCGGGTCTTATGCAACGAACTTTTGGTCGCCCTATTCAGACTCGCTTTCGCTACGCCTCCGCCTATCGGCTTAAGCTTGCTCGTTACACAAAGTCGCTGACCCATTATACAAGAGGTACGAGGTCACCCAGGACGAACCTTGAGCTCCCTCTGTTTGTAAGCATTCAATTTCAGATCTATTTCACTCCCCTTGTCGGGGTTTTTTTCACCTTTCCCTCACGGTACTTGTTCGCTATCGGTCGCTAGGGAGTACTTAGGCTTGGAGGGTGGTCCCCCCATGTTCAGACAGGATTGCACGTGTCCCGCCTTACTCGAATTCAGATCTATCTTTACCCGTACGGGGCTATCACCCAGCTTAGGCCCATCTTTCCAAATGGTTCCGGTTGTTTTCGATCTGACATTGGCCTGTTCCGCGTTCGCTCGCCACTACTAGCGGAGTCTCGTTTGATGTCCTTTCCTCCGGGTACTTAGATGTTTCAGTTCCCCGGGTTCGCTTTAAATCCTCTATTTTATTCAAGGATCAATATCTCTTGATAAAACCAGAAAGTCGAACACAGACAACAAGACAAAAGCCTTGCGCCTGTATTCTGTTCTCTGGTTTTGAGATGGGTTGCCCCATTCGGAAATCTCCGGATCAAAGGTTGTTCGCACCTTCCCGAAGCTTATCGCAGCGTACCA